>JAWOFO010000021.1:0-6706 GCA_046497465.1 Desulfobia sp.
TATATAGACACCTGCCCTGGCGGCAGCAGAGAGAATATTCTCTTTATCCTGGATCTCTATCTTTATGTTATCGGGTAGAAAATGAACAGTTTTACTCATAATCAACAGCTTGGTTTATGGTTTAAGAAACTATTCTACCTTAATAAGATAAATTGTTTTTTTCAAATTTAATATGCAGAATTGATATCGACCCTGCATTCAAGGGCCGAATTTACCATCCCTTAAATCTTTAAGGATAAAACTGGAATCAGTCTAAATTAAGATACTTTTAACACCATCTACGGGTAATTAATTAGTTACAAAATTCCTTGTCAGGAAAATTAACTGCAGTTATTATGTTACCTGTAATAACTGCCACTCAACTTTCCGGGTTGATACTGTTAAGGTTAAATACCGAATCTTTAATTTTTAAATAAGGAGACATTAGTATGGCTGAAGATAAAGTTGTCGAAATATCAGATGCGGATTTTGAATCAGAGGTACTTAAGGCTGATCTCCCTACCCTGGTCGATTTCTGGGCCCCCTGGTGCGGCCCCTGTAAAGCTATTGCACCTGTTATTCAGGAAATGTCAAAAGAGTACGAGGATAAAATCAAATTTGCCAAGATGAACGTAGACAATAATCCTGAAACTCCTGGAAAATTCGGGATCAGGGCCATACCAACCCTGATTTTTTTCAAAGACGGAGAGATAGCAGACCAGATTACCGGCGCCGTTGGTAAGGACCAGCTTACCGCCATGATAAAAAAATAGAGCTGATGCCTGACTCTCAGCTGATCATCATAGGCGGAGGACCGGCAGGTTTAACTGCCGGCATTTATGCCGCCCGCTCCGGGCTAAATGCCCTTCTCCTGGAAAAAGGGGCTTCAGGCGGGCAGTTGATGAACTCCTACTGGATTGACAACTACCCCGGTTTTCCCGAGGGCATAAGCGGCTTTGATCTGGCTGAAAAAATGGTCTCACAGGCAGAAAGGTTTAAACTGCCCCAAAAAATGCAGACAGTTGCCTCCCTGGACCTTGGAGATAAAATTAAAAAGGTGAATCTGGAAAATGGCCGGGAATTAACCTGCAATAGCATTATCATCACCACCGGTGCCCGGCCTAAGGACCTTGGGGTCCCCGGTGAAAAAAAGTTGACCGGCAAGGGGGTCTCTTACTGTGCTACCTGTGACGGTCCTTTTTTCAAGAACCAGGAAATAGCTGTGATAGGCGGAGGCAACACCGCTGTTCAGGAAGCTGACCATCTCAGCAGATTTGCATCCAAAGTAACCATTGTCCACCGCCGTAATAAATTAAAAGCGGACAAGATCCTCCAGGAAAAGGCCTTTGCCAATCAGAAGATAGAATTTATCTGGGATTCAGTGGTAACTGAAATAACAGGCAATAAAGAGGTTGACGGTATCGGGCTTCAAAACAAGAAAGGAGAGGAATCCACCCTGCCGGTAAAAGGTGTTTTTATTCTTATAGGTATCAAACCTAATAAGGAAATCCTGCCATTGAATATACTGGCTAACCAAAGCGGATTTATTAAAACTGATCAGGAAATGTGCGCCTCTGTCCCCGGGGTTATGGCAGCCGGAGATATTCGAGACAAGGAAATCCGGCAGATTGTAAATGCAGCAGGTGAAGGGGCGGTCGCCTGTCTTGCGGCTCAACGTTATCTGGCTGGCCTGGAAAAGTGATAATAATGCCCCGCCTTGTTACTGCAGCAAAAAAATCAGGACCCGGATCTCTGTTAATAGCAGCTGCTTTATTCTCTATAGTTGTCTTATTCACCATGTCCGGATGTGCTGTCACCGGTAAAAAAATCCCGGAACAGCCTTCAGCGGATACTCTCTCAAACAGAGCCATGAAAGCCTATAACCATGGCAGATACCTAACTGCCCTGCAGCTTTTCAAGAAAATCCGGAACCGCTTTCCGTTCAGTAAATACGGTCTGAAAGCCAAACTGAGAGAAGCTGACTGCCACTATTACGAAGGCCATTATGGCCAGGCCATCTCGACCTATCAGGAATTTGCCCAGGATCATCCCAGCCATAAAGCCATGCCCTATGTATTATTCCAGATCGGTATGTCTTATGCCCGGCAGATGGATACTGTCGACCGCGACCCAAGAGCAGCAGAAATGGCCGAGGATGCTTTTAAAAATCTGGTTAACAGATATCCAGACTCCCCTTATATCACTGAAGCCAGGAAACAGATAAAAAAGGCCAGAAATTTTCTGGCCCGCCATGAGCTTTATGTAGCGAATTACTATATTAAGACCAGTAAATATGAACAGGCGGAGTCCCGGCTGGAATATTTAGCAACTCACTACCAGGACTCCGAGGCAGCACCTGAAGCTGAAAAGGTCCTGGCAGCTTTAAAAGCCGGCAATCCACCACGGGGTAACTGGCTGGACTGGATACCGCGGATCGGCCTGCCTGATTCCTCTATCTTTGACTCACTCAGCCCCGGGATGTAGAAAGAAAAATATTTTACTTCATAATCTGGCGTTTCTTTTTGCGAAACTTTTTATCATAACGTTCCTGCTCACTATAAATACAACCACAGTACGGCTGGCGGTACAGCCCCATCTCCAGGGACATATCTATCCCCTCCTGCCAGCCCTCCCGAAAATCTTCATAATAAAAAGGAACCTTATATCTGGCCGCCAGATCATCAGCCACATCTCTAAGCAGTTTATGATTCTGGTATCTGCTGTAAAGCAGGGTTGAACTAAATGCCTCTGCCCTCTGCTCTACTGCGTATTCCACAGTCCGACTGAGGCGCATTTCATAGCACAGCAAACACCTTTTCTCTTCCTGATGGACAACCTGCCGTAAATATTCCCGCATACCGTAATCTCTCACTATTTTGACCTGAAAATCAGTCAATTGGCTGAATTCTTCCAACGCCTGGAGACGCCGTTTGAATTCCCGAAAGGGATGAACATTGGGATTAAAAAAAAATCCCCAAGGTTCTATGCCTTCCTGCCGCAGCTTTTTTAAAGGATAGGCGGTACAAGGGCCGCAGCAGACATGTAGAACAATACTCATAATTTACTATATCAATTATTTCGCAGGCAAGTGCTGGACTCTATCAAGGTTTGATATGTTTAACCGGGTATATTGCCGTAATATGCTCTTTTTTTACACATAGATAAGCAACCCTGTCAACACACTTTTCCGAATCCAGGTTATAGATTACACTATCAGTTACTGCCAGATACTGGTTAACTGAAGACTCCATAAAATCAGTGACCCTTTCATCTGCAAACATATACACACAACCCAATATCTTTAATTTTTCAGTTATAATTACAGCCTCTACTGACTCTTTATCAACTTTCAGTGCCATAATCTGCTTCCTTTTAACGTTTTATTTACTACTACAGCGACACTTCCTTTCTATTTCCGTCATTCCCGCGAAAACGGGAATCCGGAAAAAGAAACTGGATTCCCCGGTCAAGCCGGGGAATGACGAGAGAGAGAACCAAAATGTCACTGTAGTATTAATTGAATTATAAAAAAATTCATCCTCAATATGTCAAAAATTACTTCTCATCAAGAAGCTGACGGACAGTTACAGCCATTTCCTTTTTACCGACAGGCTTCATAAGATATTCCCTGATACCCAGTTTCTTTGCTTTTTCCTGGTTTATCAATTCACTGTAACCTGTGCAGAGAATAATAGGAATATCTGACCTGACTTCCAATAAATTTTTGCTCAATTGAGCTCCGGCCAACTCGGGCATGGCCATATCGGTTATAACCAAGTCAAAGTATTCAGGATCTTTACGAAAAATTTCCAAAGCTTCCTTGCTGCTGGTCAGGGCGGTCACTTCATAACCCAAGTTTTCCAGCATCCTTTTTTCAACTCTAACCACGAACTCTTCATCGTCTACCACCAGGATCCTCTCCTTACCTCCGGGGAGGGAACCCTCAGATTTTTTTTGCTCTGAAGCAGGGGCCTCGTATCCATATCTGGGAAGGTAAACCCGGAAAGTGGCCCCTTGACCAAGCTCGCTATAAACACTGACATGACCGCCATGGCCCTTGACTATGCCGTGCACCACCGAAAGCCCCATGCCGGTTCCTTCTTCTTTCTTCTTGGTGGTAAAATAAGGTTCAAAAATTCTTTCCATGAGGTGTTCGGGAATACCGGGACCAGTATCACTGACTTCCAGAATTATATATACTCCAGGCTCCAGATCCCACTTGCTGGAAAGATTGTTTTCATCAAGCTCACTCTGGGACAAGGTCACCCCCAGAATGCCTCCCCTACCATGCATGGCCTGATAGGCATTGGTGCAGAGATTCATAATTACCTGGTATATCTGGGTAGGATCAGCCAAAACCGATTCACATCCTGTATCGATATTCTCTTTGATTTCAATGCTTGAAGGAATGGTGGATCTTAACATCTTCAGGGCCTCTTTCAGGATATACTGGACCTTGAGGGGTTTAAGATCTTTCTCGGTACTCCGGCTGAAGGTAAGGATCTGCTTGACCAATTCCTTGGCCCGGTTACCGGCCTCAAGGACTTTGTCGAGATCTTTTCGGGCCTTGTCATCTGCAGCCAGCTCATCCTTAGCCAACTCGCTGAAACCCAGAATAGCCGCCAGAATATTGTTAAAATCATGGGCAATACCCCCGGCCAGAGTACCGATAGCCTCCATCTTCTGGGTCTGCCTGAGCTGCCGTTCAAGTTCAAGTTTTTCGGTTATATCACGCTTAACCGCCACGAAATTCTTTATCTCTCCATTTTCATCAAGCACCGGGGTAATAGTGGCCTCTTCCTCATACAGTTCACCGTTTTTCTTCCTGTTGGTCAAGTGGCCTCGCCAGGTCTCTCCTCTATGAAGGGTTTCCCACATTTTCTCATAAAAGGGCTCATCTTGAACACCGTTCTTTAACATGATAAAATTTTCACCAATTGCCTCTAACCTGCTGTAACCGGTAATCCTCTCAAAACTGGGATTAACATAAAGGATTGTTCCCTCATGATCAGTAATAACAATGGAATCCGCCACTTGTTTTATGGTCGTAACCAGTCGCTGGCATTCCGTCTCAGCCTCTTTACGTTCAGTAATATCCAGGGCATAGATGATTACCCGGCTGATGCTGCCCTCTCGGTCAAAAACAGGATAGGCGTGGGTCTCAACATAATACCTTTCACCCTCTTCATTGTAATGGACATGCTCACCCACAGTTGGCTGGCCGGTCTTCATAACCTCTCGCAGGGGGCAGGGGTGATCCTCGCCGGTACATGGTTCTGAACGGTTATAGCAAACCTGGTAACAGGTTGCTCCCTCCTGGTAATCACCAAAACGGGCAGCCCGGTTGGCCAGCTTGATAGTATAATCCAGGGGGTCAACGACATAAAAAGGATGGGACAGGGACTCCAGGACCTTCTCCAGGAAATCCTTGGACTCCCGCAGTTCCTCCTCCAGGGCCTTGCGCTCACTTACATCCTCGTACATCGCCACTACTTCCCCGTTACCCAGACGGTAAATATAGTTCTCCCGCCAGCCGCTTATCTGCTCATCCTCATAAAAAACAGGGGGCATATGTTCCGGTTCACCTGTCTGCCAAACCCGCTTCATGACCTTAAAGATGCCAGTTTCCTTGATTCCGGGAAAAATTTCCAGCACACTGTGGCCCAGCACTTTTTCCCTGGCTAGCCCTTCGATTTTTTCGGCGGCACTGTTAAAATCAAGAAAAACAAAGTCCTGACCCTCATTCCTGGTTTCAACAATCATGGCCCCGCTCCCCATGTTAATGAAGAGGCTGCGAAAACGCTCCTCGTTTTCCTTCAGGGTCCTTTCCCGTTCATACTTTTCGGTGACATCCCGGAAGACCAGCACTACTCCGGTTATTTCCCCCCTGTCATTACGTGTGGGGGCTCCAGTATCAGCTACCTGGTATTCGGTGTCATCTTTAGCCACCAAAGTGATATTGCCGGCCAGTTCCGCGGTAAAACCGTTTTTCAACACCTCATGGACAGGATCTTCAGCCTCTCTCCGGGTTAGAGTATTAAAAATCCGGAAAACCTCTAACAGTTTTCTTCCTGACGCCTCAGCCTGGCTCCAGCCGGTAAGCTGTTCTGCTGCGGGATTCATCCTGGTTATGAGACCCTGATCATCAGTAACCATGACTCCATCACCTATAGAATCAAGGATACTTAAAAGATTATCCCTGCTTTCACTAAGAGCCAGGTTATCCCTGTATTTTTTTCTGAAATAACCGTGGATTATCAGACCAGCTAAAAGAATCAACAGGATAAACACCGGAGGAAGACAGGTATAAATCATCCTGTCCGGCATCTTCAGGGCAACAAACAGAAGGACCACCAGGATGGCGGCAATTACAGTCAACGGAAGATAGACCCCTAAAAAATGATAGCCTTTGCTTTTGTATGGATCAACAGACATTAATTATTCCTCAAGAGAATGTCACCGCTTACTTTTTTTGGCTATCAGTACCGCAGCAGACATATAATCAACTTTTTTACTACCTGAATGTACGAGACCGGCCTTATCCTCTTCCAGGAAATCCCGGGGAGAAGATTTGCCAGTGTCAATCAGATAGTACCAGTTACGATTACGGCCGGGAAAAGGAAAATGAAAAGTCTTTGGAGATTCACCACAGTTCAACATAACAAAAAAGTTGTCATCCCTTCCCTCGGCTCCTCCCCTGCCGTCCAAAAAAAAGGCCAGGGACTTA
>JAWOFO010000059.1:0-49614 GCA_046497465.1 Desulfobia sp.
TCTTTATACGTTCCAGGCCGTAATGATCACGGTCCAGGTCTTCCTGGGCCTTTTTCAGGTCCAGCATATCTTTAGTTGAGTTTTTCCAGGGCAGTTCCAGAATCCAGTCCAGGTAATTGCGACAGACTGTATATTCAGGTGAAGATGGCTGGATACGTTCCAGGCGTTTTAACTCTTTTTCTGCCGTCCTCTCTGCCTCTTCGGTTAGATCGGTTTCTGCCAGTTTTTTCCTCAGTTCAGCTATCTCAGGATTACCTTCATCCTCGCCCAGTTCCTTGCGGATTGCCTCGAGCTGCTGGCGCAGATAGAACTCCCGCTGTTTTTTACTCATGTCCTCCTTGGCGGATTTCTGGATCTGCTCGCTCATCTCCGCGGTTTCCAGGCTTTCATTTAAAGAACCACCCACTTTTTTCACCAATTCCCGGAGGTCTAAGGTCTCGAGCAGCCCCTGTTCCTTTTCAACGGAAAGATTCAGCATGGAGGCGACAAAATAGGAAACGTAGAACGGATCAGAAAGCGAGTCCAGGGTCATGCTGATTTCCTGGGGCATCCTGGTGAGCTCGGCCAGTTTCTTGAACTGGGTGCGCAGGGAAAGGATATGGGCCTCTATGTCCTTTCCGCTCTCGCGGCTTCTAACCACTCCGCTGACAGCCGCCTTGAAATATGGCCGGGTCTGGTTGTATTCTTCTATCTTGACAGTCCTGATCCCTGTGGTCAGGATCTGGTAACTATGGTCCTCGTTTTTTACCAGCTTATGAATGTAGCCCATTACCCCCATAGAATAAAGGTGTTCCGCTTTTATCTCCGGGGGCTTTTCTTCCATGGGTCTATGGGTGACCAGGGCCAGTAGCCGGTCGCCCAGGAGGATGTCATCGATTAATTTTTTGGCGGACTCATTTTTGACCTGCAAGGGAAAGCCCATGCCCGGAAAGAAGACAAAGCCCTGCAGGGGAAGAACCGGAAGTTCCGGGGGAATTTCCATATCATGCGGGTCCATATTTTTTTTCCCCTGATCTTTTTTTTCTTCAGCCATATCATTCTAGTCCTTGATTTCAACTTCTATGCGGTTCGAGGTTTTTTTAGGGGCCCTTATCAGAAGACAGCCCTTCTGATAAACGGAAGTGGTATTACCTGAATCTATGGGTGAGGAAAGAGTCAGCTTTCTTTCGAACCTGCCGGTATCCACCTCCAGCTGATGGACACCGATAATTCCGGGTATATTGGGACGCCGGCGGACCCCGCTGACAATTATCTCCGTGGAAGTGGCCGTAACTGAAATATCATTATCAGACAAACCGGCAATTTCAACATAGATGATAATATCACTTTCTGTCTCATAAACATCGACAGCCGGAGTAATTGGGCTTTCCTGCATGGCAAAGAAACGTTGGGGTGCAAATTCGCGGATCATTTTACCGAATTCCTTCTCAAAGCGGTTCAAATCATTAAACGGGAATTTTTTTAATTTATCCATTTTGGGCCTTCTTCTTTTTTAATATAAGCTGGTTTACAGACAAAATTACTACTGAAAACGGGGTATTAATTCCCCTGCACAATCCATTTTCCCTGGGAATTACGACAGGCTGTCTGATAGACCTTTTCCGCCTTGCCGTCAATGGTGGCCAGAATTACGACTTCACGACAATAGCGGCCTTCTTGTTTATACGTTCTTTTGGGGGTAACTTCTTCAATATTCTCCTTTTAAAAATTTTTTAAGACAGGTCATTTAAACTTGTTCAATAAGTCGGCTACAGCCTTGATATGGGCCGGAGAAGTGCCGCAGCAGCCTCCTACCAGGTCCGCGCCTGCTTTCAGGCAACCCTTTATCCCCTCGGCAAATTCCGGCGGCTCAGTATCAAAAACAGTCTGTTTATCCACGAGGCGGGGCTTACCCGCATTGGGTTTGGCCAATATTGGAAGGGAAGTAGCTCCACGCATCAAGGCTACAATCCCGGCTGCCTCTTCCAGGTCAAGATTGCCGCAGTTAGTCCCGGCAACGGAGGCCCCCCCTTCTTCCAGTGCAGCGGCACAATCTTCTGCCGAATCACCCATTATAGTCCGCCCGCCCTTTTCAGCAGTATTAAAGGTCAAAGAGGCGATTACTGGTAAGCCGGCGGCCTCCTTACAGGCCCGGAGCGCACAGAGGGTTTCTTTGAGATCAAACATCGTCTCGATCATGAAACCATCAACACCGCCTTCGGCCAGAATTGAGGCCTGTTCCTTAAAGCTGTCATAGGCATCATTCTCAGTTAAATCACCATTAGGTTCAAGCATCCTGCCGCTTGAACTCATATCGCCCAGTACATATTGACCCGGGCCGGTAACCTCCTTGGCTAATGTGGCACCTGCCAGATTAACTTCCCTGATATCGATCCCCAGCTTATGAGTTTCTATATAGATACGGTTCATGGTCAAGGTATTGGTAATAATCAGTTCGGAACCAGAGTTCAGATATTTTTTATGGATACTTTTTACCGTTTCGGGATTCATGAGGCAGTTCTCTCCCCCCATTTCGCAACCTGCTTCCGCCAATTGGGTTCCCATAGCACCGTCAAGTAAAATTATTTTATTATTTTTTTTTCTATCTACTAAAAATTCAGTTAAATTCATTAGTTATCCCTTGTCTACTGAAATGTTTTTATCCTTATTGATATTATTGTTTATAATTAATATTATAGTTTTCTGGATTCCGGCGCCTGTTCCGGGAAAGCGATTTCCCCGATTTATTGAGAAGATACTCTCAAATGACCCAACATGCTGATTTCACAATTAAACCAATGTGAAGTTAGTATAAAATGGGTGATGCCCTTGTGAACAACATATTGATTTTTTTATATGTTTATATTAGTACTAATTATAAGGGATGGGATAATTGCTTGTCAAATAGATTGTTTTGTATATATCCTGCCAAAACGTACAAGTGGTACGGTCAAAAAATATACTGCCTCTGCAGGTACTTAATTAATTGGAAATAATCATAATAGCTGCCGCAGCAGCCAACAGGGTGATAGGTAAAGGCAACCGGATTCCCTGGCATCTTCCCGGTGACCTGAAACACTTCAAGGAAACTACTATGGGCTATCCCCTTATAATGGGCCGCAAGACCTTTGAATCAATGGACAGGGCCTTGCCCGGCCGCAAGACAGTTATTCTTACCGGTAACAAGGATTATACGGCAGAGGGGGCAACTGTTGTCGGTAGTATGAAAGAGGCCCTGGAATTGTACCGGGACAGTGACAAAGTCTTTATCGCCGGTGGAGGAGAAATCTTCCGGCAGGCAATGCCGATAGCTGATACCATTATCCTTACCACTCTGAACCGGGAGGAGGAAGGAGACGTTTTTTTCCCGGAAATACCTTCTGGGGATTTTGTCGAAGTTGGGGAAAAAATTATAGAAAATCAAGAAGATGAGGAAACATACAGTGTAAAACTGTACAGAAGAAAAAACAGTGCCGCAGCACAGGATTACCCATGAAAAAGTTTACCGGTTTGACCTTTATCAAGACTATTTTACTGGGTATAGGCTTTCTGATTTTTCAGTCTTTGTCAGTAGAAGCATCCCATGCCGCCCACGGTATAAGTATTGACGGCAAACTAAAGTATCCCCCGGATTTTGCCGGTTTTGATTATGTTTCCCCTAATGCGGTTAAAGGCGGCAAGGTTATTCTGCACGGGCTGGGCAGTTTTGACAAGATGAATCCTTTCACCCTTAAGGGCTCTGCTCCGGAGGCCATTGAAATTCTTGTTTTTGAAAGTCTCTGCTTTCAGAGCCTTGATGAGCCATTTGCCGAATATGGATTGCTGGCAGGTGACATAAAGCTGGCTGACGACCGGATGTCTGTCACCTTCACCCTTAGACCCGGGGCTGAATTTTCCAATGGAAAGCAGGTCACTGCCGGAGATGTCAAATTTTCTCTGAATACCCTGAAAAGTCAAAAGGCCCACCCTTTTTATGCTTCTTATTACAAAGATATCCAGAGGGCAGAGATATTAGAAGAAGATAAAATACGTTTCCACTTCTCCAGACCTAATCGTGAGCTGCACCTGATTGCCGGCCAGATGCCGGTTTTCTCTGAAGATTATTATAAAAAAAATGGCTGGGGCTCCCGGGGACTCAACCCCCCCCTAGGTTCAGGGCCTTACATTGTAAGCGATTATAAGGAGGGAAAATCCATCACCTACAGCCGGAATCCAGATTACTGGGGTAAAGATCTGGCCTGCCGGCAGGGGATGTTCAACTTCGATACCATAATCTTCAAGTATTTCCGGGATCAGATAGTTTCGGTAGAGGCCTTCAAGGCCCACGAATTTGACTTTATGTCTATAAACATCGCCAAACAGTGGGCACGTGACCTGAAGGGGAAAAAATTTGATCAGGGTTTGATCAAGAAGTACTGCTTTCCTCATAAAAACAATGCCGGCATGCAGGGTTTTGTCTTTAACCTCCGCAACCCTTTGTTTCAGGACCGCCGGGTACGCAAGGCCCTCAACCTGGCCTTTAATTTTCAGAAAATCAACAAGACACTGTTCTTCGATCAATATACCCAGACCAACAGCTATTTCAGCAATTCCGAACTGGCAGCCCAGGGAGTTCCCGCCGGCCTTGAACTGAAGTACCTCGAGCCTTTCCGGGATCAATTGCCCCCGGAAGTTTTTACCAGACCTCCCACTCCGGTAAAAGGCGGATCTCCCATGCAGGTCCGCAAAAATCTGCGCAGGGCAAAAGAGCTGTTAAAAAAGGCGGGCTGGACAGTACGCGACTCCGTGCTTGCCAATGAAGAGGGCCGTAAGTTTGAGTTTGATATCCTCCTGGCCTCTTCTTCCTTTGAAAGGGTGATGGCAGATTATGTAAACAACCTGGAAGTGCTGGGCATTAAAGCCGAGTACCGGACTATTGATCCGGCCCTTTATACCAGGCGAATGCAGACTTTTGAGTTCGATATGACCGTAAACGTCTTCAGTCAGTCCCAGTCTCCAGGCAATGAACAACTGGGTTACTGGGGTTCTGAGGCGGCTGACCGTAAAGGATCCCGTAACCTGGCCGGTATCAAGAACCCGGTAGTAGACAGACTTGTTGACCGCATAATCTACGCTGACAGTCAGGAAGAGCTGCAGGCTGCCTGCCGGGCCCTGGACAGAGTTTTATGGTATAACTACTATGTTGTACCCAACTGGTATCTGGGTGAACATCGAATCACCTACTGGGATAAATTCGGCAGGCCCGAGACCCTGCCTCTCTACTATCAGCCTTTTCAACTGCTCATGACCTGGTGGGAGAAGTAGATCGGAAAGTTGAGTTCATAATTTATAATCAGTAAAATGGCTGTTTACATTTTTCGCCGCATACTGCTGATGATCCCGACCCTGTTTGGAATCATGCTGATTACCTTTATAATCACCCAGTTTGTTCCCGGAGGACCGGTGGAGAGAATGATTGCCGAGATTGAAGGCACCTCCCGGGTCGGGGAAATCAGCCGGGGAACCAGCACCCTTTATCAGGGCAGAGAGGGGCTTGACAAGGAACGGCTGGAAGAGTTTAAAGCTCTTTACGGTTTTGATAAGCCTCCGGTGGTCCGTTTTGTCGAGATGATGAAAAATTACCTGGTTTTCGATTTCGGCCAGTCCTACTATCACCACAAAAGTGTAGCCGGGCTGGTGGTCTCCAAGCTGCCGGTTTCCATGTCCCTGGGGCTCTGGACCTTTATTATTGTCTACGGGGTCTGTATACCCCTGGGAATAAAAAAGGCGGTAAAAGACGGTTCCCGTTTTGACGTCATATCAAGTACCTTCATCCTTGTTGGTTACGCAATTCCGGGTTTTGTACTGGCCATTGTGCTGATTGTTCTTTTCGGGGGCGGTTCTTTCTGGAATATCTTTCCCCTGCGGGGGATTGTCTCAGACAACTGGGGACAGCTTTCCCTGGTGGGAAAGGTCCTGGATTACCTGTGGCACATGGTCCTCCCCATTATATCCAGTGCGGTGGGCAGCCTGGCGGTCATGACCATGTTAACCAAGAACAGCTTTCTTGAAGAGATCCGTAAACAGTATGTCCTGACTGCCAGGGCCAAGGGTCTGAGTCAGAATCATGTTCTTTACCACCATGTTTTCCGTAACGCTATAATCCCGATAATAACCGGTTTCCCCGGCTCATTCATAACCGCTTTTTTTACCGGCAGTCTTCTGATAGAGACAATTTTTTCATTGGACGGCATGGGGCTCCTGGCTTACGAGTCCATTATGAACAGGGACTATCCCGTGGTCCTGGGAACTCTTTACTTTTTCACCATCATAGGCCTGGTCTCAAGGCTGCTGTCGGACTTGAGTTACGTAGTGGTGGACCCGCGTATCACCTTTGACAATATAGAATAAGGTAACTGTTTACCGGTCAGGAATTCCGGAGGTCGCTACTAAATGTAAAAGGTTTTATATTAAGGGATAAGGATTGCTTAAACGACGCTGGCGTAAATTCAAAAAAAACAGGCGCGGTTACCTGAGTCTGAAAATTTTTTCCGTTTTCTTTATACTGAGCCTGGGCGCTGAACTGTTAAGCAATGACAAACCGCTTATTATCTGCTATGAAGACCGGTTTTATTTTCCGATAATCAAAAGTTATTCGGAAACCACCTTTGGCGGGGACTTTGCGACTGAAGCCGATTATCTTGACCCTTATGTCCGGGAAAAGATAACCAGTGGCGGAAACTACGCAATTTTTCCATTAAATCCCTATAGTTATGATACAATCAATCCGGAACTTAACGTTCCCCTTCCCTCCCCGCCAACCAGGGACAACCTTTTAGGCACAGATGACCGGGGACGTGACGTTCTGGCCCGCCTTATCTACGGTTTCCGGATATCAGTCCTTTTCGGCCTGGTTCTGACTGCCATCGGTACCCTGCTTGGCATCCTGGCCGGTGCGGTCCAGGGATATTGCGGAGGAAAAACCGACCTGATAGGACAACGCTTCATAGAGATATGGAGCGCCATGCCCGAGCTTTATATCCTGATTATCTTTGCTTCTATTTTCAAACCTTCGATCCTGCTGCTCCTCATTCTTCTTGCCCTTTTCGGCTGGATGGGGCTGTCCGACTATGTCCGGGCCGAATTTCTGAAAAGCCGTAATCTTGACTATGTCCAGGCCGCCAAAGCCCTCGGGGTAGGAAATACAACCACCATCTTCCGTCACTTGCTGCCCAACAGTATGACCCCAGTAATCACCTTTCTGCCTTTCCGGATGTCAGGAGCCATTCTGGCCCTGACCAGCCTGGATTTTCTGGGCCTCGGGGTCCCGCCGCCTACTCCAAGTCTCGGCGAACTACTGGCCCAGGGTAAGGCCAATATCAATGCCTGGTGGCTCTCCATCAGCACCTTTGTAGTCCTGGTCGGCGCCTTGGTTCTGCTTATTTTTATCGGTGATGCCTTAAGAGAAACCTTTGACCCGAGAAAAAATTAAATGCTTTTGGAAATAAGTCATCTGAGTGGCGGTTTTCAGGGAGAGGATGAGTACTTCCCGGTACTCCATGATCTCAGTATCTCCATTGATAAGGGTAAGACCACCGGCCTGGTTGGGGAATCAGGATCCGGTAAATCCGTAACCGTCCTTGCAGTGATGCAGCTTCTTAATGACTCAGGTTTTTCCTGTACCGGCAAGGTGCTTTTTGAAGGAAATAACCTGCTCAACTTCTCCGAAAAAAAGATGCGGCGTATTCGAGGCAGAAGGATAGGTATGATTTTCCAGGAGCCTATGACCTCGCTCAACCCGGTATATCCTATAGGGTCTCAGATTATCGAACCCCTGGTTGTCCATAAGGGCCTGAGCCGACAGGAGGCGGAAAAAAAGGCTGTAGAATTGCTTGAACGTACCAGGATAGCCGAACCTAGGTCCCGGCTGAGCAGTTATCCCCACCAACTCTCCGGGGGCCAGCGTCAGCGGATCATGATAGCCATGGCCCTGGCCTGCGGTCCCAGTCTTCTTATCGCTGATGAACCTACAACCGCCCTGGATGTCACGATTCAGGCCCAGATTCTTGAATTGCTCAAGGAACTCCAGCAGGGATTTAATATGGCTATCATTTTGATAAGTCATGATCTGCACATGGTCCGGAAGGTGGCTGAGCAGGTATATATAATGAAGGATGGCGGGATTGCCGAGGAGGGTGAAACAGAGAAAATATTTGCAAGTCCGCAGCATCCTTATACTGTAAAACTGCTGGAAAATATTCCCGGCGGGGAAGCTGTTTACAGGAAATCAACTGAATACCTGTTCAGAATAGATAATCTCAGGTGTTCTTTTCCTGTAAGAAGAGGTTTTTTTAAACGCAAGATCGGTGAAATCAAGGCACTGGACAATATCAGCCTTAATATCAGAAAAGGCACGACCTATGGTGTGGTGGGTGAATCAGGATCAGGCAAGTCCACCCTGGGGAGATGTATTCTGCGGCTTACCGGGGCCCGGGGTAATATTGAGTACCAGGGTATGGACCTCCTCAGTTGTAATTCCCGCAGGATGAGACTCCTGAGGCGGGATCTCCAGATCATCTTCCAGGATCCCTACTCTTCTTTATCCCCCAGGATGACAGTAAATCAGATTATCGGCGAAGGGCTCCAGGTGCACGGGATCGGCCGAAATAAGAAAGAACGCCAAAAGATAGTGGAGGAAACCCTTCTGGAGGTCGGAATGGATCCAGCGAATGCCTGCCGCTATCCCCATGAGTTCTCCGGCGGACAAAGGCAGCGTATTGCTATCGCCCGGACCCTGGCCTTGAACCCCAAGTTCCTGGTGCTTGACGAGCCTACCAGTGCCCTGGATATGACCATCCAGACCATGATCATTAAATTACTGAAGAAGATACAGCAGAAATACGGAATCACATATCTTTTCATCTCGCATGATCTCAGGGTTGTCCGGGCCCTTGCCCATGAGGTAGCGGTAATGAAAGACGGCCGTATTATAGAATCGGGCAGAAACCATGACCTTTTTACCTCCCCTGTCAGTGAATATACCCGCCAATTAATGGCCGCTGTTTTTTAGTTATCTTTCTTTTTCATAAATCAATTTTCCGACTTTAGAGAATATTGGCATAATTTCAGACGGTTGGCATACGTTATTCAGGAACGGTCAAGCAATCCCGACCCACAAAAAATTTTTTGCTATATCATACAAATACATCAAGTCGGAAAGTTGAATTCATGACTTTCCGTTACATTTTGAAATGAAGAAAAATTGTTAACAGTTTGATAATTTTTTCAAACTGTTCTTTTGTTTCTCCCTGTTAAATGAAAATCCCACATTATATTCCCATTTGATACCCATCATAACGCAGATTATAGAATAACTCCAGTCCGGTTAACACTATAGGATACCTTGAAAAATTGGGAAACAACCCTTTTCTGTCATTCCCGCACAGGCGGGAATCCAGCAATCCCATATGTCTCTGGATCCCGGTTTTCACCGGGATGACGATCAGGGCAATTTTTCAAGGCAACCTATAAAATTTGCCAGAAACCGGATTTCATTGGCTCAAAATTTGCATTTGAACTGATTAGCTAAACCAGTCAATTGAGTACCGGTTTATAGACAAAAATAACAATTTGAAGTTATGAAAAAAAAATTAAAGCAAGAAGTTCTCGTGGGATGCCTTGATGTTTTGTGCCGGGCCCGGGCCAGTGCTGACATGGTGGAAAACGATCCCTATCTCAGGACTGACATATCAGATGCCATTGAGTCTCTTACCAAAGCCTTACAGGGTGAAACCCAGTCAGACGAATCGACCAAATACAAAAAAGATAACGCTGAAAAATATGTTTCTCTCCATGAAGATGATATTGTGGATGTTTTAACCAATGAGGTGATTTATAAATTTTCCAAATCTAAGAAATAAGAGGAATCCTGATCTCTCTTAGCAACTCATTGACCTTCGCTGTAATAACAGGTTTTGCCCAGATAATTGCTAAAGACCATTTCAGAAGAAATCAGCCCGGCCTCATTACTTTTGTGAATATAGGCCGGGGTCAATGGAATTTTGCCGCCTCCCCCGGGAGCATCCACTGCATAAGTCGGTACAGCCATCCCTGAAACATGACCGATCAGTGATCTCATGATTTCCTGCCCCGTTTTGACTGTAGTCCGGAAATGGTTGGTCCCCTGGGTCATGTCCCCTTGAAAAAGGTAGTAAGGTTTAACCCTTATTCGTAAAAGACCTCTCATCAGATCCTTTATGGTTTGCGGGTTATCATTCACTCCCCGGAGAAGCACAGTCTGGCAGCCCAGGGGAATACCGCTGTCAGCCAGTCTGGCACAGGCCCCGGCAGCCTGGGTTGTAAGTTCCCGTGGATGGTTGAAGTGGGTATTTATATAAAGGGGATGATACTTTTTCAGAATCGCAGCCAGATTTCCCGTGATACGCATGGGCAGAGTACAGGGGACCCTGCTGCCTATCCGGATAATCTCTACCGTGGGGATGTCACGAAGCCGGGCAAGGATATACTCCAGGTCCTCATCGGGCAGCAGTAGAGGATCGCCTCCGGACACCAGGACATCCCTGACTTCGGGGGTCCTGCGGATATAGTCGAGACCTGCCTCCACGCTTTCACCGGTGATGGACATTGCCCGGCTGCCCACTTTTCTTTTTCTGGTACAAAAACGGCAGTACATGGCACATTGGCCATTAACCAGAAAAAGAACCCTGTCCGGATACTTATGAACCAGATTGGCTACCGGGCTGAGGTTTTCTTCGTCAAGGGGATCTTCAAAGCATATCCTGTCTTTTATTTCATCGATGCTGGGTACGGCCTGGAGCCAGAGGGGATCGCCGATTTCCTTTATAAGACCGAGATAATAGGGATTAATCCGCATAGGATACCTGGAGATAACCTTGGTGAGGTCGCCGGCAGGCAACAGGTGGCCGGGCAGCTCTTCCACCCCGGTTATACTTTCTTTTAAAAGTTTACGCCAGGAATGCAGGCACATCAATCAATATTAAAACCTATAAGGTACTATGTTCTTTAATTTTTTTCAGGGTAGAAGGTCCGATTCCCCTTATTTCCAGTAGTTCGGAATACGAACTGATCTCTCCCCGTTGTTTGCGAAATTCAACTATTGATCTGCTTAAGGATGGACCTATACCTGGTATGTTTTGCAGTAGTTCATGGTCAGCCTTGTTAATGGAGACAGGCAGAAAAAAGACCGGTCGGATAAATTGGGGCAGGTCTGATATTTTTCCATAAGAAATCTGCCCTGCAGCTTCTTCTCCGAAAGGTAACAATCTGAGCGAACCTTTTGTATAGAGAAAGACAGTCTCTTTTTCCACTGTTGGTGATGGACTAAAGCAATAACGGTTTAACAGGATCCATCCCTGCCAAGCAAGGATGAAAATTCCCACGATAAGCAAAACAGGAATACGATAATCCTGTTTATCATTTCCCGTTTTCCCGTTGCTTTTCATCCTTCATCAGTTTGTAGGAGATACTGTCAACCAGTGCCTGCCAGCTCGCCTCTATTATATCGTGGGATACTCCCACAGTTCCCCATTCCATGGCATGGTCCCTGGATTCAATAAGGACCCGGACCCGGGCGCCGGTACCATGTTCAGAGGCCAGAACCCGGACCCGGTAATCGTCAAGCCACATGTCGGAGAGAGAGGGATAGAAACGGGTCAGGGCCTTGCGCAGGGCATTATCCAGGGCATTAACCGGACCCTCTCCAAGGGCGGCGGTATGAACCATTTCTCCCCCGACTTCCAGACGGATGGTGGCCTCAGCCTGAGGGGGTTCAGTCATTGTGGTTTTCTGGTTGATAACCCGGAAGCCTTTGAGGTCGAAAAAATTACGGCAGGTACCCAGAGCCCGGCGCATGAGCAGCTCAAATGAGGCTTCCGCTCCTTCGAACTGAAAGCCCTGTTGTTCCATGGTCTTAAGCTGGCTCAGAATTGAACTGACTACCGGGTCGCTGTCTTCCGGCCTGATCCCGAATTTTCTGGCCTTGTAAATAATATTGCTGCGGCCGGACTGATCGGAAATAAGGATTCTTCGGATATTGCCCACCTTTTCCGGATCAATATGTTCGTAGGTCATTGGATTACGATTAACCGCACTTACATGAATTCCGCCTTTATGGGCAAAGGCGGAAGTCCCCACATAGGGTTGATAACGGTTATGGGTGAGATTGGCCAGTTCCGTAACATAGCGGGATGTCTCACTTAACAGATGAAGATTTTCAGCAGCGGCAAACCTGTATCCCTTTTTCAGGGCCAGGGCCGGAATTATGGAAGTCAGATTGGCATTTCCGCAGCGCTCTCCATAACCGTTCATGGTCCCCTGGATCTGGGTAGCTCCCTTGGAAACGGCAAGCAGGCTGTTAGCTACCGCTGTATCAGAGTCATTGTGGGCATGAATACCCAACTCCGCCCCATTACCCGTATCCTCGAGGTGTTTTTTAACTTTTTCGGTTATAAAAATGAGCTCGTCAGGAAGAGTGCCGCCGTTGGTATCACAAAGAACAAGACACTCCGCTCCCCCCTTGACTGCCATGTCCAGAGTCTTAAGGGCATATCCCGGGTTGTTCTTGTAGCCGTCGAAAAAATGTTCGGCATCGTAGAAGAGGTATTTGACATGGGGCCGCAGAAAGGCAAGGGAATCTTCTATTATCTGGAGGTTGTCATCCATGCCGATCCTCAGGGCTTCCTTGACATGGATATCCCAGCTTTTACCAAAGATGGTAACAGCCGGTGCCTCTGACTCCACCAGGGCTTTCAGATTAGGATCGTCTTCGGCTGATTTTTTGAAATTCCTGGTACTGCCAAAGGCGGTGATGATAGAGTGCCTTAGCTCGTACTCCCTGATTCTGCGAAAATATTCCGTGGCATTGGGACTGGCCCCGGGCCAGCCTCCTTCAATAAAATCTATCCCCAGTTCGTCCAACTTCAGGGTCAGGCGGATCTTATCTTCCAGGCTCAGATTGAAATTTTCCGCCTGGGTCCCGTCGCGCAGGGTGGTATCATATATGACCAGATTGTGCTGCATGAGTTTAATCCCCGCTCTTATTCCAGGCCAAAACCCTGGTGCAGGGCCCTTACTGCCAGTTCCGTATACTTTTCGTTAATCACACAGGAGACCTTGATCTCTGAAGTACTTATCATGGAGATATTGATATTTTCCCTGTACAGGATATTAAACATCGTGGTGGCAATGCCGGAATTATTACGCATACCCACCCCCACAATGGAGATTTTGGCTATCCTTTCGTCTCCGCTGACTTTTTCCGCCCCGATCCGGGGTACAACGTCCTCCAGAATCTGCATGGCCCTTTTATAGTCAGTTCGGGGTACAGTGAAAGTCATGTCAGTATGCTCACTGGACCAGGTATTCTGAATTATCATATCCACGACAATACCGGCATCAGATATAGGGGTAAATATATTTGAAGCGGTGCCCGGCACATCCGGCACCCTGGTAATAGTTATTCTTGCTTCGTTTTTGCTGTAAGTAACACCGGAGACCAGCATTGATTCCATAGTTTCATCCTCCTCTACGACCCATGTCCCTTCTGTTTCAGTAAAAGTTGACCTTACATGAATAGGCACATTGTACCTCTTGGCCAGTCCTACGGAACGTATATCAAGAACCCTGGCTCCCAGACTGGACAGTTCCAGCATCTCGTCATAGGAGATGCGGTCTATCTTCCGGGCCATATCACAGACTCCCGGATCAGTTGTATAGACGCCGTCCACATCTGTAAATATTTCACATTGATCGGCATTAAGGCTTGCAGCCAGGGCAACTGCCGTAGTATCTGATCCTCCCCGGCCCAGAGTGGTTATATTGCAGTTTTCATCAACCCCCTGGAACCCGGCTACCGCTACTATATTATTACTGTCGAGATAATCATTGATTAATTTGGTATCTATTGACTTTATCCTGGCCTTGTTATACATGCTGTCAGTCTGAATTCTTATCTGGTCGCCAAGAAGAGAAACCGCCTTCAGCCCGGCCTCTTTTACGGCCATGGCGAACAGGGCGACAGTAACCTGTTCGCCGGTGGACAAAAGCACATCCATTTCCCGGGGATCCGGGATCTCCTGCATCTGGCAGGCCATCTCTGCAAACCTGTCGGTCTCTTCGCCCATGGCGGACAATACTACCACCATCTTATTACCCTGGAGGTGATAATCCATAACCTTCTTGGCCACAGCCTTTATTTTTTGAGGACTGGCCACGGATGAACCGCCGTATTTTTGTACTATAAGAGCCATTTATCAGCTAACTCCTTTTGGATTCCGGTGTGCGCTTATACTGATTTAAACTTGATATAAAAGTTAAAAACCTATACTATAGGCAGTGTTTGGTTGTAAATCTATACTCCAGACATAAAAAATGCCAGTTAACTTAAGGAGACATCTGACTATATAAATTTACTTAACTTTCTGACTTGATTTATCTGTATGATATAGCAGCAAATTTTTTTTTGTGAGTCAGGGTTGCTTGACGGTTGGTGTGCTTATTCAGGAACATTGTGCAGTGTTTGGTAGTGGTTTTTGGCGAAGCGGAACGCTAAAAATTTCAACTGCCTGAGCGAGGCACGAGCGGGTTTTGAAATTTTAGTGAAGCGGACCTTAGACCCCCCCAAACACGAAACCATTCCTGAATAACGTATGCCAACTGTCTGAAATTATGCCAATATTCTAAAGTCGGAAAGTTGAGTAAATTTATTTTACCAGGTTCGTATTTAACAGAAAAATAAGAATACCTTATGCGTTTTAATAGATCAACCGTCTTTTTTGTCCTCGGCCTTTGTACCGGCATTATCATCTCCTCCATCTCTGCTAAAACAAACCTGCCTGATAAGACAGCCTTCGAAAGGCAATCAATAAGGGATGTACAGTCAGGTCACCAGCCGGAAAACAGGAGAACCGCAGATAACGGCAATTCAACCGTCGATGGCCAACCCTCTGATATCCTGGCCAAAAACGGCGTTCCCGGTTTTTCCAGGCAGATCGCCCATAAAATAACCGGGGAGCTTCGGCCCGGGGACACCCTGAGTGACTCTCTATCCCGGCATTCCGAGATCCCATCCCGGGTCAAGTGGCAGATAATAGATAAACTCTCTTCCTGCCTTGACTTGCGGCACCTTAAACCGGTGGACTGCTATACTGTTTTTCTGGATGAAGACAATCAACTGCTTGGTTGTGAGTATAAGGCAGGCCCCCTTGAATCATACTCCATAATAGAAAAAGATGGTGAACTTACTGCCAAGCAGGATCCTGTCTCCCTGGAGGTTAAGACTCAGTATATAAACGGCAAAATCAAAACCTCTTTGTTCAAGGCTTTCAGCAGATTAGGCGAAAGGCCGTCCCTGGTCTATACTTTTGCTGATATATTTGCCTCCAAGATTGACTTTAATCGTGAACCCCGGCCCGGAGACAGGTTTGAAGCCCTTTGCGAAAAATATTACAAAAATTCAGAATTCATAGGTTACGGAAACATCCTTTATGTCAGCTATATACCTGAAAAGGGCAAGAGTTATAGAGGTTTTTTTTATCATTCCAGGGATAAATCAGGCGCCTATTATGATCAGGACGGTAAAGAGCTGGGTACTTTTTTCCTGAAATCCCCGCTGCCGGTATTCCGCCTTACCTCGGAGTTCAGCTGGAAACGAAAGCACCCTATCCTGAAAGTTGTCCGTCCTCATCTCGGGGTTGATCTTGCCGCTCCGATCGGCACACCGGTCAGGGCCGTGGCTGACGGCAAAGTAACTTTCAAAGGCAAGAACGGAGGTTACGGCAATCAAGTAATACTTTCTCATAAGAACAACTATAAGACCTATTACGGCCATCTTTCCAGATTTTCGAGAAATCTGAGCACAGGAGAAAGAGTCAAACAGAAACAGATAATAGGCTATGTCGGTTCCACAGGTCTTTCCACCGGCCCACATCTGGACTATCGTCTGAAAAAAGCTGACAGGTTTCTTGACCCCTTTGCCACGAAATTTAAACCGCGCTCCATTCTCAAAAGCAGTGAATTAGCGCGATTCAAGGAAAGCATGAAAGATATAAACACCATGCTCGCTCAGCAGGATGGTAAAGAGATACTCCTGGTCCGGCAGATGGTACTGAAACCAGGTGACAGTATAAATTTTTTCTGATCAAATAAAACCTTGATATTATATTCCCGGCTCAGGACTTTCCGATTAGCCGATTTCCCTTAAACAGTGCCTGTTCATTTTTGCAAAATGTGCCTGGCTGTTATTCATATTCTTATGCAGGACGTCCACTTCGACAGGGAGCGTATACCCGAGCTGGTTGTCCATGCCAAGGGAGCCGGGGCCTATGGCTATTTTGAGATCGCTGCGGAAAGTCTGGACCTGGATATCAAGAAATGTTAAAGACCTTGCGGAGATGTCACAGGAGGAAAGGGCCAAGGCAACAGCCCGGTGATATAAACGGCGAAGAACATCGTTTGGGGCCAAGAAATCAGTGAAAGATAAAACAACAAATCAACTAGAAAACAGACTGTCGGATGCCCTGGCAGAATCCCGAATAAAGGAGAAACAGTTAGCGGCCCTGATGAACGGCGCCCGTGCGATTCTGGAGGAGAAGAATTTTTACCAGGCAGCCCGGGCGATATTTGATTACTGCCGGGAAACCAGCGGTGCCACTTCGGGGTACGTTGCCCTGCTGACTGAAGACGGGAGTGAGAACGAAGTGCTGTTCCTGGAGTCGGGCGGTCTTCCATGTTCCGTTGATCCGGAGCTTCCCATGCCGATTCGCGGGCTGCGCGGGGAGGCGTACAGGGATTCCAGGGTTGTCTATCACAACGATTTTATGAGTAGTGAGTGGACAGGGTTCCTCCCTGAGGGACATGTCAAACTGAGAAATGTCCTGTTTGCACCTTTGACTGTTGAAGGTGTTACAATAGGTCTTATAGGGTTGGCCAACAAGGATGGCGATTTCAGCGAAGAGGATGCCAGGATAGTCGGCAGTTTTGGTGAGCTTGCGGCCATTGCGCTGCAGAACAGCAAGGCCCTGAGGGAACGGGAGATCGCGGAGCAGGAACGGGAGAAAATGATACTGGAGTTGAAGAAGGCCCTTCAGGAGGTCAAAACCCTGAGCGGACTGTTTCCCATTTGTGCTTCCTGCAAGAAGATCCGAGACGACAGGGGATACTGGAATCAACTGGAACAGTATATCAGTGAACACTCGGACGCGGATTTCAGTCACAGTATCTGTCCGGATTGTATGAAGAAACTGTATCCGGATATCGATCTGGATGAATGATGGCGGCAAGCTGCCGATGCAAAGGGGATTGAAAAAAGCAGATGGAAGTGCTCCAACGGCATACCAGTATCCTGGAGATCGTCGGTGATCTGATCAAGGTACGGGCCCGCGACGTAGGTTACCTTGATCTGGCGGTCATCGAAAACCGGGACGGCGAGTCATCACTCTCTCAGGTGGTGGAGATCAAGGACGATATTGTTTCCCTCCAGGTCTTTGCCGGGGGCCGCGGCCTTTCAATCTCTGCTACGGTTCGTTTTCTTAATCATCCCATGCAGGTGATCTACTCTGCCAACATCCTGGGTCGGGTATTCCGCGGCTCCGGTGAGCCCATGGACCGCGGTCCCAGTCTTGACGGCGACCCGCAGATCGACATCGGAGGTCCGTCAGTCAATCCCATGACCCGTATTATGCCCCACAAGATGATTCATACCCGGGTACCCATGATTGACCTGTTCAACTGCCTGGTAGAGAGCCAGAAGATTCCCATCTTCTCGGTGGCGGGCGAGCCCTACAACCAGCTCCTGGCCAGGATTGCCATCCAGGCGGACGCCGACCTTATCGTCTTTGCCGGTCTGGGCCTGATCTTTGATGATTATTACTTTTTCCGCACCGAGTTCGAAGAGGAAGGCAACTTCGCCCGCACCGTAATGTACGTCAACCTGGCCTCCGATCCTATTGTGGAGCGGCTGCTGGTGCCGGACATGGCCCTGAAGGTCGCCGAACGGTTCGCAGTGGAGGAAGGCAAACGGGTGCTCGTCCTCATGACTGATATGACCGCTTTTGCCGACGCCATGAAGGAGATTGGCATTGCCATGGAAAGGGTGCCTTCCAACCGGGGTTACCTGGGCGATCTCTACACCAGGCTGGCTCAACGCTATGAAAGGGCCTGTGACTACAAGGGGGCCGGGTCAGTAACCATTCTCACGGTCACCACCATGCCGGGCAACGACGTCACTCATCCTGTGCCGGACAATACCGGCTACATCACCGAAGGCCAGTTCTACCTGCACGACCGGGTGATTGATCCCTTCGGCTCCCTTTCCCGGCTCAAACAACAGGTTATCGGCAAGGTGACCAGGGAGGACCATTCCCAGATTATGAATACCATGATCCGTTTCTATTCCGAGGCCCAGGAGGCAGAAAGGAAACAGGCCATGGCCTTTGACCTTTCCTCCTATGATCATAAGCTCCTGCGTTTCGGTAAATTTTTCCGGAATCGCTTCATGGCCATCGAGGTCTCCATGGACCTGAATGAGGCCCTTGACCTTTCCTGGCAGACTCTGGCAGAGTGTTTTGAACCTGAAGAACTTCTCGTGAAACAGTGGCTGGTAGATAAGTACTTCCCCCAGCCGGAGGCAACCGAATCAAGCGGTAAACAAAAGGAACCGGGCGGTGATGGCCAGAGTAACCCTTAATAAAACAGCGCTCAAGGCAGAGCGGGACAGGCTGTCTCTTTACGAGCAGTACCTGCCCTCTCTGGATCTCAAGCGCCAGCAATTTCTCTTTGAGATCAGAAAAGCCAGGAAAGAACGGGATGAAACCCGGGATAAACTTAAGCGGATCGAAGATGAGTCGGCCGAATGGCTTGCCCTTCTGGGCAATGAAGAAATCGATCCCTCTGGTTTGGTTAAACTCGAGGACGTTAAACTCGGCGAACAGAATCTTCTGGGTGTAAAACTGCCGGTCCTGGAAGATACCCGGTTCAGGATTTTTGAGTATTCCATGCTGGCCAGGCCGGTCTGGGTGGATACCCTGGTTGATGTGCTGTATGAAACAGTGGAGTTCCAGGTGCTTCTCCAGGTACAGGAGGAACGCCTCCGCCGTCTGCAGAGGGCACTCCAGACGATTACCCAGCGGGTCAACCTGTTCGATAAGGTGCTTATTCCTGAAACCAGGCAGAATATACGGAGCATCCAGATAGCCCTGGGCGATACTGAACGTGCCGGGGTGGTGCGCTCCAAGATCGCCAAGGCCAAACGCCAGGCGGAGGGCTTCTGATGGCGATAGTACCCATGTCCCGCCTGACCATATACGGCATGACCCGCCAGAAACTGGAGATCCTGGAAGGCCTCCAGTCTATGGGGGCTATCCACCTCATCACCTACCACGACGTAGAAAAAGCCGCTTTCGCCCCTGGAATATCAGCCGAAACCCATGAGGCCTTCAGCTATCTTGAAAAATGTCCGGAAAAACGGCGCCAGGCCCGAGATCCGGAAAATTTCAAGGCCCAGGAGATTGAAAAAGAAGCCCTGAGAATCAGGGACCGGGTCCGGGAACTAAATGACGAGTACGATTATCTTGTCCGCCGCATCGAAGGTCTCGAACCCTGGGGGGATTTTGTCTTTCCCCCGGTTGAGGAGACCGGGGGCTACCGCTTCTGGTTCTATATCGTGCCCCATTACCGGATGTCGGATGTAGAAACCGCGGACCTCGTTTATGAATGCGTCTACCGGGACGCCCGTTTTTCCTATGTGGTAGTTCTGGCCAAAAAGGAGCCGGAAAACATGCCGGTCCCCCGCACCCATACCGGCGAGCGCTCCCTGTCCCGGCTTAAACAGAGGTTGGAGGACGTTGAGGCGGAATTGGACGACCTGCACTGGCGCCGGGTGGGCCTTACCCGCTGGCTTGCTCAGTTTTCACGTTTTCTGGCAGTGGCAGATGATCAGGAGAATCTCAACCGGGCCGCCCGGGAAATATACGATGACGGCGAACTTTTTGTAGTGGAAGGATGGGCGCCCCAGTATTCACTTTCTGAACTGCAGAAATTTGCCGCCGGGTATGAACTGGTGCTCAACGCCGAGCCTCCTCCGGAAGTCCCCGGAGAAGAGCCCCCTACCCTGCTGGAGAATCCCAAAAGATTGCAGGGCGGCGAAAATCTGGTCAACTTTTATACCACCCCGGGCTATAACATCTGGGACCCGTCTCTGGCCGTGCTCTTTTCCTTTGTGGTTTTTTTTGCCATGATCGTTTCCGACGCCGGCTACGGCCTGCTTATGGCAGGTTTCTGGCTTCTTTTCCGCCGCAAACTTCAGTGTACCAAGCAGGGGTTTTGCACCATGTTCGGTTTTCTGGTGGCCGGAACCATCGGCTACGGGATACTGGCCGGCAATTATTTCGGCCTGACCCCCGGGGAAGATAACCTGCTGGGAGCTCTCAAATTTTTCGAGCCTACTGACCAGTACCGGATGATGACTATCTCTATCCTGCTCGGCGCCTCCCATCTGCTTCTGGCCCACTTTACTAATTTTATCAAGGCAAGCGGGGCGGAATTAAAGCTTCGGCCCCTGGGCTGGATCGGTATTATCATCGGCGGTCTTCTCCTCTGGTTCGCCCACGCCGGTTTTATAAAGGATTTCCGGAGCTGGATGCCCGGAGGGGTGGCCCTGGCCGGCGGCTGCCTGCTCGTTCTCTTTTTCAGCAGTCAACGCCCCTGGCTGGACGGCAGCTATAAAGACCGCCTGGGCCGTCTGCTGGACGGGCTGTTGGCACTTACCGGTCTTTCCCGGGTCTTCGGCGATGTGCTCAGCTATCTTCGTATTTTTGCCCTTGGACTGGCCAGCGCCCAGCTCGCCGCCACCTTCAACGACATGGCCGCCGGTGCAGTGGAACATATAGCCGGCCTGGGAACGCTGGTTGCCATCCTGATTCTCGCCTTTGGTCATGGCCTCAATTTTCTGCTGGCCCTGATGAGTGGCGTGGTTCATGGTTTAAGGCTTAATTATATCGAGTTCTTCAACTGGGGTATGGCGGAAGAAGGATATCCGTACAGACCATTTTGCAAAAAGGGAGAAAGAATATGGAACCAATAATCATTACCCTGGGGTGGATCGGCATCTACGGGCCCATGGCTCTGGGCGCCATAGGCAGCATCATCGGCTGTGCCAAGGCGGGACAGGCAGCCTGCGGGGCCCTGCTCGATGTAGACAGCGGCTACGGGCGCTTTGTCGGCGTCTCTGCCATGCCATCGTCCCAGACCATCTACGGCATCGTGGTCATGTTTTCCCTGAACCGGCCGGTGACAGTGGAAAGCGCTCCGGGGCTCTTCGGTATCGGGTTATTTGCCGGCCTGGCCCTGCTCTGGAGCGGCCGGCGCCAGGGAGATGCCTGCGCCTCGGCCATCCAGGTGAGTAAGACCAAACCGGAAATCTTCGGCCTCTCTCTGGCCCCGGCCGCCATTGTCGAGGGTTTTGCCGTCTTCGCCTTCATATTTGCCCTGGTGATAAGCGCCGGTATTCCCGGCGGAGCAGGAGGTTAAAAAAGGAATTAAATTATGGCCGAACCAAAACTTTCATCCGGAGTCCAGGAGCTGATCAATCGCCTCCGTGAAGAAGGCCTGGCAGAAGGCCGCCAGGAGAGCGAAAAAATTATTTCCAAGGCCCATCAGAAAGCCAAACAGATAGTGGACCAGGCCCACTCCGAGGCGGACAAAATCCGCGAGGAGGCCCGGCAGGAGGCGGAGCATTACCGTAAATCCGCCCAGGAGGCGGTCCAGCTCGCTGCCAGGGATACCGTGCTTAGCCTGAAATCCACTCTTACCCGCCAGTTTGCCCAGCGGATCGGCGGACTTGTGAAGGAGAACCTCCGGGAAGAGGATTTTCTAAGGGAGGTAATCCTGGAGATCGCCGGCCAGGCCCTGCCCGAAGAAAAACGGGACCAGAAGATGGAGATCATCCTGCCCGAAGACGTGGTGGGTCTGGAAGAATTGCGGCGCCATCCGGAAAAGGTCAAGGAGGGGAGTCTGGGCCGGTTCATGCTGGCCGGGGCTGCAGATCAGCTCCGGGACGGGGTTACTCTCCACTCTTCCAAAAAACAGAAGGCCGGCTTAACCATACGGCTGGTAGAAGAGGAGGTTCGCATTGATCTCACCGACGAGGCAGTCACCGAGCTTCTACTTGAACATCTCCTCCCCCGTTTCCGGGCCCTGATCGAGGGCAGTATCCAGTGAGGTCACCGTTGAATTACCGCTCTGAGTACTTCACCCTGATCACCAGCCTGCCGCCAATGCCGCCGGCCCTGGAACATGCCGAACTTCCCGTCAACTGGCTTCGTCTGGAAAAACGCCTGGATATGCTTTCCAGCCGGGACCGGGAGATCATAGCGCGGCTGGAGAGGTTTCTCCACTGGGAGCGCCGGCCGGAACAGCACACGGACGGGGGAGTAATCAAGGCTTTTGAGAAAATAGTGACCAATATTCAGTATCCCCTGGCCCATGAAATTGTTACCACCCTTATGGATATCCGGATACTGGTCGCCGCCCTGCGCCGCCGCCAGCGGGACCTCGCTCCTCCGGAACCTACGGGCAGTTGGGGCCGGCATATAGTGCGAAACTGGCAACGTAGGAATTTCGGGCTCGGAGTTCGCTTTCCCTGGCTGGATGAACTGCGGGGTAAACTGGCCGAAGGAAACGTAATGGCGGCTCACCGTCTGATCACCTCGGTGATCTGGGACTACCTGAGAAAACTGGCGGACAGG
Organism: Desulfobia sp.; assembly: GCA_046497465.1. Classification (GTDB taxonomy): domain Bacteria; phylum Desulfobacterota; class Desulfobulbia; order Desulfobulbales; family SURF-16; genus JAWLDV01. The sequence goes on from JAWOFO010000059.1 coordinate 22,740, forward strand.
CATAATTTTGATTTTGAGGCGGTCATGCTCTATCTGGTGCGCTGGGATGTGGTGAACAACTGGGTCAAACAGGACCGGGAAAAGGGCAGAAAAAGATTTAACCAACTCACCAGGGAGGTAATGGGACAATATGTCGAACTCTTTGACTGAGGCCCGGGTTACCGGGGTCAAGGGTAATATCGTGACCATGGAATATGACTCTTCCTCCCTCATGAAAAACGAAGTCGCCTATATCCATGTAGGCGAGGCCCGGCTTAAGGCTGAAGTTTTGCGTATTCAGGGCAGGCGGGCAGACATGCAGGTCTTCGAGGATACCGCGGCCATCAGGGCCGGCGACCCGGTGGAGCTTTCCGGCGAACTGCTCTCGGTTACCCTGGGGCCGGGACTTCTGGGTAAAATCTACGACGGTCTGCAGAATCCCCTCGAGGTCCTGGCTTTGAAGTACGGTTTTTTCCTGCCCCGCGGCAGGGAAGTCGAACCCCTGGATACTGTTCATAAATGGTCTTTCTCGCCTGCGGTCCGGGCGGGGGACCGGCTTTTGGCCGGCGGCATCCTGGGCACGGTCCAGGAAGGCCGCTACACTCACAAGATCATGGTGCCCTTTGACCGGAAAGGCGAGGTAGAGGTCACCTGGATCCAGGGCGGCAGCTTTACGGTTCAGGATCCGGTAGCCAGAATCAGCGGCAGCGGAGGGGAAGAGGAACTGATTACCCTGCAGCAGCGCTGGCCGGTAAGACGTCCCTTACCGGAATATATGCTTCACCAGGGACTCTCCGACCGGCTCTATCCCTCTGAGCCCCTTATCTCCACCATCCGGATAGTGGATACTTTCTTTCCGGTGGCCCGGGGAGGGACAGCCTGCATACCCGGACCCTTCGGAGCCGGTAAAACTGTGGTTCAGGGACTGATTGCCCGTTATTCCAGGGCGGATATTGTTATTGTGGTGGCTTGTGGTGAGCGGGCCGGGGAAGTGGTGGAAATGATAGATGACTTTTCGCGTATGAAGGATCCCCGTGGCGGCGGCTCCCTCATGGAGCGTACGGTTATCATCTGCAATACCTCTTCCATGCCGGTGGCGGCCAGGGAGGCCTCAATCTATACCGGAATCACCCTGGGCGAGTATTACCGGCAGATGGGCCACGAGACCCTGCTTCTGGCTGACTCCACTTCCCGCTGGGCCCAGGCTGTGCGGGAAACCTCAGGCAACCTGGAAGAGATCCCCGGGGAGGAGGCTTATCCGGCCTATCTTGATTCCAACATCAAGGAGGTTTATGAACGGGCCGGAGTGATCCGGGCCGGGGATCAGGAAGCAGGCTCGCTTACCATGATCGGCACCGTGTCCCCGGCAGGGGGCAACTTTGAAGAGCCAGTGACCCAGTCAACCCTGGCCACAGTCAAGGCCTTTCTGGGGCTTTCCTCGGAACGGGCCTACCGCCGCTTCTACCCGGCCATCGATCCCTTGATCTCCTGGTCACGCTACCTGGAGCAGCTACGGGCCTATCTCGACCAGAATCTGCACGCGGGCTGGACCGACATGGTCCTGGACGTACTGGAACTCCTGAAGCAGGGAGACAGCATCCGACGGATGATGCAGGTTACCGGCGAAGAAGGCATATCCCTGGAGGATTTCGTGATCTATCAGAAGGCCTACTTCGTGGACATGGTCTATCTCCAGCAGGACGCTTTTGACGAGGTGGATGTCTCCTCCTCTCCGGAACGTCAGAAGGAAAATTTTATGCGCCTCAAAAGACTGCTGGATTACGATTACGATTTCAAGGACAAGGAAGAGGCCCGCAGCTTTTTCACCAGGCTCACCGGTATCTTTAAAAATTTGAATTACTCCGCCCAAGGCTCACAGGATTACGTAAAATACACCCGCGAATTAGACAACCTGGCCGGCACCGCGGCCTGAAACCTGCTATACTGCACCTGTTAACCTTAACCATAACATGAGATAGTTGTTCAACTTTTATCAATAAATCTTTGTATTACCGAATTTTTTTGAATATTTAAATTTTTTGAGATACTGACCGCGCCTGACTGGTAATTTGATTTCAGGCTGCCTGAATTCGGAGAATTATGTCCTGATACTGACTTGTACCACTGTTTGGGGAAATGGAATAAATAATGTCCGACCTCAATAGTTGGCATCTTCCCACATATCTTGGGTAAAACGCAGTACCCGGTTACGGCCCTGTTCTTTGGCTTTGTAGAGGGCGACGTCTGCATACTTGACTGATTCCCAGAAATTTTCTGTATCTCCGGGGTAAATGCTGACCCCGATACTTAAGGTTTTATGGATGGTGTTACCTCCTAGGCGGAACTGTTTGGACTCTACAGTTTTTCTTATCTTTTCAGCTACCTTGACCGGGAATTCATTTTCACATTCAAAAAGGAGGACAAGGAATTCTTCCCCGCCATAGCGGGTAGCCATGTCTGATTCCCTGATCGCGTTCTGAAGAATTGAGGCCAGGCCGGCCAGGACTATGTCTCCTGCTTCATGGCCATATTCGTCATTCACCTGTTTAAAATAGTCTATATCACACATGAGTATGCCCAGCTGGGAATTTCTTCTCTTAATGCCTGCGGTCAAAGTACTGAGATTATCTTCCAGAAAACGGCGGTTGTGAAGACCGGTCAGGGTATCCTTTGTTGCCATTTCATGGAGATTCTGGGCAAGGGTTTTGGCGTGCAGTACAGGCAGGGCCTCCCGCAGGTATCTCCGGGCACTGTACATGCATTGCCGCAGATGTTCGGTCCGTTCCGCCTTGTCAACATACTTGAAAAGAAATTGGGCCACTCCCAGGGTAACTCCGCTGGCGGTTAAAGGAATGCAGGTATGGGTCATGGACTCCGATTCAGGAAATACGGGGCAAATCCCGGGATAGTTGGCCGAGGACACTGTTTCATTCAGACGTTTGGCCCGGCACATGCTGGAACTGCTGAGAGGGCAAATAAATTCCTCCAATTCCGGGGGCCAGATATAAACCGGATGGACAGTGTCTTCTTTTTCATTGATTTCCCAGAGAACAAAGAAATCCATTTGCAGGTGGTACTTAAAAATCCCGGCCAGCCGTTTATAAACCTCCCGCACGGATTCATCTGCTTCTATGATTCGCCTGAACTGGTCCAGGGACTTGATGTAGGTGATCAGTTCATTGGCCGACTCGGCAACCACCCCAATCTCATCCTGACTTATAACCGGGATAGGATCGCTGCCGCTTACTACGGAAAAATCATCATCGGAAGTACGAAGGGCGTCGAACTGTTCCTTCATTTCCTGGAGGAACTTGACCAGGAGGTGAACACAGAGAAGGCTGGTAGTGGAGAGAAATATGATCAGGGCTGCCACTAAAAGGGCGTTATTTATGAAATGACGATCAGTTTCATCTATGAGAGACTTAAAACTTACTTGTTGTTTATCGATCAGGGCGTTGATCTTGTCATCTGTAAGGTCCAGAAGGTCGGTTAAATCATCAGTTATTTTTTTCTGCTGGGAAGGAGTCAGGATTTTTGATTTTCCCAGAACAGAAGTTGAGAGAAAATTATTCTGCAGGCGCCCCGAAAGTGTTTGGAAGCCCTTTTTGATCTCTTGGAAAGTTACTGAATTTTTAAGTGATATACCATCTTCTTCCATCCGGTTGAGGATTTTACGGATATCCTTGATTTTTAAAACCAGAGCTTGTTGGTCTCTTATATCCAGGGGCTGGGAGCTTTCGGTAAATACTGTTATCTGGAGCTGCAGTTCCCGCAGGGACTTTTGGAGACGGGTAGCAGTGTGGTGTTTTTCTATATAATTATTTTGGAAGCCAAGCAGTCCCTTTTTTATATGGTTGGTGTAATAGAAACTGGCATAGCCTATCAGGATGTAGCCGGCTATAAAAGAGATTAGCACTACGATAAACTTGCCATAGATAGGAAGGGATAAAAATGGCTGCCAGGACCGGAACCACAGGGATTTCTTGGTAGAATCAAAGTTTTTAAAAGAGAACATGCTTTTCACCTTTTTGCAGGGACGGACGTTGTTTAATTGTTTAATAAATCGCGAAAATCCTTATATCAGGAAAATCATAATATTCTACTAGGGCCTGGTTTTCAGTATTTCTCTTACTTTACTTGCCAGCCTGGGCAGAGAAAAGGGTTTTTGGATAAAATGAACGTTGGCTGGCAGTATTCCGCGGTGCGCGATAGTGTCGAAGGTATATCCCGACATATACAGCGTGCGGATATCAGGAATGTACTCCAGTATCTTAGCGGCCAGCTCTTTTCCATCCATAGCCGGCATCACGACATCAGTGATAAGCAAATGGATTTCCTGTTTCTGTTGTTCTGTAATATCCAGGGCTTCCCTGGGCGTAGTAGCTGTCAGGACTGCATAACCGAGGCGCTCAAGCATGGATTGCGTCATTCTCAGTACTTCAATTTCATCTTCAACTACAAGAATTCGCTCACCGCGAGATCTCAGAGTCTCGGTCGATACTTCCGAACCGGATTCTTCCGATATCTCTGGATTTCTTGGAATATATATTTTAAACGTAGTCCCATTTTCCGGTTCACTGTAAACATTGATAAAACCGTGGTTTTGTTTTACAATTCCATAAACAGTTGACAAACCCAGGCCGGTACCTTTTCCCACGTCTTTTGTTGTGAAAAAGGGCTCAAAAATTTTTCCCAGGATTTCCTTGTCCATGCCGCAGCCGTCATCGCTCACGGCCAGCATGACATAAGACCCTGGTTTCACGTCAGCATGGACGTCACTGTACTTCTTTTCCAACCTTACATTCTCGGTTTCAATGGTTACCTTGCCCTGACCTTTGATCGCGTCACGGGCATTAACACAAAGGTTGGCAAGTATCTGATCCACCTGAACCGGGTCCATTTTAACCGGCCATAAGTTAGCGCCTGGTTCCCAATCCAGATCGATATTTTCGCCGATCAACCTGCGCAGCATCTTGATCATAAAGCTCACGGTATCATTAAGATTCAGGATCCTGGGGGCAATGGTCTGTTTGCGGGCAAACGCCAGTAATTGCTGAGTAAGGGTCACCGAACGTTCACCGGCTTTACGGATTTCTTCCAAAAGAGTATAGAGCTTACTTGACGGCTCCAGATCGTTCAGCGCCATTTCCGAATATCCCAAAATTACACTCAACATATTATTGAAATCATGGGCGATGCCGCCTGCAAGTCTTCCTACAGACTCCATTTTTTGGGCCTGCCGAATCTGCTGCTCCAGTTCCTCCTCTTTGGTGATATCACGTTTTACCGCTACATAATAAGAGATTTTTCCAGTCCGATCTAAAACCGGAGAAATCGACATTTCCTCCATGAACAGGCTGCCGTCTTTGCGTTTGTTTATAATTCTTCCGCTCCAGAATTCACCGGCGGAAATACGATTCCAGAGTTTTTTATAAAAGGATTCATCATGTTCACCGCTTTTGAGAATGCTTATATTCTGACCAATGGCTTCCTTTCGGCTGTACCCGGTTATTTTGGTAAAAGCCGGATTAATATACTCAATCATGCCCGAGGGGTCCGTAATAACAATACCTTCGAAAGCATATTCAATAGCTGTGATCAACCGTTCCCGTTCCGCTTCAGCAAGTTTTCGATCCGATATATCCCGGGCAACACTTAAAATCGCTTCCTTTCCCTGATAGGAAATCAGACTGGAACTGATTTCTACAGGAATAATTTCACCGTTTTTGGTTTTATGCTCAGTTTCAAAAATTTGACGTGCATTCGATTTTATTTTCTGCATGAGCGCCTTGATGCGCTCAGAGGACAGGTAAGGGTCAAGGTCTGTCACCCCCATGCTCAGCAATTCGTTTCTTTGATATCCGAGCTTTTTAATGGCTGACTCATTGATTTCGATAAATTTTCCATCAAAATTGATTACAAATGCGGTATCGTTCATTCCGTCAATCAATTGCCGGTATTCTTTTTCCTGTCGATTGCGATCGGTGATATCGACAATCTGATTTATTTTATATATTTCACCGCCAATCTGCAGATTTTCAATTGAAACGAGAATATCTTTTTTCCCATTTCTTTTTGTGTTGATTGTGGTTTCAATATTTTTCAGAGTACCCTCTCTGTTATATAAATTCCGAAGCCTGTTCACTGTTTCGATATCAAATATATTCAGCTCTTCCGGTGTATATCCGATAGCCTCCTCTTTGGAAAATCCCATAAATTCACACCAGGCATCATTGACATCTGTATATGTCGAGTTTTTCACCAGAGTCAGAGAAGCAGGAATTGGATTGGAATAAAAAAGGGTTGAAAAGCGCTGCTCACTTTCCCGTAAAGATTGTACTGTGTTTTTATGTTCGGTAAGATCAACAATACTGGTTATAAAATACAGTGGAGCATTGTGGCGGTCACGCTGAAGTGTAGTGCTCATAAGCGCCCAAACCGCATGGCCGTTCCTGTGAAAATAGCGCTTTTCCAGTTTACAGCTGTTTTTTTCCCCTGACAATACGGCACGAACACATTCTCTGCTTTTTGATAGATCGTCAGGGTGGGTAATATCCTCTAAGCTTTTCTCTAAAAGTTCCTGTTTTGTATATCCCAGCATATTTGAAAACGATTCGTTGACCCGGTACAGACGTCCATCCGTTAAAGTCAAAGAATAACCAACAGTTGAATGCTCAAAAACACTTTTAAATTGCTGTTCACTTTTTAAAAGTGCATTCTGTGCCAAACGCTCCTCGGTTTGATTTCTGAACACCAGCACTACGCCGGTTATGACATTTTTTTCATCCCTGATCGGCGCTCCGCTGTCAGCAACGGGTGTGGTTTTCCCGTTTTTTGAGAGTAACAGACTATTATTTGCCAAATCAATTATTTTCCCCTCTCGTAAAACCTGTTGAAATGGATTCTCTACAGCCTTGTGCGTTTCTTCATTAATAACCTTGAAGACGTTTTCCGAGTTCTGACCCACGGCTTCCTTTTCTCCCCATCCGGTCAAATTCTGTGCTACCAGATTCATGTGTTGAATCCGGCCGGAGCTATCAGTCGTGATGACACCATCTCCTATGCTGTACAGGATAACTTTAAACTCTTCCTGATATTGCCATAATTGTTTATATACATTTTTTTGACGGTAGCTGTAAATCAGGGACAGACCAGTAACAATAAAAAAGATAAGCAACAGGGTAATCAGCAAAATATAAAATATTTTCGGATAAAGCTCCTGAAGGAGTTCTTTTTCGTCCATCTTGGCGATCATAAACCAGGGGGTACCGGGAACCGGGTTGATTTCCGATAACACGTTAACACCGCGGTAGTCTTCTCCTTTCCAGAGTCCCGTATGTCCCAGTACAGCCTGGACCGCAGAAACTTTTTTCTCGGTCAACGGGATTCGGAGGTTTAAGGCTGTATCGTCCAGATGACGCAGTTCGTTTAGGAAAAGAACACTGTTCCCGTCTTTTCGGACAATTAATGTTTCAAACGTCTTGCTGACTACAGGCAAAAAACGTATAAGGGGATAAAGATGATTACGTGGGTCCATTTGAAAAACAACAATTGCCAAGAGCTTGTTGTTTTCATTAAACACCGGTGACAGGAAATCAATATGAACCATATTGTGAACATCGCAGCGGTACAATCCCGTCGATATAGTTGAGTTTTTCTGTGCGGCTTTTTTTATTTCCGACACAAGAAAGCTGTGCAGTGCCTGGTAGGTTTTGTTGGTCGCGAGTAACAGATCACCGGCCGGCGATGCAATTAATACTTCTTTTAAATCATGTTCCCGCCTCAGCGAATGCAGATACTCGTTCAATAACATTTGGGAATCCGGAGTGGAACTGTCAAACCATGCGGTAATCAGTCTCCCCAGAAATCTGTTTTGGGAAATAACGCGCGCGTCATGCAGCTCATCCCGGTACCAGTTTGAGATCTGTTCTATTTTCAGCTGGGAAATGGTATTCAGATATCTTGTTTTTTCCTGACGTATCTTGCCGGCCTCATTCTGATAATAGTAGTACCCGACAATTATCACCAAAAGACATAAGCCCGTCATTATACTGAAAAGCTGGCATTTCCTGCTGAGGAAGGATTTAATCTTCATACGCAATTCTACGGAGACATCCCATGATCCAGGAGAGACCTGATAATCAAATCAGCTTCAGTGTTCCATTGTACTGAATCTGCCGGATTTTGACAACTATACTTTTTCCAGTCATATCAATACATAATTGGTCTGCTTAAGACCGGACATGACTGCCGCTTAGTCATCATTGCCACTACCTCGAAAAAGGGCTTAAGGCTGATTAAAACATAGCCAAAGCTGTTTAAGGAGATTTTATCTTGACAGGACAAGTTAGAACCTTCACTATACGAAATGATTTAACCCCGCCAACGCACTGATATTATCTAAATTTTTATTTAGTCTAAAAATTTATGAATTACTATTAAAAAGTTTTCTATAATCTACTGCATGGAAATAAATGAATAAAATCAACTCAGACCAGAAGAAATCCATTCCCCTTTGGCATATTAAAAATATTCAGGAAATTTTTTCAGATTTAGACACATCCAAGGAAGGCCTGTCCGAGGAAAAGGCATCAAGCAGAATTGAGAAATATGGCAGAAACGAGATCGAAGGTGAAAAAAAGACACCCTGGTATAGGCTTTTTTTAGAACAGTTTTTCAGTCTGCTTATTATCATTTTAATTGTTGCGGCAATTGCATCTGCCATAGCTGGCCAACCTGTAGAAGCCATCGCTATAATAGTTATAGTGATTTTAGCCGGTGTACTCGGTTTTTTCCAGGAGTACCAGGCGGGAAAAGCCATTGAAACGCTCCAGAAGCTGGCGGCACCCACAGCCACAGTAAAGAGAAACGGCGAGCAGAAGTGTATTCCTTCCCCACAGTTAGTTCCCGGAGATATAATAGTCTTATCCACGGGCGATAAAGTACCCGCTGATGCAAGATTAATTTCATCTCAAAACCTGAAGGTAAATGAGTCCGCTCTCACCGGAGAATCACACGCGGTAGAAAAAACCGACAAAAGTTTAGAAGAAGACCTGACCGTCGGCGACAGAATAAACCTTGCATATAAAGGAACAGATGTTACTTACGGGCGCGGAGAAGCAGTAGTTGTAGCCACCGGAATGCAAACTGAGCTCGGAAGGATCGCTACACTGATCAAATCTACGGAAAAACGGAAAACCCCGCTTCAGAACAACTTAGATCAATTAGGAAAAAAGCTTGGAATTTTTTCAATAATATTGGCTATTTTTATCAGCCTACTCGGAATTTACCGGGGCAATGAAATTATCGAGATGTTCGTCTGGGGAGTTGCCTTGGCGGTTGCGGTCATTCCCGAAGCTCTTCCAGCGGTTGTAACCATAAGTATCGCCCTTGGTGTGCGCAGAATGGTGAAACGCAGAGTGCTGATAAGAAAACTCCAGGCTGTTGAGACCCTGGGAGCTACTAATATAATCTGCTCCGATAAGACCGGCACGCTGACTCAAGATCAAATGACTGCCCGGAGAATTTTCGTAGACGGGAAAACTTATGACCTTGGAGGGTCGGGATACAACCCCGAGGGGGTAATAAAATCAGACGGAAAAAATATTTCAGAACCTTCTACTGAGGATCTGAGATTTCTTTTAACTGCAGGCACACTCTGCAGTGATACGGTACTCAACAAAAGCAACGGCAGATGGGATATTGTTGGAGATCCCACCGAAGGGGCAATTATTGTTGCTGCTAAAAAGCTTGGTATCGACAGTGAAGAAATTAAGGGTTCAATTCCGAGGATTAACGAAATTCCGTTTTCCTCTGAGACTAAAAAGATGACAACGTTTCATAACACCGAAAACGGGATAATAGCCTATACCAAAGGGGCTATGGAAGTTCTGCTCTATTCATCCAGGTATATATGGATGAATGGAGAGGCGAAAGAGCTGACCGAAGAAGTAAGATCCAGGCTGATGGATGCCGCAGAACAAATGAGCCGGGATGCCTTGCGAGTACTGGGTATTGCTTATAAAATCTGTGACAACGATATACCGGATAAATCGGCCCAGGAGGAAATGACTTTTATCGGATTTATCGGCATGATCGATCCCCCCCGGCCTGAAGCCAGAGAAGCGATTAAAACTTGTGAACATGCTTCTATACGTTCGATTATGATAACCGGCGATCATATAACCACGGCCGTAGCTGTCGCGAAAGAGCTGGGAATTGCCAGGAAGGGCAAATCGCTTCAAGGACAGGATATTGAAAGAATGACTGATGACGAACTTGATCAGGTTACTGACGAGACAGAAGTTTATGCCAGAATATCACCCGAACATAAATTGCGTATTGTATCTTCGCTGATGAAGAAAGACAACATCGTGGCAATGACCGGTGACGGGGTTAACGATGCACCGGCCCTGAAAAAGGCCGATATAGGCGTGGCAATGGGACTCAAGGGTACCGATGTCAGCAGAGAAGCCTCCGAGATGATCCTTACCGATGACAACTTCGCATCAATCGTGTCTGCAGTTGAAGAAGGAAGAAGTATATTTCAAAATATCCGCAAATATCTGGCATATCTGCTCAGCGGAAATCTGGGAACCGTATTTGCCCTAACCATAGCACTCTTGGCAGCTCTTCCAATGCCATTGATGGCAGTGCAGATACTGTTCATTAATTTCCTCATGGATGGGCTGATTGCAATCGCCATCGGTGTTGAACCGGTTGAGAAAGGAATTATGGAGAGAGTGCCCAGGAATGTCAAGGAAGGCATACTTAATAAAAATACTACTGTCTTTATCTTTTCGGTTGGAGTCTGGATCGGTATAACCTGTCTTGGGCTGTTTATCTATATTCTTGACCAAGGAGCAGCAGCAGAAGAGGCTACCAGTATATTTTTTGCGACCTTGATATTTTCCAGGCTTTTCAACGGCTTGAATTGCAGATCTTTTGAACTGTCAATATTCAGAATGGATTTTTTGGGGAACAAGCCTTTGATCATCGGAATTCTAGCATCAATAATTATGACGCTCCTTGTTATTTACCTACCGGTTTTGCAGACCCCTTTCCACACAGTGTCAATAACATCCTCCCAATGGATAATGATAATTGCCGTATCAGCATTAACATTGATTGGCGTGGAAGTATGGAAGTGGCTGCGCCCGGTCAAACTTACCTGGAACTCAATTTGAAAAACTGCTCAAAAAAGCAGGTAAAATAAGTATCTCAACTTTCCGACTTGAGAAAAACAGTATGATTTCATGCAGATGGCATACCAATTCAGGAACGGCTCCGTGTTTGAGTGGCTCTAAGGCTCGCTTCGCTAAAATTTCAAAACTCGCTCGTGCCTCGCTCAGGCAGTTGAAATTTTTAACGTTGACCGCACTTCCGGTACGTTATGGTAAGGAAAGTGACGAATCATCCATTCGCTTCGCCAAAAGCCGCTAACAAACACTGCGCAATGTTCCTGAATGGGCACACCATCTGCTAAGTACCACTGCCTTACGGGAAATTATTGCGTTGTATCAAATAGATAAATTAAGTCGGAAAGTTGAGTAAGTATATAATGAATGGGTTATATGTTATTCTCATTGCTTTTGCCCTGGCGATGGATGCCTTTGCCGTGGCGATTGCCGTCGCTGCTTTTTTAGGGAGACTGTCAACCGGACAGAAATTCAGATTATCGTTCCATTTTGGGCTTTTTCAGTTTTTATTGCCCATCATCGGCTGGTTTGCCGGGTCGAAAATCGTTAAATATATCGAAGTTTTTGACCACTGGATTGCCCTGGCTGTTTTATCAACTATTGGGATAAAGATGATCCTGGATGCTCGGCACAGTGAAATTACCCATATTTCAAAAGACGTAACACGGGGACTTTCCCTGATCACGCTCTCACTGGCAGTCAGTATTGACGCCCTGGCCGTAGGATTCAGTATTGGTGTCATCAGAGGGGATATTTTTATCCCGGCCGTCATAATCGGTATTGTGGCCTCAATTATGACACTGGCCGGAATAAAACTTGGTACCTATTTATCCGTTAAATTCGGCCAGGGTGTCTCGATTGTCGGCGGTATTATTTTAATTCTAATCGGCATACAGATTGTCTTGAGACATTTGGACGTGTTATAGTAAAAAAGGAGAAAACAGCTTGATTTTTATCACCCGTGAACCACGACCAGTTAAAAAAATATGACTGAAATACATGAGGATGTGCGCCTGCGGAACAGGCATTCTATATTCAGGGACCGGTTCGAGGCCGGCAGGTCCCTGGGGGAATTCATGGCTTCTGAGTATGAGGGGCTGGACAGCTCGGTTGTGCTGGCCATACCGGCTGGAGGAGTTCCGGTAGGGATCGAGGTGAGCAGGAGGCTGAAGCTGCCGTTCGACTGTCTTATCGTTCGCAAGATCCAGATCCCGGGGAACACTGAAGCCGGATTCGGGGCCGTGGCCAGCGGCGGTGAGACCATGTTAAACCGTGACCTGGTTCACCGGCTCGGTCTGCGGCAGGAGGAGATCGACGCCCAGATCGACAAGGTCCAGCGGGAGCTCGAAGTCCGGGAACGGCTGTTTCGCAATAACAGGCCTTTGCCTGATTTTTCAGGCCAGACGGTCATCCTGACCGACGACGGTCTGGCCTCGGGGTTCACCATGCTTGCAGCCATGGAAACAGTCCGGAACCGCGGGGGCCGCAAAGTGGTGGTGGCCGTGCCCACAGCTCCCTTGAGCTCTGTCCGCAGAGTGGAACACGCAGCAGATGCGGTCATTAGCCTGCATATCCAGGAGGCCGGCCCTTTTGCCGTGGCCAATGCCTACCAGCACTGGCACGACCTGACCCGGGAAGATGTGGCCCGGCTGCTGCAGTCCTCTTAATCTTTTTAACAAAATAAATATCCGGCCCCAGAGGGGCCGGTATTGATAACCCCTTGAAGGGGATTACTTTGCCGATGCCCCCTGAGGGGGCACGGTGAGTTGCCCCAAATGTTATTCGTTAAAACAGACTCAATTGCTCCGCGCGTTTCTCTTGAGTCTCTTGATACTTGACATATTTGCGAATCATATCGGAATCAAGACCGACGGTATCCACACAATAACCTCGTGCCCAAAAATGATTACCCCAATAGGGTTTTCTTTTGAGCTTTTTATACTTGTTTAATATGCGAATTGCTGTCCTCCCTTTAATTACACCAACATATTCAGATATTGAAATCTTGGGAGGTATCATCACCAATAGGTGCACATGATCTCTTTGAACATTCAGCTCAATTATTTCACAGTGCTGTTGATCAGAATAAGATCGTATATAATCCGTTATATCTTCTCGTATCCGACCTTCGAGTATACGATAACGGTATTTAGGAACCCAGACAATGTGATATTGGCAATGCCAAATCGTTTGTGATAGTTTATTAAATCTGCTCATTTGTTACTCCTTGGCTTTCGTTGTCTTTGGGGGCAACTCGGCCTTGGAGTAACAAATTTTAATCAGGAATGTCCAGTTGGCAGAGCCACTGAACACTTACCTTGCCCAGAGGGCAAGGGTTTCTACGCCTTAACTAAAAACATCCCTAAATGAAAAATCAATCCAGAATCTGGCGACGACGATACTATGATTTTTTCTCCCACTTTTACGACCGGTTTATTGCGCTTCACGCCCGCAAAGACGAGTCCGGTACCCGTTCGTTTCTGGCAGAGAATGCCGGGCTGGATCATGTTGCAAGACCCCGGGTACTTGATATCTGCTGCGGAACGGGGGGCGTACTGCTGGCTTTTGCCAACCTCGATCCTGAAGGGACTTTCATCGGTTGTGACTTCTCACACGGCATGCTTGTCGCAGCCCGGCAGAAGGACCCGGCTGAACGTGTAACGTTTATTCAGGGAAACGCTGTCCGCCTGCCATTCGCAGATGACATGTTCCATGCAGTCAGCTGTTCCCATGCGCTGTATGAGCTGAAAGGGGAAGATCGGCCCGAGGCCCTTCATGAAATGAAACGGGTGGTCCGTGAAGATGGTGTTGTGCTCATCATGGAACACGAGGTGCCTACAAAGCCCCTGATCAAGTTAATGTTCCGGCTTCGGCTCCTGGCTATGGGATCCGCTGATGCCAAAGAGTTTGTGGCCTCCGGTCTCAGGCCTTTTCAACAGGTTTTTTCGTCGGTGACATTGAGCCATACGCCGTCAGGAAAAAGTAAGCTTATATGCTGCCGGAAGTAATTACCTAGATAAAAAGCCTGATCAGCTGTCTTTTTTTAAGGCGGTGGGGGGCGGGTCGTTTTGTTCAAGGGCAAAACAGGGCATTCAAGGATATTCATTATCCGGATAAACCACAGGATTTACTGTTTATTGTAATATGGCTATATTAGGGATTGTTGATAATGGAGATTGATTTTAAATTATGGAAAAAGTGATAAGAATTGCCTTTAGAGCGGATCACTGAGAAAGCGGCTTGTTATCACTTTGTCCCAAAAGATTCTGACAAGGAGGGGAAAATGAAAGTATTGTTTATTATCAGTACCGATGACGGCGAAACTATCTATAATGCCATGCGGCTGGCAAACGTGGGAGTTAAAAAAGGCGATGAAATCAGCGTGTTCATGCTTGGCAAAGGTGTTTGTTTTGAACAGGCGGGAAACGGGAAGTTCGATGTAATGGGGCAAATCAACCAGTTTGAGGGTGATTTTTATGTCTGAGGCGTCTGTATGAAATCCCACGGTCTGGAGGGATCAAGCACTTGCCCGATTGGCTGGATGGATGACCTGTATGAAATTACCATGGAGGTCGACAAGTTGGTCACTTTTTAAAAGTTATAATTTGATTAATGCGTTATGAGGGGTGTTACAGCATTTTAAAAGACGCTGACTCCGGCAAGTAGGAATGGAAGACCATGTAATAATCCGCAGCAATCAGCGGCGGCTTAAAAAATTGCATGAACAGATCAGGGCCTGTACCGCCTGTCCTCTCCATCGGGACCGCACCCATGCCGTACCCGGGGCAGGCAGCCCGGGGGCGCGGCTGATGCTGATCGGCGAGGCACCGGGCGCCCGGGAAGACGAGTTGGGCAGGCCTTTCTGCGGCCGGGCCGGTAACTTTGTGGACGAGCTTTTTGCCGAAATATGCTGGGACCGCCGGAACACTTATATCACCAGTATAGTCAAGTGCCGGCCTCCAAAAAATCGCAGGCCGCATGATGTAGAGATAGAGACCTGCGGGAAGTTGTGGCTTAAAGACCAGATCGAACTGGTCAACCCGTATATCGTGGTTCTGCTGGGCAGGGTTTCCGTTAACTGGGTTTTCAGGGAAAAGACGAACCTGCGCAGTTTGCATGGTCAGTTGCGGGATATAAAGGGCCGGATATTCGTTCCCACTTACCACCCGGCTGCAGCCATGCGTTTCCCGGAGGCGAAAAAGAACATCAGGGATGACTTTCGTCTGGTTAAAAACATGCTTCACCCATTTTGAAATATAAAATTTTTGAACTATTCTCTTTACAATCCCTGAACAGTAGTGTAACTTGTTTGAAACCACATTAAGTAGAAGCAAATTCCCTTCAGAAATATACCTTTCCTACCCTGAGGGTTTCCCCGCATCGGCCGTTGCCGACTGGTTCCTGCTGCTCACTTAACCTGTAAAAATCAGTATAAATTCTGGTCATGCCTATGTCAGACCGGTATTTGCGCCTCGTTGCAGTTTAAGGTTTGCTTTTCAAGCTGAATTAATTTGTGGTTTTTATAGTGGGGTGATGAAAACAATAAAGGAAAAAAGATAAAAAGTTTTGTCTGGATGTCCAGACTCCCGGTCGAGGTGTCACGGTGATGCCCCGGCCCTACACAAAAAGAGGTTCCTTCACGGAACCTGAGTTCAAGGAGAAGTAAAAGATGGTTGAAGGTAAAGTAAAGTGGTTTAATGATTCAAAGGGTTTTGGTTTTATTGAACAGGACAGTGGTAAAGATGTATTTGTTCATCATTCCGCCATACAGAGTGAAGGCTTTAAATCCCTAAAGGAGGGCGCCCGGGTGACCTTCGAAGTGGTTGACGGCCCCAAAGGCCTTGCTGCTGAAAAAGTTGTCCAGCAGTAAGAACTGGAATTGACCTGGAAGACCCCGCTTCTTGCGGGGTTTTTTTATTCCCCCTTCCCGGGTCGAACAAGTTATTCAGAATAAGGATTTAACTTTGGCAAGAAATAATTATTCATTTGCAAAGCGCCAGAAAGAACTGGCAAAGAAAAAAAAGAAAGAGGATAAGAAGCAGCGTAAGCTGGAGAAAAAAAACTATAACGAGGAAAATAACGGTTCTACTCCCCCTGAAGAGTAAAGATTTCATAATATAATATAATATCCTTTTACTTTCTGTTTCAGATTTGATAGCCTTGTAATAAGTGGTTAAAAATAACAGGGAGCGCGGATTGTACTGATAAAAAAGCCGGGAGCCTTACTTGAAATAAAAAGGGAGGGTGAATTTGATGAAACGAACCATTTTCTTTTTTATGATGTTAATCCTAGTTCCCCGTGTTTCCGGGGCAGGATTTGGAGATATTGTCAACAAAACTGCCGGTTTTTTATCGGGCGGCTCTGAAAAAACTGTCAGTACTTCTCTTTCCAAAGATGAAATTACCGCCGGCATAAAAGAAGCGCTGCAGGTCAGCGCTGAGAGAGCGGTTAAACAGGCCTCCCGGGAAGGGGGGTTCAACACCAACCCTTCCATCCACATTCCCCCGCCAAAACACATCGCAGCCATCAAAGACAAACTTCGTTATATCGGTCTATCCGGCCAGGCAGATACCTTTGAAAACACGATGAATACCGCCGCTGAAAAAGCCTCGGAGAAGGCGCTGCCAATACTTGGCCAGGCGGTCAGAAATATGGGCTTAAAGGATGTCGAAAAAGTCTGGCAGGGCGGAGAGACTGCTGCTACCCAATACCTGCGGGAAAAAACCTGGGAGGATATTTATGATGAGTTTCAGCCGGTTATATCTGCCCAAACCAAGAGCGTGGGCGTTACCAGTGCCTATAAGGACCTTACCGAAAGTCCGTCAATCCGCACCCTTGTTTCCCAGACCGGATTTGATCTTGATCATTATATTACCAAAGAAACCATGGAAGGACTGTTTTTTCTCCTGGGCAGAGAAGAGCAGGAAATACGCAACAATCCTGCAGCAAGATCAACAGAGATCCTGAAAAAAGTTTTCGGGGGAAGGAGTAAATGAGTAATTTCCGGGAAGCCGGAAATTAGACAAAATCAAGGGAAAAAAAATGAAAAAGTTGATCAAGATAGGCGGCATCGCCGCCGGCGTTGTTATCGTTCTGCTTATCGCGGTTGTCCTGCTGGCCAATTTTCTGATTACTCCGGAACGAGTCCGGACCACGGTGCTGCCCATTGCTGAAAAGACTCTGCAGCGCGAGGTCGCTTTGGGCGATATCGAGATAAGCCTGTTTTCGGGAATCATCCTCAGGGATCTGACGGTCCAGGAACAGGAGGGGACGGAAAACTTTGTGGCCGTCGATGAAGTAGAGCTGCGCTATCAATTCTTACCTCTTCTTTTCATGAAAGTCGTGGTCGATGAAATACGCCTGGCAGGGCCGAAGATCCGGGTAACCCGGAATAGCGACGGTACCTTTAATTTCAGTGATCTGTTAGAAGGAGGCAAGCAGGAAAAAACCACCGCCCCGGCAAAGAAGGCGGGCGGCGGTCCTCCGATCAACCTGCTTGTCTCCCGCCTGGCCGTCTCTCAGGGCGAACTTTCCTTCCTGGATCATGCCATAAGCAAGCAGTCTCCTTACAGTTACAAATTCGATGATCTGGTGGTAAAGGCCACTGACATCTCCCTGGACAAGAGTTTTCCCTATTCGGTTAAGGCCCGTCTCAAGGAGGCCCCTCTAAAGGTCAAAGGAGAAATCGATCTCCGGGGCCCTCGTGGATCAGCCGAAGTAGCGCTCTCGGATTTTGACCTGACCTCCTTTGAGCCTTATTTCCGGGAGAGCTTGCCGGGCAGGCTCGGTTCGCTCAAGCTTGGTCTTGATCTCCGGGCCGAGGGGGGAATGGACCGGGTTTCTTCCCGGGGCAATATAGTCCTGAGCCAGATCGACCTGACTCTTGATGCCATGGAAAATGCCCCTGTCCACGGGGCCCGTGCCTCTCTTGACTACGATCTGTCTTCCGACCTTAAAGGGGCGGTTCTGGAACTTACCAGGGCGGCCGCTGATCTGAACGGGATCAAGCTGGAGGCAGCCGGCAAAGTCAGTGATTACAGCTCTGCCCCGCGTCTAGATCTGACTGTAAAACTTCCGGACCTCAAGCTTTCCCAGGCCCTGGCTGCAGTACCCGAATCTCTGGTCAAAAATATATCCTCCCTGGATCCGGCCGGTACTGTCAGCGCCGAATTCGATCTTTCCGGCCCGGTCGCTGAGCCCGAAAAATTACTGGAACAGGGGATAATAGAGCTGGCTTCGGTTCAGGCCGGGAAAGCAGAAATCCGGCCGGAACTAGGCGGAAAAATTGACCTGAAGAGAGATTCCCTTTCTTCCCGGGATCTGAGTCTCAAAGCGGGAGATAACAGGGCGGATATTGATCTTAAAGCCGCTAATCTTTTCGGCAAAATAATTACAGTAAACAGCACCATAACTTCCGAACGGTTTGAAGTCGATCCCCTGTTGAAAACAGCATCCGCTCAGGCAGGTACAGGGAAAAAGCGTCCTGAGAAAACCGCGAAAAAGGAGAAAAGCGAAATCGGCCCCTTCGAGATCCCGGTTAAAGCTGCAGGCAGCGTATTTATTGATAGCGCTCTTTACAAGGGGCTGGAAGTGAAAGGCTTTGATCTGGCCTATCGCCTCGAGAACAACGTCCTGACCCTGGAACATATGACAGGTGAAATCGCCGGCGGCAATTTTACCAAAACCGCCCGTATTGATCTCGGCCGTAAAGGCCTGGATTATCAGGCTGATGTCAATCTCAAGGCCATCAGGGCCAACCCCTTTGTCAGCGCCTTTGCCCCCAAAGCAGCCGACACCGTTTTCGGCGAGCTCTTTCTGGATCTCAAGGCCCAGGGGCAGGGAGTCCGGGCTGAGGTGATCAGGAGAAACCTATCCGGTCATGGTGATCTGCGGCTTCTAAATGGCAAAATTACCGGCGCCGGCCTGGTCAAGGGACTGGCCGATTTTCTGGATCTGGAAAAGCTGCGCGTCCTGAAGTTCAGTGAACTAAAGGGGGAATATACCATTGAGAAAGGCAAGCTGCAGATTGACAGTGATTTTTCCGGCAGCAACGTAAAGATGCATCCGACAGGGACGGTCGGCCTTGACGGTTCACTGGATCTGTCACTCGATGCCCGCCTTTCGCCTGAGTATGCCGGCCGGCTTGATGACAGCGGGGCTGTTACCCGGTTCATCAAGGATGACCAGGGCTGGGCTCAACTGCCGCTGAAAGTCGGCGGCAGCCTCTCTGACCCGCATTTCGGTTTCGACACCTCGGCAGTCCAGCAGCAGTTAAAGGAAAAAGCCGGACAGGAGATCAAGAAAAAACTGCAGGAAAAAATTTTCGACCAGTCTTCACCGCAGGAGGGAGAGGGTAAAGACCAGGGAGAACCGGCCAAGAAAATGCTCAATGAAACCCTGAAGGGCATTTTAGGGAATTAGGGCATCTTGTTCGGATCAAGATGCTGTATCAGAATTCAATTTTCTTGAGCTTGCGGCCAAAAAAGATAAGAAGGATGCCGAAGAAGATGGCATAAAGACCCAAAAGCCATACCAGCACAAATGCGCCTGCACCGGGACTGATCGCCAGAATCAGGGCGAAAAGTATGGAAAGAATGCCGGTAAAAGTCAAAAGCCATTCGTTTTCGATCAGCCTGCGCAGTTTAACCGAGGCAATTATTTCCAGGATGCCGGTAATAAGGGCCCAGACGGATACGAGCAGGACCAGGGCCATAACTGTGACTTCCGGCCAGATAAAAGTCATTATTCCTATAACCACGCCGACAATACCTTCCAGGACAAAAATCCACCAGCGTTCACCACTGCTCCTTCTGGACCCGAAACTGGCGGCAATGGAGAATATGCCATCCACCAGGAAAAAGGCCCCGATTAAAACAGCAAGCACTTCCAGGGTAACCTCGGGTAAAAATATGGCAATAAGACCGATCAGTATCGCTATAATACCGCGGACATAAAAAGACCACCAGTAACGCGCCAATACTTTTTCCATGTCTGCCTCCTTTTATAATTTCTTTTCATTTGCAGTAATTGCAGTTTCCGGTAATTACCGGGATAATGCCCATTAGTTTAATACCCTAATTTTAATACCCTAATTATTAAACGAAAACTATTCAAGGGATAAACCCTGATCAGCCTGGATTCAGGTTTTTATGTTGACAGGTGGAATCAGGACGGATTATTCTTCATACTGGGTAATTAGTGATGGAATTGGCTTGGGTAGCGTTATGTCTGAAAAGCCGTCATATGGAGAATTAGAGAAAAAAGTCAAACGAAGCAAATCCCGACTCATTCGATCTGGTTATTACTGACATGGCGATGCCGGATATGACCGGAGAACAACTGGTTCGGGAACTGACTGCGGTTAAACCGGATATTCCCATCATTATCTGTACCGGCTTCAGTGAAAAAATCGACAAGGAGAATGCTGCCGCCCTTGGGGTCAAAGGCTTTCTTATGAAACCGGTTATCAAATCAGAGATGGCCGCAATGGTCAAAAAGGTGCTGGACAGTGTACGCATATGAATTCAGTAGATTTTTTTATGTTTTAACCTTCAAAGAGAATCCTTAAAAAATTATGAAAAACCCCGTCAACTTTCACGACTGTTTGTTCCTGCTTATTATGGGAACATTTATATCTTTGGTTCTTGCTACAACCCCGCATCAGGCTGACGCTGTTGAAAGAGTGGTTGCCGAAGGATCAGGGGAAACTCCCGGGGAAGCAGTTCACGATGCTCAGCGCAATGCTGTTCAGAAAGAACTGGGCGCCATGATCTCCAGCGAGACCATGGTGGAGAATATGACCCTGATCCGGGACAGGATCCTTACCCGGGTCAAAGGGTACGTAAAGGACTATGAAATTCTTTCCCGGGAGTGTAATGATATCTGCCGGGCAACAATAAAGGCCCGGGTGGAGAAAATGACCCTGGCAGACGACGTGGCCATTCTCTGCGATATTTTGCCCCGCCTTAATTACCCTACTCTGGTTGCCAGAGTGGAGCAGAAAACAGTGGGTAAAGATAACAATCTTTTTACCAGCGGACTTACCACAGTGGAAGAAACCATCACCAGGATCCTCATAGATAAAGGATTCCGGGTTACCGATTTCGCGGCGTTGAGTGCAAAGCACCAGAGAGAAGCCAAACTTATGTCAGCCACAGGTAATAACCTGGGTCGGGCCCTGGAAGCAGCCAGCGCCATTGCCCAGATCATGATCAACTGCCAGGCCCTGGCCGAGGATAACGGCCCTTCCCCTGACAAGGGGGGAATGCACTCTTATGGTGCAACCCTTACTGTTGAAGTGTACGAGACTTCAACCGGACGCATTCTGGCCTCTGCCATGGCTGAAGCGGATGTCTTTCACCACAGCTTCAGCCATGGGACACAGGAAGCCATGGCAAAAGCGGCGGAAAGGTTATCCGGAGAACTCTCCGAAAAAATCATCCAGAGCTGGCTGGATGCCTGTTATAATCCTCACGATGTCACCGTTACTATTGAAAAAATCAGCTTTTCCGCCCTGAAAAAGATACAAACGGCCCTGGAGGATATTAACGGTGTCCAAAGGGTAAACCAAAGGGACTATCTCCGGGGCAGAGCAGAATTAGTGGTCGGCTGGCTGACCTGTAATACCATGCGCCTTGCTGAGCACCTGGATCAGCTGAAGGTAGAAGACAATCTGCTCCAGGTCCTGGAAGTGGAAGGGAACAGCATAAGACTGGGCCATGACGGCTAACGGTCTCTTGCCTTGGCCGCTCGCCTATCTGTCCCGAGGAAGGACAAGCCGGAATCCGAGGTTGCTGAAGGAGTTGCCGGGCTTGCTCCAGTAACGGTTGGTAGTCCGGGCCCACTCAGATTTCCGGTACCAGGAGCCGCCTCGAAAAACCCGGGATGAACCCGAGGAAGGACCCCGGGGGTTGTAGCGGGGACTGTTGTCATAGTAGTCACTGTCATACCAGTCCATGCACCATTCCCAGACGTTGCCGCTCAGGTCATAAAGCCCCAGGCCGTTGGGGGCCCTGGTTCCGACCTGGTGGCTGCGTCCGTCGCTGTTGCCGGAATACCAGGCTACCTGGTCGGCATCATTGTCGCCGGCGTACTTCTCCGGTTTGCCGCCGCTGCGGGCGGTAAACTCCCATTCAGCTTCTGTGGGAAGACGGTAAGCTGCTTGTGACATGACATTTAATTTTTCGATAAAATCTCTCACCTCACGCCAGGACACGCCCTCTACCGGACAGTCTGAGCCACACTCTCTAAAATAAGAAGGATTATTCTCCTCAACTTTCAGCCACTGTCCCTGAGTAACCTCGTACTTTCCCATATAAAAACCGTCCAGGCAGACCTCGTGCACCGGCTTCTCATCATTATCGCATTTATTTGTCCAGCTGCCACAACCCATCTTGTAACACCCTCCTTCCACCCAGACGAACTCCATACCGGTCTTTGGGTCAATGTAGGTGCGGGAGGGACGGTTTCAGGTCGGAAATCTCCACCGGGGCAGTACCCCTGAATCGGCCGTTGACCAGAATTCTGGTCCCGGAAGGCCTGCTCTGGATCTTCAGCCTGCCCAGCCTATACACTTTGTCAGCAACATTTTAAAGATGTTGAACAATGACCGGTATGAAAACGGCTCCCGGATTTTTTCTTGCTTTACATTTGCAGTTATTATACACTTGAATGGCACTATTTCAAACAGATAATGGTAGATCGGTAATTAATTCAGGTAGTCTCATACTCGGGACAGGACAACAGGAGAGAGACGTTCATGGTGGAGATATTCGGGGCACTTGCAAATTTTACCAAAAAGACTGCGGCGGCCAAAATGGTGCTGGTCATTCTGGCTGTCATCTGTCTGGGTCTAACGTGGCCGGGAACGGGTCTGGCCGCCAACTCCATAATCACCACCGGCGAAGGAGTGGCCGCTCTGGGCAATAATAAGAGCCGTAATGAAACCATGGCCCAGGCCCGCAGTCTGGCCAGGCATAACGCAGCGGAAAAGGCGGCTGCCTATATTAAAAGCTCTACGGAAGTGGAAGACTTTACCCTGAAGAAAGACTTGGTCAAGGCCTGTTCCGAGGCAGTGGTAACTATCCTGGAAGAAATGGAAAGCCGCTGGCTGAACGATCCCCGTCTCGGCGAAAGTTACCGGATTGTCATCAAGGCTGAAGTAACACCTGCTTCGGACATGATGAGAAAGTGACCTTCTGTCTGTCTTCCGGAAAAGATCAGTACTCGTTAACCGTGGCTCCTCCATTCGGCGAGGAAAAGATAACCTTGTATGCCTCCACCAGACCGCTGGGCCGGGTGAACCGACAGACAGGACATGGGGTCTGTCTATATGTTGGAAGGAAACAGATCCGGAATAACCGCTCAAAGCCGGGGCATTAAGATACAGTCCCGTGAGGGTAAAACAGATGTTGATGAAGCGGCGGAATTTTACGAGACCTCTCTTAACATCCATACCCGGCCATGACCAGGGCGGGGCATATTTGCGGCCTGGAAAATTTTCATGAAAACCAGCAATATGAAAATGTTAAGCCGAGTGCTTTTGCTGACTGGTGAAGGTTCTTTTCTGAAATTATCAATTTCAGAAAAGGCATCAATGGATAGAGCCTTTTTAAGGCGGTTGGTCTTTATTCTTATCTTCTGTCTGCTCTCTGTCTGGTACTCACCAGGGCAGGTCCGGGCCTCCGGCGATCTTCTGCACAAGGCAGAGGAGCTTTTCAAAGCCGGAAAATACCGGAAGGCCCGGGAGAAACTGTTGAAGGCTTTCAGAAATAATCCCGCGAATCCTGAACTCAACTTCTATCTAGGACGCACTGCTTTTGAGCTGGGTGATTACGAAACCGCGGTCATGGCCTTTGACCGGGTTCTGATAATAGACCCCGGTGCCTTTCGGGTTAAACTGGAGATGGCCCGCAGTTATCTAAGGCTGGGGTCCCTGGAGACAGCCAGACAGCTTTTTGAAGAGGTCAGGGCCACAGATCCTCCCCTTAATGTCGAAAAAAGGATTGCCGGTTATCTGGAGCTAATAGAGCAGAGGACCAGGCGTCATTTCTTTAAAGGCAGTCTGGAGGCGGGAGTCAGCTATGACGACAATGTTCGCCAGACTCCGACCAGCGATTTGATCTCCATCGGCATCTACGACTTTCTCCTGACCGGTCCTGAGGCCGAAGCCCAGTCGGATCAGGTCTATAACATCACTTTGGGCCTAAGCCACCGTTACCGGTTTTCACGGAAAAATCTCTCCTGGAAGACTTCCCTTCTCAATTATAACGATTTTTACGAAAGCAATGAGGATCTGGATATTTACTACTTCAGTCTGAGCAGTGGACCGGAATGGCAAATAGGCAGGGCACTGTGGAACTGCTACACAGAGCTGAAATATGTGGAGGTCGGCCAGGACCGTTATTTCGGTTCTTACGGCCTGGGAAGTCAATTGACCATACCGGCCTTTCCCTGGTTGAGCTTCACCCTGGCCGGCCGGGTTGAAGAGAAGAATAATTATCAGGACCACTATAAGGATGCCACTAATATCCTGGTTTCTTTTCAGCCAGTGGTCTCTATGGGTAAAAATCGTTTCAGTCTGGTTTTTCGCCAGCAGTTTGAAAACAGTGAAGCCGAGTTCGAGAGCTATGACCGCTTTGCCTGGCGGCTTCGTTATGACCGCCTTCTCCCGAAACAGGCCGTGTTTTTTGCCGGTCTGGGCCGTATGGAAACCGATTATGACGATCCGGAACCTCTTTTTACAGAGAAACGCTGCGATGATCTGGACGAACTTGCTGCGGGTCTTTCCAAGCTCTTATGGAAAGGAGAGAAAGGTTACCCAGGGCTTTTCGCTGAACTGGCTTTTCTTTATCTGGATTCTGATTCAACCTTAGACTTATATACTTACAGAAAGAAGAAGGTCAGTTTTTCCTTAACCCTGAAATTTTAAAGATTTTTAAAGCGGCAGTTAGGAGACATGTCATGGGAATAAAAATGGTCATGGCAGCTATAAAATTATTCTTGATTTTCTTTTTTATACCTCCCGGTTTTTTTATCTGCGCGTCTATCACAGGCGCTGAAACCGCGCCGGGCCAACCTGCTGCTACGGTAGCGGCAGTACGCGGCCAGGCGGAGGCAGCAGGTAAAACCGGCCAGTGGCGCTCTCTTTCGGTTAAATCCCCGGTTTACGAGAGCGACACTGTTAAGACCGGAGAACAGGGTCGAATTCAGCTTCTTTTTTCTGATAACACCCTTTACGCTTTAGGCAGTAATGCCGAAATGAAGATTGCCGCTTACCATTGGCGGGAAAAAGACGGTAAAGGCACCTTGAAATCCAGGGTAAATGAAGGGGCCTTCCGGGTAATGGGGGGAGCCATAACCAGATCTTCACCGCAGCAGTTCACTACTGAGACGCCCCTGGCCACCATAGGTGTCCGGGGCTCCATGTATGCCGGCATCGTAACCCCGTCATCACTTGAAGTCCTTTTCCAGGGGGGTAAGGGGATTGAGGTTTTTAATGACTTGGGCCGCGTGCAAATAGACAGGCCTGATTTCGGCACCAGGGTGGAACTGGATAAGCCTCCTGAAACGCCCCGCAGATTCAGTGGACAGGAGATAAAAAATCTGAGGAAAAAACTGGCTGGTAACCAGGGCGAGCCCCGGGAGAAAAAGAAAGAAAAGGCAGTCGGTCCCGGAAAAACCCCTGTCAGAAGGCAGGCTGGCCTACCTGAACGGAAGTCCCGGGTTGAACGGGACCTGGAAATTCCCCCTCCCAATGAATTCAAACCGGTGGTTGATACCACAGAACCCCTTCCGGAAATAATCCCTGACAGCTTATATCGCTATTCCGGGAAGATAACCGGCAGCTCCCTGAACCGGGACGGTTCTGCTGATACTATCAGTGACTCGATCATGATGGAAGTCAACTGGCATGACCAAAAGATACTGGCTCGCATAGAAAATGAAGACGGTCCCCCCATTTTTGCCATTGGTGATTTAAACGGGCGGCAGATTACTTCTTTCAGGGTAATAGGCAGTGATCTGGATTCCGAGCCTATTCCTGATTTTCCGGACAGCCCCCCTCCCCCGGACAATGAAGACATTGATCATGGCAGAGTAGTGGCCATAAGCGGAAGGGGCCAGGGAGAAATCATTGGGAACGACTATGAGAATTTTAATATAGAGGCCTCCGGAAAAGGTCTTTCCATCAGGAATTACCCTGAACCCGTTTTTACCTGGGAGTTTAAGGGCAGCGGCAGCCTCCTCTCCACTCAGGATCTTGAACCCGGGGGAGAATCCGCCCTCTGGCAGGGATTTGTCTCCTCTGTTGCCGAAAACATGGAAGATCCTCATAAAGAGAGAAGATATTTTCTCAACAAGGAACCAGAGGATTTTCAACTTGCGGTTAATGGGGAGAAAGGAACAGTCCAGGGCGGCTTTTCCGCTGGAGATGCCACCGGTTCCGGGATAAGGCTCGATAATATATTGGTTGGCGGCTCTCTCGGCTCAAGCTTTATTAGTGACCGCAGTTTTGCTGCGGTACTGGGTTGTCCCGGAGAAGACTGCGTGGAAAGCGGCCAAGAGTGTGGAGGCCTCAGAGAACAGGCCGGCTTTCTGATCAGCGCTGGCCCAGACTCTGAAAGAAAAATAGCAGCATACACTACCTGGGGTTACTGGGAAGCTGCCTATCAGGATCCTGTTGCCGATGTTACTTATC
>JAWOFO010000051.1:0-15799 GCA_046497465.1 Desulfobia sp.
TATTTTAGGACCACGGATGTCACAGGTGTAGTAAGTCTGCCAGCAGGCGTGGAAATGGTAATGCCCGGAGATAATGTGGAGATTGAGGGTGAGCTGATTAATTCTATTGCCATGGAAGTCGGGCTCCGTTTCGCCATCCGGGAGGGTGGGCGTACTGTTGGTGCAGGTGTTATTAAAGAGATAATCGAATAATTGTGCCTAAGGTAATTCATAATGCGTGATATTATTACATTGGGATGTTCAGAGTGTAAGCGGCGGAACTATACGACAACGAAAAACAAGAGGAGAACACCTAACAAGCTTGAGTTGAAAAAATACTGTCGTTTCTGCAGAACTCATACCTTGCACAGAGAAACCAAAAAATAGTGAGGTTGAACAGGCCAGTAGCTCTAATTGGCAGAGCATCGGACTCCAAATCCGACTGCTGGGGGTTCGAGTCCCTCCTGGCCTGCCAGAACAAGGTATTTTATCAAAATTTTTGTACCCAGGGCAACTCTGCGACAGATTTGAAAGTTGTCCAATTCAGGTCAGGCCAAACAGGTAATCCGGTGGATAAGTATGGCTGCGAAAAAAAATAATCAACCCAAGAAAAAACAGAATAAGACCGGGCAGACTGATGAAAAAAAATCGGCTTTTAAGATAACCCGTATTCACAGTTTTGCAAGAGAGGTAAAGAATGAATTCCAGAAGATTGCCTGGCCTCATAAGAACCAGACAATAGCGACAACCGGGGTTGTTATATTTCTGGTTTTTCTTGTATCCATCTATCTTGGTACAGTTGATCTGATTTTCGGTAAACTAATAGGCCTGTTAATCCAGTAAGATCTGGAATATTGTTAAATATGGCACGTAAATGGTACATACTCCACACCTATTCAGGTTTTGAAGAGAAAGTTAAGGCGACGCTCGAGGAGCGTATAAAAAAAGCCGGGCAGGAAGACCTGTTCGGTGATATTCTTGTGCCAACAGAACAGATAGTTGAAATGGTAAAGGGGGCCAGAAGTACTTCGTCCCGTAAGTTTTTTCCCGGATATATCCTTATAAATGTCGATTTAAATGATGACACTTGGCACACCATACATGATACACCCAAAGTGACAGGTTTTGTCGGCAATGATTTCAATCCTGATCCTTTATCGGATGAAGAAGCTGATAAAATTATTAATCGTATTCAGGATGGTGCTGTAAGACCTAAACCTAAAGTAATGTATGAAGTAGGAGATGTGGTCAGAGTAACAGATGGTCCTTTTTCTAATTTTGAAGGTGTAGTCGATGAAGTCTATCCTGATAAAGGCAGAGTCAAACTAATGATCAGTATATTTGGCAGGGAGACACCGGTAGAGCTTGAGTTTGCGCAGGTTTCCAAGGGATAGATTTTTTCCTTCCTGTGAATCCTTACCAATTTTTTAATTCCGGAGTAATATCATGGCAAAAAAAGTAACGGCATATATAAAACTGCAGATTCCGGCTGGTAAAGCGAACCCTTCGCCGCCTGTTGGCCCGGCCCTTGGGCAGCATGGTCTTAATATAATGGAATTCTGCAAATCCTTTAATGCCCAGACCCAGGATCAGGGAGATATGTTAATCCCTGTAGTGATCACAGCCTATAAGGATAAATCATTTTCATTTATTATAAAAACACCACCGGCCTCTACCTTGCTGTTTAAAGCTCTTAATCTTAATAAGGGATCGAGTAACCCCAAACGTGAACGTATAGGTAAGGTGACTAGGGAACAGGTCAAAGAAATTGCTCAGATTAAAATGTCAGACCTTAATGCCTATGACTTAGAATCTGCGATGAAGATTGTTACCGGAACGGCTAAAAGTTGCGGAATAACTGTTATTGACTAGTCAGGCAGAAACAGTTTTAGGCTGATAATAACCTTATTTTAGCATGTCAAGGAAGTTGAAATGGCAAAACGTGGGAAAAAATATACTGAAGTGGCAATAAAGGTTGATAAGAAGTTAGTTTATAAACTTGATGAGGCCCTTGGAACCTTACCTGAAACAAAATATGCTTCTTTTGATGAATCAATTGATATTGCGGTACGGCTGGGGGTTGATCCACGGCATGCAGATCAGATGATTCGTAGTTCCGTGGTGCTGCCCAATGGTACCGGTAAGACGGAGAGGGTACTTGTTTTTGCTACTGGAGATAAAGTGCGTGAAGCACTTGATGCCGGAGCTGATTATGCTGGAGGGGTGGAATACGTTGAAAAGATTCAGGGTGGATGGCTTGAGTTTGATAAAGTAATAGCTACACCCGATATGATGGGTACTGTCGGCAAGATCGGCCGTATTCTGGGTCCTCGGGCAATGATGCCTAATGCAAAACTGGGTACCGTTACTTTTGATGTCGCCCGGGTAGTGAAAGAGATTAAAGCTGGAAAGGTTGATTTTAAAGTGGATAAGGCGGGGGTTGTTCACGCCATGGTTGGCAAGTCATCTTTTGGCAAATCAAGTCTGAAGGAAAATATACTTACCTTTATAGATAAGATTATACAGTTAAAGCCGTCAAGTTCCAAAGGCATATACCTGAAAGGTGTTTCTGTATCGAACACCATGGGACCGGGAATCAAACTTGATCCCATAGAGTTACGTGCTTTAGCTAAACAGTCTTAGTTCTAAATCGAGCTTTGCAGATTTTAAAAATGGAATCCTTTCCACAACTGTTTATTTTTGATTTTATTAGTATATAATTTGGTTTGTTAATGTCGAAGATAGCCGGAACAATAAACCTTTTTCTCGGGAAATGGGAATAAAGGTAGACTGTTTAAAATATATCCTGCCGAGACAAGCTGGTCAAGCCAATACAATATTACAAGTAAATTTGTACTCTATTGTTTCGTTATGTGGCTTTGTAAACTTATTTGATTTTTTCGGCATGGATTTATCACACTATTCCTGCATTGTTTCTTTCTGCAATGAATGGACTCCCAAGTCATGTACATTTCCATACGGTCAAGACTGACCATAAATTCAAGATAGGAGGAGTATTAAGTGAATCGTGATGAAAAAGCTGTACTTGTCGAAAAGTTAAACGACAAGTTTAAAAAAGCTCAACTTGCTGTGCTTACTGAATACAAAGGTCTAAACGTTTTTTCTTTGGAAAAACTCAGGAGGGAGCTGAAAAAAAATAATGCTGAACTTAAGGTAGTCAAAAACACCTTATTGAGCAGGGCTGTGGATGGTTCGGTCTACGAGTCTTTACAGGGGCATCTTAAGGGGGCGACGGCATTGACTTTAGTTTATGATGATCCTGTAAACGTTGCAAAAGTGCTTACAGAATTCAATAAAGATCATTCAGAACTAAGTATCAAAGGCGCTACAGTAAGTGATGGTAACACTTTGACCCCTGATGACTTGGAAGCCATGGCCAAACTGCCGTCTCGCGAGATTATGTTGGCCCAGCTCATGTCGGTTATGCAGGCTGTGCCTACCGGTTTTGTCAGGGTTCTCCAGGGAGTACCGCAGAAATTTGTTTATGCGCTGCAGGCCATTAAAGACAGTAAAGAACAATAGTTTTTTATTGATTCCACATAACGAAATACAAGGGAGGATTTATAAAGATGTCTACAACTAAAGAAGATGTAATTGAGTTTATATCTAATATGAGTGTCCTTGAGCTTTCCGAATTGATCAAGGAGATGGAAGAAAAATTCGGTGTATCAGCCGCCGCACCGACTGCTGTGGCTGCGGCCCCAGGAGCTGAAGCCGCCGGTGGCAGTGGTGAAACTGAAGCCAAGACCGAATTTGATGTGGTGCTAACCTCTGCCGGAGACAAAAGAATCAATGTTATTAAAGAGGTGCGTACTATAACCGCCCTTGGCTTAAAGGAAGCCAAGGCCTTGGTTGAGGGTGCCCCCGCCCCCGTAAAGGAAAGCGTAAGTAAAGATGAGGCTGATGAGATCAAAGCTAAGATTGAGGCAGCAGGGGGGAGTGTGGAAATCAAATAATGATGGATTCTTCTAATTTAAACATAACAGACGGAATATTGGGATAGATAGTCCGTCCCGGAGGGAGCTGTATATAATAACGCTGCGAGCTATGCCTGGCAGCGTTTATTTTCTTTCAAGTGTGTTGAAAATAGAGAAAACCAGAAGTATTTAACTGCAATTCATTTAACAGGATTTTTTCATGAAGGCCAATAAAAGAGTCAGGAGAAATTTTGGCACAGTTGAAAAGCTTATTGATAAACCGCATCTTATTGAGATGCAGCTTTTATCTTATGCAAAGTTTCTCCAAGCGGATATTTCCCCTGATGACAGGGAAGACGTCGGTTTGCAGGGTGTATATCAGTCTGTTTTTCCCATACAAGATTTTAATGGTCTATGTTCTCTGGAATTTGTAAGTTATGAATTCGGGGAGCCTAAATATAAGGTGAGCGAATGTATCGAACGAGGCATGACTTATGAGGCTCCCATCAAGATAACCGTTCGCCTTGTTACCTATGACGTTGATTCTGATACCGAGGTAAAAAGTGTAAAAGACATAAAGGAACAGTCAGTTTATCTTGGTTCCATGCCCTTGATGACCAGAACTGGTGTTTTTGTAATTAATGGAACCGAGAGAGTCATAGTAAGCCAGCTGCAAA
Organism: Desulfobia sp.; assembly: GCA_046497465.1. GTDB lineage: Bacteria > Desulfobacterota > Desulfobulbia > Desulfobulbales > SURF-16 > JAWLDV01. The sequence goes on from JAWOFO010000051.1 coordinate 4,595, forward strand.
GATCTCCCGGGTTGTTTTACGCTCATGACAACGGTAAGGCTCATTCATCAGGCAAACCGCTATATTCAGCCAGAATTATCCCGGTAAGGGGATCCTGGATGGATTTAGAGTTTGATACCAAGAATCTGCTTTATGTTCGAATAGACCGAAGAAGGAAATTTCCGGTAACCACTCTTTTAAAGGCACTTGGTTACAGTGTTTCTGAGTTATTGAGTTTTTTCTACGATACCGAAAGAATTTTTTTGGTAAATAACAGATTTACCAAGACCATCAAGCCTTCTTTAATGATAGGTCATAAGTCTCCCTATGACATTGTTAATCCCGAGACCGGAGAGGTGATTGTCAAGCAGAATCGTAAAATCGGCAAGGCTACAGCCAAGAGATTGGAAAAGGCTGGGATCAGCAGTTTTGATATAAGCCGGGAAGATATTATTGGTAAGTACCTCGCAACTGATGTCGTATCTCCACAAACCGGTGAAGTGATTGTTCAGGCAAATGATGAAATTACCGAGGAACTGCTGGATACCCTGCTGGAAAAGGGCATAGAATACGTAGACAGCCTCTATATTGATGGTATCAAGGTTTCTGACTCTTTCAGGCGGACTCTTGAACTTGATAAAGTAACCAGTCCAAGTGATGCCTTGCTGGAAATATACCGGAGGTTACGACCCAGTAGTCCTCCAACTCAGGAAGTCGCAGAAAATTTTTTTTATAAGTTATTTTTTGACCCGGAAACCTATGATATTTCCGAAGTAGGACGTTTCAAGATTAATTCAAAGCTGGGTCTTGAAACTGATGTCAATGTCAGGACCTTGACTAAGGAAGATATTATGGAGGCGGTTAAGATGCTTCTTTATCTTCAGGATAATCAGGGACCGGTTGACGATATTGATCATCTCGGTAACCGCAGGGTACGGACTGTTGGTGAACTTGTAGGGAATCAGTACAGGGTCGGTCTGGTTCGAATGGAGAGGGCGGTTCGGGAGAGGATGAGCCTTCAGGAACCGGGTAACCTGATGCCCCACGACATTATTAACCCTAAACCTATCTCTGCGGCTATCAAGGAGTTTTTTGGTACCAGTCAGCTTTCTCAGTTTATGGATCAGACCAACCCTCTTTCCGAAGTAACCCATAAGAGGCGCCTGAGTGCCCTGGGGCCGGGCGGCCTGTCAAGGGAGAGAGCCGGATTTGAAGTCCGTGATGTTCATCCCACCCATTATGGTCGGATTTGTCCTATTGAGACTCCGGAGGGGCCCAATATTGGTCTTATAGTTTCCCTGGCTGCCTATGCCAAAATCAACGAGTATGGCTTTGTTGAAACACCTTTCCGCAAGGTAGTGGATAAAAAAGTTACTGATGAGGTCCACTATGTTTCGGCATTGAAAGAGCAGAAGCAGGTTGTTGCTTCTGCCAAAACCAAGTTTGATCAAAAAGGATACCTGGTTGACGATACCTTGATTGCCAGAATTGAAGGGGAACTCGGAATTGTCAAGGCTGAAGATGTTACTTATATGGATGTTGCCCCAAACCAGATTCTCAGTGTGGGGGCTTCCATGATCCCTTTTTTGGATAATGACGATGCCAATCGGGCTTTGATGGGCTCTAATATGCAGAGACAGGGGGTCCCCCTGTTGCGCAGTGAAGCGCCTCTCATTGGTACAGGTATGGAGGCTGATGTGGCCCTTGATTCCGGGGTTTGCTTGACAGCCAGTGGCGATGGCGTGGTAGAAGAGTCGGATGCCAATCGTATTGTAGTTCGTTATCTGGAAACGGGTAATGGTGATTTTGATCCTGGTATTGCTGTATATCGTCTGGATAAATACCGGAAGTCAAATCAGTCGACCTGTTTTACCCAGAGGCCCAAGGTACTTCCAGGTCAGCGGGTGAGTAAAGGTGAAGTTCTGGCTGATGGCCCTGCTGTTGATGCAGGGGAACTTGCGCTTGGAAGGAACGTTACTATAGCCTTTATGCCTTGGCGGGGTTATAACTTTGAGGATTCAATCCTGGTAAGCGAGAAACTGTTGAAGAAAGACACCTATACATCTATTCATATTGAGGTATTTGAGACTGTTGCCAGGGATACCAAGCTGGGAAGAGAAGAGATTACCAGGGATATACCCAATGTCAGCGAAGAGAGCCTTCGTAATCTGGATGATAGTGGTGTGGTTCGAATAGGTGCTGAGATAAAAGCCGGTGACACCCTTGTCGGCAAGGTAACACCTAAAAGTGAAACTCAGCTTTCTCCGGAAGAAAAGCTCTTAAGGGCTATTTTCGGTGAGAAGGCCGGCGATGTCAAAGACACTTCTTTACGGGTCCCACCGGGTGTTGAGGGTGTCGTTGTTGACGCTAAAGTATTTTCCAGAAAAGGTGTGGAAAAAGATGAAAGGGCCATAGCCATAGAAGAGGCGGAGATTGCTAGTCTGGAAGCAGATATGGAGGATGAAATCGGTTGTCTTAAAAAGGCTGTCCTTTCGGGTTTGAATGATATCTTGGTCAATGAGAAACTTCAGGAGAGCGTGTTAAGTAAAGCCGGCATGACACTCTTTGAAGAAGGCGATTTTTTGACTTATGAAGTTTTGGCTCAATTTTCATTCAGCGAGATCAAAAGACTTAATTATACCAACAAGGATAAGCATCAGGGAAACGTTGAACTACTTTTCGAGCGTTATGATAAGCAGGTGAAGCAGATAAGGGAACGTTACAGACTTATGATCCAAAGGATTCAGAAAGGTGACGATCTTTCACCTGGTGTTGTCAAAATGGTCAAAGTGTATATAGCTACCAAACGCAAGCTGGCAGTGGGGGATAAGATGGCCGGTCGTCACGGCAATAAAGGTGTAGTCTCCAGAATTCTTCCCGAAGAAGATATGCCTTTTTTTGAAGACGGGACCACTGTTGATGTAATATTAAATCCGCTCGGTGTACCTTCACGGATGAATGTAGGACAGGTTTTGGAGGTACATCTCGGTTATGCTGCTAAAAGACTGGGGGAGCAGCTCCAGGTCCTGGCAGAGAAAAACGAGATAAAGGCGGTTAAAGAGAAACTGCAGAAAATTTATTCTAAAGAAGAATATGACCGGTTAACAGAGGGAATGAATGATCAGGATATGCTTGAAATGGCCAGGAAGATGGGAGGGGGAATCCATATGAACACTCCTGTATTTGACGGAGCAGATGAGGTTCAAATTCGTAATCTGCTGGTTGAAGCAGGGTGTGAGGAAGTAGGGCAGGTTACCCTTTATGATGGTTTGACCGGTGAAAAATTTTATAACCCGGTCACTGTTGGCACAATGTATGTTATTAAACTACATCATCTTGTTGATGACAAGATACATGCCAGATCAACTGGGCCTTACTCGCTGGTAACCCAGCAGCCGCTTGGAGGCAAGGCCCAATTCGGTGGCCAGCGGCTGGGTGAAATGGAGGTATGGGCCATGGAGGCTTATGGCGCTGCCTATACCCTTCAGGAATTTCTAACAGTTAAATCAGATGATGTCAGCGGAAGAACTAAGATGTACGAGAATATAGTCAAAGGCAATAATTTTCTTACTTCCGGTCTTCCCGAGTCATTTCATGTCCTTATTAAAGAACTTCAGGGACTTTGTCTGGATATGGAGTTACTGGATGATGACGATTTAAACCCTAAACCTTAAGCATAGGTGCTACGTTGGAAGAACTTTTTAGTTTTTTAACAAAGGGGAAAAAACCTCTTAATTTTAATGCGGTTAGGATTTCTTTGGCGTCCCCGGAAAAAATTAGGGATTGGTCTCATGGCGAAGTAAAGAAACCGGAGACTATTAATTACCGGACTTTTAAGCCGGAGCGGGACGGTTTGTTCTGTGCCAAAATTTTTGGGCCAGCCAAAGATTATGAGTGTAACTGCGGCAAGTATAAGAGAATGAAGCATAGAGGGGTGGTCTGCGAAAAATGCGGGGTTGAGGTTATTCAGTCCAAAGTACGCAGAGAGCGGCTTGGCCATATTGAACTGGCCGCTCCTGTTGCCCATATTTGGTTTTTGAAGAGTCTGCCCAGCAAAATAGGTAACCTGTGTAATCTGACTTTTAAGGAACTGGAAAGGGTTCTTTATTTCGATTCTTACGTAGTAATAACCTCTGAAGAACCGTCAATACCGGTAGGGACCTTGTTAAATGAAGAGCTGTATCGTCAGAAGCGGGAAGAGTTTGCAGGCAGATTTACCGTGGACATAGGCGCTGCAGCTATAAAGAAAATCTTGAAAGATTTGGATCTGGATTCCCTTTCTGAAGAGATCCGGCAAGAGATGCATCAAAGCAAATCCGAGGCCAAAAGAAAAAAACTTGCCAAAAGGCTCAATGTTGTTGAGGCGTTTCGGTATTCCAACAATAAGCCGGAATGGATGATCCTGGATGTTATTCCTGTCCTTCCCCCGGAACTCAGACCCCTGGTCCCTCTGGAGGGTGGAAGATTTGCCACTTCGGATCTTAATGATCTGTACCGGCGGGTTATTAACAGGAATAACCGTTTGAAACGTCTTCTGGAACTTGATGCCCCTGAGATTATAATCCGTAATGAGAAGCGGATGCTCCAGGAGGCGGTAGATGCCCTTTTTGATAACGGCAGACGGGGCAAGCTTATTACCGGCCCCAATCGGAGGCCCCTTAAATCCTTGAGTGATATGCTAAAGGGAAAACAGGGGCGTTTTCGACAGAATTTGCTAGGCAAGAGGGTGGATTACTCTGGTCGTTCTGTAATCGTGGTCGGGCCGCATCTACGTCTTCATCAGTGCGGGCTTCCCAAAAAGATGGCCCTGGAGCTTTTTAAGCCTTTTATCTACCATAAGCTGGAGATTCTTGGTTATGTTACTACTATCAAGGCCGCCCGGAAGATGGTGGAAAAAGAGGTAAAAGAAGTATGGGATGTTCTTGATGATGTGGTTACCGAATATCCGATTATTCTGAACCGGGCCCCAACTCTTCATCGTCTCGGCATGCAGGCCTTTGAACCTGTTTTGATAGAAGGCAAGGCCATACAGTTACATCCCTTGGTCTGCACTGCCTTTAATGCTGATTTTGATGGTGATCAGATGGCTGTTCATTTGCCTCTTACGGTGGAATCTCATATGGAAGCCCGTGTCCTGATGATGTCCACCAACAATATTCTTTCTCCGGCCAACGGTGAGCCCATTATTATCCCCAGCCAGGATATTGTCCTTGGGCTTTACTATATGACCAGGGAGAGACCTTTGGCAAAAGGAGAAAATAAGGTTTTTTCTTCAACAGAAGAGGCGCGTATTGCCTACGATTATGGAGTAGTTGATCTGCAGGCCAGGATAAAGGTTCGGATTAATGGTAAAATTACAGAAACCACCATTGGACGGGTAATTATCGGTGAACTGTTGCCTGAAAAGATACCTTTTGAAAAGGTTAATCAGGTCTTTTCCAAGAAGGCTCTGGCCAAGCTTATCGATTTTACTTATCGCCGGGCCGGGACCAAAGATACGGTTATTCTGGCAGATCGTCTTAAAGATATTGGTTTTGAGTATGCAACCAGGGCCTCTATTTCAATATCGATTAATGATATGTATATCCCGGTGAACAAGGATGATATTATTGCCAAATCTCAGGATGAGGTGATGGATGTTGAGGAACAATACAGTAAGGGACTGATAACCTCGGGAGAAAAGTATAATAAGGTTGTTGATATCTGGTCCCGGGCCACTGACTCAGTCACTAAAGAGATGATGAATGAATTAAGTGTCCAGTACCTAAGGGACAAAGACAACAAGTTGATTGAGACGCCTAGTTTTAATTCCATCTATATAATGGCGGATTCCGGTTCCAGGGGAAGTAAAGATCAGATTCGCCAGCTTGCTGGCATGCGTGGCCTGATGGCCAAGCCTTCCGGAGCGATTATAGAATCTCCCATCAAGGCTAATTTCAGGGAAGGCCTGAATATCCTGGAATATTTTATCTCTACACACGGTGCCCGTAAAGGTTTGGCTGATACCGCCCTGAAGACCGCCAATTCCGGTTATTTAACCCGCAGACTTGTAGATGTTGCCCAGGATTCCACCATCAAAGAAAAGGACTGCGGCACCCTTGACGGTATCGTTGCAGAACCACTGATAGAAGGTGGTGAAGTGATTCAGCCCATAGGTGAGCGTATTCTTGGAAAAGTTGCCCTTGAGGATGTGGTTGATCCTTTTACTGGTGAGGTTATAGTCAGGAGTAATCAGGAAATTACCGAAGACGTTGTAGAGGCTATAGAAGAGGCAGGGATTGATCGGGTTATGATAAGGTCTGTTCTTACTTGCAGATGTGAGCGGGGTGTATGTGCCATGTGTTATGGCCGTGATCTCGGTCGGGGACACATGGTAAACAATGGCGAGGCCGTAGGTATAATTGCTGCTCAATCCATAGGAGAACCGGGAACTCAGCTTACCATGCGCACCTTTCATATCGGCGGCACAGCCAGTAGAAGTGTAGAACAGGCTGAGATAAGATCAAAACATGGTGGCCGGGTAAAGTATCAGGACCTTCATTGTGTAGTCAACAGTGAAGGCCGTGAGGTGGTTATGAACCGTAATGCCAAATTTTTTATTGTTGGTCCCAAAGGTCGTGAACGCGAGCGTTATCAGATCCCCTACGGTGCCATTCTTTATGTTAGGGAAGGAGAGGAGATTGAGCCTGGAGCCCTCATATCAGACTGGGATCCCTATACGATTCCTATTGTAAGTGAGATCGGCGGGCGAATAAAGTTCGGTGATATTATTGAAGGCATCACCATGCAGGAGAAGGTGGATGATATAACCGGCAGGGCTAGCTATGTTATTGTTAAGTCAAAGGCCACTTCTATGAACCCCAGGATATCACTGAAAAGTGAAAAGAGTAATAAGACTCTCAAATTACCTGATACGGATAATCCGGCTCGTTATTCCCTTTCGGTTGGTACTATTATCAATGTCGAGGAGGGGGACGTGGTTAAGCCTGGGACCGTCTTGGGCAGGATTCCCAGGGAAACTACCAAGACCAAGGACATTACCGGTGGCCTGCCAAGGGTAGCTGAGCTTTTTGAGGTTCGGAAACCCAAGGAACATGCAGTTATTACAGAAATTGACGGCCGGGTAACTTATGGCAAGGACCTTAAAGGCAAAAAAAGGATTATCGTTACCCCTGATATAGGAGAGGCGAAAGAGTACCTGATTCCCAAGGGTAAACATATTATGGTTCATGAAGGTGACTATGTTAAGGCCGGCGAGGAATTAATGGAAGGTTCTCCGGATCCTAATGATATTCTTAGAGTAATGGGAATAAAGGAATTGGCTAAATTCCTGGTTAATGAGATTCAGGAAGTTTACAGGCTCCAGGGAGTAAAAATCAATGATAAGCATATTGAGGTCATTGTCCGTCAGATGTTACGGCGGGTACAGGTGACAGGTGTTGGTGATTCAACGTTTATGCTGGGTGAACAGGTGGAATGGTGGACTTTTCACGAAGAAAATAGCAAAATCATCAAGGCGGGTGGCAAGCCTGCCGAGGCCCAGCCGCTTTTACTGGGAGTTACCAAGGCCTCATTAAGTACCGACAGTTTTATTTCTGCAGCTTCCTTTCAGGAGACCACAAAGGTATTAACAAACGCGGCCATGGCCGCCAAGGTGGATCACCTGCAGGGGTTGAAAGAAAACGTCATTATGGGCAGACTTGTGCCGGCCGGGACGGGACTGGCCAGATATGAAATAGACGAGAATTAGAAACACTGTAAATCGGGCTCGCTTTGATCTGAAAACTCCCTATAATTCTTAATTGCCCATTTACCCCTTGACAGAAAGTCAACCATGGTGTAATTAAGGTCTTTTTCTTTTAGTAGAATATAAGGCAAATAAAACAACAACACAGATTTTTTAAAATTATACCTTGGTGAACGGCTACTATGGAATACGGGAGAGACAGTAAATGCCTACCATAAATCAATTAATCAGGCACGGCAGGAAAAAGATAAAAAAGAGAAGCGATACCCCCTCGCTAAAGGCATGCCCGCAAAAGCGGGGTGTATGTGTCCGCGTTTATACCACTACACCTAAAAAACCGAATTCAGCCCTGAGAAAAGTAGCCAGGGTGAGGCTCAGTAATGGTATAGAAGTAACTTCATACATTCCGGGGATCGGGCATAATCTCCAGGAGCATTCGGTTGTTCTGATCAGAGGAGGCAGGGTGAAGGATCTTCCGGGTGTGCGTTATCATATTATCAGGGGAACACTGGATACATTGGGTGTATCCGATCGGAAAAAAGGACGTTCAAAATATGGTGCTAAACGGTCTAAGTAGAGCACATCTGAAGAGACAGGAGATATAAATTAGATGCCAAGGCGAAAATGTGTTCTGAAAAGAGAAAGGGTTCCCGATCCTCGTTATAACAGTATACTGGTGTCCAAAGTCATCAATGGGATAATGGAGCGAGGCAAAAAAAGTCTGGCCAGGAGAATTTTTTATCAGGCCATGGATATAGTAGATGGCAAGATCGGTGATGAGCCTGCCATGGATGTCTTTGAAGGGGCGATGGACAATATAAGGCCAAAAGTGGAGGTCAAGTCCCGTCGCGTTGGTGGAGCTACCTATCAGGTTCCGGTGGAAGTGAGACCGAACCGTCGTAATACACTGGCTATCCGGTGGCTGATCAGTTTCTCAAAGAAGAGAAGCGGCAATTCCATGGCGGAAAAACTGGCAGCTGAGATTCTGGATGCTTATAATGGCCGTGGTTCTGCTATTAAAAAGAGAGAAGATACCCATAAGATGGCTGAGGCTAATAAAGCATTTGCCCACTATCGCTGGTAGATTTTGATGGCCCGTAATATTTCTCTTGCCCGATTGCGTAATATCGGCATTATGGCCCATATCGATGCAGGTAAGACCACAACAACCGAAAGAATTCTATATTATACAGGACGGACACACAAAATTGGAGAAGTCCATGATGGGGCGGCGGTCATGGACTGGATGGAGCAGGAGCAGGAGAGAGGAATCACCATAACTTCAGCTGCCACAACGCTGGCTTGGCGAGACCACTACATAAATATAATAGATACCCCTGGGCACGTAGACTTTACAGTGGAAGTCGAAAGAAGTTTGCGGGTCCTTGATGGGGCAATCGTTCTATTTTGTGCTGTAGGGGGGGTTGAGCCTCAGTCTGAAACGGTATGGCATCAGGCGGACAGATACAAAATCCCACGGCTGTGTTTTGTCAATAAGATGGACAGGGTGGGGGCGGACTTCAGTCGCTGTCTCAAAATGATCTCTGAGCGGCTGGGGGCAAATTCTTTACCACTGCAGATACCGGTAAGTAAGGGAGGAGAGTTTTACGGTATAGTTGATCTTATTACTGATAAATTACTTCTTTTTGAAGAACAGTCTCTGGGGCAGAAGGTTATTGAAGATGAAGTCCCGACTGGCATGCGGGACCAGGTTGAGGTAGCCCGACAGAATATGCTGGAAAAGCTTGCCGACCACGATGAGGTTGTAATGGAAAAATTTCTTGAAGAGCAGCCTCTGTTGAATTCTGAAATTAAAAAAGCAGTCAGGACAGCTACCCTGACTCTTGAGGCAGTACCTGTCTTATGCGGCTCAGCTTTTAAAAATAAAGGGGTTCAGCCACTTCTTGATGCAGTTGTGGACTACTTGCCCTCACCTACGGACGTACCTCCCGTAGAAGGTAAGAACAAAAACGGGGAGACAATCAGCAGGAAGACAGCCGCCAGTGAAAAAACTTGCGCTTTGGCATTTAAGTTGACCACGGATCCTTTTGTTGGGAGTTTGGCTTATGTCAGGGTGTATTCCGGAGTTCTAAAGGCGGGCAGTAAGATCTACAATCCGGGCAAGGCAAAGCAGGAAAAAGTCAGCCGTATCCTTAAGATGCATTCCAATAAAAGGGAAGAAGTTGCTGAACTTGGTCCGGGTGATATAGGAGCACTTATAGGCCTGCGCTTCACCACAACCGGTGATACATTATGTGAGTCCGGTGATTATATTCTCCTTGAGTCAATGGAGTTTCCTGAACCTGTAATCAGTGTGGCGATTGAACCTAAATCTAAGGCCGATAGTGACAGGCTTCATGAAACTTTAGCTAGATTAGCAATGGAGGATCCTTCTTTTCATGTCAGGACCGATGATTATTCAGGCCAAACCATTATTTCTGGAATGGGGGAGCTTCACCTGGAAGTATTGGTAGAAAGACTTCTTAAGGAGTTCAAAGTAGCCGCCAATATTGGTAATCCCCAGGTTGCTTATAAGGAGAGTATTAACCGAACAGCCAGGGGCGAGGGAGAGTTTGACCGTGAAACCACAGGTAAACAGCAGTATGCCCAAGTTGTTCTGGAAATAAGTCCTCTTGATAGGGAAGGGGGATTTCAGTTTGAAAATCGGCTTGATGAAGAAACCGTTCCCAAGGAATACATTGCCGCAATCCGCAGAGGGATCGAGACCAGCCTGAACAGCGGACTATATGCCGGATATCCGGTAATTGATGTCAAAGTAAGTCTTACAGGAGGATCTTATAATGAAGAAGAATCAACTGAACAGGCATTCGGGATAGCTGCTGCTATTGCCTTCAGGAATGCGATAAAAGAGGCTGGTCCCATACTCATAGAACCTTTGATGGAGGTTGAAGTGGTAGTCCCGGAAGATTATATGGGAGAAGTACTAGCCGATCTGAATAGCAGGAGGGGTAAAGTCAAAGGGATGGACGAGAGAGAAGGAGGACTTAAAATAATTAAGGCTCAGGTTCCCCTGTCTCATATGTTTGGTTATTCCACTGATCTAAGATCAGCAACTCAGGGCAGGGCGACTTTTACAATGCAGTTTGCCAGGTATGAGTCTGTCCCGGAAAAGGAGGCGGATGCTCTGTTCAGAAAACTTCATGGTTATGTATAAGATAAAGATAAAAAATAAAAGGCACTGAAAAGTTATAGACAGGTTAAAGCGGAAAGGTATTAATTTCAAGTTCGGGAAAAACTGATAACAGTAACCGGTAAGTTAAGAGGTCAGATCATGGCTAAGGCAAAGTATGAAAGAAAGAAGGCTCATGTAAACATAGGGACTATAGGGCATATAGATCACGGCAAGACAACATTGACGGCTGCCATCACTTTGGTTTTGAGCAGGAAGGGTTGGGCCGAGCCCCAGGAGTTTGGGGCAATTGATAAGGCACCCGAGGAAAAGGATCGCGGTATAACCA
>JAWOFO010000047.1:0-19437 GCA_046497465.1 Desulfobia sp.
TTTTTTCAAGGGCCTCATCAATCTCTTTATCTCTTTCCCGGCTTTTTTCCGGAGAATCAATCTTTTTTTTGGATAAACGGGGCTTAAGGCTGGCCACTTCTTCAGGAGCAGTTTCCCGAACTTCCTGTTCTGTATTTTTTTTTACAATTTCTGTCGACATCTTTTCAGGTTTCTGCTCTGGAGGCGGTTGGGCCTTTTGGGCTTCCTGTTTTTTCCCCGGCGGAGTTTCTTCTATATTTACCAGTTCGACTGTGTGTATTTCCTGGATATCTCTGTCAGGAAACAAAGATGATGACAAGATACTGCCCCCCAGTATGAAGACATGAACCAGTATACTGCCCAGGATAGGCAATTTCCACTGATTTTTCTTTATCTCCCTGAAAAAGTCAATATTTTTAAAGGGTGGCAGGCCTGTTAACAACATGATCTTATTCGACTGTTTTTTCTTCCTCGGCAGTGGTTACCATGCCGAGTTTGTTAAAGCCCGCCTCCTTTACTTCGGCCATTACCCGGGCCACATGGCCATAATCAACTTTTTTATCAGCTTTTAAAAGTATTGTCTTATCCGGATCTGACCTTATCAGTTTTACAAGCTCCTGTTTGAGAAGCTGCATGTTGCCCCTGATTTCGCCAATGGCAATTTCCCCTTTACTGTTTACAGATATGACCAGGGGCGATTTTTCTTGCTTTAAAGGTGTTGCTGTGGTTTCCGGCAGGTCGACATTAATTCCTTCAGTCAACATCGGTGCGGTTATCATAAAGATGATGAGCAATACCAGCATAACGTCAACCAGGGGAGTTACATTGATGTTGGCAACAGGAGAGTGTTTTTTATTTCTGTTTTGCCTGGACATGACTAACTACGGCTCAGTGAGTCGCGTTCTACTAGGTTTAAGAATTCAGCGGAAAACAGGTCCATATCTTCTTCAGTGGAAGTGAGTTGGCTGCAGAAGTAATTGTAGAAAATAACAGCAGGAATAGCCGCCGCCAAACCAGCGGCTGTTGCCAATAGGGCTTCAGAGATCCCCGGGGCGACAACGGCCAGAGAAGCAGAACCTCGTAGCCCTATTTCTTGAAAAGAGTCCATAATGCCCCATACTGTTCCGAAAAGTCCGATAAAAGGGGTCGAACTTCCCGTGGTTGCCAGAAAAGAAAGATGACTTCCCAGTTGGTCGGACTCCCGACTTCCGGCATTTTCCAGGGTTCTTTGAAGAATGTTTTTTGAAGTCTCGGCTAAAGTCCCATTGCCTTTTTCCTGTTGTTTTATCCTGCCTATTTTCTGTAATTCATTATAACCACTGGTAAAGATAGTCATTTCCGGACATTGCGGCTGTTCTGCTCTATCCCGGTAAAACTGGGCAAGATTTTTGGAGCCCCAGAAATTTTCCAGAAAGGTTTCTGAAGCAAGTTTAATTTTTCGAAAACTCAATAACTTTTGAAAAATAATGACCCAGGAAGTCACGGAGAAGAAAAGTAAGAGCAGCATTACAAACTGAACCACCGGGCCTGCACTGAAGAACATTGTTAATATGTTTATGTTATGCACTACTGATACTCCTGCCGAATCTGGTTGATCTTTTTTGTTTTTTAGAGGAAAATTATATAAATAAAGCCTGATATAAGGTAGTAACGCAACTTTCCGCACTTGAGAAAACTATTATGATTTCACTAAAAAATTTGCACGTTATATCATACCAGATAAATCAATCCGGAATGTTGAAGTAGTAAATCATGGAGAAGGAATAACGTGTCAATATACACTATATAGTTTTTCAGCGCAAACCTGCTGCTGCTTAAGGACATCATCCATTTTTTACTAACCTCATATAAATAAGATAGCAGAATTAGATAGTTAGTTTAACTAAGAAGTAACATCTCAATAATTAGGGGGAAGCTATTACCGTGTCGGAGAAAGCAATTCCCCCAATTTATTGAGAAGGTACTCTCAAATGGCCCAACATGCTGATTTAACAATTAAACCAATGTGAAGTTAGCATAAAATGGGTGATGTCCTTGAATTTGTTCCAGCTTGTAAATCAGGTGGTCATGTGCTAATTTTTCGGGATATTTTTTGTTCTTACTGTTCTTATTTGAAGCCACGCCCAATAATAAACGATGTTTGATTTGCTGTGACCAGTCCTGTAATACATACCTACCCTCCTGATAATTCCGGCCTTGAACTGCTGGCTCCGGCCGGCACTCTGGGAGTCTTTACTACAGCCGTTGATGAAGGGGCTGATGCTGTTTACCTGGGAGTTCCGGGCTTTAATGCCCGGGACCAGGCCCGGCATTTTAGTCTGGAAGAGGTGGCAGCCATGATAGATTACGGTCATCGTCATGGGGTCAGAGTCTATCTTGCCATGAACAGCCTGATAAAGGAAGAGGAGATACCGGCGGCCCTTGAGCTCTTGGCCGTCTTGAACGGTTTTGCTCCAGACGGCATCATCCTTCAGGATTTGGGTCTTTATTATCTCTGCCGGCAGTTTTTCCCGGCGCTGCCTTTACATGCCAGTACTCTTATGGCTGTCCATAATTCTCTGGGGGTGAAACAGTGTGAAGAGATGGGTTTTAAGCGGGTGGTGCTGGCCCGGGAGATGACCCTTGCTGAAATTGAGGAGGTAAGCAGGAAGACCAAGGTGGAGCTGGAGGTTTTTATTCATGGCGCCTTATGTTTTTCTGTCTCTGGTCTCTGCCTGTTCAGCAGTTATCTGGGCGGTATGAGCGGTTTGAGGGGATGCTGTGTTCAGCCCTGCCGCCGCCGTTATCGTTGGCTGAGCAGGGGAAAAAAGGTTACTGCCGGTTATTTTTTTTCCATGAATGATCTGGAAGGGGCTTCTTTTATTCCCGATCTCAAGGCCTGTGGTGTGAAATCAATCAAGATCGAGGGGAGAAAGAGGAGTTCCCGTTATGTTGGTCCTGTGACCCGGGCATACCGGATGCTTATCGATGCCGGCGATGACTTCCCGGAGGTACTGCCCAGGGCTCGAAAGATTTTAAGGCAGGCCATGAGCCGGCAGACATGTTCAGGTTATTTTTCTTCTTCTTCCCCGGTTTCGGCCTTTAATCCCAATAAATCAGGCAACACCGGTGTATTTCTCGGTAAAATTAAGCGGGTAAATGGTGTCAGGGCCTTACTTTTTCTTAAGAAAGCCCTGAAAGAAGGTGACCGCCTGAGGCTCCATCAGGAAAGGGGAGGGGAGAGAAAGGCTTTTACTTTGAAGAGAATGCAGTGCAGAGGGCAGAGGCTTAGTACCGCCGGGACCGGTGACAAGGTGGAAATCCGGCTGCCGGTTTCCGGCGCTGAAGTCGGGGACAGTATTTATAAAGTTGACACCAGGGAGAGAAAAGGTGATAAGTCACGTTCTCTCGCTGTAGCGCCCGGCCGTTTCAGTAAGAAAGTGCAGAAGATATCAGCAAAAGTGGATGTGGCTGAAATGATCAAGAAGCTGAGTCTGAATGATGACCGGCAGGACCGTACTGCCGGACCCGGGAAAATGCAGCGGAGCGGTCGAATGAGGAAGGCCCTGCCTCTGTTGCTGAAGACCGATAATCTGCGTACTTTAAAAATGAATCTGCCCAAACAGATTAAGGCTATAGCGGTAGTCCTGGATGAGGAGAATTTCAGCCGTTTCCAGGATATCAGGGGCAGATCCAGATTTATAGATCGACTTATCTGGTCTCTGCCGCCCCTTATTTTTGAAGATAGGCTGGAGTTTTATCAGGGGGCGGTAGCAACTCTTGTAGGACAGGGATTTACTGCCTGGCAGATAAGCAATCTGGGACAGCTGCAAATTTTTGCTGCTCGATCAGGTCTGGATATAGGTGGAGATTACCGGCTTAATATCTTGAATTCCCAGGGCTTAAACCTGCTGAAAAGCCTTGGCCTCAAAGAAGGAGAGCTGGCAATCGAGGCTGACAGGAACAGTGTGGCCGGGATCCTGCAGGACAGAAAACTCGGAACAGGTTTTACCGTTTTTGGCCGTCCCCCTCTTTTTACCGCCCGCCCGGTCCCGGATTTTTTTCGTTATGGTGCGGCCTTTGTAAGTCCCAAGGGAGAATATTTCCACTTGCGGAAGAAGTGGGGTGTTACCCTGGCCGTGGCAGAGGAACCATTTTCCCTGCTTAAAGATCTTGCAGCCAGGCCTCTGAATCAGCTTGATTACGGGGTGGTGGATCTTACCTGTTACCGGTGTACAAAAAAAGAAATTATTCAGATTTTCCAAAGTGATAAAGATAAAAAAGAACAAAAGGTGTTGTCCACTTTCAATTTCTTGGCTAATTTGAAGTAAAAGCAGGAAGCAGGAAAGTCAACTTCTAATCAACAACTGAAAAGAACAAATGCAAGATTCGCTGGGTATCTGTTTAGGCGCTTCTACTATAAGTATGGTGGCCCTGCGCCGGAATGGCGGAAAAGTTGAGACCCTCTGGACACGAAACCGCTGCCACGAAGGAAGTCCCA
Organism: Desulfobia sp.; assembly: GCA_046497465.1. GTDB lineage: Bacteria > Desulfobacterota > Desulfobulbia > Desulfobulbales > SURF-16 > JAWLDV01. The sequence goes on from JAWOFO010000047.1 coordinate 4,460, forward strand.
GGCATACTCTGCGGGAGATGGTTGAGCAGCTTGATAACGATTATAAACTGGTGGCCGCAACCGGACGCAAGTTCCGTAATTATCTGAACCTTTCCACAATTTCTGAACCGGAGGCAGTAGAACTCGCCTGTCGGTGGCTTCTGCCTGAAGATCATCTTTACCGGGTGATCATCAGTGCCGGGGGCGAGACCTTTATGGTTTATCACCTGGATGAGGATAACAGGGTTCAGAATATCCATACCGGCAATAAGTGCGCCTCAGGTACCGGGGAATTTTTTCTGCAGCAATTGGGCCGGATGTCTATAAGCCTGGAAGAGGTGGGGCGGATGGAGCTGCCGGAAAAGGTCTGTCAGGTATCTGGACGTTGTTCGGTATTCTGTAAGAGTGACTGCACCCATGCCTTAAATAAGGGGATTCCCAAAGAAAAGGTAGTGGGAGGTCTTTCCAGGATGATGGCATCTAAGGGTCTCGAATTATTAAAAAAATTTCCAAAAGAACATGTCATGCTGATCGGTGGCTGTACCAGAAATCAGCCCATGGTTCATTACCTCAGCCGGGAGATCGATGACCTTTTTATTCCAGAGGAGGCCTGCTATTTTGAGGCTTATGGAGCGGCTCTCTGGGCCCTGGATAGATTTGCCGAAGGTCTGGCTGAAGAGCGTCTTAAAGCATTACCGAAGCCTGACCATATTTTTGTGGACCGGAAACTTAATTTATCCTTTTTGGAACCACTGTCCAGGTTCGGGCAGCAGGTCGATTTCAAGAACCATCCCCGCGGCCGGGCAGCTGCTGGAGACCGCACCATCCTGGGACTTGATGTAGGGTCCACCACTACCAAGGGAGTAATCATGCGGCGGCAGGATAAGGCTATCCTGGCTGCCGATTACCTGCGTACCAGTGGTGATCCGGTGGGGGCTTCCAGGCTGGTTTACGAGAGTCTGGCCGGACAAATGACGGTACCAGTCATAATAGAGGGGCTGGGAGTTACCGGGTCGGGCCGCCAGATATCCGGCCTCCATGCCATGACCGAAGGAGTTATTAATGAAATAATCGCCCATGCCACTGCTGCGGTTCATTTTGATCCCGAGGTTGACACCATTTTTGAAATCGGTGGTCAGGACGCCAAGTACACTTATATAACCAACCGGGTGCCTAGTGACTATGCCATGAACGAGGCCTGCAGTGCCGGAACCGGGTCTTTTCTCGAGGAAGCGGCCAAGGAAAGCCTGGGCCTGGAGGTTACTGAAATCGGCCGGACTGCCTATGAGGGGACTTGTCCTCCCAATTTTAATGACCAGTGCGCCGCTTTTATAGGTTCTGATATCAAGAGTGCAGCCCAGGAAGGTATTCCGGTGGAGGATATTGTTGCCGGTCTGGTTTACTCCATATGCATGAACTATATTAACCGGGTAAAAGGTAACCGCCCGGTTGGGGAAAAGGTTTTTGTCCAGGGGGGTGTCTGCTATAATGAAGCGGTCCCGGCAGCCATGGCTGCCTTGACCGGTAAAAAGATGGTGGTCCCGCCCGATCCCGGTCTTATGGGAGCCTTCGGGGTGGCGCTCGAGGTGGAACATCGTTTGGAGCAGGGACTTCTGGAAAAACAGGAGTTTGATCTCCAGGAACTTATCCGCCGCGATGTCAAGTATCGTGAACCATTTATCTGTGGTGGCGCTAAAGATTGTGATCGCGGTTGTGAGATTTCCCGGATTGAGATCGCCGGCAAAATTTATCCTTTCGGGGGGATCTGCAACCGTTATGACAACTTGATTCACAAGCGCCGGATTGATTCAACCGGTCTCAACCTGGTCACCTGGCGTGAGCGCCGGGTTTTTCGTGATCTCAGCCCCGAAGACCCGGAAGATAAAAGGCCCACAGTAGGGATGAACCGTTCTTTTCTGGTCAACACCTATTTCCCTTTTTATAACCGGTTTTTTGCTGAACTGGGCTATCGCCTGGTACTGCCGGAGGACGTGGATCCGGAAGGAGTTGAGCAGCGTAACGCCCCTTTCTGTTTTCCAGTGGAACTGGCTCATGGTTATGCCGCTTCTTTACTGGCCAGAGATCCTGATTTTTATTTTCTCCCCCATCTGCAAGGGATCCCGTCAGCAGATAAGTACAGTGATATCTCCTGTACCTGTGTTTTTCTCCAGGGGGAACCTTATTATCTGCCGGTTGCTTTTTCATCATTACCGTCGTACAGGATTATTTCCCCCTGTCTTAATTTTACCAAGGGAATAGCAACCAATCGCGGAGCCTTCCAGGAGGTGGCCGGTCGTTTGGGAGTTGATCGGGGCAAGGTGAATAAGGCTCTGGAGACAGCCGCTGCGGAACAGCAGCTTTTACAGGCTGATTTCGAAAAGATGGGGCATGAGGCCTTAACCCGGATCAGGCAGGATCCCGAGAAGATAGCCCTGATCCTTTTCGGCCGGTCCTATAACAGTTTTGTTCAGGTGGCCAATAAGGGAATTCCGGCTAAGTTCGCCTCCCGGGGTTATCAGATTATCCCCCTGGATATGGTGCCTTTTGAGAGCGAGCCTCTGCCGGCTGATTCCCATATGTATTGGGGCATGGGCCAGATGATTCTCAAGGGGGCCAGTTATGTCAAGAAAGATCCCCAGCTTTTCGCGGTCTATATCACCAATTTTTCCTGTGGACCTGATTCCTTTCTGGTCGGTTATTTTCGGGACAAAATGGCCAGTAAACCTTCTCTGACTCTGGAATTGGACAGCCATACCGCGGATGCCGGAATTGAGACCAGGATCGAGGCCTTTCTGGATATTGTCTGTTATTATCGAAAACTCCAGGAAAAAAGAAGACCGGCCAGGACCCGGACCGATGCCTTTTGCAGGGCGGAAATGGAAACAAGTAAAGGCAGGATCGGAATCCGCACGTCTGAAGGCGAGTGGTTGCCACTTCATGATGACAGGGTGAAAGTGGTGTTGCCTGCTATGGGATATTTTGGCACCCCTCTTCTGGCCAAGACTTTTGCCAGGAAAGGTATTCGGGCAGAGGCACTGCCGCCTGCCGATGAAGCGGTTCTAAAAAAGGGGCGTGGCAATTCAAGCTGTAAGGAATGCCTGCCGCTCCAGACCACGATCGGTTCTATGCTTAACTATCTTTACAGCCGGCCGGAAGGAGAGGTTACCGCCTATTTTATGGCCAGCGCCAACGGCCCTTGTCGTTTCGGTCAGTATCACGTCTTTTCTAAGCGTACCATAAAAAAACACCGCATTGCCAATGCCGCGGTTTTTTCCCTTAGTTCGGCCAATGGTTATGGGGGTCTGGGTAACAGGTTCACCCTGGCTGCCTGGCGGGCTGTGCTAATCGGTGATATTTTTGATGAGATCAGGGCTACAGTCCTGGCCGGGGCCAGAGATCGGGAACAGGGACTGGCCATCCTGGACCAGGAGTATAACAGGATATTGGAGGCAGTTGACCGGGACTGGCCGGAGCTTGCCCGGCAGCTCGAGGAAAGCGCCGGGAACCTGGCCTCTATCGAGCTGAGTACACCCTTTCATAAGATTCCCAAGGTTTCTCTGATCGGGGAGATCTATGTCAGGCATGATCCCATTTCTCTCCAGAATCTGGTAGAACGGATGGCTGATAAGGGGTTTATTCTGCGCACCGCCCCGAACAGCGAGTGGCTCAAATATACGGACTGGCTGGTACGTTCGAAAATCGAGGGCAGGCCCGACTTGGGCTGGTGGACCAAGTACTGGGTTAAGAAGTATTTTGACAGGCGGATCAGAAAACTGCTGGCCCCCAGCGCTCTATTTTTCCACGAAGAGAAAATGGAAGTAGAGCCGGTGATAGAGGCAGCCAGCCCCCTTATATCTCCCAGACTTACCGGAGAGGCTATTTTAACCGTGGGAGCCGCCCTGCACGAGATTCTCCATCCGTCCTGCGGGGTTATCTCTATAGGGCCTTTCGGTTGCATGCCCACTCGCCTGGCCGAATCCATTCTTAATCAAAAATTTACCACCGCGGAGAAACGGCGCTTGCTGGGGAGCCGGATTCCTGGAAAATGGCAGAATATCCTGAACAGGGATCGCAAGTTTCCTTTTCTGGCCATAGAGACAGACGGCAATCCTTTTCCCCAGATCATCGAGGCCCGTCTGGAGGCTTTCTGTCTCCAGGCCCAGAGGCTTAATAACTGGATGAATGATGAATGATGAATGATGAATGACGAATGATGAATGACGAATATCACGGACACTAACTTACCAACTTGTAAGTTCTGATTCGCCTCCGCTGTGCTCCGGCGCCAGGGTTTCCCCCCACGGCAAAAGCCAAGAATATTAGGGAACTTCCGCAATTTCGTGGCAAGAAGCCGGTCCCCCGTGATCGGTTACGTTTTGATGACTGATTGGAAATAGGGTTTATTTTCATGCCGTGACAATCCGTGAATATTGAATTTATATACTTCGTCATTCGTCATTCGTCATTCATCATTCGACATTTCCTACTTTTCCAGGAGATTAGTGATGTAATGTTTCTGGGTTTGAGGAGGAATAAAGATAGTCAGGTTGTTGTTCCAGCGGCTGACATAATATTTGGTCAGCAGATATCTCATCTTGTTTTTAAGCTGAACCAGGTTGGGGCAAAAAGAGCAAAAATATTCCCCGTAATTGTTCATGGTCACAATAGATGATCTAAGTATTTTAGAGCCCCTGACATCAAGTTTTTCCATATTGATCACGATCAGCGCCCTTATTATTTTTTCCGGGTTCAGCATCTCTTCGGCCGGGATTTTGCTGAAGTTGATCAGGGGAAAAAGATCGAGCATTATATCTACCAGGGTTTTTATGTCCTTGAGATGAATTTCCTTAAAGTAAGGGGTGATGTGGATGGTTGTTTTTTTCTGGATGACTCCGTTGATAATCAGTGAGGCTAGGAGCCTGGTAAGATCGTGGTCTTCTTTTATCGGTTCGATTTCATTATTTGTAATGGTTTTGGTAAAGGGTTTTTTCTGGTAGGCCCAGTAGTAGCTGTTTCCTTCCTGCGTATTCCTGTGAAGGGTAATATCTTCCTGCCCCATGACATTGCGGGATATGCTCCTCAGGTAGTGTATCTTGTTTTCTTTTTTCTTGTAATAGGTAACCAGTTTTTTACCCAGGATAGCGATGTCACGTTTGCTTATGGACGTAGCTGTTGAATCAAAAGACTCCTGCAGAGTTGACAGCCGCTTATAGGTATCTAACAGGAAGGAGTGAACTCTCTTGCCTACTTCGATAAGGTCATGGTAATTCCAGGCCTCGTTTTTTATCAGGTATGCGTAGTTTTTAGGCAGGATATCCCACTTTTCCATTAAGACTACATCCTGCTTCAGATCCTTATTGCCTTTTCGAAAAAGTATTCCTTCCAGGGTCTTCATAAAGAGACATTCTCTTACAAGTTCGGCTTCGGAAGTCCTTTTCCGCCGCCGGTAGAACGATATAATCTCCCTGGCCAGCAGAAGGTAAGGATCTACAAGCTTTATGGGGAGTTCCTGCTCCTGTTCCGGCAATTGTTGCGGAAAGGTAACCAGGCATTGAATTTTTGTGGAAAACAGGGGTAGTAACTGTTTTTCCTCTTTAAGCAGCAGTTCAAGATAGGCAAGTTTAATCAGAGACTTATAGGGACTGTCCAGGGCCTTGTTCATCTGCCAGAGGCAGGCCCCGAAAATTTCGTCTTTGGGTATGTCCGAGAAATAACCGAGATCAACGAAGTTATCGGGATTCAGTCGTTTATTTTTTATCTCCCGTGCTACGAAATCATGGTACTCCTCTATACTTAATCCCGGGGGGACCAGCCACCAGAGCAGCATCTTACCTGCTACCAGTATATGAGTCCGGAAAAGCTCGTCTTTAAGAAGTATTTTCAGAGCAGAGCCGGCTGATTCCCCTTCAACAGATGATTCAAATCTGTTTTCCCTGGTCTGGTCGATATCCATCAGAAAAAAATAGATCTCATAGCCTTTTTCCTGAGCCCATTCTTCTATTAGGCGGCATTTCTGCTTGAGAAGCTCAAGCATCTTCCCCCCTATCTCCTCCTGGCGAATACTGACCCAGAAATCGCAGTCCGACTTGGTAGTCTGGGCGATAGTGCCTATACTGCCTATGGTTTTAAGAGAATGGATATACGGTTGCCGGAGAGGATAAGGCCAGGCAGAATTGGGATCACGGGCGCTGGAGGACGGAAAATAACGTTTGAATATTTCGTCATCCATATAGTTGTCTGGAAGGAAGCGGTATATCCCGTAGCAGCATTCCGGGTCATCAATGTAGCCGGGCAGGTCGGGGTAATTGCAATGAAGGAGATACGGGATAACCCTGAAGAGGAATGTCGCCTGATTCTTATCAAAGTTTATTGCCTTGATTTTCCGGTTGCGGTTGTATGTCTGATAGCGCTTAATCCTTTCCTGCATTGTTAATTATTGTCTTTTCATCTTTAACCGTTCACCAGGGCTATAGTTGCCAGAAATTTTTCCAAAGCAAGCGTTCGCATCTTCATCCCGGGTGCTGGTGAACAACTTGATCTGTTTTCACAAAATGTGCCGGCCCAGCTTTCAGCAAAAGGATTTTTGGGCTATCAGGTTTCAGGTTCTTCGCAACAGCTAATACCTAACCACCTGATATCTGACATCCGGTCAGACTTTCACTTAATTTAATTGCCTGGACAGTCCGGGTAACATCGTGTGTACGGATTAAGGAGGCACCTTTGGCTGCAGATAGAGCTGAGATTATAGCACTGGCTTCATCTCTGTCTTTTGGATTTTTAATTCCCAGGAGTTTCTGGATGAATGATTTGCGGGAATGACCTATCAGTACAGGTTTTTCCAGTTTTTTAAAATATGGGATATTTTTCAAGATTGTCAGGTTATGTTCCAGGGATTTACCGAAACCTATACCGGGATCAATAATTATCTTATCTTTTTTTATACCCTGTGATTCCGCCCATTTTATCTGTTTCAGCAACATGGCTGAAATATCTGAGAGGACGTCTTTATATTCCGGGTTTTGCTGCATGGTTCGGGGGGTACCCTGCATATGCATGATTATAACAGGGACATTGTACTTCAGAGCAACCTGAACCATGTCCGGGTCAAACCTCAAGCCGCTTATATCGTTAATCAGGTTAGCACCTGCTGCCAGGGCCTGTTCAGCAACTTCAGCCTTGGTGGTGTCCACGGAAACCGGAGTGCTGAAGTGTTTTCGGATTGTTTTGATTGCGGGAATGACTCTTCTTAATTCCTTTTTGAGGTCTACACTGTCAGCTGAAGGGCGGGTTGATTCACCACCTATGTCCAGGATATCCACTCCCTGACTTACCATGGTTTCGACCTGGATTAACAGGGTTTTTTTGTCTGTCAGCAGGCCTCCGTCAGAAAAAGAATCCGGAGTGACATTGAGTATTCCTATAACTCCGGTACGTTTATTGAACGTCTTCAGATCCAAGACAGTTTTCAGTTTTCAGGATTCGGGCTAGGGCCCGGGTTGTCTGAACTCTGGTCCCTGTTTTCCGGTCCTTGATCCACGTCTTGTTCTCCGGGTTTTGATTTTGCCTGCGCAGCAGGGAGTTCCAGGCCATGATTCGCCATAATTTCCTCTATTTCAGCGGAAACCAGGGTCTCTTTTTCCAGAAGTGCCTCGGCAATATCTTTCAAGGTCTCAATATTTTCGCTGAGTAAATTGATTACTTTATTGTTGGCGTCAAACAAAAGATTTTTTATTTCTTTGTCAATTTTAATGGCAGTGTCTTCTGAATAATCGCGGTGTTGGGCCATTTCCCTGCCCAGAAAGATCTGTTCCTCCTTTTTGCCGAAGGTCACCGGGCCCAAGTCTTCGCTCATTCCCCATTCACAGATCATTTTATGGACCAGATCTGTAGCTCTTTCTATGTCGTTGCCGGAGCCAGTGGTTATTTCTCCCATTATCAGCTGTTCGGCAGCCCTGCCTCCCAGTAGAATGCAAAGATTATTAAGAAGGTAGGACTTGGCATGGGTATAATGCTCAACCGAAGGCAATTGCTGGGTAAGTCCAAGGGCACGGCCTCTGGGAATGATGGTAACTTTGTGAATCGGGTCAGTCCCGGGAAGAAGTTTGGCGATTAAGGCATGTCCTGCTTCATGATAGGCGGTTATTTGTTTTTCTTCTTCAGTTATAATCATACTTCTTCGTTCGGCACCCATCATTACCTTGTCTTTAGCCTTTTCCAGGTCATCCATGCTTACCTTTTCGGCGTCATGGTGGGCTGCCAGCAGGGCTGCCTCGTTCACCATATTTTCCAGGTCTGCCCCGGAAAACCCCGGGGTCCCCCGGGCTATAATAGACCAGTCTACATTATCGGCAATAGGCAGTTCCCTGCCGTGGACCTCCAGAATTTTTTCACGGCCCCCTACATCAGGAACCGGAACTACAATCTGTCTGTCAAAGCGGCCGGGACGTAAAAGAGCGGGATCAAGGACGTCGGGACGATTGGTTGCGGCGATAATTATAACCCCTTCGTTGGCCTCAAAACCATCCATTTCTACGAGGAGCTGATTAAGGGTCTGTTCTCTTTCATCATGGCCTCCCCCTAGCCCTGCTCCCCGGTGACGGCCGACGGCATCGATTTCATCAATGAATATTATACAGGGGGCGTTTTTTTTACCCTGGATAAATAAATCCCTTACCCTGGAGGCCCCCACGCCGACAAACATTTCCACGAAATCGGAACCGCTTATGGAAAAGAAAGGTACTTCCGCCTCGCCGGCTATGGCTTTGGCCAGGAGAGTTTTACCGGTACCGGGTGCGCCGGCCAGCAGTACCCCCTTAGGGATACGGCCTCCCAGTTTGGTATATTTTTGGGGGTCTTTCAGAAAGGCGATTATCTCGTATAAATCCTCCTTGGCTTCATCAATACCGGCAACATCATTGAAGGTGGTTTTGCTGTTCTCTTCATTCAGTATCCGGTGCTTGCTGCGGCCAAAGCTCATGGCCTTGCCTCCGCTGGTCTGCATTTGACGCATAAAAAAGATCCAGATTCCTATAAGCAGAAGCATGGGGAACCAGGACACGAGTATGGTTATATACCATGGTGTCTCCGGCTTTTTTTTTACCTGGATATTGACACCGTTCTGGCGCAAAGTGGGAATCAGCTCATTATCAGCATCAGGGGTTATGACTTTGAAAGGCTGGTCGTTATCTTTACCTGTGATTTCTTTGCCCTGGATAGTGACCCTTTTTATATCTCCGGACTCTACGGCAGAGATGAAATTGCTGTAACTCATTTCAAACATGTTTGTCTGGGGTGTTTTAAACATGTTAAAGAGCAGGATCATGGCAAGGCCTATAATAAGCCACATGGAAATATTTTTGTAAAAGTTGTTCATAAAAGATTGGGAAGTTTAGATTATTATAGTTAGTGTCCGGCCGTTTTTACCAAATGTGCCGGGCAGCTTTCAGCAATTAACAAGAAAAAGAACAACATTAGCTTGTTAAGCTGAGTGCTGTTCGCTGACTGCTGAAGACTCTGTCCTGAAATTATCAATTTCAGGACAGGCACTAGTTGATTATGCAATAATAAGTATTTCAGATTAAAATGTCCAGTGCTTCAGCTATTATTATAGTAATCCTGAATGGCCTTAACAACGAGGGGGCTCTGTTTTATGGTTTCTATCGCCTTTACCATGGATTCAGCTGCGGCGATTGTTGTGGTGTAAGGCAGATGAAAATCAAGGGCGGCCCTTCGTATGGTATAGGAATCCTCAGTAGTTCTGGTTCCCTTGGAGGTGTTCACTATCCACTGAATTCCATTATCCTGAATTTTGTCCAGGATATGAGGTCTACCTTCCGAGATTTTGTTCATCTTTGCGCATTTTATGCCATGACCATTGAGATAGTTAGCCGTGCCCTCTGTGCCTGAAAGCCGAAATCCCATGGCCGAGAGTTGTCGGGCCAGGGGGAGTATTGCCGGTTTGTCTGAATTCCGGACGCTGAAGAGGACGTTGCCGCTGGCCGGTATAGACTGTCCTGCGGCAAACTGGGATTTCCCGAAGGCCACGCCGGTTTCAGGGCCTATTCCCATAACTTCGCCTGTTGATTTCATCTCCGGCCCCAAAAGTGTGTCAACATTGTTAAGTCGGTCAAAAGGGAATACTGCCTCTTTTACCGCAAAGTGGTCTACTTTTACCTCAGATGTAAAGCCCAGTTCCGAAAGTTTCATTCCGGCCATGACCTTGGTGGCCAGTTTTGCAAGAGGCACACCGGTAGCCTTACTTACAAAGGGAATAGTCCGGGAAGCCCTGGGGTTTACCTCTATTACATAGAGCTTGTTTTTCTGTATAGCATATTGAATATTCATCAGGCCAACGACCTCGAGTTCTTGGGCCATTGCCCTGGTAGCTTCCTTAATCTGGTCTGACATGGCAGCAGGAAGGCTGTGAGGGGGCAGGACGCATGCCGAATCTCCGGAATGTATTCCGGCCTCTTCTATATGCTGCATAATCCCGCCGATAACCGTGATTTCTCCATCTGAGATGGCGTCAACATCTATTTCTATAGCATCCTTGAGGAACTTGTCAATGAGTACCGGATGTTCGGTAGAGACTTCGATAGCCGATATCATATAGTGTTTTAATTCCTCTTCGTTATAAACAATGCGCATGGCCCGGCCCCCTAAAACATAGGAAGGACGAACCATTATCGGGTAGCCGATTTCAGCCGCGGTTTCCAGGGCTTCTTTAATGCTGCGGGCTGTTCCGTTTTCAGGTTGGACTAAACCCAGTTTCTGCAGCAGTTGCTGAAAACGTTTCCTGTCCTCTGCCCTGTCTATCGAGTCAGGGGATGTCCCTATGATCGGAGCATTCATCTCTGCCAGGGGCATGGCAAGATTTAAAGGGGTCTGGCCGCCGAATTGAATAATTATGCCGTCCGGATTTTCGTTTGCAATAATATGGGCGACTTCTTCCAGAGTAAGGGGTTCAAAATAAAGTTTGTCGGAGGTGTCATAGTCAGTTGATACTGTTTCCGGATTGGAGTTCACCATAATGGTTTCTATTCCCATCTCCTTTAAGGCAAAGGAAGCGTGGACGCAGCAGTAATCAAACTCAATACCCTGACCGATTCGATTTGGCCCGCCACCCAGAATCATAACTTTACGTCTCTTGCTGGGGTGTGATTCACTTTCTGTTTCATAAGTTGAGTAATAGTAGGGGGTAAAGGCCTCGAATTCAGCCGCACAGGTATCCACCAGTTTATAAACCGGCCGGATATTCTCCTTGTTGCGCAGTTTTTTGACATCAGATTCGCTGGTGCCGGTAAGAAAAGCAATCTGGGCATCAGAAAAACCCATCTGCTTGATCCGGTACAGATAGTCCCGGTTCAGACCAGGAAAACCTGTTTTTTTAATTTCTTTTTCCGTGTTGAACAGGATTTTCAGATTATCTATGAACCAGGGATCAATCTGGCTGGCCTTAAAGATTTCCTCAGTACTGTATTCCCGTTTTAATGCTTCATGGATAGCGAATATCCTTTTTGAACTGGGTATTTTTAACAGAGAATCGAGGTTACGGTCATCAAGACCGCTGAAATCGATTTTGGGATTTTGGCTGAAACCTATGTATCCGGTCTCCAGTGAACGAAGGGCTTTCTGCAGGGATTCCTTGAAGGTACGGCCTATAGCCATGGTCTCACCCACCGATTTCATGCTGGTGGTGAGATAATCGTCAGTTTCAGGGAATTTTTCAAAGGTCCATCTGGGGATTTTTACCACGCAATAGTCAATGGCCGGTTCGAAGGCAGCACAGGTTTCCCTGGTGATGTCATTGGGAATCTCGTCCAGGGTATAGCCTACCGCCAGCTTAGCCGCTATCTTGGCAATAGGGAAGCCGGTGGCCTTGGAAGCCAGGGCCGAACTTCGTGAAACCCGGGGGTTCATCTCGATAACCATCATTTGTCCGTCTTCAGGGTTAACCGCAAACTGAACGTTGGAACCTCCGGTTTCCACGCCTATTTCCCTGATTATGGCGATTGCCGCATCCCGCATATCCTGATATTCCCGGTCAGACAGGGTCTGAGAGGGGGCGACGGTTATTGAGTCGCCGGTATGAACTCCCATGGCGTCAAAGTTTTCAATGGAGCAGATGATAACCACATTGTCTTTTTTGTCGCGCATTACTTCGAGTTCGTACTCTTTCCAGCCGTAAAGACTACGTTCCAGCATTACTTCAGAGTTAAGGCTTAAATCAAGAGCGGAGATACAGAATTCTTTTAGTTCCAGGTGGTTGTAGGCCACTCCTCCGCCTGTACCTCCCAGTGTAAAGCTGGGCCGGACAATGATCGGGAAACCGATCTCCTCCCCAGCCTGTTTCGCCTCTTCCAGACTGTGGATTATAGTTGATTCCGGGACATTTAGGCCTATTTTCTTCATGGCGCTGCGAAAAGACTCTCTGCCTTCCGCTTTTCTGATTACCTCGATATCAGCCGCAAGCATTTCTACTTTGTACTTCTCAAGGACCCCTGACTCTGCAACTTCAATGGCTGTATTGAGTCCGGTCTGTCCTCCCAGAGTAGGGAGGAGGGCGTCAGGCCTCTCCTTTTTTATTATCTGGGCCACGATGTCCGGTAAAATAGGCTCAATATAGGTGCGATCAGCTATTTCCGGATCCGTCATAATAGTTGCCGGATTGGAATTGATCAGAATCACATAATATCCCTCTTCTTTAAGGGCTTTAATTGCCTGGGTTCCGGAATAATCGAATTCACAGGCCTGACTGATTATTATGGGGCCGGAGCCGATTATCATGATTTTTTTAATATCAGTACGCTTGGGCATGGAAATTAAGGTTCAGGGTTCTCAATTACTGCTTTCTCCTGTCCACTATGCTTTTGCATGGCTTCGATAAAACGGTCGAACAAGTAGACAGAGTCATGGGGGCCCGGGGCATGTTCCGGGTGGTACTGAACTGAAAAGGCAGGATATTTTTTATGGCGCATACCTTCCAGACTGTTGTCATTGAGATTGATATGGGTGATCTCTACTTCATCCGGATTAAGGCTGTCTGCGTCTATACAGAAGCCGTGGTTCTGTGAAGTTATCTCTACCTTGCCGGTGCCCAGGTCCTTAACCGGTTGATTGCTTCCCCGGTGGCCGAATTTAAGCTTGTAGGATCTGCCGCCATAGGCGAGCCCAAGGATCTGATGGCCCAGGCAGATACCGAAAATGGGCTTTTGCCCTAAAAGATGTTTTACCGTTTCCACCACCTTTCCGAGTGCCCCGGGATCTCCAGGACCGTTGGAGAGGAATATGCCGTGGGGGCCCATAGCCAGAATTTCAGCTGCGGAGGCGGTGGCCCCGACTATCTGCAGGGAGCATCCTTTTTTCGCCAAAAGACGGAGCTGGTTGTACTTTAAGCCGGTATCAAGGACTACCACCCGGTATTTCCCCGGATCCGCCGTGCTAAAATTATTCCCCGGCAGAGGAGCGTCTTTGCCCCAGCCGTAAGGTGATGAAGTGGTAACTTCTTTAACCAGGTCTCGGCCGATTAAACCGGGCGAGTTTTTTGCCTTGGCCACTAAAGATTCAGGGTCCAGATCCTCAGTGGAGATTACCCCTTTCATAGCACCGGCAAGTCTGATGTGACGGGTAAGGGCCCTGGTGTCCACTCCTTCAATTCCCGGGACTTGATGTTCCTGAAGGAAATCACTGAGTGTAGCAGTTGACCGGAAATTGCTCGGTATATCCTGATATTCCCTGACAATAAAGGCCTTCATATGGATCCTGTTTGATTCCATATCAGACTTGTTGGTACCGTAATTGCCGATCAGGGGATAGGTCATGACTGCTATCTGTCCTTTATAAGAAGGATCAGTCAATACTTCCTGGTAACCAGTCATACTGGTATTAAAGACGATTTCCCCGGTAGTTTCACCTGAACCGGTAAATGACCGGCCTTCAAAAAATTTTCCATCTTCAAGGGCTATAAGGGCCTTCATTGTTGACTGCTATCCTTTAACTATTTGTAATCGATGTTTTTATCAGAAAGTCTTCTTCGGAGAATCATAAATGAGTAGCCAGTTAACGTCTGCCCATTTTTACAAATGTGCCGGGCAGTTTTAGCAATCAGCAAAAAAAAGGAGAAACATTGAGGTTATTAGTTGACTGCTGAAGGCCCTGCCCTGAAATTATGAATTTCTGGACAGATGCTAGATAATATATAAAACTTGTAAATAAGGCAGGTAAATCCATGCAGTTTAACCTGATGAAAATAATAAGGCAATTGAAAATTGACAAACCGGCTATCCTTAACAGTTATGCGGTCCGGCAGATGGTTTAAATTTAGAATTTGCTTGACAGAGCAGGATCAAATATGTTTATGTACAAAGTTCGTTATGCCGGATTAAGTTATAGTGAGAAGCAAAAAAATAGTCAACCCATAGCCTGATATTCAGTTTTGAGTTTTTGATTTTTAATTCCTGATTGAATTAAATAAAGGGCCTATAGCTCAGTCTCGGTTAGAGCGCACGCCTGATAAGCGTGAGGTCGATGGTTCAAATCCATCTAGGCCCACCATAAGAGTAATTACCAATTAAATAAAGATCAGGAAAGGCTCTTTTCTGAAATTATCAGTTTTCGGGCAGTCACTATCTTAAGAAGGGGGTGTAGCTCAGTTGGGAGAGCGCCTGCCTTGCACGCAGGAGGTCATCGGTTCGAATCCGTTCACCTCCACCACTTATCAGGAAATACGAAATCAGGTATTGCGATTAGCTGTAGAAGCCAATTAATAGGCAGGCAGCCATTCGCAGTTGGTAATTTGTAACTGGATTACAACAGTTCTTTGACAACAGAATAGGTTCTTTTTTTTAAGTTGTGCAGTAGTAGGCTGAGTTTTTGATCAAGAATAATGGTCAAGCTACTAAGGGCAGACGGTGGATGCCTGGGCACTGAGAGGCGAGGAAGGACGCGGAAAGCTGCGATAAGCTTCGGGGAGCCGCTAACAGGCTTTGATCCGGAGGTAT
>JAWOFO010000067.1:0-3483 GCA_046497465.1 Desulfobia sp.
ATTCTACCTGTTCGTCATTCCGGCGAAAGCCGGAATCCAGAGTCTTTTCAAAGAGGTAAGAAACTGGATGCCGGATCAAGTCCGGCATGACGGAAGAACTTTTGACTGTCAAGTTAGCAACTGATATGATTATATTAATATTTTGTTATATTGCAGTTTACATGTCAAAATATTAAACAGGATTTTATCAGCCGCGCATAAAAGCAGAGTAAATTGGTTCAGACTATTATGAGGGAAAGGGAGATCAAAAAAAATTTAAAGTCTCTTTTAAGGGAAGATGACCTGGATCATATTATCCGGGAGACGGAGAGCTATCCCCTCAAGAAGACCATTTCTATACTGATGGGGGAACTTTACAGCACCGATGAAAAAAAGAAATGGCATGCCGTGACCCTGATGGGCGAACTTATGGACAGACTCGCCGGGAAGGAAATGGAGTCCGCCCGGATCATGATGAGGCGTATCCTCTGGAACCTGAACGAAGAGTCAGGCGGAATAGGTTGGGGTATGGCTGAAGCCATGGGAGAAATCATGGCAGTTAATCCCGGTCTGGCAGAAGAGTACAGCAATATGCTGGTCTCTTACATGAGAGAGGAAAATTATCTTGAACATCCGGTCCAACAACAGGGCCTTATGTGGGCTATAGGGCGCCTGGCCCTGGTCAAACCGGGACTTCTTTTCAGATACGATGCCGACGGCTACCTCTCGGTATACCTCGAATCACCGGACCGGATAGTAGCAGGTCTGGCCTGCCGTAACTTTGGCATTCTGGGGGTCCGGGAGGCCGTACCCCACATAAAGCAGCTGCTCGATCTGGACACCCGGGTTCGGCTCTATGAAGGCCGCAGGCTTTTCAGCACTACTGTGGGACAACTGGCCGGAGAGGCCCTTGACCGTTTGCAGAAAATTCCTTTAAACGGTTAAATACCTCCCAGGCCGCTTTTTTATGCCTCCGGTGTTATTTTATAATAATTCTTCAGCTTACGCCTTTGCCCCCTTGACCTCCGCCGCCCATGCCCCGGCCACCCTGGCCAGATCCGCGGCCTTTGGCACCTCCGCCCATACCGCGGCCGCCCTGACCCGGACCTCTTCCTCTGGCGCCACCACCCATACCTCTTCCTCCTTTGCCCGGACCTCTGCCAAGACCTGTTCCGGGGCTGGATGAAGGCTGCTGAACACTATCTCCTGAATCGGCCCGTCCTGACTCAAATTCCTCCAAGGCCTGGGCTACTGTCCGGGCAGAAGAGCTGAATATCTTGATATCGGTCTGGGCCAGGGTTGCACTCGCCTTAGGTCCAATGTTGCCGGTTATCAAAGCCTGAACCCCCTGCTCGGATATTTTTTGGGCGGTCTGTATACCTGCTCCCTGGGACAGTCCCTGTTGATCGGAATTGTCAAGGTAATAACTTTTTCCCGTTTCAGTATCGTAAATCATAAATCCGGGAGCACGGCCGAATCTTGGTTCAAAAGGACTCTGCATCGAATCTCCTGCGGCACTGATTGCAATTTTCATATTCTCTACCTCTTTTTTTAGGGTTTTATTGATTTAATTTAACTAATTAGTCACTTTCGTTGTCTCTGTGTAAAGGGCTTTTCGACTCACCTCTGAGATTATTTCATTCAAAGTAGGGTGGGGGTGTACGGTTTCAGCTAGGTCTTCAACTGTACAGGCATTGTTCAGGGCCAGAACTCCCTCCCCGATCAGTTCAGGAGATTGAGGCCCTATAAGATGCAGCCCCAGTAGCCGGCGGTTCTTTCTGTCAAAGACCACTTTTGCCTGGCCGGCAGTTTTACCGTCTGCCTGTGCCTTGCCCAGGCTGCGGAAAAGGCAGGTCTCGGCCTGGACCCGCCAACCTTTTTGCAGTGCCTCTGTTTCGGTCATGCCGACATCCGCAACTGGCGGTGAAGTAAAGATTGCTCCGGGCACCGAAGAATAATCCATTGTCCGTTCAAATCCCAGGGCATTTTCAGCAGCAACCCTGCCTTCGGCCATGGCTGCATGGGCCAGCATTATCTTTTCCGGTCCCAGGGCATCTCCTATGGTATATATGCCCTGGACACTGGTCTCCATCTTTTTATCTACCCTGATCCATCCATATTTATCCGTTTCTATCTTGACATTTTCCAGACCAAGCCCCGTGGTGTTTGGTTTTCTGCCAATACAGACAAGCATTTTTTCAGCCTCTTGGTTTATCGCGGATCTCCCGTTCGGAATACGGCCTTCTTTGGATTCCCGGGGGCCAAGGGTAACATTCAGAATACCCTTTTCAAGACGGCCTTCCTGAACAGTATGATTGAGCAGAAGATTAATGCCTTTCTTCTTCATTTCACGAGCCAGGACAGTGGAGCACATCTCATCTACTCCGGGCAGGGGCAGAATCCTGGACATGGCTTCTACCAGTGTTACCCTGCTCCCCAGGGAGCTGAAGATAAAGGCCCATTCGCAGCCTATTGCTCCGGCCCCTACAATCAGGATGGAGTCGGGAATATCTTCCAGCTTCAGGGCTTCATCACTGGTGAGTATATTTGATCCGCCAAAGGAGAACCCGGGGATCATAGCGGGCCCGGAGCCGGTTGACAGGATCAGCTTATCCCATGATATCTGTTTCTCTTTTCCGTCCGAACAGTTTACCTGAACCTTTCCCGGTCCTGATATGATAGCTTTTCCGTTAACAAGGGTGATTCTTTGCCTTTCCAGAAGATCAGAAAGCGCTTTCCTGGAGGCCGTAACAATTTTTTCTTTCCTGGCCTGCATTTTTTTAAGATCCGGCTGGATTTCCCCCTTGATCGTTACGCCGAAATCCGAAGCACTCCGAAACTTGTCAATCAGACTGGTGCTCGCAATCAAAGCCTTGGTGGGAATACACCCCCTGTTCAGGCATACTCCTCCCACCTCTTTTTCTTCAATAAGGGTTACCTCCGCTCCCAGTTGGGCGGCCCTTATTGCGGCGGTATGCCCGCCTGATCCGCTGCCTATTACGGTTATCTTTGTCGTCATACCTTATCCTTGGAGAAAACAACTTTTACCTGTTATTTTCAGGCAGAGACCTAAATGCCTGGAGGTTATTAGTCATATTTACTTTTAATGAATCCCTATAAATATGGTAACACTACTTTGTTCTGAAAACCAACCATAATGTATCTATTTTTTCTGGTTCTGTGGTTATATCAATTCTTATTCTAGCCGGCTGCATCTGTTAATAACTCAAATTTCCGGCTTAATTTATTTATTATGATACGACGTGAAAATTTTCCGTTAGACAGTGGAGTTTAGCGGTTGGCATGTCTGTTCAGAAACATTGTGCAGTGTTTGTCAGTGGCTTTTGGGGAAGCGAAACGTTAAAAATTTCAACTGCCTGAGCGAGGCACGAGCGAATTTTGAAATTTTAGTGAAGCGAGCCTTAGAGCCACTCAAACACGAAGCCTTTCCTGAATAGACATGCCAGCCTCATGAAATCCTGCTATTTTTCTTAAATCGGAAAG
>JAWOFO010000029.1:0-85473 GCA_046497465.1 Desulfobia sp.
CAGGAAAGTATCCTTGCCGGTATTGGAAGCGCCGGAACTGGATACAATACCAATAGATGGCGGGAATTCGTTTTTGCTATCCGGCTCATGATTGCTCTGAAAAACTTGACGACGGAGCGTGAAGAACTCTTGAAGGATGGCTGGGCACTGGCAGAATGGTTGGAAAAAATCCCGGAATGCGACGCCAGGCAATTTCGGCATATGGTGCTTTTCCTGCTCTTCCCTGATAATTTTGAACGGATTTTCGGGGGCACTGACCGGAAAAGAATTGTTTCCGCCTTCAGCGGCAAGTCTGATTCCCAGATCAACAGGATGACGGCTCTGGAGGTTGACAAAGAACTCCTGGCGATCAGACAGCAGCAGGAGCAAAGTTATGGCATGGCTGAGCTGGATTTTTATGAATCGCCCCTGAGTGACTTATGGGGTGATTCACAAAGTTCTGCCTGGCTCCTGACCTGGAACCCAAGCAAATGGAAATGGGATAGTTTTGATGCGGACAGGGCTGCCACTCATAATGGAAAGACAGTGACCAAGCGCTGGAATTGTGCCAATCGTAATGTGTCTGTGGGAGATAAGGCCTATTTAGTCAGAACCGGTGTTGCGCCCAAGGGGATAATCGCCACTGGCAACATCGTAACAGCCCCCTATGAGGCCCCGCATTGGGATGAGACTAAGGCTGAGTCCGGTAAAAACAGCTGGTATGTAGATATTGTCTTTTCACGGATTCAGGATCCATTGGCTAATGATAAATATCTGACAGGTGAAGATTTAAGCAGAATAACGATTGATCAGCAGGACTGGAATCCTCAGTTGTCAGGTATAGAAATCAAGAAGAAATCAGCAGCAATTCTTAGAAAACTTTGGGAGGAGGTGGTTGAATCAGCCTTCAAGCCCGGCCGCCATAAGACAGATCCAGGTATTGGCGATGCTGCCAATCTCATACTCTATGGTCCCCCCGGAACTGGGAAAACTTTCCAGCTCAACAAATTAATCGAAAATTACACCAGCAAAAAGCAGGCAATAGGCCGGGAAGCCTGGCTTATTCAGCAGCTCCTTGACATGCGCTGGTTTGAAGTTGTTTTTGCCTCTCTCTATGATCTTGGCGGTCAGGGAAAGGCCGGCGATATTGCCAATCATGAATTCATTATTCTGAAAGCCCGGGCTATGGACAGGCATAGGCATGTCGCCCAGACTGTATGGGCCACCCTGCAGTCCCATACCAGTGAAGAGTCCCAGACTGTTAAGTACAAGAACAAGAGCGCGCCCTTTGTTTTTGACAAGAGTGCAGACAGCGTCTGGTCTCTTGTTGGTGATTGGCAGGAAGAGTGTATCGAGCAAGTTAATATGGCCAGGTCATTGCGTAAGGGGCCGGAGGATGAGTCCACCCAGAAGCGTTATGAGTTTGTCACCTTTCACCAGGCCTACAGTTACGAGGATTTTGTCGAGGGTATTCGCCCTGTCCAGAATGATGAGACCGGTGAAATGGCTTATCTGATTGTTCCTGGTGTGTTCAGGCGCATAGCTCAGAAAGCCAAAGCTGATCCCCACCATAAATATGCTATTTTCATAGATGAAATTAACCGGGGCAATATCGCTAAAATCTTTGGTGAACTCATTACCTTGATCGAGGCGGACAAGCGGGCCGTATATTCAGAAGAGGGCGAAAAGCTATCCGGCATGGAAGTCACCTTGCCCTATTCAGGCTCTCTATTCGGTGTGCCTGTCAACCTTGACCTGTATGGCACCATGAATACAGCTGATCGATCTATTGCTTTATTGGATACCGCTCTGCGGCGAAGATTCGTGTTTCAGGAGCTTATGCCTGATCCCGGTGTAATAAGTGGTTCCCGCGGAGACGGGTACATAGAAGATGGGGAGGGGGGTGTTATTAATCTGCGAGCCCTGCTTGAGGCCATGAACAGGAGAATCCGTTTTCTACTGAATCGGGATATGACCTTAGGCCATGCTTACTTTATGAATGTACGGAATTTTGAAGGCTTGAAGGATGTCCTGTTGAACCAAGTGATCCCTCTGCTGCAGGAATATTTTTATGAAGACTGGCACCGCATTCAATTGGTTTTTGGAGATGTGGAGCCGGGTCAGGATCAGCTTGAACAACGGATAATCTGTCACAGCACTATGAAAGAGCAGGAAGTCCTTGGTTATGAATATGGTGATTATGGAGGCTACAAAGAGTATTGGATCGCTGCCCGCGCAGATATTACTCCTGATTTAGTTCGTAAGATTTACGAGGTAGTCACCTGACAATGGAAGCCATTACTGTCATAGAACATGAGGATTTGCCCGTTATAAGGACAAGGTCACCCGGACTAAAAGCATTGTCTGAAGAACATGCCTCGGCATTGCTGAGGCTTGAGAAGAAGCTTCCTGCAGGTACTTTTTTTAAAGGGTACCGTGGTGTGAAATTCTCCCAATATTGTGGGATTATTGCCCTTGGCAATCTGACAATAGAGATTCTTCCCAAAATTTATGGCAAGGAGGACGAGCCGGGTGCCTGCCGAAAAGCTCTCATCACAATGCTTGCTAGGGCGCGAAAGCTGAAAATTCAGAGAGGCGGTGCCGCGGGTATTGCCTTGCAGAAAAATATCTTGCTCGACGTCTTCATCCTCGATTTCTGTTCCCAGGTAAATGCTGAAATCATGCAGGGGATGATCAGCAGTTATGTGGAACGAGATGAAAATCTGAACGTTCTGCGAGGCCGTCTGCAACTGGAAAAACAGTTTAAACATAATTTGGCCCACAGGGAGCGTTTATGCTGTCGGTATGATGAATTGAGTGTGGATAACGCCCATAATCAGGTAATCAAGTATGTTCTGTGGTTGATGAGAAAAGCTGCAAAAGGTGAATGGGCTGGCAAGCAGGTATCAGAACTTTTGATGCGTTTTGACTCGGTCAGTGACACCACTGCCGATCTTCGGACTATAGACAGCCTGACTTTTAACCGGTCAACCAGCAGGTACAAGCAGATTTTTAACCAATGCCGCTGGTTCGTACAGGGACTGCATCCGGATGTGCTGGTGGGGCATAATTCATGTATGACTCTGCTTTTTGATATGAACCGGCTCTTTGAATCCTATGTTTCTGGTGTTTTCCGGAAATCGGCATGGATGAGCGGTAAAAAGCTTCGTTTGCAAGGTCCGCAAAAGCACATGGTCCGGAGGATTGATCGTGATAAGCAGTTATTCCTCATGAGGCCGGATATGGTTTTTCTGGATAGCAATAACCGATCTGAGGCAATAATGGATGCCAAATGGAAAATCCTGGATGAGCGGGAAAAGAAACTCGGCATTTCCCAGGCTGATCTTTATCAAATGGCCGGGTATGCCATGCGCTATGGGATTGACAACTTAGCTCTGGTATACCCTAAACAGCAAAGGTTGCAGAATGAAGTTGACTTAGAAATCCAGGGGACAGCAGCAAAGCTAAAAGTTATCCCCATGGATGTCACTAATCCTAAGTTGCAGGCTGAGCTGCCTTTTTAAGGGTGCGGGACTCATTTATAATCACTTGAACAAAGGAACAAGTTTAGTCTCTTATCAAAGAATTGAAGCAGCAGGCATAAAAAACAAGGTTATATCTATCAAAAAAGCCGGTCAGAAGGGGTCCTTTCCGGCTTGATTTTTACCACTATTTTTATTGGTGGTTTTTTTGGTAACACATTTAATTTTTTAACTATAAGTTACTGATTTTACCATATCCATGGTGGAGGCGGCGGGAGTTGAACCCGCGTCCGAAGATACTCCCCTTCAAGCATCTACATACTTAGTTCTGTGAAAGGTTGTTTATCGCGCCTTAACCCCCCAGAACAAGGGATATCCGGCGCTATTCCGCTCAAATTCGTCTTCAGTGACTGCGGACAAGTCAGAGAAAACTATCCTGCTAATCGACGCTCCATCCGGCTCTGCAGGAAAGAGCCGGTGGAACGGTGGCCACTATTTACGCGGCCACGGCATATGCATAGTCGTCTGCAACTAAGCTTTAAACCTATCAGTTTTACGAGGTAATAGAACTCGGTATGCAGCCTGAGCTTATATATCTCCGTCGAAGCCGTTTCGCCCCCGGTTTATTAAAGAACAGTTTATCTGAATTAAGTTTTTCAAAAGTTAAAACCCATTTCAGAATATAGTTTTAATTTAATCATATTTATAATATAAACGCTTATCTACCCGAAGTCAAGATATCTTCCCGTCTTTGTTCCGTCCGTAGGGGGCCTGTCCTTTTTTGTTCTTTAACCTTTTAATAAACAGGCCATTTGCCCATCCTTCCCATTTCCCGGTCCAGGTCTTTTTTCTTCAAGGCATGGCGCTTGTCATACTGGCTTTTACCCTTGCAGAGACCAAGGCTCAACTTGGCAAGTCCCCGGCTGTTGAGGTATATCTTCAGGGGAATCAGGGTATACCCCCTTTCCTTTACTTTGCCGATCAGCTTCTTTATCTCGTTTTTGGAAAGAAGAAGTTTACGGGTCCGGCGGGGATCAGGGCTTTCATGAGTGGCAAACCGGTAGGGCGAGATATGGATATTGTGGAGCCAGGCCTCGCCGTTTTTAATGTGGGCATAGCCGTCCTTCAGATTTACCCGGCCGGCCCGGATAGACTTAATCTCCGGGCCCTTGAGCACTATCCCGGCCTCCAAGGTGGTTTCGATGTGATAATCACTGTAGGCTTTTTTATTTCTGGCCATTACTTTTTCAGGCATAGCAGTATAGGCGTGGGTTAAAGGCCTTAAATTTATTCTCCTGTCCCGGTCACCCGGAGAGCCTCCTCAAAAGTGGTAATACCCTGACAGACCTTGTGCCAGGCATCTTCCTTCAAAGAAGTCATTCCCTGCCTCCGGGCCGCCTCGCCCAACTCCGCCGAGGTTTTCTGCCGGCTCACCATTTTCTGGAGTTCATCGTTCATGGCAAAGACCTCAAAAATGCCGCATCTCCCCAGAAACCCGGTATCCCGGCATTGACGGCATCCTTTTCCCTTTTTAAGGGTTAATACCTCCTGATCCGGTAACGTGAAACCACTGCCCTGCAGTTCAGCTACAGGTACGGATACTGATTCAATGCAGTGGGGGCAGACAGTACGCACCAGACGCTGTGCCATGGCCCCTATAACCGTGGAACCTATTAAAAAGGGTTGAACCCCTAATTCCAGCAGACGGGTAACAGCAGAGACCGCGTCATTGGTATGCAGGGTGGAGAAGACCAGATGGCCGGTCAGTGCGGCCTGGACCGCATAGGCGGCGGTTTCCGGATCCCGGATTTCACCTACCATTATTACATCGGGATCCTGCCTCAGGATGTTGCGCAGGATACTGTCAAAAGTTACTCCTATTCTGGGCTGGACCGAGATCTGGTTGAACTCTTCATAAACCATCTCTACCGGATCTTCTATGGTCACAATATTGATCCGGGGAGAAGAGATGGCCCGCAGGGTGGAGTAAAGGGTGGTGGATTTGCCGCTGCCGGTGGGGCCGGTCACCAGAACCATACCGTATGAGGCATCCATAAAGGACTTATAAAGCCTGTAGTCCCTGTCGGAAAACCCGAGTTTCTCCAGTCCCTGAAAAAGGACATCTGTACTCAGGATTCGAAGGACCGCCTTTTCTCCAAAGGACACCGGAATTGTTGACACCCGGATTTCCGCTTCAACTCCGCCCCGGTCCACCTTGATCCGTCCGTCCTGGGGGCGCCTTTTTTCCGCGATATCAAGACGGGAAAGGTACTTGATCCTGGAGATCAGGGCGGCATGAATGGCCTTGGGCAGTTCGTATATAGTATGAAGTACCCCGTCTATTCGCAGCCTTACTGTGCTGATCTTTCTTTTCGGTTCTATATGGATATCACTCGCCCTTTCCTGGAAGGCGTAGTTGAAGAGATGGTCAACCGCCGACTTGATGTGCTGATCAGATGAGCTGATCTCCTCTGTCGAAGAGATTCTGACATACTGCTCCAGATTACCCAGATCAACGGCAGGCCCTCTCAGATGGGTCTCGGCCGCGGAAATGGAGGACTGGAATCCGAAAAATTCCTTCAGTATTTTCCTGACATCGGCCCTGGTGCTTAAAAAGGGCCGGACTTTCATCTGGCTGGCCTGTTCAACCTCCTCAACC
This sequence comes from Desulfobia sp., assembly GCA_046497465.1. Lineage (GTDB taxonomy): Bacteria > Desulfobacterota > Desulfobulbia > Desulfobulbales > SURF-16 > JAWLDV01. The sequence goes on from JAWOFO010000029.1 coordinate 6,121, forward strand.
AGGTTGATATTGCCTGGTTCACACAGGGCAAGAGACAGAATACCGTTACTGACATCAAAAGGGAGAAGAAGATGTTTGAGGGCAAAAGAGCGGGGAAGGGTTTTGGTAACCACTTCCAGGTCAAGCTCCAGGGGATCAAGCTTTTTAAAGGGCAGGCCTATATCGCCGGCCAGGGAGCGCGCTATCCGCTCTTCAGTCAACAGCTCATTTTTTTTGCCGCCAATTTTCAGGGAGAGATCGGCAATAATATCCACCAGCCGGACCTCTTCCACTTCCGGAAATTGCAATTTCTGCCCGGTTTTCCTGGCCTTCCTCTGCTGTTGACTTCTATGACTGGCCCTGATCTGCTTTTCCTGTTCGGGAGTAATCAACCTGTCCCTTTTCAGCAGATCAAGGAGATATTCTTTATTGTCCAGATATTGCATGCCGGGTTTTTGTCTCTTGGTCCCTGAGTAATGATCAGTAATAGTAACTTGCAGGTTTATTATGATATCCGGAATTTACCATGCGGAAAATATTTAATAAAGAAAATACCCTTACAACTGTTTAACTGTCAAGCTTAGCCTGAATTCTGCAGGCACCGATGAATACCGTCCAGGCATTTCTTTCATTATTAAAGGGTTTGCCTTTTCAGTTTCTTTGCGATAAAAAATATTTTTATTTTCTCTTTAAACAATCATACATATTCCAAAACCTGACTGGACAAAAGAGCTGTCTTTAGTTAAAGCTGTAAGCAAACCCCGGATTCAGGACAGATGAATATATGAATACCGATCAACAATTACCGGAAACCGGAGAATGCCAACGCTGCGGTTCCTGTTGCCGGCAAGGAGGTCCCGCCTTGCACAAAGAAGACCTTCCCCTGCTTCGGGAAGGGCACTTTTCCCGTGATCATCTGGTGACTATTCGAACCGGCGAACCAGCCTACGACCCACTTACTGGCAAAACCAGTCCCGTGGAACAGGAACTTATAAAGATTACCGGGCGTAATTTCAGCTGGACCTGCTGCTTTTACGATGACGAGGCCGGGGCCTGCTCCATCTACCAGTATCGTCCCCTGGAATGCCGGCTCCTGAAATGCTGGGATACCCGGGAATTAGAAAAAATTATCGGCCGGAATACCTTGGTCCGAAAAGATCTCATAAGTCCGTCGGATCCGGTTCTGAACCTCCTGGCCGCCCAGGATGAGCAGTGTCCTTATAACAGAATCAACTCCCTGGTCAGCAGGCTTAAAAATCAAGCGAAGGAAATAAGTTCGTTAGATGAACTGACCCGGCTGGTCAGGATAGATCTCGTGATTCGCGCTTATGCCCAGAAACAATTCTCCGTTTCCCTGGACCGGGAACTTTTTCTGTTCGGCCGCCCCGTCTTCAAGGTCCTTGAAGCCCATGGTTTTCAGGTTTTTGAGGCCGGCCAGGAAGTGTTTCTTTATCCCCCTGACAAGAAATAGAAATTAGAAACAATGGCATCCTCTCTCTGCTTATGTTAAAAGGGTTTTAGGTGTAAGACACTTAAACTTTGAAATCCAAACCTTTTTTAATATGCTTGCACGAATAGAAGTTGGCATCAAGTCTTTCTTGCCTGATTCCTTTGCTGGAAAAACCCGCCGAAAAATAACCGGTGACCTGGGAATACCGGTAACCGGGGTCCGCACCATTAACGTCTTCACCGTGGAAGCAGACATAACACGGGAACAACTAAAAGCATCGGCAAGCGGTCCCTTCTGTGACCCGGTAATCCAGGACTATTCTCTGAGCTGCCTGGCGCTGGAAAAAGGTCTCAATTTCGACTGGCTGATCGAAACCGGTTTCCGTCCCGGGGTGACAGACAATGAAGGCCGCACTGCAGCCCAGGCCCTGGAACTGATTATCGGCAGGAAGCTGAAAGCCGGGGAGGGGGTTTACACTTCCAGGCAGTACCTGATTGAAGGCCTGGTAACTGCTGAAGACGCTGAGAAAATCGCCCGGAATGCCCTGGCCAACGAGCTGATCCAGCGTTTCACTGTGATGAGCAGAAGCCGGTTTCAGGCCGAAGGCGGAATCCGGCCTTTTGCCCCGAAAGTAGTTGATAAGACTCCGGCAACAGTGACAGAGGTGGATTTGGAAATATCGGATGAAGAACTGATTAAGATAAGCAGTGAACGTGTCCTTGCCTTAAGTCTTTCTGAGATGCGGCTGATCCGGGAATACCTGTCCCGTCCGGAAGTTAGAGAAGAACGCCGGGCCCGGGGTTTGAGCCGGAAGATCACTGACGTGGAACTGGAAGCCCTGGCCCAGACCTGGTCTGAGCACTGCAAGCACAAGATTTTTTCCGGTAATATTGACTATGAGGACACCGGGACCGGGGAAAGGAGAAAGGTAGTTAATCTTTTCGATACCTGCATCCGGAGATCTACGGAAGAGATTCGTGCTGAAATGGGAGATGAGGACTGGTGTCTTTCAGTATTCAAGGACAATGCCGGGGTAATCCGTTTTGACGACAACTGGAATGTGGTCTTTAAGGTGGAGACCCACAACAGCCCTTCGGCTCTGGACCCTTACGGCGGAGCCCTGACCGGCATTGTCGGGGTCAATCGCGACCCCTTCGGCACCGGCCAGGGGGCCAAACTGATCTGCAACACCAACATGTTCTGCTTTGCCTCTCCCTTCTACGATCAACCCCTGCCTGCCCGCCTTCTCCATCCCAAGCGCATCCTGGAAGGGGTCAGGGAAGGAGTGGAGCACGGGGGAAACAAAAGCGGCATACCTACAATTAACGGTTCCCTGTTATTTGACGACCGTTATGCCGGCAAGCCCCTGGTTTTTTGCGGAACCGTAGGAATCATGCCCCGCGAGGTCAACGGCATTCCCTCGGAATACAAAAAGGCAAATTCCGGGGATTACATTGTCATGACCGGCGGCCGTATCGGCAAGGACGGCATCCACGGGGCCACCTTCTCCTCGGAAGAACTCCATGAAGGTTCGCCGGCCACCGCAGTCCAGATCGGCGACCCCATAACCCAGAAAAAAATGTTTGATTGCCTGCTGAAGGCCCGGGACCGGGGGCTTTATACCTGCATTACCGACAACGGGGCCGGCGGTCTTTCTTCTTCGGTGGGAGAAATGGGTGCGGATACCGGCGGCTTTGAACTGCATCTTGACCGGGCTCCCTTAAAATATGCCGGTCTCCAGCCCTGGGAGATTTTTCTCTCCGAGGCCCAGGAGCGCATGACTCTGGCAGTGCCGCCGGAAAAACTGGACGAGTTTCTGGAACTCTGCCGGAAGATGGACGTGGAGGCCACCGTCCTGGGAAATTATACTGACACCGGCAAGTTCCACTGTCTCTACGAGGGCCGGACCGTGGCCTTCATGGATATGGATTTTATCCACAAGGGTCTGCCTCCTCTCCAGATGAAGGCCCGTTGGCGGAAAAAGACCTGGCCGGAACCGGTTCTTCCTGAAGATCCTGATCTGGGGCAGGAACTGAAGAACCTGCTGGCCCGGCTCAACATCTGCTCCAAGGAATACGTAGTACGCCAGTATGACCACGAAGTCCAGGGAATGAGTGTGGTTAAACCCCTTACCGGCTTGGTCAATGATGGTCCCAGTGACGCCAGCGTCATAAGACCCCTTTTCGATTCCTGGTCTGGTCTGGTTCTGTCCCACGGGGTCTGCCCCCGTTACTCTGATATAGACACCTATGACATGGTTGCCTGTGCTGTTGACGAGGCGGTGCGCAATGCCCTTTCGGTTGGGGCCACCCTGAAGGTCATGGCCGGTCTTGACAATTTCTGCTGGTGCGACCCCATCCTTTCGGACAAGACCCCGGACGGGGATTACAAGCTGGCCCAGCTGGTCCGGGCCGGAGAGGCCCTGGCCCGCTACACCAGGGCCTACGGAGTTCCCTGTATATCAGGCAAGGATTCCATGAAGAACGATTATCTGATGGCAGGCACCAAGATCTCTATCCCTCCGACCCTGCTTTTTTCTGTAATGGCTAAAATAGAAGACGTCCGCAGGGCAGTTACCATGGATGCCAAAAAAACAGGAGACCTGGTCTATGTCCTGGGACATACCTATCCTGAACTGGGAGCTTCGGAGTATGCCGGCCAGCACGGGGGAATCGGCAACAAGGTCCCCAGAGTCAGGGAGGATGAGGCCCTGCCCAGATATCGCGGCCTGGAAAAGGCTGTGTCAGAAAGACTGGTAGCCTCCTGCCACGACTGCTCAGACGGCGGTCTGGGTGTGGCACTGGCTGAAACAGCCTTTGCCGGAGGCCTTGGCCTGGATATTGATCTGGGCCGGGCCGGGCTTGGCAGGGGGCAGAGTAATGGTGGCCGGTGGCGGGATGATGTTCTTCTTTTTTCCGAGAGTCAGAGCCGGTTTGTAGTTACTGTCGAACCCGGAAAGAGCGGAAGATTTGAAGAGATCATGAAGGATACCGGCTGTTTCCGGCTGGGTGAGGTGACGGAAGAGCCTGAGCTGAAAATCAGAGGCCTGAATGGCGGGACAGTCGTGGCCGAACAGGTTGCTGAACTCAAGGCGGCCTGGAAGGAGACTCTGAATTTCTAGGCAATGATGAATGATGAATAACGAATGAAGTGTAACCGTTCACCGTTGCCGTTGATAAGGCGCTGAAATCTCTGGACTGTATTCGTTCAGCAGTGCCGCAGATTTGGGCAAGCAGACCGGCGCCGCGTACTAAGTCGTACGTAAGCCGGGCTGATCGCCCGAAGATGTGGTGCTGCTGAACGGATACCAAATATCAAACCCTGAACTAGGAGGAATCCAAAAATCTGTAAGTGATTAAACGAAAGCTTGTATTAAGTATCGTCACTTCCTCTTCTGTTTTTTTCGATGAACCTATATTAAGATTGGATACAGTTACTATTCTGTCTAGTTTGCTGATTTTATCCAGGAATACCCCTATATCGTGGAAGGAGCACTGTACTTTTATATCCACCGGTATCTCGGCATAAAACTGCTTCTTGCTTTCCCCCTGGGGAGTAAATGAATTGAAGTCGAGTCCGGAGGCCCGTCCGATTTCTGATATACTGGTTAAAAGAGAGGGTATTTCCTGTTTTTCCGGAAGCAGCTTGGCTGCCAGATCAAACATGGTCTCCACTTCTTTCATCTCTGCCCTGTGTTGCTTTATTTTTTTAGAAGCGGCTTTTACTTTGGCTATTTCCCTGTTTAACTGGGATTGCTGTTGTTTTAATTCAGCAATTTCTTCAGTTTTGCTAGTGTAGTACAGGAAGTAAAATGCCAGACAGGGGATGAGGAGGGCAGTTAGCCAAATCGCGATTTTCTTGGACTGTCCCAAGGGAAGTATTTTTTTATCTGTAAAGGAGATAATTTGTTCTTGGATTTTGCTGATACCGGCACTCATTTCTTTTTACCCTCTTCTTCCTGGTTAATTTTGGGATTATGAACTGTCAGGGTCAGCTTAAATGATTTTAGATTATGGTCAGCCACCTTTGTCATGGAGGATTGACCAAGATAGGTCTCCTGAAAATAACGGGAAGAAGTGAGATCGTCCATGAATCTGGCAAGTCTGGTATTATCCATGGCGATCCCGCTCAGGGAAATATTCGGACCATCCTGTGTGAGGTTTCTCAACCACATGCTGTCTTCCGGATTTGAAACTGCTGTGGTAATGGTATCCAGCAACCGTACCGGTATCTGAGACTTGTTTTTAAGGGTCTTTATGGTATCAATTTTGGCAATCAGCTTCTTTTTATTTTTTTTGATTTTTTTTATCTCCTGCGAGATTTGGTTATATCTCTGTTTTTCAGCCTGGAGATTTTCAATATTCTTATTCAGATTCGCTAGGCGGTTGTTCAGGTTGAAAGTAATTACTAAAAGTACGGCTGCCAGAGCGATTAGAGATAAGAAAAACATACAGACCCCTTTCCGGTTGCGGGCCTTCCTTTGCATATCTCTTATCGGTAACAGATTAATATAGATCATGTTCTTTAGTTGTTAGTTCTGAGTTTCAGGGTTCAGAGCACAGATAGAGAAGTTCATGGCACCTTAATCTAATCCCTTAGACCTTGAGCCTTCACAAAGGGGAAGGTCTTGAAGCCATTCCCATGGCAATAGCCATTTCCGGGCCAATACTTTTCAAGTATTTCGGGTCGATTTTCTTGTCATCCGTCCGAACTTCGGCAAAAGGATAAAAGTATTCTACCGGCAGATTGGTTTTTTTGTTGAAAAAAATGTCTAATCCCTCTATCTTTGAGCCCCCGCCGCTTAATACTATCTTATCTAAATTAACATCCTGGTGATTGATTTTATGAAAATCAATAGCCTTCTGCACTTCTTTTAGACATTCATTGGCAAAATCGGCAAATATTTCCTCCAGGACCTCTCTAAATTCCTCCTGAGGAGGTTTGGCCCCTATTTTCAGGTTTTCAGCCTCTTCCGAACTTACTTCGCATCTTTCCTTGATCTGTTCAGTAATCAGCCCGCTGCCAACCGAAGCATCTCTGGCATAAAGAGAAGTACCTCCTGAGACGATATTCAGATTCATGGTGGAGGCACCAATATCCACCAGAACGACATTGTTTTCCGGCAAGCAGTTGATCTCATAACTGTTTTCCAGGGCAAAGGCGTCAACGTCCACCAGGACAGTCTGCAGATTAGCTGACTGCAGAATGTTTAAGTAAGTATCTACTACTTCTTTTCTGGCTGCCACCAGCATTATGTCTGTTTGTCCTTCTTTGGTCGAGACATTGCTTATATTCTGGTAATCAAGGTATACTTCGGAAACGTCAAAGGGGATATACTGTTCTGCTTCAGAATAAATATGATTATCCAGATCCTGGCCGTTCATCAAGGCAAGATTTATCCTTTTTAAGATAATGGAATAACCGGATATGGAGAAACCGACTTTTTTGTTTTTAATTTTAAGGTTTTTAAAGAGATTTTTTATAATATTGGTAACTGTCTCAGTATCCTGAATCTCTCCATCTACAACTACTCCCGCCGGTAAAATGGCACTGCCCAGCTTGGCCAGTTTTAAACCTTTAGGGCTTTTCTTAAGTTCGCAGACCTTGATGCTGTAGGAACCGATATCCAAGGCTACGACAAGTTGTTTGTTAGCTAGCGACGGTTTAAGTTTCATATTTTAAATTTTTTATAATAAATAATTTTTTATTGATACCAATTTTTTTTAGTTTAATAATCTATAATTATAGTCAATCAAAAGATAACTGTCTAATTTTTTTACAAAAAAATAACCGAAAATCTCTAAATTTAAACTGACCCAATATTCAGGGGATTTATTATTCTATAACTACAATATATTGTGGTAGTAATTTCCCCGGGTCTATATTGAATAAGCTGTTCGGTCCTGGCGTATCTCAACAATGTTTTCTCAAGTGCAGCCGAACCCGGCTTTAGATGCGGTTTATCGTTTCTTCAGGCAAGATCAGATGAAATTTTCTTGTTTAATAGTTAATTATGGTTTAAAAGATAGACAACTTTTTAGCTTCATGTTACGCAATATTTGTTCCAAAGGAGTTTTTTTGTCAAAAAAAAGAAAAAAAAAATCAATTATAAGGGAATACGCAGAAGCGATTATCATAGCCCTTATTTTAGCTCTATTTATCAGGACCTTTGTAGTTCAGGCTTTTAAAATCCCTTCAGGGTCTATGCTACCTACACTTAAGATCGGCGACCATCTTTTGGTTATTAAATTCAGTTACGGAATTAGGAATCCTATTAATGGTGCTCTCTGGATACCTGTAGATAAACCTGAAAGAAAAGATATTATTGTATTTGAATATCCGGTGGAACCTTCCAAGGATTTTATTAAACGAGTGATAGGCCTTCCTGGTGACCGGATCAAGATCATCGATAAAAAAGTATTTGTTAACGGTAAACGTTTTAAGGTGGAAGCCGCTGTTCATCGTGATTCCCGGATTATTCCGGGGGAACTTTCTCCCCGGGATAACTATGGGCCTGTTACTGTCCCTGAAAAATCATTGTTTGTAATGGGGGATAATCGTGATAACAGTCATGATAGCAGATTCTGGGGTTTTGTTGATTTCAGGAAGGTAAAAGGTAAAGCCGTTATTCTCTATTGGTCATGGGACAGTGAGGAATTCAGTCCCCGGTGGTCTCGTATAGGTGATATAATTAATTGACTCAACTTTCCGACTTCAGAATATTGGCATAATTTCAGACGGTTGACATAAGTTATTCAGAAACGGTTTCGTGTCTGGGAGGTTCTAAACACTGCACAATGTTCCTGGATAAGCACACCAACCGTCAAGCAGTCCCGATTCACAGGAAATTTGTTGTTATATCATATAGATACATCAAGTCGGAGTAAGTTCTCAATAAGTCCCGGCAAGATCTAAATTCAATTTTTTTCTGAGGGAACCACGATCATTGGAGAAAAGGTATTTAGGCTGTTAGGGTTTAACCTGAAAACCTAAACCGCTAAAAACCTACAACCCAACACCTGCGATCAACAGTGTTCCCTTGTAGATAGATGCACCTCATGTTATTGAGAAAATACAAGTCGTAAAGTTGAGTTAATTGAGAATCAGGGATCATAGTCCCCAAGGCCCTTCCAAGGGCGGGCCGTACTAGTATGGATGAACGAATAGGCCAATGACTAATAGTATTAGGGCCACTGATTCAGCAGCAGTTATTAGAGATGTTACTTAATAATTGGGAATTAAGAGGAGGGAAAGTCGGTTTAATTCCTAATTAACAGGATGGTTGCAATGTATCCCCAATTATTTAATACTGATTATCAATTCCGCCATAAACATCTCTTGAGAGTAGCAGATTTGTCTGCTGAAGATATTAATTTTATTCTGAATACCGCCCAATCCTTTAAAGAGATCTCCAGCCGCCCCATTAAGAAGGTCCCCACCCTGCGCGGCAAGACCATCATCAACCTTTTTTTTGAACCTAGTACCCGCACCCGGCTTTCTTTTGAGCTTGCCAGTAAAAGGATGAGCGGTGATACTTTTAATATTTCCACCTCGGGCAGCAGTGCTGTAAAAGGTGAGACCCTGGTTGATACCATTAAAAATGTTAACGCTATGAATCCGGACATAATTATTATCCGTCATGCCAACTCCGGGGCCCCTCTTCTCGTTTCCCGTCATACCAAAGCTGCTGTTATTAATGCCGGAGACGGTTGTCACGAACATCCGTCCCAAGCCCTGCTTGATCTAATGACAGTACAGGAAAAAAAGGGGAAGATAGCAGATCTAAAAGTTGCTATTATCGGAGATATCGGGCACAGCAGGGTAGCCCATTCCGATATTATCGGCTTCAACAAAATGGGGGCCAGGGTTTACGTCAGCGGACCAGCGACTTTTATGCCTTTGGGGGTGGAAGAACTGGGGGCCACTGTCTGTTATCCAGTTGAGAGAGCGGTAAAGGATGCGGATGTGATAATCGGACTCCGTATTCAGAAAGAAAGGCAGTTTGATTCGCTTATCCCTTCCTGGCGTGAATACGCCAACTTTTTTGGTATAAACAATAAAGTACTGGCGCAGGCTAAACCTGATGCCATTATAATGCATCCCGGGCCGATTAATCGCGGTGTTGAACTGGATCCGGAACTGGCTGACGGTCCCAGGTCGGTAATTCTGGATCAGGTTACAAATGGGGTGGCAGTCCGTATGGCTCTTCTTTATTTGATTATGGGAGGAGGGGGTTAAAAGGGAAACAGGAGAATGATGAATGATGAACCGCGGAATATCGAAGTAAAATGTTTATTTTTCCCGCTGAAACGGCGGGAATGAGGGAAATCAAAGATAAAGGATTCTGAATCTAGATCAATAATAATTTGTGATGGGAAATAATGAAAAAATCCTCTTGGGTAACGGCCGGATTATAGATCCTCTGAACGGATTGGACCAAGGAGGAGATATCCTGATATATAAAGGAAGGATCGAGGCAATTGTTGAATCAGGTTCTTTGGAAGTCCCTGAAGATTGTCAACAGATTGACCTGGAGGGCAAATGGCTGACACCGGGACTTATTGATATGCATGTTCATCTCCGGGAGCCTGGTGAGGAGTATAAAGAAACCATAGCCAGCGGAACCAGAGCGGCAGCAGCCGGGGGGTTCACTGCAGTTGCCTGCATGCCCAACACCAGGCCGGTTAACGATTCAGAAGCAGTCACTTCCCTGATAGTTACCAGAGCCGCTAATTGCCCTGCCCGGGTCTATCCGGTAGGAGCAATAAGTAAAAACAGCGAAGGGAATTCACTGGCACCTTTCGGCGAGATGAAAGCGGCCGGTGCTGTAGCTTTATCGGATGACGGCTCTCCGGTAATCAGTAGCCTTCTTATGCGGCGGGCCCTGGAGTATGGTGCCAATTACGACATGCTTATCATCTCCCACGCGGAAGAATTATCACTCAGTCAAAACGGGGCTATGAACGAAGGCCCACTCTCAACCAGGATGGGGCTCCGCGGCATTCCTTCTGTCGCAGAAACTATTATGATCTATCGCGACATCGCCCTGGCAGAGTATCTGGACCGGCCGGTGCACATAGCCCATGTCTCCACCAGGGAAGCTGTTGATTTAATAAGAAGGGCAAAAGAAAGGGGAGTTAAAGTAACAGCAGAAACAGCCCCGCACTATTTCTCTCTGACTGAAGAAGCAGTTTCAGAGTATGATACCAACGCCAAAATGTATCCTCCTTTAAGGAGTTTCCGGGACAGAGAGGCTGTGTGTCAGGCCCTGCAAGAAGGTGTTCTGGACGCGATCGCCTCTGACCATGCTCCCCACAGCATTTTGGAAAAAGATCAGGAGTTTGAGGAAGCAGCTAACGGTATCATAGGTCTTGAGACTGCCGTTCCCCTTACTTTGAGCATGGTAAGGAAGAATATCCTGACTCCTGTCCGGATGATAGAACTGATGTCTCTCAATCCCTCTCGAATTCTGGGGATAAAAGGCGGTTCTCTGCAAGATGGGGGAATCGCTGATTTAACGGTGATAGATCCCGAGAAAGAATTTGTTTATCAAGCGGATAAGGTTGTCTCCAAAAGCAGCAACTCGCCCTTCTTTGACTGGCATATGAAGGGGAAAGCGGTCTTGACCATTATGGACGGTAAGATCAGATTTTGTGATATATAAAGTCTCAGCCTACAATATCCAGTAGGGTGCCGGTCATCTCATCCGCCTGTTCGACCATCTTGATATTGGCCTGAAAGTTACGTTTATTCAACTGAGACTCGGGTAATTCTTTGCTGAGTTCTACATTGGACTTTTCCACCAGCTCCCTGCCCTTACCTGTCTCTTCATAAGCCAGTGGTCCAGGGGTATTCTGTTTTTCGGTCCGGGCTCGAACTGAATTGGCCTGGCCGCCCTCTAAGGTGACCTCTGTTTTTTTATAGCCGTCCGTGTTTACATTGGCCACGTTACTGGCCACCGAATCCTGTTTGGTCTGAAAAGCCTGGAGAGCCGCCAGAGAGTTTTTTATACCAGAAACCATAGCCCACACCTCCTGTTGTGTCTAAGCATTTCGGAGTCCTATTAAAAAATTTAACTATTTTTATGGCGAAAAGCAAGAAAAAGTGTTTGTGTGCTTTACTTTTTTTTGGTATAGCCGCATTTTTTATTAGGGCACTTTAAATGATCACCTTGTTTTTTTGTCTTTTTTTCAATAAGAAAAGATGATCCACATTCCGGACAGGGCTCATTTACCGGTTTATTCCAAAGGGCATAAGTACATTCGGGGTACTGATTACAGGCATAAAATATTTTTCCTTTTTTGGAAATTTTTTTGACTAATTCCCCCGGACAATTTTCCTCCGGGCATTGTACCCCGGTTCCCTCCGCCCTTATATTCTTACATTCAGGATAGCCTGAACAAGCCAGAAACCTGCCATAACGCCCTTTTTTATAAACCATATTCCGGCTGCATTTTTCACAGATTTCTTCCGATTCCTCCTCTTTCTTTTTTTCTTCAGCAATTATCCTGCCATCTTGGTCCCGTTTGAAATCACAGGTATAGTGGCAGTCCGGATACCGGTCGCAGGCCAGGAATTCTCCCATTTTCCCCCATTTAATGACCAAGTTGCCGCCACACTCTGGACATTTAATATCGGTAGGATCCGCTTTGCTCTTAATGGACTTCATCTCTTTTTTGGCTTTTTCCAGAGCCTGGCGAAAGGGGGTATAAAAGTTCTTGAGCAGTTCCTGCCAGTCCATGTCCCCTCCCTCCACATTATCAAGTTTGTCCTCCATGGAAGCGGTGAACTCTATATCCATGATTTCCGGAAAATGATTGACCAGGAGTTCATTAACAACCTTTCCGAGATCAGTGGGACTAAATTTTCTTTCCCGAAGTTCTACATACTCTTTTTTTTGGATAGTGCTGAGGATAGAGGCATAAGTAGAGGGACGGCCGACCCCGTTTTCTTCCAGGGCTTTAACCAAGGATGCTTCTGTGTAGCGGGGAGGGGGCTGGGTAAAATGCTGTTTGATCTCCTTTTTCAGCAGCTCAAGAGACTCGCCTTCAATCAGGTCGGGAAGCCTGTCTTCCTGATCAGAACCTGCCTTGGCAGTGTCCTGGTAAAGGCTCAAGTATCCGGGGAAACGCAGTATACTCCCCACAGCCTTCAAGGTATGCTCTCCCGCCTTGATGCTGATGGTGGTCTGATCAAATATGGCAGGTGCCATCTGGCTGGCCAGAAAACGTTGCCAGATAAGAGTATAGAGTTTGTGCATATCTTTATCCAGAAAGGGAGCCATGTTTTCAGGGGTTCTGTTCACATCTGTAGGACGGATGGCCTCATGGGCATCCTGGGCTGATTTTTTACTCTTAAATTTTCTGGGCCTGGCAGGCAGGAATTTTTTCCCCCAGGTCCGGCTGATATGGTCCCGGGCTTGACCCAGGGCCTCATCACTTATCCTGGTAGAATCAGTCCTCATATAAGTTATCAGTCCACTGAGCCCTTCCGAACCTATTTCTACTCCTTCATACAGTCGCTGAGCCAGAGTCATAGTTTTCTGGGCAGAAAAACGCAGTTTATTATTGGCTTCTATCTGCATGGTACTGGTTATGAAAGGGGGCTGGGGATTACGCTTCTTTGCTTTCTTATTTACTTCCTTTACCTTAATTTCGGATGAACTGATTTCTTCTGCCAGACGATGGGCAGTCTCCCGGCTTTCGATCCGGTTATTTTTTTTATCAATCTTTTTACCGCCCACCTTTTCCAGCTGAGCCTGAAAGGCAGGTGGCTTGCCGCCCTGAAGCTCAGCGGCAATAGACCAGTATTCCACAGGCTGAAAGATCTCTATTTCACGCTCCCGATCACATACCATGCGGACCGCTACTGACTGAACCCGTCCGGCACTGAGGCCCCGCCTCACCTTGTCCCACAATAGTGGCGATATCTGATAGCCTACCAGACGGTCAAGAATCCTCCTGGCCTGCTGGGCTTCAAACTTATTCCGGTCAATCTCTGTTGCCTGATCCAGGGCAGACAGGATCGCCCTTTTGGTCAGTTCGTGGAAAAGAACGCGATGGATATTACTTTGAGCGGATTTAATAGCCTCGGCCAGATGCCAGGCAATTGCTTCTCCTTCACGATCCGGATCAGGGGCAAGATAGATGGCGTCGGCTTTTTTGGCGGCGCTTTTCATTTCGGTGATGATTTTCCTTTTACCCGGGATGGTCGTGTATTTCGGCAGGAAACCATGTTCTATATCCACCCCCATCTCTTTATCAGGCAGATCACGGATATGACCGACCGAGGCCTTTATCTCATAACTGTTGCCGAGATATTTCTGGAGAGTCCTGGCCTTGGCAGGTGATTCGACGATTATTAATGATTTGGCCATATATTTAAGGTCCAGCTCCGGGGATTTTAATTCTGAATTTTGAGTGGGTAATCTAAACAGGTAGTCTTTGTATCATTTTTCCTGGTAAGATTTCAACTAATTCTTTCAGTTCCAAAGTAAGGACCAGCTCGTTAAGTTTGGCAGCAGTCAGACCGCTTTTACTAATTATTTCGTCGAAACTCTGGGGATATACATCAAGAAAGAAGAGGAGTTCTTCTTCTTCGCGGGATAAAAGAGAAGAACTCATGGCCTGTTTTTTTTCCGGGTCGGCAGCTAAATTATGTTCAGGGCAAAGTTCCTCTATTACGTCGTTGACAGTATGAACAAGTTTAGCCCCTTCTTTTACCAGACGGTGGACCCCTTCACTATTGCGGGAATCAATTCTTCCCGGTGTGGCAAATACCTCTCTTCCCTGTTCCAGGGCGCATCCCGCGGTTATCAGAGAGCCTGATTTGCGAGCCGCCTCAACGACCATAACCCCAAGAGACATGCCGCTTATGATTCTGTTGCGGGCCGGAAATCGAAATGGTTCCGGCTGGGTTCCCAGGGGGCATTCACTGATAACTGCACCCTGTTCCGTTATTTTTTCATATAGATATTGATTCTGGCGGGGATAGACAATATCGACTCCGCAACCAAGAACCGCTACTGTTTTGCCGGAACCTTTTAATGCACCTTCGTGGGCTGAGGCATCTATGCCTAAAGCCATACCGCTGACTATGGTAAAATTATTAAGGGAAAGTCTTCTGGCCAGGTCTGTTGCTATGCGCTTACCATAAACCGTAGCAGTACGGGCCCCTACTATTCCAATAGCCCTGGTGTTCAAGAGAATGGGATCACCTTTGAGATACAAAATTGCCGGTGGGTTGAAAATATGACGAAGATATTCAGGATAAAGGGAATCTTTTATGGTGATTATTCTGATTCCGGCCCTGGATGCCCTCTCAAGTTCCGCTTCTGCCGCAGTCCTCTGTTCCTGACGATGAATACTTTCCAGTACTTTTCTGTCAATCCCCGGTACACTGCACTTTAATTCGGCAGATGTGGCATCCAGGATTTTCCGGGGGGTATCAAAAGAGTTGAGCAGTTTTTGCCAGCTGCGGATACCTAGACCTGGAATAAGGTAGAGAGATAGCCAGTCTATCAACTCATTCATCCTTTGCAAAACTCTCCAGCTGCTTTTTCCGGTTAGGGTGTCTTAATTTCTGTATCGCCTTTACCTCTATTTGGCGGATGCGTTCCCTGGTGACTGAAAAATTTTTACCAACTTCAGCCAGGGTAAGATCCTGGTTGGTCTCGATGCCGAAACGTTGCTTCAGAATGCTTTCTTCTCTGGGATTCAATAATTTAAGGACTTCTTTAATGCCGTCCCGCAGTGCCTCTCTCTCTGATGCTTCAGAGGGAGAAGGCGAATCTTCATCAACAAGCAGGTCCCCCAGGAAACTGCTTTCATTATTTTTAACGGGGATACTGAGAGAGACGGGGTCCTTGGAAACCGCCAGGATGTTTTGGATTTTGGCCGGCTCCAGATTAAGGATCTCGGCCAGTTCTTCCAGGATGGGGTCCCTGCCGTGTTCACGGGCGAAGCCCTTGGAGTGTTTTATGAGCTGATTGATGATGTCAACCATATGAACCGGCATACGAATGGTTCTGCCCTGGTCAGCCAGGGCCCGGTTAATCGCCTGTCTTATCCACCAGGTGGCATAGGTGCTGAATTTAAAGCCCCGCTTGTACTCGAACTTTTCCACTGCCCG
Organism: Desulfobia sp.; assembly: GCA_046497465.1. Lineage (GTDB taxonomy): Bacteria > Desulfobacterota > Desulfobulbia > Desulfobulbales > SURF-16 > JAWLDV01. The sequence continues at coordinate 21,680 of JAWOFO010000029.1, forward strand.
CATCAAACCTATATTGCCTTCCTGGATTAAATCCAGCAGGCTGAGCCCTCTGTTGGTATATTTTTTGGCCATGCTGACCACAAGCCGCAGATTGGCCTGAGTCAGTTTATTTTTGGCCTCACTGGCAATGGCCTCGCCTCTTTCGATAGTAGCAACTATATTTTCAATATTTTCCCGGTCTATCTGATAAACCTCTTCCAGTTCAGAAAGTACATCACCCCTTTTTTCAAGAGCGTTTCCCTCCTGTTTTCTGGCTGTTTCAAACTTGCGACCGATTGCCTTTACTTCAGTAACCATATCATTGAGATAGTTACGGTTGATGAGCATCTCCTGAAATAAAGAGATAATGGCATGAGTGCTGCGCTCAATACGTACCATTGACATTACGGCAGAATCTTTGGTTGCCGAAGGTTTATTAAGGTCTTTCTGGAAGGCTTTTCTTTCACAGTTGATACGTTCCGCCTCTTGCACCTTATTTATAAACTTTTTTTTAATACTATTGTTACCTTTTTTATCGGCCTTATCCAGGCCGTGCAATAAAGCGGTTATCCGGCAACTGCCGTTTTCAAGCTGTTCGGCAATCGAAAGCAGTTTTTTGAGAGAGGCAGGCACAGCCAGCACCGCATTCTGCACCTGCTGGTGGCCTTCTTCCATTTTTTGGGCCAGTTCAACTTCCTGTATTGAGGAAAGCAGGGGAATCCTTCCCATTTCCTGGAGATAAGTAAGCATGGGATTGGCCCCATCACTTGAAGAAGAAACGTGCTGCATTAAAGGGTTTTCCTCTTCATCAACCCCACTGCTGTCTTCTGTTTGAAAATTTTCCTCAAATTCTTCGTCTATCTTTTTCATATCTTGCCAATGTAGCCATAAGGCTTGAAAGGTCAGGGTTCAAAGCTTATGTATGCCTGTTGTTTCATTAAAGCCAGGTTTTGATTTACCGGCCACCGCCTGTTTCCAACTTTCCTGTTTTCAGGAATTAGGATGCAGTAATTTCAGCGTTATTTTCATCGGCCTTCTTTTTTTCCTTCAGTAACTTAAGAAGAAGTTCATCATCGCCTTTTTGTTGTGCCTCGCTGATTTTGGCGATTAACTGTTTTTTGTGATTTTGTCTGGTCTTTTTTAACAACCACTGTTCCATTTCCTGAACTATGGTCTCTTTTGACTCTTCGGGGTAAAAAGAAGCGGTAAACAGAAGGTTAGATATTAAAGAGTAGCTCTGACCTTCCAGAACATCCAGAAGCATTTCCGGGGAACCCGATTTAAAATCGAGGTCTTCCATTTTTTTAACAATATCCATAAAGGTCTGATGGCAGCAGACTCTCGTCATGCCAGCCTCCAGTAAACGAGGCAGCATATCCGGGTAAGCAAGAAGAAATTCCAATAGCTGTCTTTCCTGAACAGGCAGCTCAGCATCAGCTTTTTTATTGTTCGCCGAGGGGGCTTGGGGGCGGTTATAGGCAAGCAGCTGTCTTTGCATTTCTGCCGTGCTTAAACCTAATTTATCACTAAAATGGGAGATAAAGAGTGACTGTTGGAGCTGGTTGTTGCCTGTGTTCTTAATAAGAGGGGCCAGATTTTCAATTATCCTGTTTTTACCTTCCAGACTTAACCCGTATTCCTGGGCCAAGGAATTAAAAACAAATTCGGGCAAGGAAGAGGCTTCCTTGATTCTTTTTTCAAGTTTTTTCTGACCCAGCCTTTTTATAAAACTGTCCGGATCTTCATCCTGAGGCAGGGGGACAATTTTGGCCGGCAATTTTTCTGTCAAGAAGAGAGGAGTGGAGTTCATGGCCGCTTTCCGGCCGGCGGCATCTCCGTCAAAAAGGATGGTCGCCTCCCTGGCATATCGTTTAATACTTTGAACATGCTGACGGGTCAGAGCGGTACCCAGAGGGGCCACCACATAATCCAGGCCCTGCTCCACCAGGGTTAAGAGGTCAAAATTACCCTCCACTACCAGACATTTGCCTGTATTACGGATGGCATCTCTGGTCTGATAAAGTCCGTAAAGCAGGCGGCTTTTATCGAATACCGCTGTTTCCGGAGAGTTAAGGTACTTAGGTCCACCTTCACCTATTAACCGACCGCCGAAGCCGGCAACCCGGCCGTCCATGGCAAAAATAGGAAAAATTATGCGATCCCGAAACCGGTCATAAGTTCGACCTTTATCGTTACGAACGATAAGACCAGCATCTAAAGCAGCGTCTAAAGAGGTGCCTAGGCGGGAGAGATGGTCTTTGAAGAAATTCCAGCGGGGCGGGGCATAACCTAACTGATATCTGACTATGAGATCATGGCTTATTCCCCGTTGTTTCAGATAGTTCCTTGCCCGGGTAGCAGCCGCTTGTTTCAGGAGAAAATTATGATAAAGCAGGCTGGCCTGACTGTTAAGCTTAAAAAGCGCATCTTTTTGACGCAGTCTTTCCTGATCTTTCTCTGTCAGATTTTTGCGGGAAAGTGTAATTCCATAACGATTTGCCAGATTTTCCAAAGCTTCCTGGAAAGTAAGGTTTTCGTATTTCATCAAAAATGAAAATACGTCTCCGCTTTCCTTACAGCCAAAACAGTGATAGAATTGTTTACTCGGATTTACTGAAAAAGAGGGGGTTTTCTCACTGTGGAAAGGGCAAAGGCCCTGATAATTGGCCCCTTTTTTACGAAGCTGCACGTAACCGCTGATGACTTCAACAATATCGGCTGCTTCTTTTACAAGTTGAACGGAACTATCGGAAAATATTGACATTAATTTTTAATCTCCTTAGTTGGTGTCCGTTCAGAAATTGATAATTCCGGGACAGAGCCTTCAACAGTCTGCAAGCTGGTACATTTTGTGAGAAATGGACAGACAACAGTTGAAGAGAATATTTTTTAAGTACCGTTTATGGGGTATTATAAGCTAGATTTTTTATCGTCTTCTTTCAGGATATGTCAAGAAAAAAATTTTTTACCCCGTAATAAACCTACCATATTTTCGCTGTCTTGGCAGAGCAGCCGGTTTATTTTTTGGGGACTTGCCATGGCCCCTCCGGTTACATCATCTTAATCCTTTGATGCTCCATTATAATAGCCCCGGATTTTTATTATTTCGTTGTGACTGGCCTGCCTGGTTCAGCCATGCTTGCAGGTCATTTTGTGAGAAATGGATATACACTAACTGGACAAAAGACCGCCTATTGTGTTAATAATAAAGAATACTGCTCCGAAGAAAATGCAAAAAATATACCTATCAATTGGCCTGGGTTAAAAAAGTAAATACTGGCGGACGGGCTTAGAATGATTAAACCAGACAGATCTGCCGCGGATACTTTTTCGCTGCTTTTAACAAAAGACAGTGATGCTCCGGAGATTGACTGGTCAACTGTTTTAAATGAAGTAAGGAATTGGGGGCAGGAATACAGGGTGGAGTTTCTGGATGCATCTTCTGTTATTAAGCAGGCAACTCCAGGGACACCGCATCTGTATATCAGATTTAAAAGCAGCGGCTCCATTATCCCCATAGCAGCCAGGCTTTACAGGCAGTTATATGAATTGTCTGTTAATTTTGAATTAGATAAACTATGACAACAAATCTTTACCGACTTCGTCAGAGTCTGAAGCAACGCAAAATTGACGCTTTTTTAATTACCAGTCCGGAAAATCGTCGCTATTTAAGCGGATTCAGCCCCTTGGATGGCTCCCTGACCGAGTCTTCCGGGGCCCTCTTGATACCTGCTGAGGGCAGCCCCTATCTCCTCACCGACTCCCGCTTCAAGTTGGAGGCTGAAAAAGAGGCCCAGGATTTTCAATTAATTGTCTACTCCCGTGGTTTTTTGTCTTCTCTGAAAAAGTTACTGAAACTCTACGGAATAAGCCGCCTGGCCGTGGAGGGCAAATCCCTTCTCCATTCCACCTTCCTCAAGATGAACCGGGAATTTGCCGGGCTCGGGACTGAAATTTTGCCTCTTGAAGGAGTAGTGGAGAATATGCGACTCTGCAAAAGTGCCGGGGAATTGCAGAAAATAAGGGAGGCGATCAGGCTCAATGAAATAGTATTTCAAGAAGTATACAGGCAGATCAAGCCAGGAATGACCGAGATCGAAATCGCCCTTCGTCTGGAACAGACCATGAGGCTTAAGGGGGCAGAGGGGGCCGCCTTTACCACTATTGTAGCCGGAGGACCCGGCGGAGCATCTCCTCATGCTCTGCCAAGCCGCCGCCCGCTACAGGAGGGAGAACCTATAATTATTGATATGGGGCTCATTTTGAATGGATATTGTTCTGATATGAGCCGGACCATTATTCTGGGTTCAGCTGCCCAGCAGACTGTCAAGCGTTTCCGACTGGTGAGAAAAGCCCAGAAGGCCGCCATTAATGCCGTACGGGCCGGGGTAAGTGCCCGGGATGTTGACAGTGCCGCCCGCGAATTGATCGCCGAAGAAGGTATGGGAGATAAATTTTGTCACGGTCTGGGCCACGGAGTGGGCCTGGCTGTACACGAAGCGCCATTTCTTAACAGGAGGAACAGAAAAAAGCTGCGGGACGGTATGGTGGTAACAGTTGAGCCCGGCATTTACATCGAGGGCTGGGGAGGTATAAGGCTGGAGAATATGGTGGTGGTGCGGCCCGAAGGTTGTGAGGAACTCAATCAGGACAGTACCTTTCTGGATTTATGACTAAGCCATTATGCAACTTTTACTAAATTTTGATATCCAATGAATGGATTGCCTTTCTTCCCCAGGTCGTTCTATGTCTGAGTCGTCCTTCTGGCTTGTGGGCAAATTTTTTTGTGAGGCAGGGGTACTTGACGATTGGTATATTTATTCAGGAACGGCTTCGTGTTTGAGTGGTTCTAGTGTTCCTGGATAAACATACCAACTGTCTGAAATTATAATAGTTTTTTAAGTCGTTTTTCAAGTCGGAAAGTTATGAACTCCTTATCTATGATCATCTTGAATTTCGATCAGCAAAGGAGTAATTCTGCAAGACCGAGTTCCACATAAATTGCCGGGTGTTCACCGGCAGCCAGTCCGGGACTGCATAACCGGCAATTTAGAGAACGCGCATTGGGCACTGTGAATGCTTACCGGCCAGAGATTTTCATAAAACTATAACCTTGGTGAATGATTACTAAAATGGCTATGTATACCAGAATATATGTCCTCCGATTTCCCAAAGAGACCAGTGACAAGCCTATTGTTTCTCAGATCGTTAAGAACTATGATGTTGAACTTAATATTTTAAAGGCTGATATTTTATTGCAGCATGAGGGATTGATGATAATCGAGTTAAGCGGTAACAAGGAAAGTTTGAACAACGCGCTAGATTATCTGAGGGATATCAATGTCAAGATAGAATTTCTTTCTGCTATTATTAAGAGAGATGATAGCAAGTGTTATGAGTGCGGAGTCTGTACGGGTATCTGTCCTACCGGGGCACTGTATTTGAAAAGACCGGAAATGTCAGTGGGTTTTGATCCTGATAAATGCAATGGCTGTAGTCTTTGCGTAGCAGTCTGTCCGGTCAGGGCTATGGAGGTTTCACTGTCCCAGACTATTTTTTCATCTTCGGACTAAATTTTACAGTCAAGTATGCTTTCTTTGAACGCTCAGCGTTTGAGTAAAACATTTATCGAACTTTGTGAGATAAATAGCCCTTCCAAGTCAGAAAGAGAGCTTGCCCTTCATCTCAGTTCCCTGTTTCGTGAACTGGGGGCTGCTGAGATTATTGAGGATAATTCAGCCAGGGAAACCGGTTCTGATTCAGGTAATCTGGTCATTAGATTCGCTGGAAATGCCGATAACATGGAGACAGTTTTTTTTAACTGCCATCTCGATGTGATATCTCCCTGTCACAATGTCAAAGTTAAGCAGTTAGAAGACGGACTTTTTACAAGTTCTGGCGATACAGTTCTGGGGGGCGATGATAAGGCCGGTATTGCAATTCTGCTCGAGACTATTCAGTCTTTGCAGGAAAGTAATATGAGTTTTGGTCCCTTTGAAGTCGTCTTGACCACCTGTGAAGAGATCGGCCTGCTCGGGGCCAGGTTTTTTAATCCTGAACTGCTTAGCGCCCCTTATGGCTATTCGCTTGACTCAACAGGAGTTGACAATCTCATTGCCGGCGCACCGGCCGCCCATAGTATTGATATCGATATTTTCGGCATTGCAGCCCATGCCGGCCTTTCTCCTGAGAAAGGTATCAATGCCATTCAGCTTGCAGGACATGTTCTTTACCGTTTTCCGGTCGGCCGCCTTGACCCGGAATCAACTGCTAATATAGGCCTGATAAATGGGGGCAAGGCTATCAATATCATACCCGATTTTGTCAATCTCCAGGGAGAGGTTCGCAGTCACTCCAGAGAGCTGCTTGGTTACTATTTACAGATCTATCAGGATATCTGTCAACAGGTGATCGGCAATAATTATGAAATCGGCAGAGGTGATTTGCCATCTTTTTCTTTTCGGTGTCCTGAACAATATCCCCTGATGTCACTCTCTGAAAATCAGCCAGTTATTCAGAGGGCACTGATTTCAGCTGCCAGATTAGACCGCAGGCTGGAGGTTATTCGTGCCGGTGGGGGCAGTGATGCCAACTTTTTTAATCATTTTGGCGTGCCTACTGCCATACTCGGGGTTGGCATGGACCATGTACATTCAACTTCAGAGCAGATAAAGCTGAACGACATGCTTCGAACTGCTGAATTAGTTGGAGCTATTCTAACTCCCTGAACCTGCCCTGCTTTATCTCAAACCTTATTTCAATATTAAATCAATGAGTTAGAATCCGAGAACATACTATACATAAAGTAATCTTTCGATTGCATGCCCGGTTTTACATTATTTATTCAACTTTCCGGATTGATTTATCTGATATGATATAACGTGCAAATTTTTTAGTGAAGCGAGCCTTGAGAGCACTAAAACACGAAGCCGTTCCTGAATGGTTATACTAAATTTCTGAAATCATAACATTTTTTTTCAAGCAGGAAAGTTGAGTTATTTATTTTTTCCAAACAGTGATACAAGTAAGTGTATCATTATAAAATCCTTTGAAGTCAGGTGTTTTGAAGTTACTGGGAAGATATTGGCCAGCGCCTACCCTGCTGATGTTCCACGTGGAACATCAGCAGGGTAGGCGTTCAGAAATTTCTTGTAAACATTGCGGATTGGATTTATACAGGTAGGAAAAGTTATGGTGTGGAGTCTGGGGCAATCGCCTTGTTTCACCTGAATAACCACTTCGGCCCTTCAATCTGTAAATCAAGCCAAACAGGAATATAGCGGAGATAATAGAAAAATCATCATTCGATCAGGGTAAGATATTATGACAAGGGCTAGAACAGTTGCATTGGCAAATCAGAAAGGTGGAGTTGGAAAAACTACCACGGCTATAAACCTGTCAGCTTCATTGGCCAAGGCGGGCAAGAAGGTTCTGGTAGTGGACTCCGATCCTCAGGGGAACGCCTCAAGTGGCCTGGGTGTCTCTCTCAAGAAAAAAGAGCGCCATCTTTATCATTGCTATGTGGAGCCTGATCAGGCAGGTAAGGTAATCAGGCAGGTCAGGGATTTTGATAACCTCCATATACTTCCCTCCCATGTGGACCTTATTGGAGTTGAAGTCGAGTTTATGAGTGCAGTAAAGAGGGAAAGGAGACTTGGCCAGTTACTGGATCCGGTTATAGGACAATACGATTATGTGGTAATTGATTGCCCTCCATCTCTGGGGCTTTTAACGGTCAATGCCCTGACTGCCGTGGACGAAGTGCTGATTCCCCTGCAATGTGAATACTTTGCCATGGAGGGCTTAAGTCAGCTGATCAGGACCATTCGCCTTATAAAAAATTCCTACAATAAGAATCTGCAGATCGGCGGGGTCATTTTGACCATGTTTGACAGAAGGAACAAGCTGACCTATCAGGTGGCCAAAGAGGTTAGAGGGTATTTCGGGGACAAGGTTTTTGATACCGTGATTCCCAGAAATGTTCGTTTAAGTGAATGCCCGAGCTACGGAATACCTGCGCTTAAGTATGATAAAAATGCCAGTGGAGCCAGAGCATATACGGCCTTGGCTAAAGAGCTTATAAAAAAGAACTGAATTGAAACCGTTAAATCCGAACCGCTTTATTCAGGTAAAAGTGTATGATGGATGTCCAGGGGGCAAGTATTATGGGAAATGATCGATTGGGGAAAGGGCTTGAGGCACTGTTGCCTGACCACTATGATCTGAATGAGGAAAGGGATAGGGATGGGGACCAGGAGGTATATTTTTTTTGCAAGCTGGATGATATAGATACAAATCCCTATCAACCCAGAAGCAGGATGAGTGAAGAGGACCTGAAAGAACTTTCACAGTCTATTGAGAGAAACGGCATTCTGCAGCCACTGGTGATCAGCAGAACAGATAAGGGTTATGAAGTAATCGTTGGGGAACGGAGGTTACGGGCTGCAAAGATGGCAGGTCTGGACAGGGTCCCTGTAGTGGTGAAAGAGGTTTCTCCACAGAATCAGCTGGAATTGGCACTTATTGAAAATATTCAACGTCAGAATTTGAATCCCGTTGAAGAGGCAGAGGCCTATAACCGCCTGATCAAGGAGTTCTCTCTCACCCAGGAAGAAGTGTCTGCCAAAGTGGGCAAGAAACGGTCGACTGTAACCAATATGCTTAGATTGATACAGCTGCCTGATTATATAAAGGAGGATCTGCTGGAGGGGAGGTTGAATGCCGGGCATGCCAGAGTTCTGGCCGGACTTTTGAATGACTTGGACCTTCTCAAAGAGTTCAGGGATAAGATAATTCAGAAGAAAATGTCGGTTAGACAGGCTGAAAAGCTGGTCCAGCAGCGGGAGAAGAAAAAAAATAAGGGTATTGAAGAGAAGAAAAGTTCATCTACTGATTTTAAAAGAATTTCTAAATCATATTGCGAGAGTTTGACCAGAGATATAACCAGGTTTGTGGGCAACAGGAGTCGAATAGTCCAGCAGGGCTCCAGGGGCAAACTGGAGATAGAGTACCATTCCCTGGAAGACCTGGAAAGAATTTATAAGATGTTGAGCAGACTGGAGGATTCAAGTAGATAATTTGACTGTTAATGCCCTTTGTCTGCAAAGTGGACTGACCTGATAATAAATAATAGTTTTTCAGTGTTATGCTTGATAGCCCCTGTTTTTCCGGCCAGGTTAGGGTGGAAGAGAATACATTTTGCTCCGGGAATATTTTTCGAATGAGAATGTCCTGTTCTGAAATCAGTAGGAAGGCTGACCCTGGCCAGTTTATTATGGTAAAGGCGGCGTGGCAGCAAAGTGACGATCCTTTTTTACCTCGACCTTTTTCCGTTCACTGGGCTGATTCCGAGAGCCTGGAGATACTTTACAAGGTGGTGGGAAGGGGGACCCGTTTTTTATCCAGATTGAGATCCGGGGACCGATTGACTGTTTATGGGCCTCTGGGACGAGGTTTTACTGTTAAGCCGGCCGGAGAATATCTTGTCATCGGAGGAGGTATTGGAGTAGCTCCCCTTTTGTTTCTGGCCCGGTCTATAAGGAAAAATCAACCTGAAAGCCATCTGCATATAGTTATTGGGGCCAGATGCAGTGATGAGATTGTGGCAGCGGACCGTTTTGAAAGTCTGGGGAGAAGCAGCGTCAAGCTGGTCACTGAAGACGGCTCTAGGGGGCTTAAAGGCCTGGTGACTGATTTATTGAGTTATTTCGATTTTAACAATAATAATCTGCTGGTATATAGTTGCGGACCCATGCCTATGCTTAAAGCAGTCAGTCGCTGGTGCCGGGGAAAAGACTGGCCGTGCCAGGTTTCCATAGAGACGGTCATGGCCTGTGGAATCGGGGCCTGTCTGGGATGTGCTGTTGAGGGAAAAGACGAGTTGAATGGTAAATATCTTCATGTCTGTTCGGATGGCCCGGTATTTGACAGTGGCCGGTTATGGTGAAGCCGTACTATTTCAGTAAACCAGCAGTAAGTTAAGGGCATGAATGGAACCGGATCTTTCAATTAAAATCGGTAATTGGACCTTGGGCAATCCCATAATGACCGCTTCAGGGACCTTTGGCTACGGCAAAGAGTTTGCCGGCTTTCTGGAAATTCGGGACCTTGGTGCAGTGGTAGTTAAAGGGGTGTCTTATGAATCCAGAAGTGGTAATCCTCCGCCCAGAATTGTAGAGACTCCCTGCGGCCTTCTGAATGCTATAGGGCTGGAAAATGTAGGTGTTGAAAAGTTTATAGAAGAAAAATTGCCTTACCTGCGCGACAGTGGAGCGCAATTTGTTGTTAATATACTGGCGGATTCTTTGGAAGGCTATGCGGATCTGGCCGGGAAGCTGAATAGAGACGATATTCCGGCCTTAGAGGTGAATGTTTCCTGCCCGAATGTGAAAAAAGGGGGACTGTCTTTCGGGAGTGATCCGGCATTGATCAGGGAAATCAGCAGTGCTGTCAAAGAAAATTTTGAGAAAACAGTTATTGTAAAACTTTCGCCGAATGTTACTGATATCCGCTTGCTGGCCAGGTCGGTTGAAGAAGGAGGTGCTGATGCAGTTTCTCTTGTTAATACTCTTCTTGGCATGGCAATAGACCACAGGCAGAGAAAGCCGGTTTTGGCTAATATTGTGGGAGGTCTTTCAGGACCGGCAATAAAGCCGGTTGCTCTGCGTATGGTGTGGGAGGCTGCCGGGGAAGTGCGGATCCCGGTCATTGGAATCGGGGGGATCCGCTGCCTTGATGATGTTTTGGAATTTCTTTTAGCAGGTGCCAGTGCTGTCCAGATCGGGACTGCCAACCTGGTTGAACCGGGAATAAGCGCTAAAATTGTCCACCAGTTAAAAGATTATTGTTTTGAACACCAAATTGCCAGGGTCTCTGATTTGACCGGGGCCTTACTGGTATAATCAGACGTCAGAGATTGAGAGTATTCGGTAAAAGTTATTGATTCAATTTTTCGACTTGAGAAAAATATTATGATTTCAGACGGTTGGTATAGTCATTCAGGAACAGTTTCGTGATTGAGTGGTTTTAAGGACGGGAAATTTATACGTTATATCATACAGATAAATCGATCCGGAAAGTTGGATTATTGATTTTGGATCTTGTCAGAGCTTAGTTGCGGACTTATGATTAGAGTCTGGTATCCAGCAGGGGAAGATTAGAGTGCGGAAAGGTATCAAACAGGAAATCCTGCAAAGGATTTTCGCATTATACCGGTACTGGTTCGACGATAAAGAGTTTGCCTGTACCAGAGGCTGTTCGGCCTGTTGTACCAGAAACGTCATGGTGACCGCGCTTGAAGGGGAGCTGGTAGTGTCACATGTCAGGAAGAAGTCTTGGCAGAAATGGCTTGCTGGTCAGCTGACCTCCAGGGGAAATACTGTGTGTCACCTGACCATGAATGAATGGGCTGAGCAGTGTATTTCGGGCAATTACCCGGGAGAGGATCCCGGTTCTGACAGTCTTGAGCCATGTCAGTTTCTGGCTGCTGATTATTCCTGCTCGATTTATGAAGCAAGACCCTTTGCCTGTCGGTGTTTCGCTTCCTTGATACCCTGCCGGGAAAGTGGTACGGCCAGCCAGCCCAGAGATTTGCTTGCTATTAACACGGTGGTTATGCAGATTATAGAACATCTTGACCAGGGAGAGATCTATGGGTCTTTAGGTAATATACTTACGGCTCTCTGCAACAGGGAGGAATATAATGATATTGCCGTATTTCTACCCTCCCGGCTCAGGCATGATATCAATATCCATAACGGATTACGCCGGGCCAGGCCCTTGCCTGGTCTGGTAACGGAATCAGAAGACAGGGCGGCTGTCCGGCTTTTTATTGAGATCCTTTTTCAAGAGAAAATTAATGACAAGAGTCTTCAGTATCTTTTAAATCATGGGTAGGAAATTAATTGAAAAGAAGATCACACCGTCTATAGACTGGGATGAAATAGAAACGGTCATGCTCGATATGGACGGCACCCTGCTCGACCGTTATTTTGATGATTACTTCTGGACAAGTTATGTCCCGCAGGTTTATGCCAGGGAAAAGGGAGTTGATTTTGAAGAGGCCCGTTCTTATCTTATGGCCAAGTTCAAAAAAAGACAGGGAACTTTGGCTTGGTCAGATATTGATTTCTGGACTGAAAAACTCGGACTGGATATAGCCCTGATGAAGGAGAGATTGAATCATCTCATTCAGGTACATCCCTATGTCCCGGATTTTTTGGAATTTTGCCGACAGAAGGGTAAAGAGGTCCAACTGGTAACCAACGCCCATAGTAAGACTCTGGCAATTAAAATGGCCAAGGCAGAAATTGACTGTTACTTTGACCGGATAATCTGTGCTGAGGAGGTCGGGCTGGCAAAAGAGGAAAGCGGATTCTGGAAGAGACTGGCGGAGTTGACTGGTTTCAGGAGGGAAGCATCTCTGTTGGCGGATGATAACCAGGATGTCCTGGCCAGCGCGGAAGGCTATGGCATAAGGTACCTTATTTTTGTGGCCAAGGCGAGCACTGTCCTGCCAGCCAGATATTCAGGAAACTATCCGGCTATTTATTATTTTAATGAACTGATGATTGATTGATCTCTATGTTGGCTTTTTACTGTGCTTTTGCTGAGATTCAACGCGCCCCGGGTAAAACTTTTTCGTAAAAAGTTTGACTTTACGGATTGATTTATCTGATATGATATAACGTGCAAATTTTTTTTGTGAAGTAGGGGGACTTGACGGTTGGCATAGCCGTTCCTGAATGGCTATACCAACCGTCTGAAATCATAATATTTTTCTCAAGTCGGAAAGTTGAGTAAAAAGGTTGTGATCACGATCAAGCAATTTACCTGAGTCAGGAGAGCTGAACAATCTCAATATCCCCCCATGCTCCGAGATTTTCATTCATAACAATAACTATACCTGTCAGTCCCTGAATAGATTTGCCCAGGTCCAGTCCTTGTCCAATATCCCCGGCCTTCTTGATTTCATTGCCTATCCTGGTGGCAGCTGCATCAGCCAAGGATATGTCGGCGGCCAGGACAGTGACCGAATCAGCCTGGCCCAGACTAAGGGAATGGCCAACGGTTCCGGATGAGGTACAGATGCCGAGGGGCATCTGCTCTTTTATTATCCTGATACCTATGCGGTTGCTGAGCTTGGAAGTACCTGCAAAGATAGAGGCACAACAGTTGCGCTGGCGTTTTATATAGATATCGCCTCCATTTTCAACTATAATTTCAGGGCATTCTGTATCGGCAAGCAGATCACGGCCGACAAAGCCGGATATCGCACCGGCAACGGCAGCCATTGGGCCGACGCCGGCTTTGTCGGCGGCCTTAAGCATTTCTTTAACGATCGGTGGGGCTAACCTGTCACAGGGCAAGGGCTCAAGAGAAGTTAGAAACAGTGGATTGGCGGAGATGTGATTTTCCAGTTGGCTGCGATACTTGATAATCAGGTGGGTTGCCGTTTTTGTTAAATCCTGGTTAGCCAGGATTTGAAGATCAGTCTGGGCAATATTGACAGAGGTAGAAATCAGGCCGTTGGTACTTATCCTGTTTCTGTAATCACGCTCGATATAGGACAGCGGTAATCTTTGGGTTTTATGCATAACTTACTTTAAGTATTTGAAGGCGGCATAAATGAGGTTTTTTATGGGACTGTACTAGGAGTTATTGTTCCGCGACTTTTTCCCGGGCTTGTTTTCCCGTTTTTTTTGTCAGGTGTTATTGCGGTGGAAAAGATATCCGATATTGGAGGCTTTGGAGGCAGCATAGATTTTTTTAATGCTTTGTCCTGAACGATGTAGATTAGGTATTGTGAAATATTTTTCAGATAAGGATAGGTGAGGGATTGCCTTAAAAACGGGCTGGAAGAGGAAATTACAGCGCTTAATCCTAGAAAAAGCAGACAGGCAAGACATATCCCCTTGATTCCTCCGAAGATTCCTCCCAGTGATCGGTCAAACCAGCCGAGCAGGGCTACTGATACCACTTTTTTAAGGATCAGTCCTGCCAGGTGAACCAAAAGAAAGACCACCAGAAAAATTATGAGATAGGCAATAAAGAAGCCGATTTGTTGGTTTTTGATATATGGAAGGATAAAAAGCCCTGATTCCCCGTAAAACTGGCCTGCAGCAATAAAACCGAGTACCAGGGCCAAAATGGAGGCGGTCTGCCTGATAAAGCCGATCCATAATCCCCTTACAAGGAAGATCAGCAGGATGAGGCCTACACTGATGTCAAGAATTGTCATGAATTGGCTTCCGGACGATCATCTATGATTAAAAGTTTATATTTAGATCAGGGCCTATGCTAACGGATCTTAGTATAACGACTGCAAAAAAACTGGCAAGAGGAAAGAGGCGGAAGTTTTCTGATTTCAGTTTGATTATGGCCAGGGTTGATCTGGTTGGCTACCGTTTCTCCTTTCTGGTAAGGACCAGGCTGGCGGAGGCGGAGAAAAAACGCCTTAACAGCCTGCGGAATGAGAAAAGACGGCGAGAATGGCTGGCAGGCAGGATAGCCGCTAAAGAGGCGGTTTTTAGGATGGCAGCTGGGGGTAGGGATTCCGCCTTTTTCTTCTGTGATTATGGTTCACTGGTAATAGGTCAGAGCAGGACCGGTAGGCCCTGTATACAGTCTGAATCTAAAAGACAGAGAGATTTAAGTGTTTCCATTTCCCATAGCTATGGGCTGGCTATTGCTATGGCCTCTGCCGGTCACTGCGGGGTTGATCTCCAGAAAATTGATTCTGCGCTTGATCGTATTCAGAAATATTTTGTTAATAAGTCAGAAAAAAAGCTGCTTATCAGTTTAAGCGGTTCATTATATAATAAGCCGAGACAAGGCCTGGCCCTTCTCTGGTCTGCCAAGGAGGCCTTGAAAAAACAGGGCGGCTGGAGCCCTATGCCGGGATTTCGAGATTTTGAGCTGGTGGATATCCAGTTTGCTGAAATTCCGGTTTTTACTTTGGCCCTGCCAGTTAAAAACCGGGAGGACCATTTGTTTGAGAAGGTGGCTGTTAGCATTTACGGCGGTTATAGTCTGGCCTTTACTCTGCCTTACTGTTCAAAAACAAATTCGTAAGGGATTTTTCTTTTATCAAAGTGCTGAAGAATATTGCGCAGTTCCCACAGGGTTTCAACAGTAAAATGTACCTCCCAGCCTGCGGTGGTGGATGGGCGGTTGGACAGGGCGATTACTTCGGTTATCTTCATCTCAACCGGCGCAACGCTCAAAAGCATGAAGATCCGGTTGCGGCTGTAGGGAATTGTTATCTGCAGACTTTGGGGCTTTTTAACTCTGGTTTTTTTCAGATGCCACCGGATCTCGATTATATCTTCTCGGCTCAGTTTAAGGCTTTTTAGACGGCCGCAGTTCCTATCATGCACTGATACTCCCCTTTCACTTAAAAGAGCCAGGAGGCCTTTTTTCGAAGGTACAGGGTGACAACACTGGGAAAATTTAACGCATACGGGATCCAGAGTGTCCAGATAGACCTGGTTCAAGACGCCGGCAGGAGCATTGAGGACCCGGGGATCGTTATAAAGGCAATATTTAATCTCATAAGTGACCTCAGACAGACGCAGCAGACCCTGGCCTATGGCGGAATAGAGTTCATCAATGTTTTTTTTACCAAAATAATCAAGAATTTCTTGTATTCCTTTTTTTCCCAGAACAGTATGAGGTATGCCGTAGCGCTTGAGTTCCTGCCGGATCAGTTTTTCGCCTATCTTGATGTTTAACGGTTTGCGACGTTGCCGGAATAAACGGGAGAGTTCGGAACGGGCTTTAGGGGTTTTACAGAGTTTCTGGATATCAGGATCAAATTTTACAGGCTTATCCTGAGTTATAATATTCACCCTGTCACCATCTTTTAAGATGTGGCTTATATCGACGTTTTTAGTTCCTACTTTGGCACTGAGACAATGTTGGCCTATCTCGCTATGAACTTTAAAGGCGAAATCAAGGATATTACTGTGCAGAGGCAGGCAGACCATATCACCTTTTGGGGTATAGGTATAAATTTCTCTTTTGCCGCTGACAGCTATCATATCGTGATAAGGTACTTCAGAGTCTGATCCCAGTATACGGAACATATCCCTTATTTCCCTGGCAAAGGCTGCCGGGACTTTATGAAAGGTCAACCATTCGTTAATGATGCCGTTCTTAGCGATCTGCATCATACGGGAAGTTCTGATTTTAAAAAGGTAATTGTTGCCTCTGATATTAATCCGGGTATGAAGGGCCTGATAACCGGTAGGCTTGGGATTGGCAATGAAATCCCGGAGGGTTCCGGGGATGGGAGAGTAAAGTTGATGAATCACTCCCATGCTTTTATAACAGTCCTGGATACTGTCGACAATAATAGTTACCGCCATGGTTTCCTCTATCTCCTGAACCAGGACATGGTGGCTGGTATCATAATAAGCCCATAATCCCTTGGCCTTCAGGCGGACTTCTTCATGGCTGAGCCCGGCCTTCTTTAAGGAGTTGTCAATTGTTTCTTTGATAGTTCTGGTCTCTTCACTGTTTTCTATTCTCCTGATCATCGAAAGGACTTTTTGGCTCTGCTTGGGGAACTTATAGGTCAGGGCAAGCTCGTAGAGTTCACGCTTTATTCTGAACATTCCCATAACCCGGGCAATAGGGGCGTAAACGTTTAAGGTTTCATCAGCAATCTTCTGGCGCTTTTTTTTGGGCATGGCACTTAAGGTGCGCAGGTTATGAAGCCGGTCCGCCAGTTTTACCAGCATTACCTCAACCCGGGCTGAGGCCTGGCTGAAGATCTTTCGGTGAACGAGTTTATAAAAACTTTGCCTGTCTCCGCTGAAAGTGCTGATCTTAGTACAGCCTTCTACAATAGCGGCTACTGAGCTGCCGAATATCTCATTGATTGTGGAAACGGTTATTCCCCTTACATCTTCTACGGTATCGTGGAGAATGGCTGCGGACAGAGTGGCGGGATCACGTACACCGACTTCTTCCACCAGTATCCTGGTTACTTGACAGGGGTGGCTGATATAGGCTTCGCCGGATTTCCTTGTTTGCTCCTGGTGGGCGTTTACCGAATACGAAAAAGCCTTCCAGAATAATTTGGCAGGACCTTCCTGGTCACCCAGGTATTCCTCCATGATCCTGCAATATGAACTTATATCAAATTTGTTCGTTTTCATTTATCTGATATGATACATTTGTTGATGAAACTATGATTCAGGAACCTACTTTACAAAGAATAACAATAAAATTTTATTTATGGTAAAAAAGAAAAGAAGTATACCCCGTGTACCTAAGAAAAAAAATAATTTCTTATCCTCCAGCGAACTGCAGGCTCTTCTTAATGATATTATTATCATAGCAGCCAATTCTCCTAAAGGGGTAGAACGAAAAAAAATTAGAGAAATTCTGCAGTTGCCACCTAATTACACAACCGAGATCAATACAGCTTTGGCGTACCTCTGCCAGCAGGGAGTTTTTTGCCAAAATGGCAAGAAAAGGTATAAACTCGATTCGACCAGTGTCCGCCGGGGGACTCTGTCCTTTCATCCCCGGGGATTCGGTTTTGTATCACTTGAGTCTGAGGCTGAGAACGGCGGCATGGAGAATGATGTCTTCATCCCGCCCCGCTGTATGAATCACGGCATACATGGTGATCAGGTTCTTCTGCAAATCACCAAAAAGCGAAGAAAAAAAACAGAAGGATGCATCCTTGCTATTCTGCAGAGGACAACTGATAAAATAATCGGGGTCTATGAGGGAGGCAGGATCAGAGGCAGAGTAATTCCTGAAGATGACAGGTATCCTTTTCATTTTATTATTCCGGGAGAGTTTTCATGCGGGGCCAAGGACGGAGAGAGTGTGGTAATCAGACTTGATCCCGGAGAAAATCGTAAACATCACAGACAATCCCCTCCATATTATGGCAAAATTGTTGAGGTCCTGGGAGATCCTGAAGATCTGGAAACCCAGGCCAGAGTTGTAATCCATAAGCATGGGCTGGTAGCCGGATTTGCTGATGAAGTTCTGGCTGAGGCGGCACGGCTTAATAAAAGAATTGTTAGTTCCGGTAACCGCCTTGATCTGCGGGATATCCTTCATGTTACGATTGACGCAGAAGATGCCCGTGATTTTGATGACGCTGTTGCTGTTGTAAAGACCAGGAAAGGCTACCGCCTTTATGTATCCATTGCTGATGTCAGTCATTATGTTCAGCCGGGATCAATTCTTGACCAGGAAGCCTATAAGCGGGGAACGAGTGTTTATCTTCCGGGCACAGTTCTACCAATGCTACCGGAAGAATTATCCAATGATCTCTGCAGTCTTAAGCCGGAAGAAAACCGTTATGCCTTTACTGTTATTATGGAATTCGACCGGCAGGGTAATCTTAAGAAAAAAGAGTTTCATAAAAGTATAATCTGCAGTCATTACCGGTTGACCTATAACCTTGTTAACCAGATACTGGTTGAGCGTCTATCTGATATCCAGCAGCAATACAAGCCGATTTTGACCCCGCTTAAATGGATGGGGGAGCTGGCCGATGCCCTGGAAGCGCAGAGGGTAGTCAGGGGCAGTCTTATGATGGAGATTCCGGAAGCGGTTGTTGAAGTTGATTTTGAGAAAAATGAAATCAGCTCAATTTACCGGGCAGAGAGGAAAAAATCTCATAAGATGATTGAAGAGTTTATGTTGATCGCCAATGAAACAGTAGCTACTATCCTGGAAAAGAATAACCGCCCTGCCCTTTACCGTATTCATGAGAGGCCTGATCCGCAGAAGGTGGCGGAATTAGAGGGTTTTTTAACAGCCCTGGGTTTCAATCTGTCTTCTGATACCGGATCAGTCAACTGGTTTCAGAATATTTTGGATGCTGCCCGTGGAAGCCCTCTGGAATATATCGTCAACAATCTGATCTTGAGAGTTATGCAGCAGGCCCGTTATTCGCCACATAATACGGGTCATTTCGCCCTGGCCTCATCCTTTTATACCCATTTTACTTCTCCCATAAGAAGATATCCTGATCTTCAGGTGCACCGGGTTCTCTCGGGCTTGACAGAGACTCTTCCCCTGAATGTCGATCTTGCCGAGGCTGGAGAACATGTTTCTCAGCAGGAACGGAAGGCAATGGAGGCGGAGAGGGAAATGGTGGGACGGCTGAAGGCCCTTTATATGAAAGATAAAACAGGGCAGGAGTTCAGAGCCAGGGTATCCGGTATAGGTTCCAATCGGCTTTTTGTAGAGTTGACTGATACTGTGATAAGCGGCAGTGTAGCTCTCGGTGATCTTAAAGGCGACTATTTTCTGGTGGATGAGAAAAATCATCGTCTTATAGGAGAACGGACCCACAGGATTTATCAGATAGGAGATGAGGTGGAAGTCAGGTTGTTACGGGTTGATTTTACTCAGCAGAAGATAGATTTTACCATAATTTAAAGAGGATTTTGACTTAATAAATCAACTTTCCGACTTTAGAATATTGGCATAATTTCAGACGGTTGGCATACGTTATTCAGGAACGGTTTCGTGTTTGGGAGGTTCTAAAGCTCGCTTCACTAAAATTTCAAAATTCGCTCGTACCTCGCTCAAATGGACGATTCGTCATTTCCTTACCATAACGTACCGGAGGTACGGTCAACAGTTGAAATTTTTAGCGTTCCGCTTCGCCAAGAACCACTACCAAACACGAAACCGTTCCTGAATAAGCACACCAACCGTCAAGCAACTCCGACTCACAGAAAATTTTGTGCTATATCATACAAATAGATCAAGTCGGAAAGTTGAGTTATACAGAATATGCGGGTTCGGTTTATGTGCAGTAACCCTGCGAATACAGATGAACGCCGAAAATTGCGAAAAACGGTATTGGCCCGGAGGGATAGCCTGACAGGGACTGCCATTAAAGAAAAGAGCAGTTTGATCCTGGACAGATTTCTGACAATCGAGGAACTAAGCCGGGCCTCCTGTGTTATGCTGTACGTCAATTACCGCAGCGAGGTTAACACTCGCCCTTTGATCGCTGGGTTACGAGATAAGGGAATAACAGTTGCAGCACCGGTAATTGATGCTGACCATTATCGTCTGATCCCTTATATAATAGAGAATGCGTCAGAAGATCTAATCCCGGGTTACTGTGGTATTCCCGAGCCGGATGCCGGCAAGTTGCCGGAATTAGATCCTGCTGAGTTGGATATTGTCCTGGTCCCGGGCAGTGTTTTTGATCCTGCTGGCGGCCGTCTTGGTTATGGCGGCGGCTATTATGATCGTTTTTTAAGCCGGGAAGCACCGCATGCCCTAGCTGTGGGGCTTGCCTACGAGTTGCAGATTGTCACCAAGGTCCCGTTGCAGGACCATGATATTTTTCTTGACCGGATAGTGACTGAGGAAAGGTTGTTGAACGCTGGTAAACGTCCACAGAACCGGGGATTGCCGAAAGCATGTGGCTGCTAACGGTTGGAATCCATAAATAACTACGAGGGAAAAGATGATGAAAACCGCCGTATTTAAAGACGATTTATTCCTGGAGCATGATCCAGGGAGTTCCCATATTGAATCACCCCGCAGACTTAAGGTGATTTATAATCGGCTTAATGAGGAGGGAGGTGATTTTTATTATCCCGGAGCGGAGCCGGCCGGTCAGGAGCTGCTGAGGCTGAATCACAGCAGTTCCTATATCCATAAAATTAAGGCGACAGCCGGTAAAACGTTCAGTATACTTGATCCTGATACCTGTACTTCCAGCAGATCGTATGAAGCGGCCTGCCTTGCTGCAGGTGCTGTTGTCCAGGGGCTTAAGATGCTGGTTGATAAGAAAATTGATAACGGTTTTGCTCTTGTCCGTCCTCCTGGTCATCATGCTGAAGCAGCAGCTGCCATGGGGTTCTGCCTCTTCAATAACATTGCCATTGGGGCCAGGTATGCCTTGAAACACCTGGGAATGGAAAGGATACTTATTGTTGACTGGGATCTCCACCATGGTAACGGAACTCAGCACTCATTCTATGGTACTGACCAGGTGCTTTATTTTTCCACCCACCAATACCCCTGCTATCCGGGCAGTGGAGCTATTGCCGAACTCGGTAACGGAATGGGAGAGGGATTTAACCTTAATGTTCCTCTGTCAGGCGGACAGGGAGATGAAGAATTTGCCCGTATATTTAATGAACTGCTGGTGCCGCTCGCCAGGGAGTATTCTCCTGATATTATTTTGATATCAGCCGGTTTCGATATTTACCGTGGGGACCCGCTGGGCGCGATGAGAGTAACTGAGGCGGGTTTTGCTTATATGACCCGGGTCCTTATGGAATTGGCCCGGGAAGTCTGTGCAGGACGCCTTTTTTTAACCCTGGAAGGAGGATATGATCTTAAGGGAATGAGCGACGGTATCCTGGCAGTTCTCAAAGAATTAAGCGGTATCGGCTTCTTGAATGATAGTGATTTGAAAAGATACAGAAACAGTAATGTTTCTCTTGGTATTTTGGAAAAAGTACAAAAGGTTGCAGAAAATTACTGGAAACTGTAAAATATACAGGTTCGGCCCTTGTTGCAGTCAATAGGCTGGCCAACTTCCAGAGATATAGGAATATCTATGGCAGATAATAAACTTTCCAGAATTTTGATAGCAGATGATGATTCCCTGGTTCGGGAAGCTGTTGGACGTCTGCTCCAGCTCTTTGGTTATGAAGTTGTCTCTGTCTCAGACGGGAACGAGGCGATAAATACCTTGAATGATGATTTTGCCGCTGTGATACTTGATATCAATATGCCGGGTTTGGATGGTTTTGAGACCCTTAAAGAAATCAATAAAATGAATCTGGGCATTCCGGTACTCTTGTTTACCGGCGCCGGTTCCATGGAATATGCTGTAAAAGCAGTCAATCTGGGAGCCTATGACTTTATCACTAAGCCTATAGATGATATAGCTTTTTTTGAGGTTAAGATAAAACGGGCTATCGAAAAAAGAGGATTTCTGCTTAAGGAACGAATCTATAAGGAAAATCTGGAGAATGAGGTCAAGAATAAAACCAGGGAATTGGAGGAAAAGAATATCCTCTTAGAAAAGTACAGTTATCATATTGAAGAATCGTCCCTGAATACCATAATTACCCTGAATACAGCCCTGGAAGAAAAAGATTGGTATACAGCCGGTCATACCAGAAGAGTTACTGAATACTCCGATTTGATCGGTAAAGCCATGAAGCTGACTGAAGAAGAACTGAAAGCCCTTCACCGGGGATGCCAGCTCCACGATATAGGTAAACTGGTTATTGATGTAAGCTGTATTCAGAAACCAGGTCCTTTGACTGAAGAGGAATGGACACAGGTAAAAAAACATCCTGAAGTCGGGTCCAATATAATAAAACCCTTGAGCTTTCTGGATAAAGAGATTGCCATAGTCAGGCACCACCATGAACGTATGGATGGAAAGGGCTATCCGGACGGCCTTTGTGGAGACGAGCTTGATATCCTTACCAGGATCCTTATAGTGGCAGATAGCTATGATGCCATGACTTCTACCCGGAGTTATAAAAAGAATATGACGCCGGAGGAAGCGGTTATAGAATTAAATGCTTGTAAACACACTCAATTTGATCCTGATGTGGTCGATATTTTGACTGATTCGATAGAAAAACGAAAACAGAAGTTTAAATGTATTGGTGTAGATAATGTATATCACTCCTGATGAAGTAGCCGGGGTGGCCGCCCTGGCCAGGCTTGAGCTGGGTCCTGAGGAAACCGCTGCCATGAGCAGGCAGCTTGATGAAATTTTGGGTTACATTGCCAAACTGCAGGAAGTGGATACCAGTCAGGTAGAAGTGATGACCCATACCCAGAATTTAAACAATGTATTCCGAGAAGATCAGACTGTCCCCTCTCCTCCCCGGCAAGAGTCCTTGGCCAATGCCCCCAGGCAGAACGGAGAAGTCTTTATAGTACCCCGGGTTATCTGAGAATCAGCAATACTGCAGCGACACTTGGGGAGGACAGTGCCGGCGTAAATGCAATCCGCACGAAGATATGGAGATACAAAGATATGAACCCCATTGGCTTAACCATACATCAGCTCCAGAGTATGCTGGCCAGAAGAGAAGTAAGTGCTGTAGAGGCAACCTCCTCATTGTTTGAGCATATCCATAAAACTGATAAGGATATCAAGGCTTTTATTACTCTTGCTGAAGATGAGGCCCTAACTCAGGCTAAGGAAGCCGACAGGAGGCTGGAAAAGGGGGAAGCCGATCCTTTATGCGGGATTCCCCTTTCTGTTAAAGATATTCTATGCACTAAAGGTATAAAGACAACGGCCGGCTCAAAGATGCTGGAGTCTTTTATTCCGACCTATGACGCTACTGTAGTGGCTAAGCTGAAAAAAAAAGGCGCGGTGCTTCTGGGTAAGGTGTGTATGGATGAATTTGCCATGGGGTCGACAAATGAACATTGCGCCTTTGGTACACCAAGGAACCCCAGGAATACAGATTTTATCTGTGGAGGTTCCAGTGGAGGTTCAGCGGCGTCGGTCGCCGCAGATGAATGTCTTGCAAGTCTGGGATCAGATACCGGCGGATCAATCAGGCAGCCTGCTTCTCATTGTGGAGTGGTGGGGTTGAAGCCTACTTATGGCAGGGTTTCCCGTTTCGGGCTCATTGCTTTTGCCTCCTCTCTTGACCAGATAGGGCCTTTAACCAAAGATGTTACTGACAGCGCTATAATGATGTCAGCCATAGCTGGTTATGACTCCAGGGACTCTACTTCAGTCCAAAGAGAAGTACCTGATTACCGCCAGGACCTTAAATTGGATATTAAGGACATGAAAATCGGGATTCCCCGGGAGTATTTTCTGGAAGGACTGGATACGGAAGTTGAAAAGACGGTCGGAGAGGCTCTGGATAAACTGCGGGAGGCTGGAGCGGAGATCCGTGAAGTGTCACTGCCTCATACGGAATACGGAGCAGCAGTGTATTATATTATCGCTCCCTCGGAAGCAAGTTCGAATCTGGCCCGTTATGACGGGCTGAGGTATGGCCTGCGAAATGAGCAGGCTGAGTCCCTTATAGAGATGTATAACAAGAGCCGTTCGCAGGGGTTTGGTGACGAGGTAAAAAGAAGAATTATTATCGGGACTTTCGCTTTATCTTCCGGGTATTACGATGCTTATTACAAAAAGGCCTCCCAGGTTCGGGCCTTGATTACAGAAGACTATAAAAAAGTCTTCCAGGAATGTGATCTTCTGGCTTCTCCGGTAACTCCCGGCCCTCCCTGGAAGATAGGGGAAAAAATTGATGACCCTCTCAGCATGTACCTTTCGGATATTCTGACCATTCCGGCTAATATGGCCGGAATTCCGGCTATTTCCATTCCCTGCGGCTTCAGCAGGGATCGACTGCCCATAGGATTTCAGCTTCAGGCCCCTCATTTCGGAGAGTCGGTTCTTTTACATGTCGGTTATAGCCTGGAACAGAGATTGGGTTTGGGAGGACGGTAGAGATAGACCGGGAAGTGAAAAGAAAGCTATTAGGCGGAATGGCTTGTAACCTGTAAATTTAGCTGCTGAACCTAAAAAGACCATGAATATCAAGGTCAGGAAAAACATCGAAGGCTTGGTCCCCTATCCTCCAGGCAAACCTCTCAAGGAACTGGAAAGGGAGTACGGGATCAGCAACTGCCTCAAAATGGCTTCTAACGAGAATCCGCTGGGCCCTTCTCCTTTGGCCCTGGAAGCAATCAGCAATTCCTTAGAGAACCTGCACCGTTATCCGGACGGCAGTTGCTACTATCTGGTCAATGCCTTGGCTGATCAGCTGGATATAAGTCCGGACCAGCTTGTACTGGGAAACGGCTCAAACGAAATTATTGATCTGCTGGTAAGCAGTTTTGTGGCTCCCGGGGATGAGGTATTGAGCAGTTTTCCCTCCTTTTTGGTTTATCAGAATGCGGTGCAGATCAGGGATGGGATTAACCGGGTTCTTCCTTTAAAGAAAATGCGGCATGATCTTAAAACTATAGCCTCAAGAATTTCTTCCAGTACAAAGCTTATTTTTCTTGATAATCCCAACAATCCTACAGGTTCTTTAATCGGAAAACAGGAGTTTGACGATTTTCTAAGCACTATCCCTGATACGGTTATTGTGGTTATTGACGAGGCCTATGTCGATTTCACCTCCCCTGAACTACGGTTGAATATTCATGATTACCTGGATGGTGATAAGCCTGTAGTTTTTCTGCGGACTTTTTCCAAAGCTTATGGTTTAGCCGGTCTCAGGATAGGTTATGGGATAATGCGGCGGGAGATCAGCACCTACTTGCATCGGGTTCGCCAGCCGTTCAACGTTAATGAACTGGCTCAGGTTGGAGCCCTGGCCTGTCTCCAGGATAAAGGGCATTATGATAAGACCATGGCAGTGACCCGGGAAGGTATCAGCTGGCTGAGAACCGGAATAGAGAAACTGGGATGTCCTACTTTTCCAAGTTATACCAATTTTTTTCTGGTTGATGTCAGAAGGAACTGCAGGGAGGTGTACGAGTTAATGCTTCATAAAGGGGTGATAGTTCGGGCCATGGATTCTTATGATTATCCGCAATATATTCGAATTACTGTGGGAACAGCCGAGGAAAATAAGCGGCTGCTCAAGGCCTTGGCGGAAAGTTTGACTGAAATCCAGCAGGATGAAGCAGGAAATAATAACCATTGACGGCCCCTCGGGCAGCGGTAAGAGTACTATAAGCCGCAGTGTCGCGGCCGAGCTTGGCTTTACCTTTTTGGATACCGGTGCCATGTATCGGGCTGCAGGGTACCATGCCATTCAGAAAAGAATTGATTTGGCTGATGAAAAGGGACTGGAGTATCTTTTAGACAATATTGAGCTCGAATTGTATCCCGGCAAGGATGATACCAGAATTTTCCTTAATCACCAGGAAATCAGTGAGGCGATAAGAACTGCGGAAATTGGATTGGCTGCTTCCAGGGTTTCCGCCTTACCTGCTGTCAGGAAAAAACTTACTAAAATTCAGCGGGAGATGGGCCGTCTGGGTATGGTTGTTGCCGAAGGCAGGGATACCGGTACTGTGGTATTTCCTGAAGCCAGCTATAAGTTCTATCTTGATGCCTCCCCTGAGGAAAGGGCCCGCCGGCGTACTTTGCAGCTTAGACAACAGGGGTATGAGGCCGATGAACAGGAGATTCTTAAACAGCTCAAAGAAAGAGATGATGCGGACAGCAGCCGTTCTCAGGCCCCGTTAAGGAAGGCGGCTGACGCAGTTATTATTGACTCATCAAAACTTACGATTGAAGAAGTAATAAATCTGATTATTGGAAAGGTCAAGGTCCCTTAATCTCTAATGACTAAAATGGATATACATCAACTACGTATATTTGCTTCGGTTTACCGGAACAGGAGTTTTTCCAAGTCATCCAAAGAGTTTAATATCAGCCAGCCTACTATAAGTGAACATATCAAGAATCTGGAAACAGAGCTGGGTTGTTCCCTGTTTGACCGGCTTGGCAGGAGTATCATGCCTACCAGGGAAGCTGAAATAATTTATCCCAAGGCAATAAAGCTGCAAGAAGACCTGGATAAAATCAAGCAAGACCTTGTACTGGAGGCCAGGCAGATTAAAGGCCCGCTTATTATTGCTGCCAGTACCATACCGGGCGACTACATCCTACCGCCTGTAGCAGCCGAATTTAAAAAAAAATACCCTGATGTCTCTTTTGAGATACAGATAGATGATTCCTATAAAGTAGCCAATGCCATTATGAGCCATGAAATCCTGCTGGGAGTCGTTGGCGCGAGTATGGGCAAAGGCCCGGTGGAATATGTTCCCTTTTTAGAGGATGAATTGGTTCTTGCCGGTACAGAAAAGTCTCTGGGAGAGGGGACAGGGGCAGAGCTTGATCTCTACGGTTCTCCCTTTCTTCTCCGGGAATCAGGTTCCGGAACCAGGAAAATTATGGAGGAATGGTTGATCCAGATGAAAATAGACCCGGCCAGATTGAATACCGTGGCCGTGCTTGGTTCTACAGATTCAATCAAACAGGGGCTTAAAGCCGGCTTAGGGGTCTCGATTATCTCCAGACGGGCAATACGGGAAGAGCTGGAGGCAGGCACCCTGGTTACCGGGTCGCTTGACGGGGAATCCATGATTCGTTCCTTTTATATAGTCACCCATAAAAGAAGATCATTGCCCCCGCAATATCAGGCATTTTGTGATTTTTTAAAAGAAAAAGCGGAATGAGGATTAACTATAAACTCAACTTTCCGACTTGATTTATCTATAATGATACAACGTGAAAATTTCCTGTCAGACAGTGGTGTTTAGCGGTTGGTATGCCCGTTCAGGAACATCGCACAGTGTTTGCCAGGGGCTCTTGGCGAAGCGAAACGTTTAAAATTTCAACTGTTGACCGTACCTCCGGTACGTTATGGTAAGGAAATGAAGAATCATTCATTTGAGCGAGGAACGAGCGAGTTTTGAAATTTTAGTGAAGCAAGCCTTAGAGCCGCCCAAACACGAAGCTGTTACTGAACGGGCATGCCAACCGCATGAAATCCTGCTGTTTTTTAAGTCGGAAAGTTGAGCTATAAATTAAGAATTAGCAAATGATGAAGGTTGTTAAACTTAGCGCTTAACAACCTGACATACTAAGTTTTTTATTTCCAGCTCATGATTTTTTAACCATATCCGGTTCTGACCAGTCATTGTGTTCAAACTCATTGTGGTCAGGCTTTGGTGGTTTAACTTCTTCAGTACGTTGCCTGAGCCAGATCAGGATCTTGTCAAATTCATCCCTGATTTCAGCCAAGGCTTTTCCTCGGTGACTTATCCGGTTTTTTTCTGATGCCTCTGCTTCGGCGAAAGTTTTACCCAGTTCAGGTGAGTAAAAGACAGGGTCATAACCGAATCCCCCTTCTCCTCTGGGCTCCTCTGTAATCAATCCCTCACAGCGGCTTTCATAGGTAAGGGCCGGTCCGGAAGGAACTGCAATGGAGATAACGCATTCAAAAGCAGCCTTGCGGTTTTTTTTACCCTTCATTTCCTCAAGGAGTTTGGCTATGTTATCCTGATCAGTAGCATTTTCTCCACTATAGCGGGCTGAATGGATTCCGGGGGCACCGTCAAGGGCCTCTACTACCAGGCCGGAATCATCAGAAATTACCGGGATACCAAAAACTTTAGCTGTAAAGTGGGCTTTTTTGTAAGCGTTGTCATCAAAAGTAGCACCGTCTTCTACAGCTTCAGGTATGGGTCCGAAATCTTTAAGGCTTTTGAGATCTACAGGATAATGATTTAACAGTTCACGGAACTCTTTAATTTTCCCTTGGTTTCTGGTAGCCAGAATAAGCATTTGTCGTGGTTTGTCAGCCATTGTAACATTCTCCCTTTGATCGTATCCGAAGGTACGTTATGATAAAGAGTATGGTTAAATAATCTATTTATAATTCCTAGCGAAAATTCCGGCGGGTTTTAATAACGGGAGTTCTGGTCTGTTTGACAGTTTTAAATTTTTTCATTTTTTAGTTGCTGAAATAATTATTGCGGCTAATTTCCCGGGTATTCAGTTTGACAACCTTTGTCAGTTTTCACCTTCTGGTTATTCGGGATACTAACATGAGTGGCAAAAAAAACAAAATTCTTCTTACCGGTTACCGGGCAACAGGAAAAACTACAATAGGCAAGGAGGTGGCCCGCAGGCTGGATTTTGCCTTTTTGGATACCGACCGGGAGATTGAAAAAAAGGTCGGAAAAACCATAAGTCAAATTGTCTCTGAACACGGCTGGCAATATTTCCGTGAACAGGAAAAGTTACTTTTGGACCAGCTGGCGGCTGAAAAAAATCTGGTTATTGCCGCAGGAGGAGGTGCAGTTATGCATCATAAAAGTTGGCAGAGATTGAGACAGCGCGGATATACTGTCTGGCTGACGGCCTCAACAGATACAATCTGCTACCGGTTGGCAAGAGATAAGAGCAATAAAGATCAGCGCCCTTCTCTTACCGATAAAGACTTTATAGAAGAGGTGGAGTCTGTTTTAAATCAGCGGCGGGGCTTGTATGAGGATGGTTCTGATCTTCAAATCAGCAGTGAACAGGATATTGGGACTGTTGCTGATGAGATAATCAGGAATTATGAGTTAGGGATTAAACGTGCTTCAGCATTATTTAATTCATAATTCAACTTTACGGATTGATTTATCTGGTATGGTATAACGTGCAAATTTTTTAGTGAGGGGTACTTGACGGTTGGTATAGCTATTCAGGAATGGCTATACCAAGTGCCTGAAATCATAATAGTTCTCTCAAGTCGGGAAGTTGAGTTCATAATTAATAAATTGAAAGGGAAATTACATGGCAGGAAATACTTTGGGCCAGGTTTTCAGAGTAACAACCTGGGGGGAATCCCACGGCCCGGCAATAGGGGCAACTGTAGACGGTTGTCCGCCGGGAATAAAACTGTCTTCTGATCATATTCAGGCGGATCTAGACCGCCGCAGGCCGGGGAAAGGCGGAGCCACCAGCCCCAGAAAAGAAGAAGACAAGGTTGAAATAATGTCCGGTATTTTTGAGGGCAGGACTACCGGAACACCGCTCACCCTGATTATTTACAATAAAAATGCCCGTCCCGGGGCCTATGATCATCTTAAAAATATTATACGGCCAGGTCATGGGGATTATACTTATATCTGCAAATATGGTCTGCGGGATCACCGGGGAGGCGGGAGGGCCTCTGCCCGGGAAACCGCGGCCAGGGTGGCGGCCGGGGCAGTAGCCAGGAGACTGCTTGCTGGCTCAGGTATCAAGGTAATAGCCTATACCGTGGCCTTGGGCGAGGTAAAGGCAGAATCCCTTGATTTTAAAGTTATAGATGAAAATTGTTTTATATGTCCTGACCTGAAAGCTGCTAAGAGAATGGAGGAATTGGTCAGCCGGGTTAAAAAGGCAGGCGATACCCTGGGCGGCATCGTGGAGGTCCGGGCCGAAGGCTGCCCTCCAGGGCTGGGTGAGCCTGTTTTTAACAAGCTTGATGGTGATATCGCCGCAGCTTTGATGTCAATTGGCGCAGTTAAGGGTGTGGAAATTGGGGCCGGATTCAGGGCCGCAGAGCTTAAGGGTTCGGAAAATAACGATATTATCACTCCCCAAGGTTTTTCCTCTAATAATGCCGGTGGGATATTGGCTGGAATCTCCAACGGGGAGGCTGTTATAGCCAGAGTCGCGGTTAAGCCTATATCTTCCATAGGCAGACCACAGTGGACAGTTAATCTCGACAATGAAGAAGTGGAAATAAATATCGGCGGCAGGCATGACATTTCGGCCATACCCAGGATTGTTCCCGTATGCGAAGCTATGATGTCTATTATCCTGGCAGATCATCTACTCAGGGAGCAGACTATTGCCGATTTTGTAGAAAGGCGGGACAGGCTTTTTTAGAAGAAGTAAACAGTTATTATATGATTTTATATTATAAATGGTTGACAATATGGGAAGTATAAAAAATTTTTGGTTTATAAGCCGTGAATACAGAGATTTGGCTGGAAACGGTGGACTGCAGGATGTCTGTCGGCAGCTTGCCCTGGCTCTGGCTAAAAAGTACAGGGTTACTGTATGTCTGCCTGCCTACAGCTTTCTTGATCCTCTTGGGCTGGGTTTTAAGGCGGAAGAGACATTTCAGGTGGACATGAACTATACCCACGAGGAAAGACGGGAGGCGGTCCAGATCTGGAGCCGGACAACAGAAGAGGGGATGAGATTTTTTCTTTTTGATGCCTGCCGGTATCAGGAAAAACGGGGTATTTATACCTATACGGCGGAAGACGAGGCTGAAGATCCTGAACACCTCCAGGGCACCGGGCATTATGACTATTTTGCCATGAATGTCCTGCTCCAGAAGGCAGCAATATGCCTTATGATTTATCGTATGGAACAACCGGACATCATCCACTGTCACGATGGACATACTGCCCTTGTACCGGCTATGATCAGGGAGAATGAGGGGTTCCGTCATTTTTTCAGCAACACCGGCTGCCTGGTGACTATCCATAATGCAGGGGTAGGATATCATCAGGAGGTGGATGACCTGCCCTTTGCCAGGGCCATTACCGGCCTGCCCGAGATGTTAATAAATCAGAGTCTGCTGGGAGGAAGTTTTGACCCCTTTCTAGCGGCAGCCCCTTACGCTTTGTTGAATACGGTGAGTGAGAACTATGCTTACGAACTGATGGAAACAGACTATGATGAAATGACCGGCTGGCTGGGCCACGCCCTGATTCGTCGGGGTATCAGAATAAGAGGAATAACCAACGGTATTAATCCTGAAGATTTCAATCCGGAAAATGCCAAGAGTTTAGGGATAGCAGCACCCTATTCTCCGGTAAAAGGAAATTTCAGCGGCAAGGAAAAGTGCAAAGAGGACTTGATCAATTCCATCCGTAAGTACAGGGAAAAAGACAAGGTCACCGTTTACGGCTATCTCGACCTGATGATGGAGAATAGTCCTCTTTTTACCTGTATCAGTCGGCTGACCCCTCAGAAGGGAATAGACAGGCTGGTGATAGCCATGGATAAGCTTTTGGTAAAGCAACCTGATTTGCAGATGCTTGTTATGGGAACAGGTGATACTGAAATTGAGGAGAGTTTGATCCGCTTGATCCGACAAAACAGTAATAAAGGCAGGATAGCGTTGCTTAAGGGTTATGATGAAAGACTGGCCAACAGGGTATATGCTGCAGGTGATTTTTTCCTGGTGCCTTCGATATATGAACCCTGTGGTTTGAGCGATTTTATAGCCCAGCTTTTCGGTAATATCCCGGTTGTCCATCATACAGGCGGTTTAATTAAGGTTATAGACGGAAAAACCGGTTTTGCTTATAAGCAGAGAGGGACAGAAGCTTTAATGTCCGCTATAATCAGGGCTAGCCAAGTGTTTAAGGAAGATAAGAAGAAAATCAGGGAGATCCAGATAAACGCTGTTAAGATTCTTTACGAAAATTATACCTGGGACAAGGTCATGCAGCGTTATGAGGAGCTTTATGGTGAATGTCTGAATAAATGAAAGGTTAAATCCCAGGTAAAACTATAATCTTGGTGAACGGTTACTAATTTTTATAAAGGGGGCAAAATGACTATCAAAGTAGGTATCAACGGTTTTGGAAGAATAGGCAGATCCATTTTCAGGGCTATTGATCAGGATGAAACCTTCCGTAATATGGAAATAGTGGCTATAAATGATCTTACCGATAATAAAACTCTGGCCCATCTTCTTAAATACGATTCGGTAATGGGTACTTACAGTCGGGAAGTAAAGCCGGATGAAAACGGGATAAAAGTGGATGACAGGCATATCTCATTCTTTAATGTCTGTAATCCCACCGAGATTCCCTGGGATGACGTGGCTGTGGAATATGTAATTGAATCAACAGGTCTTTTTACTCATTCAGATAAGGCAAGCGGCCACATTGACGCCGGTGCCAAAAAGGTAGTGATTTCTGCTCCGGGCAAGGGAGATGTTAAGACGATTGTAATGGGGGTCAATGAACACGAATATGATCCTGCCAAGCACAGTATCGTCTCAAACGCCTCCTGTACCACCAATTGTCTGGCGCCGGTAGTCAAGGTTATCAGGGACAGATTCGGCATAGTCAAGGGATTCATGAATACGGTACATGCCTACACCAACGATCAGCGCCTCCTTGATTATCCGCATAAGGATCTGCGCCGGGCCAGGGCTGCCAATGTTTCCATGATACCGACTAAAACCGGGGCAGCCGCTGCGGTGTCGCTGGTCATTCCGGAGTTAAAAGGTAAGTTTGACGGTATGGCAGTCCGGGTCCCCACACCTAATGTCTCTTTGATTGATGTTGTCATGGAGGTAGAGCAGGAGACCACGGTCCCCCGGGTGAACAAGGCTCTGCAGGAGGCAAGCGGCAGGTATCTGGGTTATTCCGAGGAACCGCTTGTCTCCATAGATTACCAGGGCAATCCCCACTCTTCTGTGGTTGATGCTTTATCAACCAAGGTCTTAGGCGGCAATATGGTCAAGGTGCTCAGTTGGTACGATAATGAGTGGGGATACTCTAATCGGGTGCTTGATTTAATTCTTTATCTGGATCAGAAGAAGACCCTTTAACAACAGGTTAGCCCAACAAAGAAAAATAATGGGTCTATCCGGAATTCCCAAATGCCCATTGCAGAAAGGGCTCGGAGATCATAAGCCCCTGTAGCTTCGTCGCCGTCGGCGTCGGTCTCGCCCAAACCCAGGACTGACGCCGACGGCGATGAAGTGGAAGGGGCGCTCCTGATAGCTTTAGAGCCTGAGGTTGAGGTTGAAAAGGTCATGTAGAAAAAATTCAAAATTTGTACACGATTTTTCAGACTCCATTGCCAGTCATAGCTTGGAAATGCCCTTGTTTAGCGCGTTGGGAATCTCGGATATAGCCATTTTTCAAACTTACCTTGGATGTCGTCAGGAATTCTAATCATAGCCCTTGAACACTAAAAAGTTCTTGATAACTTACCGATTTTGGAGTTATCAGGTTAGAAAAAAACCTATGATGTGCCCATACTTATTGTCAAGGGTAGAAATTTCTGGAGTTATCTGGAAACCATATAATAATTTGTTCCCGGCGGCTGCGCCGCCGGGAATCGCGGTGCTGACTACGTCAAGTACCTTGTTCCGTCGCTCCGCGCCGGAACAAGGTACTTGACCGGACGCCGCGAACCGGTCAGTCAAGCTGCGCTTGCCTGCCCGGCCCACGGCGCCGGTCAGCACCGCGATTGTCTCCGGACGCTTCGCGCGCGGGGCGTTGGGCATGGGTAAATTGACCACAATTTAAAATTCTGATAATTATGGCACTTATTCAGGAAATCCGCATAAAGATTAAGCAACGTCATTACGAATACTCCAAACATGCTGTAGATCAGAGTATTATCCGAGATATAAGTGTCTTAGAATTGGAAGACGCGGTGGCTGGGAAAAGTGAAGTAATTGAAGACTACCCGGACGACAAGTATGGCCCGAGTTGTCTTATTCTCGGTTACACTAAAGCGGATAGGCCATTGCATATACAGTGCAGCTATCCGAGTCGGCCTCTTGTCAAGATCATCACCCTATACCAGCCTGACCCTGAACTTTGGATTGATTTTAAGGTCAGAAGGTAAGGCATAAGGAGATTTAACATGAAAGAGACAATGGTAGAATCTAGGGTAACTTATACTCTTGAACATGATGGCAAATTTTTTATTGTCGAAAATGTACCGGCGCGAGTGTGCAGAGAGACTGGAGAGCATTTCTTTTCTCCTGAAACGGTAGATCATATCCATGGCATTATCAAGGGGAGACGAAACCCTGATAGAATCATCGAAACTCCGGTGTATAATTATGGATAGCACTACCCAACCTTTCACTGAACAGGACAGGCTATTAAATCGTTGAATCATCTTTCAGAGTTTTGCGGTGTTCAATATTTCAAAAACCTTATTGCGGTATGCTCCGCCTGCCTGTTAGTTCGCCGTTGAAATATTATCAACAAAACACACATGACCAAAAAGAAAAAAAAACTTACTCCTGCTCAAAAGGCTGCCAAAAAGAAACGGCAGAAGGAGTACATGACAATTTTCGTGAATGGCAAACAAAAACGAGTCAAGCGTCCACCAACAATAGATGGTATGAGCGAAGATGAGTTTATCAGAAATAATGCTGACCCAATATGGCTGCATCAAAACGAAATGTGGGAATATATGGAGGATGATGGAGAAGAATATTGGTGCCAGGACAATACGCCAGCTACGGAAAAAGAGTGGTTGGAAGAAATTTCAAAAGCGTATTTAGATGCATTTGAAACAATTCCATTCGGTAAGTTTGTTGGCCAGAAAATAAAGCCCGAAGATCTTTTTCATCTTGGACCAGCAATATGTTTGAAATTCAGGGGAATGGAGCAGACGAAATCAAATTTAAAAAAAGCTACAGACGCCGCATTAACAAGTTATGTGGCGACCAAAGAGATTGTCGGAGACTTATTTGATATCCCACAAATGGCATTTGCTTTCAGTTATATAGCCAGTCATTACGGGCTTGACCTCATTGGAGAAGATGAGTCCACAAATTTACTTGAGTACATAGAAGAAAATCTTAGTCAACTTGTCAATTTATCTTGTAAAAACAAATAAATGGCGAACAATCGCATTGAGAGTGACGGGAAGAACTGCGGGTGCCTTTATCTGCAAGGCTTCTGGCCCGCACCTCATGCGCGGCGTTATCTGCAGCTTTTCAGGCTGAACCCGGGCTGTTGCATTTGATGACCATAGCTTTTGGCCAAGTTATCGATTTCAGATCCTGCCGGGATTCATCAAGAATTTACTTTTGGTATTGGAAACAGGAAATGAATTATAGCCACTTATTGATACTGTTAATTATCTTATTCTGCCTGAGCGGCTGTTTTTTGACCAAGCTGGTTTCTGTACCCATGCGGCTTGGGGGAGCGGCTGTTTCCATCGTGCCTGTAGCCGGCAATCATGCTCATGATGCCATTGATCAGGCTGCGGAAGCCGTGGATGAGGTGCCTCTGTGAGGGGAACCAAGGCCGAGGGTCTAAGGTCCAGGGTCCAGGCCCTTCTCTTGCTGCCGGTTTTTTTTCTGCTTGTCAGTTGTGCGGCTCAGCAGGTGAAGACGATGGAGACAACCGCCTATTGCGGCTGTGGTAAGTGCTGCAACTGGGAGAGAGGAAGCTGGAAATACCTGAAGCTTGATTTCTGGAACCGTTATATCAGTGCAGGTGACCGGAAGGGGCAAGCCTATTCAGGCCTCACCGCTGACGGCTCTAAACCTAATGAGTCTTCTCCCGGCCTGTTCTCGGTGGACACGGTTATTCATCCCTGGATGCTTCCCTTCCGGCTAGTTTTTCCTTGGCTCTGGCTCCCGGAATACGGGACCATAGCTGCAGACACCTGTTATTATCCTTTCGGCACCCTTATGCATGTACCCGGCTATGGCTGGGGGCGGGTAGAAGACCGGGGAGGGGCCATTAAGGGACCGCGACGCCTTGATCTCTATTTTGATTCCCATAACCACGCCCTTCAGTGGGGCCGGCAGACTAAAGAAGTTGTTATTGAGAAACCATGACCTTTGATTCTGATGCCCTGAAGGCCAATCTGGCTGAAACCGCTGTTGATGAAGTAATAATTGAGCCTTCGCTCAACGTTCTCCTGGAGATTGTCCAGGATTATCGAGGGATACATAATACCCTCTATGAACTGCTTACCGAGATCTGTCATCCTTACCGGAACTGGAAGCTGCTGCTGCCCAAGTTAAGGACTTTTGTTCTCAAGAATATTTCCCTTTTTGCCAGATCTCCCCAGGGGCCGGTGGCCTTTCTCCGTTTTACTGACCTTTACTTTATAGCCCTGGAAGAGAACCAGAAATATCCGGACCTTGTTTCTCAGGCCATGGAAGGAATGCTTGCCTATGTGGAAAGGGTTATTAATACGGTTGATGACCTGGTTGAATATGAGGATGTGCTGGTCGAAATCTTTGAACACCTTGCCAGTCTGGATACTGATATTCTGATGTATCTGGTTCAGGGCCAGTATCCCATGAAAAAGATTGCCCGCTGCCTTATTAATTATCACAAGCAGGTAAAGCCCTTAAGGCTCAGGCCGGTGGTTAACCTCATGAAAAAGGTTTTCAGCCTGAACTACAACTACTGGCTGGGAATCGAAGATCCCCAGCCCTGGTTTTTCAAGGAGTGTCAGGATATGTGCCGGGACTGGGAGGCCGGCAGCCTTTTCAACAACATCTCCCACGCCCGTATCAGGGGATACCTGGACCGGTTGGGGCAAATAAAGGGAGAGACATGTGCCGGGCAGCTCGAGCAGGTTCTGGAGCTCCCCGGACACATGGATATAGTGAAGTTTTATAAGGAGATTCCGGCCAAACTGGCCTCAGGGAAAAAAGACGATGAGCAGAGGGAGGAGGCGGATGATTTTAGTGAAAACCGAAGGCTGATTTTCCTTTTTCGGATTATGAGAACTCCGGGGCTTTATCTGATTCACGAAGAGAGCCTTCGCGAGATCAACCGCAGCCTGGTAAAGCTCATCCGCAGACAGAGTTTTGAAGAGATCCATTCCTTTCTCCTGACCACTCTTAATCTACTCCAGGAAAATATAAGCCGTTATCCCCATACTGCCCTCCAGTGTATTCAGGTCATTGGCACAGAGGTATTTAAACGGGAGAATTCCAGACTGGTGGAGACTTTTCTCTGGGAGACGGTGCGTTTCGGTTTCCAGTATGCCGAGATTTCCGGGGTAGATGAGGACTGGCAGCCTTTGGTTAATCCAGCCCATCTCACAAATATCAGGGTATGGCTTAATTTGATCATGCAGGAGCCCAAGTGGTGCGCTACCCTTTTTTCCGCCTTGATCATCAACCTGAAACTTACCGGGACCTGCATAAAAGATACGGATCTTTTTCAGAAGGATATAAGCAGCCTGCTTAATCATCCGGTTAAGCCGGTTTACAACCTGGTAAAACAGTTTACCAAACTGATGCCGGTCTTTTTTAATGATATCGGGGCGGAAGGAGATCTCCGGGATGTCTCCACGGAAATCGATGAAATTCATGAGCGCGGGGATGTTTTGATCCATTTTCTGCGTAAACAGAGCCATGTGGAAAGTTCCAATCTCATCGTCGGCTTCCTGGAGGCCATTATCCGCTTCTGGTATACCAAGGACAAGAGAGGATTGGAGTATTACCTGCCCGACCATGTTTTTTATCAGGTTGGAATCCAGGGCCAGTTTATCGACGATATCCATCGTTTGACAGTAGCTGTCTTTAAAAAGGGATCTCTGTATAAGCCCGCAGATCTGCTTAATCTGGAGGAAGAGAGCCTGGAGCGTTTTCTTCGGGATGAACAGGATGTGCCTCACCATGAAAAACAGCGTTTCCGGCTCATGGTCAGGATGTACAGGCTGCTTGATCTTAAGTATAATCTGGGTTATCAGGAACTCAGGCATCAGTTGGGACAGGCCGCTGCCTCAGGGTTTCCGGAAATGGAGGATCTTCTGGTCAGCCTTGAAAGCTGTGATACTATGTGTTGTCTGGACAAACTGCTTGAGCATCTTGAGCATCTTAAGGAGATTATTCTTAGTTCCCAGGTTTTTGAGGCCAAAGAGGAGATTTACCACAAGCGGCATATAGCCGTGGACATCCCTTCAGTATACGGCCGGTACAGCGAAAGAAAATTTGATGCCCTGGGGCTTACCTTTCGTCTGGAGAAGATAGCCAATATTTACCTGGAGAAATTACCCTCAACCGTCAATCTAACTTTTATCACCCGGGCCACTTTTATCCGGATTCTCAAATGCCTGCGCCTGTATCTCAGGGCCTTGAGGATAGACGGCATAAGCAGCCGGCGCCTGGAGACCTATGTTTCTCTGCTTTCTAATTCCCTGGGGATCAAGAGATTTTCCTATACCCAGTACCTCGACATTTTCAGGGGTCTGTCTGAAGGGATCAAGGACGTGATTTATGCCTACTATACCAATATCCACCAGAACAATCTTTCGATTATCATTCCCCAGATTGGGCCGAACAACCTTTTGCCCAAATACCGTTCTCAGGTGCAGCGGGATAAAGATAATACCGAGTATGGGGTAGATATTTATCGCTTGTCCGAGGCCTTTATGAGGGATCTTATCTCCCAGACTTTCGGTCTTCAGCATCTCGACAATTTTATAAGTAAGATCTATTATGTTCTGGAACGTCAGAAGGAGATGCTGGATGAGAAAATGCTTGATCTGCTTATGACCTACAATCCGGAAAAAGTTATTCTTTTTTTAGACCGGAAAAGCCCCCAGTATCGCAACGTTATTCTTCTGGGCAATAAGGGTTACAATCTGAGCGTTCTGGCCTGCGATCAGAAGCCAGTGCCTACCGGATTCATTATCTCCACCGAGATATTCCGCTGCTGGCCGGTGATCAACAATTTTTTCCTGGCCAGGAATGAATTTTTAAATCAGGTACGACAGGCCTTAAATACTATAGAGGAGAAGACCGGCCGGATTTATGGCGATCCGAAAAATCCCCTGTTGATTTCAGTCCGCAGCGGCGCGGCGATCTCGATGCCGGGCATGATGTCCACTGTGCATAATGTAGGGCTCAACAAGGAGATCGCCCGGGAATTCGCCCAGTCCAGCGGCAAGGCCTATCTGGCTTGGGATAATTTCAGGAGGTATGTTCAGTCCTGGGCCATGGCCCAGGGTGTGGAGAGGGAGTTTTTCCAGGTCTTGATGGACGAGGCCAAGGAGCGTTACGGTGTAAAAGTAAAAGGAGAGTTTACCGCCGGGCAGATGGAGGAACTGGCCCTTAACTATCGCAATAAGGTGATTAATCTGGGGATAAGCATTCCCCAGGATCCCTGGGTCCAGCTGAGCGCCGCTATAGAGAAAGTTTTTGCTTCCTGGGATACCAAAAAGAGTATAGAATACCGGAGGCTTATGGGTATTTCGGACTACTGGGGCACTGCAGTGATAGTCCAGGCTATGGTTTTCGGTAATATGTCGCCCCAGTCCGGCAGCGGAGTGGTTTTTACCGCCCATCCTTACCGTCAGGTGCGCCGGGTGGCCCTCTGGGGGGATTATGCCTCTGGAGACCAGGGTGAAGACATTGTCAGCGGTTTGGTAACAACTCATCCCATTTCCGTGGAGCAGGCCGAGATAGACGGCCGCACTATCGAGACTACTCTGGAAAAACAGGCCCCGGAGGTATACCGGGAGCTACTGTCTATTGCCAGAAACCTTGTCTATGAAAAGGAGTGGAATCCCCAGGAGATTGAATTCACCTTTGAAGGACCCCGGGCCGAAGATCTTTATATTCTTCAGACCCGGGATATGCTTACCATCAAGCGCAAAGAAAAGTTTTATGTATTTATAGATGAGGAGGCCCTGGAGAGCCATATTCTGGGCAGCGGTATCGGGGTAAGCGGCAGCGCCCTCTCTGGTCTGGCTGTTTTTACCGATGCCAACATTAATGAGTTGCAGGAGGAGCGCCCTGGTATCCCGCTTATCCTAATCCGTCAGGATACGGTGCCCGAAGATATCAACAGTATTTCCAGGGTGGATGGTCTGTTAACCGCTAGAGGGGGACAGACCTCCCATGCCTCGGTGGTCACTCTCAGGCTGGGCAAGACCTGCGTAGTAGGCTGCCAGGCCTTAAAGGTTTACGAGTCTGAAGAGAAAGGAACGATCAACGGCCATACTATAAGATGCGGGGATGAGATAAGTATTGACGGCCGTCAGGGTCTTATTCTTTCAGGTACCCATGAGGTAAGAGAAGATGTTCATATTCTGCCCATGTAAATTCGTTTTTAACCGGTAACCTGTTCCACCGGAACCGGGCTTTTGCCACCTGACCACTTTTTTTCCTCCCTGTAAAATCCAACCACCTTGTTGCGCCCCATCTCTTTGGCCATGTAGAGGGTCTTATCAGCTTGGGCAATGAGATCTTCGGCCTTTTTCATTCCTGATTCATAAGAGGCTATACCAATGCTGACTGTAAGGCTGTGGCCCGGGAAACGCTTCTTCAGAACATGGCCCAGCTTTTCAATCTTTTTGCGCAGACGTTCACCGTAACGGAAGCCGTCTATGTATCCGGTCTCTGTCAGGATCACGATAAATTCCTCTCCGCCGTATCTACCCAGGTAATCATTGGGCCGGGAAAATTTCTGCATGGTGTTGGCCATGTTTTTAAGAATCTTATCCCCGGCAATATGGCCGAAATGATCATTAAAACTTTTAAAAAAATCTATATCAATCATGGCTAGGGTAAGCGGATGTCCCCTGCTGTCAGCCTTAAGAAAATACTCTTTTATTATCTCTTCAATTACATAACGGTTATAAAGACCGGTAAGACCATCGATGGAGGCCATAACCCTGTACTTTTGAAACAGCCCGGCATGTTCCAGGGCCTTACCCATTTCGTGAGTGACAATACTGACCGAGGCAAGAGAGGATTGGTGGATTGCCCTTTTCGAGGAAATATTATCAACACAGAGAAGCCCTATGACCTTCTCATTGCTGACAACCGGGATTATCCCCAACTCACTGACCCCGAATTTTTCCAGCACTTGGTTTTCGTCACTTGTGGAGCCGCTGATCACTTTGGGTATTCTGTTGCGCAGAGAGTCTATAAAGTTCTTCATCTCGGCAGTGATCTCGACGGCAGTACCGGTGAGGGCGTCTTCCCTGGTGGTAAAGTTAAGAAAAAAGCTGATTTTGAAACCACGTTTTTTTTCTCCCACTTCCAGGAAATAAAGGCGATCGTAACTGAACTCCCGGTGCAGGGCGGTAAGGGTCTGTTTGACTATTTCCTCCCGGTTAAGACTGCCGTGTGGGACCGGTAGGCTGTCTTTGAGACTGGAAAGGGACTGGATCTGGCTTTCCAGTTCATCCTGCCGGTTAGTACAGGCATTGTTGAACCGGCACAGATCTATGTTGAAGAGAAGCAGGTTCTCTCTCAACTGGTTTAGTGAAGGGAAAGAGATATCATAGAACCGGGCGGTCTCCAGAATTTCCCGGTCCATTCTTTCCAGGAGAGCTGTCAGGTTGAGAGTGCCAAGGGAGGTGATCTCCATGGTTTCTGGTTGCAGTGTCCGGTGGAGAATAAGGTTGACCGACCCGATGCCGTGGGCCCAGGTTAAAAAATCTGCCAGGGAGACTACGCCAATTTCCAGGAAATGTTCCTGATCCAGATTTAGCTGGTGATAACGTTCATGGTGGAACCTGACTGGCAGGGTGATGCTGACCGGCAGGCCCCAGAGATGACAGAAATCAGCTCCCAGCTGATCATGAGAGAGTCCGATAATATTGGCTTCTTTTTTTAACAGGTTCCCAGAGAAGTAGCTGTTATACTTGATAAAATCTCCATAGGTTATTTTGCCGTTAACCTCCAGGATCATTTTCCCTATATCGTGGAGGAGACCGGCAATATAGAGCCTTTCAGGGTCGGGGTGCCCTTTTTCCTCGGCTATGGCCCTGCTCAAACAGGCAACGGAGAGGCAGTGCTGCCAGAAGAATTTGAGGTCAAAACCTGAGGACTCTCCCGGCCTAACCATCTGCTCGAAAACAGAGATCTCCAGGGCCAGGGTCCGCATTTTGTCAAATCCGAGCAACACTACGGCATGCTTGATCGAGTCGATTTTCCGGCTGAAACCGTAGGCTGCTGAATTAACCACTTTAAGAATCCGGGCGGTTATAGCAGGATCGGTCTCCACCAGCTTGACCAGTTCACCGGCCGAAGATTCGGCACTGCTGGATATCTTCAGGAGCTTGAGTACTACCGCCGGCAGGGAAGGCAGATCCTTCAACTCCCGTGATAGAACTGCCTTAACTTTTTTTTCGTCCGGAAGATAGGATTCAATATCAAACTGTTGCCCCATACCCCTTACCGTTAAATAACTTTATAGCACTTCCGGCTGATAATATTTCGCCGGATTCCAAGATTACCTACCGTAGTCCCTAATTAATCGAAATCAGAAAGAAACAAGACAGCAAGCCAAGTTTCTTGTTCCCCGGTAAATTGTCGCCTTGACATTAGCTTATTATATTTCATGCAAAATTTATGCTATTTATACGCATTCCCCCGGTAAATTATAGCTTTCTCCTTCTTCACGCTTCACTGTATTTTCCGGAACCAGAAGTTTGGTAAAACTGGGCCGGCCGGTACCTGATTCGGACTTGCCCAGAGAGCTGAACATAGGCTCCCCGGACGCCGTCTAAGACCCAGCGCTGAGCACGTTCATATTTTTAAAAAATATCAATAGATTTTATCCTGAATTAGTAACTTCTTCCATGAGAAGGTATGTCAAGATGTTCGACGTGGCGAACCACATTTTTTCTAACCCCGTGCACGTCATGCTTCCATTCGCACTCTTATTATGAGTCCAGCCTTGACCCGGTGCATGTTAATGTCCGTCTTGGAAGCTGCAACCTCAATATCGGTTTCTTAATATATGTTACTGGCTGTGTAACGAACCAAGAAGTTACTCGCAGTCTTCCTGACGGGACGTCTTATTGGGAGTAGAAAAAAACTTTTTTAATTCCCCCTCTATCTTAAAAAAAATAATCAGCTTCCAATCATAGTTTTTCTTTTCTCTTTACAGCCTTCTCTCAACGTTCCTATCAACTAGTGATTCTTTATTTGCGCCTCATTCGATCAACGACAATTATTTTTCCCGGCAGGAATTATAATTGACGCTGAACACCCATCAATCTGAATCTGGTCTGCAGCTTTTCAATTTCATCTCCGGCAAAGATTTATAAAGGTAAAGTAGAGGACTTGGGCGAGTTATGAAAAAAATCTTTATTTAACTGCCATTGACTAAAAAGAAGATGTTTTTTATTGATCATGCCCCGGAAAAATTTCTTTTTCCAGGCCTTGCCCGGAGATAAGCCGGTTATTTTACTGTTGTATCATTTTTTAGCCCTTGCAAGGAGGGCCTTTTTTTTGTATTTTAAAATTAGGTAGATTTACCTAAAAATCAAAGTGATAAAAGAGGCATCGATTCAGCCGGCCGGGGATCGCTGTTAGGTGAGTTATAGCAGTCCCCCTGAAATGTTGAGTTATTGCTGAGTTGGTCCTGAGGGTGGCCGTAGAAAAAAATCAATCGAAGAGGAGGAAATGTTATGGCTCAGGTACAGGATTGTTGTCTTGCTTTATATAATTCGGTTTTGGTTGCTGTAGACGGTTCCAAATTCAGCGAATTAGCGCTTGATGAAGGGATCAATATAGCAAAGGCCTGTAAAAGCAGGCTGTTTGTAATTAATGTAATTGATACCAATGAAGAATTCATGGCCCTGGCGCCTGATCTGGAAGACCTGATAGAAGATAAAGCTAAAGAACTGCTTGACAAGTCAAGGGATAAGGCGGCTGCCCAGGATGTCAATTGTGAAACGATCGTACATTTTGATTATCAGACTTACCGGCCGATTATAAAGGAAGCACAGGA
This sequence comes from Desulfobia sp., assembly GCA_046497465.1. Classification (GTDB taxonomy): domain Bacteria; phylum Desulfobacterota; class Desulfobulbia; order Desulfobulbales; family SURF-16; genus JAWLDV01. The sequence continues at coordinate 65,627 of JAWOFO010000029.1, forward strand.
GAGGAAGATTTCTCTTATCATTGTCGGGTCTCATGGGCATTCAGCTTTGGAGAGAACCATGATGGGCAGTGTTTCTCTTCGCGTTGTGGCCCATTCTCCCTGCCCGGTATTGGTTATTCCCGCCGGGTTTTAGTGAGAAGAAATAGCGACCATGGCTGAAAATTACCCAGTGGCCTAAAAATCCTTCTGGCGGTTGGCTTCAGCCATGGTGCCTTGGCGCTGGAAGTCCATAAACCGGCAGCCCCCGAAGCAGGGGTGCAGGCAGGTGCATTTGCCGGCACTATTTTTCCTTGCGCCAGGGGTCAAGGTGGTACTGTCTTCTTCAGTCCTGCCTGCCTTTACGGATATTGCCACTGGCACGGTCCTGGTGGCCAATCATGGCCACGCACTTGCAGACGGAGCCGTTGAAATGGGCCAAGCAATTGTTGTCCACATCCACCATGCACAGAAAGATTGAGATTCCGCCGGTTTTTTTTAGTCTCTGTTCATGATGCTGTTCCGCCATCTCCTGGCTCATCACCTTCCGGCCCTTTTTCCTCGTAGCAGTAGAGGCAGCAAAGTTGCACTGCATGGTGACAATGACCGAGATGTTGACTGCCCGCCGATGCTCGTTTCTTTTTTTCCGGACTAAAGGGTTTGGGTCTGTTCAATGAACATCGAAGTATCAATTCGTGTGGGAAAAAAGGGGCTTTCGATATATACCCGTTCGTCTTTGCCGTATAACTGTAATGTAAAAATCAAAATCTTTGAGTAATGAATAAAAGTTGTCAAAAACATTTTTTTCGGTATTGAGACTGATTCTGCAGACAGATTCAATATGATAAAAATTGGCAACGTGTTGTATAACCATAAAAAAGCATACGGCTGAGAGGTATCTGGTTCCCGGATGCAGCCACAGGCCAGGGTATAAGGTCATGACGTTTATTTGCCGTATCGCATTATCATATTTGAAAGTCAATGAACAGGAAATATCCGGGTTTGTTTTTTTTTGATAAACAAAATACTCAAGCTGAGGACCGTCGATGCTGTAATCGATGCCGAATTGACTTAAAAAATCGGGTAGATGAGAGGTCATGAAATAGGTTCTTCTCGAAGACCTGCATCGATCGATCATGTTGATTTCATGCACCGAATTTGAAATTCCCGACATAATCAGCGAGCAACAAGGTTTTGGAAACGGGATAGTAATAATCATAGCCCGGCTTTCCGATTTGTAGTCACCACCATCACCACCATCACCACCGGCCTGCCCTTTGCCGCGGTACTTCTGGTTATGTGCCTCGCTCTCTACCGGGCCCGGCCTTTTATGCCGTCCCCAAGGAGTTTACCCTGGGGAAAGACAGGCCAGGGTGTTCAAGGTTAAAACCCGGCTGCCTCCGGACAAGATTTTCGGCCGTAAAAGACTGTAGTGGAGAAAATTAAAATCGGCATTCGTAACCGGCCCTATATCGATATCAGCCAATAAAACCTTTGAGCGTCAGGTTTCTGAAAAAATGGGTCATCAGATTGAATTGCGAGGCCCCGGCAGACCGGGAAAAGAATTCACCGGGATGAAGTGAGGATCGTCATTATGAGTGAACCGGATAATCAAACCGATTATGCGGATGAGAACCGACAGATTCGGAAAATCGCCGTTCTGGCATTTCTGCTGAATCTGTTGTTGGCTCTGGTCAAGGGATATCTGGCTTACCGGTCCTCCAGCCTGGCCATAACGGCGGGCGCAGTCGATTCAGCCACCGACAGCATCGCCTCTCTGGCCATCTTCGGGGGGTTGCTGCTGTCCACCCGCAAGAGCCGGGCGTTCCCCCTGGGCCTTTATAAGATCGAAAATCTGATTTCCGTGGTTATTGCGTTCTTTATCTTTTTTGCCGGCTATGAGATTGCCCGGCGGATGATCGAATCGCCGTCAGGCCCTCCGGATATCAATCTTCCCCTTCTTTGGTGGATTCTCGGCTGTACTGTCGCCACCTTTCTGTTCGGCAAATACGCCCTTTATCTGGGGCAGAAAACTGAGTCGCCCACTCTCATTGCAGAGGGCCGCCATCGGCAGGTGGATGTGCTGGCCTCGCTGGTGGTGCTGTTATCGGTGCTGCTGAATTACTACGGGATTGAATTTCAGTACCGGTTTTTGACCATTGACCATATAGCCGCCCTCCTGGTGCTGCTGTTTATTATCAAGGCCGGATGGGAGCTGCTGTCAGACGGCATGCGGGTGCTGCTGGACGCTTCCATTGATTACCAGGCCTTGGAAAAGGCCCGGAACATCATCGAGAAGGAACCGGCGGTCAAGCAGGTTCGGTCAGTTGTGGGCAGAAATGCCGGACGGTTCCGTTTTCTCAACGCCGAGGTCATGCTCCGGATCGACGATTTCAAGAAGGCCCATGATGTTGTCCATCGCCTAGAAAACACCATCAAGAATGAAATCCCCCATGTTGCCCAGGTCAACTTGCACTATGAGCCGCCGGATTCCCGAACTCTGCTCGTCGCTTTTCCGGTTCTGGATGACGGAAATCAGATCTGCGACCATTTCGGCGAAGCGCCTTATTTTATTATATGGCAGATTGATACCAGAGAGTTGCAGACGGAAAAAAAGACACTGGTAAAGAACCCGTACAGCCGGGAGGGAAAGGGGAAAGGGATTCAGACGGCCCGTTTTCTGGTGGAGCAGAATATCGATATGGTGGGTACCAGGAAGAAACTGGAACAGAGCGGGCCGGGATATGTGTTTTCAGACGCCGGGGTGGAGACCCGGGAAATAGACGAGGAAACCGCCGACCAGGTGATTGAACGATTTTTCTTCAAATGATCCGCAGGTAAATATCGAGCCGCTATGACCGCAGAATTATATATCATTCTCATTTCCGTTTCCGGACCTGTTATTGGTTCGCTTATCGGGGTCTTGAAAATGCCGAGTTTCGATTATATCTGCAATATGCTCTGTTTCGCCGCCGGGGTTATGCTGGCCATATCCTTTCTGGAGCTGATCCCCGAAAGCATCGAATTCTCATCCGAACCTGTCTGTATTCTGGCCATACTGACCGGCGCGTTTCTGATGTACGGTCTGGACAGAATCATTCCCCATATCCATCCCCGGCTATGCGCACAGGAACAGGGATGTAACCTCGAAAGAACCTCTGTTTATCTTATTCTGGGCATGTTTTTGCACAACTTTCCCGAGGGCATGGCGGTGGCCGTCGGCACGGTTACCGACATGAACGTTTCTCTGGCCATCGCCCTGGCTATCTCCATCCACGGCATTCCCGAAGGGATCTGCACGTCGGCCCCGTTTTTTCATACCAGCGGAAAGCGGTTACAATCGTTTCTGGTTTCATCCACCACCGCTGTGCCCATTCTGGCCGGCTATCTCCTGGCGAAATATCTTTTCAAGGAAGTGCCGCTGCTAGTAATCGGTTTTATCATTGGCGCTACTGCCGGTCTGATGATCTACATCACCGCTGACGAACTGATTCCCAATTCATGCACGGGGGAAAACCATCAAACCATTTTTTCCCTGTTGGCAGGTATTGTCTTTGTTGTGTTGCTTCGAATGATCTGATCGATTTGCGGCGGCGGTTTCGGTCGGTCTGTCCGGCGGTTTTGCATTCAACCTGTTTTCATATGTAATGCCTGTTTGTTAAATTATAAATGTAGTCTGCTGTGTTAAAGGAGGTAAAAAATGGATGAACTGTTTGCAGAAGCTGATTTGGGTAATATTCGCCTGAATAACCGCTTTATCAGGTCTTCCACTTGGGAGGGTATGGCGGGGGAAGACGGCCGGGTAACCGAAGGATTGATTGATCTTTATAAAGAGCTGGTCCGGGGTGGGGTCGGGCTCATTTTGACCGGGCATGCCTATGTAAGTAAAAGAGGTCAGGCCAATGCCGGGCAGTTGGGGATTTACGATGATCAACTGGTTCTGGATTTGAGGAAAATGATCGAAGCCGTGCATGGCGAGGGGGGCAGAATCGGAGTACAACTGGCCCATGCCGGTTCCCAGAGGAGCTTTGATTCAGGTCTGACTCCCTGGGCGCCGTCGGAAGTGGAAGAGAGAGCCACCGGCAATATCCCCCGTGCCATGACGGTGGATGATATTGAGTTTGTAGTCAAGGAGTTTGCCGAAGCGGCTAGAAGGGGAGTGGAAGCTGGATTTGACGCGGTGGAAATTCACTCGGCCCATGGTTTTCTGCTTGCCCAGTTTCTTTCTCCTTATTCCAACCGGAGGCAGGACAGGTACGGTGGTTCCATTGAAAAACGTTCCAGAATCGTTTTTGAGGTATTTGATGCGGTTAAAAGGACAGTGGGAAGAGTTGTGCCGGTTACGATCAAGATCAATTGTGCGGATTTTGACCAGGTGGGTTTAAGCTTTGAAGACTCCGAGTGGGTCTGCTCCAATCTGGTGGAAAGAGGAATCGATCTGATTGAGCTCTCCGGAGGGGTAGCGGCCGCTCAGAAGTTGTCACCGGTGAGAACAGGAATTAATAATCCGGAAAAGGAGGCTTATTTCAGAGACTTACTGGAAAAAATGTCTCCTGCAGTCCAGTCCCGGACCGCCCTGGTCGGCGGACTGCGCTCCCTCGAGGTGGTTAAGGATATCTACCTTAAAGGTGCTGCCCGCTATTTCAGCTTTTCCCGGCCTTTGATCCTTGAACCGGGACTGATAAACAGATGGGCTTCCGGCGATACTGCTCCGGCCCGCTGCATCTCCTGTAACAAGTGCTTTCAGGGGGCAAGTGAAGGAAGGCTGCGCTGTCTGGCATCTGAAAAGGATTTTGCGAAAGCAGAGAGAGAAGGATAAAGAATTACGGACTTAAATTTCTTGGCAGATATTTAGTTATTGATTTATATTTTATTAAGCCGTTTCAGGCTATAAGAACCGGTGTAGGTAAGCCGGCCTGCCTGATACCAAGTATCCGTTCAGCAGCACCACATCTTCGGGCGATCAGCCCGGCTTACGTACGACTTAGTACGCGGCGCCGGTCTGCTTGCCCAATGGATAGATTCGTCATTATCCTTACCATAACGTACCTTAAGGTACGGTCAATCTGCGGCACTGCTGAACGGATACAGTCCGGAGATTTCAGCGCCTTATCAACGGTAACGGTGAACGGTTACGATAAAGAGGCCGGGAGCTGGACCATTATAGAGGTGGTGGGACAGGAGAAGCATTTTTCATACGAACCAGCATGGCTGGACCAGGCAGGCCAGCCTCAACGAACGATGAAAATCCGGAGCTTCGGTATGGCAAATACCGTGTCCTCTTCGATTTTCGGGTAAACGCAATCAGAAGAGCTCATCGAATACCGTATTGAACAGGTACCGATTTGAACCATGAAGGACACGAAGAGCACGAAGGTTTCTTTCGTGGTATTGATATCAACTTCATGTCCTTCATGATCTTCATGGTTACTCTCATTGTTTGACAGCGATCTCGATGGTGATTTTCGGATAAAGGTTAAGAAGACCGGGAGATAATAGAGAAATTGGGCAAGCCGTCAAAATATACCCTTTCCAGTACTTCTACCGGTATACTTCAGCTCAGTCTGCGAGGCAGTTGGACAGTTGATGCCGGAGTACCCGATTTCGGTGAGGTTCTTGCCGAGCTGGATAACAGGACAAGGAGAATTTTTTTTGAAACCTCGGCTCTTGAATCCTGGGATTCCGTCCTTCCTGTTTTCTTGAACCGTTTCCTTCCTGTACTTGAAGAACGGAAAGTCGAGGTTGATCTGGAAGGTCTGCCTGGGGGAGTTCGTAAACTTCTTCGACTGGCTGAAGAAAACAGGGGGAAAAAGAGAGTCGAGGTTGAAAGTCCTGCTGATCTGGCCAGTAAATTAGGCAACTATACTCTGGCCGGTTTTAAGCAGATTGGAGAGATGGCGGTCTTCAGCCTGGACCTGGGCCGTGATTTTACCCGGCTTTTACTGGGGAGGACATACTTCAGGCCCCGGGATCTTTTATATTTCATTCAGAATTGTGGAGCCAGCGCCCTGCCCATTGTTAGTCTGATTGCTATTCTGGTCGGGGTTATTCTGGCCTTTATCGGGGCAATTCAATTGGAGATGTTCGGAGCCCAGATATATGTTGCAAACCTGGTAGGAATTGCCATGCTTCTGGAGATGGGGGCCGTTATCACCGGGATTGTTATGGCCGGGCGTACCGGGGCATCCTATGCCGCCCAGCTTGGGACCATGGAGGTTAATGAGGAGATTGACGCCCTGAAAACCATGGGAGTTTCCCCCCTGGCTTTTCTGGTCATCCCCAGAATGCTGGCGCTGATCCTCATGCTGCCATTACTATGCATCTATGCTGATTTCCTCGGTATTCTGGGAGGAGGGCTAATCGGGGTCGGCATGCTTGATCTGTCTTTTACCGAATATTTTATCCAGACCAGAGAAGCACTTAATTTGAGGCAATTTGGTGAAGGGGTATTCAAGAGTCTTATCTTTGCCTTCCTGGTGGGTTTTGCCGGCTGTTTTTACGGCATACATTGCGGCCGCAGCGCTGCTGCGGTGGGCCGGGCCGCCACTTCCGCAGTGGTAGCGGCCATTGTAATGATTGTCATTGCCGATGCCATAATGGTTGTTGTCTTTAATCTCCTGTAACCCTTTATCATTTTTATAATGACTATTGACCGGACAGTAATAGAAGCCGAGGGGCTGACCCTGGCCTATGATGAAAAAATAGTTCAGGAGAATCTATTTTTTCAGGTTCTGGCCGGGGATATTTTTGTTATTATGGGGGGCAGCGGCTGCGGCAAGTCCACTTTATTGCGGCATCTTATAGGCCTGCAGAGGCCGGAACGGGGCAAGGTCCGTTATGAAGGTCTTGACCTGGAAGATATGACCGAAGAAGAGCGGCACCGGTTTTTGAAAAGAATGGGTGTTCTTTACCAGCAAGGTGCTTTGTGGAGTTCCATGACTCTGGAGGAAAACGTATCTCTGCCTCTGTTTTACCATACCTCGCTTTCCGTGAAGATGACTGCAGAGCTGGCACGTTTTAAATTGAGCCTGGTTGGCCTCGCCGGTTTTGAAAACTTTTATCCAGCAGAGATTTCCGGAGGTATGCGTAAAAGAGCGGCACTGGCCAGGGCCATTGCCCTGGATCCCGAATTTCTTTTTTTTGACGAACCTTCAGCCGGGCTGGATCCCTTAAGCGCCAGACGTCTTGATGAATTGATACTGGAGATCCGGGACAGCTTGGGGGCCACGGTGATCATGGTTAGTCATGAACTGGCCTCCATTTATACTGTTGCCACTAATTCCGTCTTTCTGGATACCAGAACTAGAACTATGCTGGCCACCGGCAATCCCCGGAACCTGTTACGTGAATCTGAAGATACCACGTTGATTGAATTTCTTTCCAGGGGCACGGGTAAACGTGAGGTAAGCTTATTATGAGTCAGAAAGGCAATCCGGCTATAATCGGTTTTTTTGTTATAGGGGCGGTTATTGTTATGCTTGTGGCTGTATTGGTCCTGGGCAGTATTTCTTTTGATGATGAGAAATGTAACTGTGTTCTCTACTTCAAGGGATCTCTGCATGGTCTGGATGAAGGTGCTCCGGTTACTTATCGGGGAGTTAAGATAGGACAGGTGACAGATATTGCCATTGCTTTTGACCCGGAGGCCAGGGACTATAAGACTCCGGTTTATGTGGATATTGACCGGGAGAATCTGGGTTATCCTTCGGAAAATAAAGATCCTGACAAGGCCGGGGAGAAGAAGTTTCTCCAGGATATGATCGCCAAGGGTCTGAAAGCCAAACTGGAGATGCAGAGCCTGGTAACCGGACAGCTCTATATTGATTTTGACTTTTATCCGGAGACCGAGTCGTTTTATAGAGGGGCGGAAGATGATTATCTGGAGATTCCTACTCTGCCTTCCAAAATGGAGCAGTTAACCGGTGCCCTGGCCAATCTGGAGCTGGAGTCCCTGATCAACCGGGCAGTGGATGCCCTGGACAACCTCAACAGTTTCCTGACTTCCGAAAGTACTCAAAAAGTGGTAGATAATTTTGTCGAGACCTTTGAACACCTGGATAGTTTGATTTTAACAACCGACCGGAACCTGCCCCGCCTGGTGGAGGGTGTCCGGAAACTGACTGCTGATTTTGATGTCTTAACCAATGAACTGAACAAGAGCCTGCAGAAGGGGAGAAAAGAGTTTGGCCCGGTTGCCGCTGATCTTCGCACGACTCTCGGCCGGATAGACAGGGCGGCGCTTGTTTTTGGCGAGGCCTCTGAAAACATGAGCCGGTTGACCAGCCGGAATTCCAGGTTAACCTATGAATTAAACAATACCCTGCAGGAGGTAACCAGAGCGGCTGATTCTGTGAGGGCCCTGGCTGATTTACTGCAGAGAAATCCGGATGTACTGCTTTACGGTCCCAGAGAGAAGGAGGGAGAATGAGAAGGCCGGGAAAAAGTTTCTCCATCGGGCCGGTGGTTATCACCCTGGCCCTGCTCTGTACCGGATGTCTTGGTAAGCCGGGTCTGGTTGAGTATTATTACCTAAGTTCACGGGTCGGCGACAGTCCTTTTTACCCGGGATTAGAATTGACCGGGCAGGAGATCGTTGCCGTGGGTCCTGTCCATCTCCCCCCGGAACTGGAGCAGGCCGGGATTGTGATTAGAAGCGGAGAGCAACACCGGCTTAAAGTCTCCCGGACCAGGGTCTGGTCTGCTGCCCTGGAAGAACTTATGGCAGCCGCCCTTACCCGCAACCTCTCTGTTATGCTTGACACTGACCAGGTAGAGGCCTATCCCGGCAGTCGCTTTGTGGAAGTGCGCTATCAGATTGAGCTGGAGGTTCTGGAGTTCAGCGGTGATTTGCAGAGAGAGTTCAGCTGTGTAATTGTCTGGAGCCTGAATGACAATGAAAAAGGCGGTCTAGTGGCAAGAAAGCGTTTTGTGAGCCATGAACCCATTAAAGAAGGTGACTATGAGGGTTATGTTGCCGCGGCTTCACAAAGCCTGGTCGACCTGGCTGAGGAGATTTCCGCAGCTTTAGCCGGTAATCCCTCCTTTTGTCGGAATATAACTGATTAAAATCCCGAGTTTCTGGTATGGCCCAGTCCCAAGCCAAGGGCCGCAAAGCACCAAGCCTAAGCGATATAATTACTAGCTCAACTTTCCGACTTAAGAAAAATAACAGAATTTTATGAGGTTGGTATGTCTATTCAGGAACGGCTTCGTGTTTGAGTGGCTCTAAGGCTCGCTTCACTAAAATTTCAAAACTCGCTCGTACCCCGCTCAGACAGTTGAAATTTTTAACGTTTGCTTCGCCAAAAGCCACTAACAAAAACTGCACAATGTTCCTGAATAGACATATCCACCGCTAAACACCACGGTCTGACGGCAAATTTTCACATTATATCATATAAATAAATTAAGTCGGAAAGTTGAGTTACTAGTTGCCATTCAGGCACCAAATAGCTTTTTACGAGATTGCCGGGGATTGGGATACCGATTAATATCACTTCAGTAGGCGGGGTTATCAATAAAGAAAAGGGGACGGGGTGAGTATAGAATACATTATACTGTTATGCGGGTATATCTCCGGCTTTTATATGGCCTGGAATATCGGCGCCAACGATGTAGCCAACTCCATGGCCTCAGCCGTGGGTTCCCGGGCGATTACTTTGCGACAGGCGGTATTTATCGCCGGGATCTTGAATATCGTCGGGGCGATTTTTCTCGGCACCCATGTTACCAACACCATCCGCAAGGGCATTGTCTCTACGGATATTCTGGTGGATCCTAACATGGCCCTTATCGGCAGCCTGTCGGCGCTTTTGGCTGCCGCCCTGTGGGTGACATTTGCCACCTGGAAGTCTTTGCCCGTATCCACCACCCATTCTATCGTGGGGGCTATGATAGGCTTCGGGATCATGGCCGGCGGCTTTTCTGTCATTAACTGGGGCCAACTCGGAGCGGTGGTAGCCAGTTGGGTAATTTCTCCGTTTTTTAGTATGGTGATTTCCTATACAACTTTTAAGTTTATTCTTAAGGCCATCTATACCAGGCGGGATTCTTCCGGCCTGGCATTGAAATTGTCGCCTTTGTTTATTGGTATGGCCGCCTTTATCGTGATTTTGTCTTTTTTGTTTAAAACTCCGCTGGGTAAAAAGATTACTGTCAGTGGGCCCGCCGCCATAATCGCCGCCCTGATAATCGCCGTTCTCATCGGATTTGTCGGCAAATGGCTGATCAGCCGCTTCGGCATGAAACACAGTGGGGATGAAACGGAAACCATTTTTCGGCGCATCCAGATCGGCACCTCATGCTATGTGGCTTTGGCCCAAGGTGCCAATGACGTGGCCAATGCTATCGGGCCGTTGGCTTTGATTTACTTTATTGTAAAAACCGGAAGTGTGGCCGGCATTAGTCAGGTACCAGTACCGGTATTTTTGCTGGGATTCGGCGGTATCGGTATTGCCGCGGGTATTAGCATGGCCGGCCGGCGGGTGATTGAGACGGTAGGTTCCAAAATTACCAACCTGAACAATACCCGGGGGTTTTCCGTGGATTTTGCCGCGGCCACCACGGTTATGGCCGCATCTAAACTGGGCCTGCCGGTGTCGACCACCCATGCCGCCGTGGGCGGGGTGATCGGGGTGGGGGTGGCCCGGGGGTTTGAAGCAGTTAACTTTCGGGTAATTTACGAAATTGTGCTATACTGGATACTGACGGTTCCGGCCGTGGCCCTGACCAGCATGATTTTGTTTAAATTCCTTCAGACGGCGCTACTATAAGGAGGTAGAAAATGCGTATTCCCTTTATGTCCTTATTTGTAACCTCTCCTTTTGAAGGGCTTCAGGAGCACGCAGAGAAGGTAAAAGAGTGCGCCTGGGCCTTTCAGCAGGCGATAGAATGTCACCTTTCAAAGCAACATACAGCCTTTTATACCCATAAACAGAACGTATCTATCCTGGAGAGGGAAGCTGATACCATCAAACGGCGGGTTCGGGGGCATCTGCCGAAGGGGATCCGCCTGCCGGTGGATAAATTCGTGTTGTTCCGGTATATCCGGGAACAGGACAATGTTATGGACGCCATGAAGGATGTTTTAGGCTGGATATCGTACCGGGAATATACCGGTCTTCCAACTGTATTGCAAAAGGACTTTGCCACGTTGGTCGATAATGTGGTGGACCCTATCGAAACCATGGATAACATGGTTAAAGAGGCCCGGCAGTATTTCACCAGCTTTTCTGAAAAACAGCGGATCCTGGTCAAAGAGATCATCCGCAACCTGCGCAACAAGGAACACAATGCCGATAAAGTGGAAGCTGCCCTGAAACGGCGGATTTTCGACCTGGATATCGATCCGGTCACGGTCTTTCACGCCATCATGCTGGCTGAAAAAATCGGCGACATTGCCGATTATGCCGAAAACACCGGGGATATGATGCGGGCCATGATCGCCAAGTAAGCAGTTTTTATAGCTGCCCGGGTTTTGGGATTCGAATTTACCTGTTTCCCGGGTCTAGAGTAGTCAAGGCTACGATATCATCCTGTACATTCAAAGACCAGGTTTTATCTCTGGCCGGATTGAGATCCATAGAAGGTTTTTCGTATCTGATCTTTTCAGAATTTTTTAGACAGACACCCAGGGCGATATCGCCTTGTTCGGCTACGGCCTGCTGGATATGACCGAACTGGATTTTCTGTCCTGAAAGGCCATAGTCTGCCGGTGATTTGAAAAAGATCTCGGCTCCGCCTGATCCGAAGAGTTCTGAAAAAACCAGGTTTAATTCCGGTCTGAGGGCTACATGGGCCAGAATATGACTCAAAAGGACCGGAGAGACCAGGACTTCGACACCGCTGCCCTGGACAAGGTTCACATTGTCCGGATCAAACAGTTCCACTAAAAGCTCTGGCCGGGAGGATGCTGATTCCAACATCTCCTGAACCAGATAGTATCCCAAAAGGGTCCTGGCATCGGCGGCCTCCTTGGTGTAAAGTCGGTCGCTTCCGGGCATGACGATATTATCGTAAAAAGTCAAAGAAACATCCGACAGGTCAGTCGGCACCAGGTAGTCCCCCTCCAGGTGATTCAGGCTGACCCGGTTCAAATTGGTTGCCCTGTATCTCTCCATCTGGGTTGTTCTTTCATGAGCCGGGACTCCGGAAAGGATATCCAGGTGAAAGGTTTCCTTTTCAACATGGTCCAATTCCTGGATGAGCTGGGGCATGCGGTCGTTCCAGCCAAGAAAGAGAATGCGTCGTATCTGCGACTTCCCGGGGTATTCTCTAAAAAATCTTTTCGGGACAATACTCGGCTGATACGTCCTGACCGGAATAATGCGGTCGTAGGCCCGGCTTAAAAAGACCAGTCGGTCCCCGGCTTCCAGATTAAAGCCGTTTGGAGGATTGAGCGTAAGCATGAGCTGGCCCTGCTTTTTTCGAAGGACTCCTATAGGGATGGCCTCCAGAAATTGGGGCTCCAGTTGCTCAAAGGTTGCTCCTTCCAGTTCGGGAAATTCTTTGAGGAAGACCTCGTTTCCGGCCCCGTGATTCAGGAGTTCATTATAAACCAGGGACAGCCGGTTATGGCGGATAGTCTGAATTAACAAACGGCTGATGACAGCATCTCCTCCAACAATCTCTGTTTTGCCTCCATAGGCTGAGCGGGCCAGGGGAACTTTTCTGGTGTCATATATCTCCGCCGTCAAAAACGGGAGTTCCTCTGGTTGACAGCCCAGGTCGGTTTTGGATATGGAGAGAAGCGTCTTGACGGTTTTGGCGTCCATTAACTCGGCACCGTCATCAATAAAGTCCGAGCCCGGCAGGATAATGGCCGCGGCCCTCAGGAAATCGACCCGCCTCAGATGTTCCAGGCGCAAAGGGCTGCCGCTGCGGAAGACAACCAGTTCCTCATCCCATTCCGATCCCAGATGATGTATGAGTTCCAGTCTGTATTCGGCAGAAGTTTTTTCGCAGAGGATGACCAGGGACAGGTCCCTGGCCCCGTGTCTTCGCAAAAACCTCTTGACCCGGTCCCTGCTCAGGATCAGTTCTCTGACGATGAGCGGGGTATGGTTGGTCCAGCCCAGGATGACTACATGATTTTTTTTGCTGATGGGTGTTAGACCCTGTTCAAGACGGTAGATAGTCTGATTGAGCCACTGGGTCAAAATGGCGATCAGTGATCCCATGAACAGGACATAACCCAGAACGGTGAGTACAGTGGATATGGAGCGCAGGATCACCCCTTGATCATCACCGAGATAGCCGGGATCGGTTAGACGTAGAAATGCCCACCACAGGGCTTCATCCGCCCGGGCGAAGCCTTCTCCTGTAAACAGGGCCAGAAAGCCGCCCAGAGCGGTGACCAGGCCGATTAATACGGCAATAAACAGCAGCCGGTAACCGGCTCCCCGGAGCAGGAGCCTTTCCAGGTGAAAGCGGAGGGAATTGCGGAAACGGAAGAACATGGTAATCTACGATTTTTAGAAAGGCAATGTTCTATTTTGTCTCTGTTTGGATTTTTTCCTGACTTTGAAGCCTTTCCACTATCTGCAGATCAAAAGGTTTACTGGCCTCTCCATAATAGACCGTTCTGTGGGGAAATGGAATTTCAATATTATTTTCGTCAAAGGCTATTTTCACCCTGCGCAAAAATTCGCGACCGGTTTCCCATTGGCGAATCGGTTTGGTTGTGAGACGTCCCTTGATAATGACCGCTGAATCGGCGAACTTGTCCACTCCGAAAAACTCGGGTTCCCGGAGCATGATTTTGCCAAAGTAGTTATCTTTAAGCATGTCGCTTCCCACCTCTTTCATGACCTCAATCGCCCGATCGGTATTTTCTTTGTAAGCCACTCCTATGTCAAAGACATAGGCTGACCATTCGTTGGTCATGTTGCTTAAAGTGGTGACTGTGCCATTGGGGAAAATATGAACGACACCGCTCAGGTCCCGCAATACTATAGTGCGGAAATTGATTTTTTCAACCAGTCCCCCGGTGCCGTTTACAATAGCCACATCTCCCATACGGATCTGGTTTTCCAGGATCATAAAGAAACCGGATATGATATCCCGTACCAGGTTCTGGGCCCCGAAACCAATAGCCAGGCCCACAATACCGGCACTGGCGATAATAGGGGCGATTTCCATCCCGATATCTTTTAAAATCACCAGAATGACGGTACCCCAAAGAACCAGAATAAGAATCTGTTTGACCAGCCTTGTAATCGTACCGACTCTTTTAGCCGATTCAGATGGTGGTTCTCCCGCTTCTTCACTTTTTATGATTAGATGTTTCTCCAGGCGCTGCAGCAGAACTTTGATCATTTTCATCAAAATCAGGGCAAATATAAGGATAAAAACAATCCGCAGTCCTGTCTTTAAGAAGATTCCCCAATCCAGATTGTCGAGAATTCCTGTAAAATTTTCCATTATTTTTACCTCCTATTTTTTAATGTTCTGAGTAATTATCAATCAGTTTTTTCTCTGCATTTTAAGTTTGCGTGACCTGCCGCGGCCTGAATCTCTGATAACATATCAGCAGGAGAATACCTCATTAATTTCAAACCAGGCTGCTCAGGACCCGGTTGGCTACCGGCAGTCCTTTTTCAGTCAACCGCAAGCGGTCTCCTCTTATTTCAATAAGATCCATATCCAGAAGGCCGGCCAGTTTTTCGCCGTAATAGTTAAGCGGTGAAATCTGGAAGTTTTTCTGCAGGTACTCGATGGATACCCCTTTAATCATCCGCAGTCCCATAATCACTGTTTCCCGGAAGCTGGCCTGTCTGCACAGGCCTTCCATGAAAGTAACAGGCGTTACGCCTGAGTTGAGCCGGGCGATAAATAAATCAGGGTCAGGTTCGCAGGTTATTCTCAGTCCCTGCCATCCGGAGACTGCTCCCGCCCCCAGGCCCAGATAAGTGTGGTTATGCCAGTAATGGAGATTGTGGCGGCAACTGAAGCCCTCTTTGGCAAAGTTGGCTATCTCGTACTGCTTAAAACCGTTCTTCCGGCAGATTTCCCGGGCTGCTTCAGCCATTTCAGCAACCAGGTCTTCATCCGGCAGACTCAATCTGCCGCTTGCCACTTTGCCGGCCAGCGGGGTATTTTTCTCCACCATTAATTCGTAAAGGCTGAGATGCTGGGGATTAAGATTCAGGGCACTCTCCAGGCTCTCCCTGAAGTCCTGGAGATCCTGGCCGGGAAGGCCGAAGATCAGGTCGAGACCCAGGTTGCCAGGGCCGGCTTTTCTGATCTTTTCTACTCCAAGGTAGATATCTTCTGCACTATGACCGCGGCCGATTTTTTCGAGAAGAGGTTCTGAGAAACTCTGGACCCCGAGACTGATGCGGTTGACCCCGGCGTCGGTCAGGCGGGCAAGTCCATCATAACAGATGCTGTTAGGGTTGGCCTCTATGGTGATTTCGCTCTCAACCTCCAGCCGGAAGTTGTTTTTAAGGCAGTTCAGCAGGTCCAGCAGAAGATCAGTTTCCAGGCAGGTCGGCGTACCCCCTCCCAGGTAAACCGTATCAAATGGATGATTCGTTACACCATTACCAAAACCTGTCGAGAATACAGTCAAAGGACTCTGCACCGGGAGATAGTCTGCCAGAAGGCGAACCTGTTTTTTTAAGGCCTTTATATAGGCCGCCGGAGCATGCCGGTTAACCGGATAAGAGTTGAAAGCGCAGTAGTCGCATTTACTGAGACAAAAAGGGATGTGGACATAGAGGCCTGCCGCTGCAGCACTGGTGTTCAGATAATATTCTGGCATTCTCTCTTGATCTCAGCCATATCTCCATGGTCGGCAAAGCTGTAAGGGGTATCTTCCCGGCCGATGATAAGATGGTCCAGCAGACTGATATCGATCATGGAACAGGCCAGGTAAAGATGACGGGTTAACTTGCGGTCCTCGGGGGAAGGTTCCTGGCTGCCGGAAGGATGATTGTGGGAGATGATCAGGGCTGCGGCATGATACTCCAAAGCCAGTTTGACTAGTTCCCTGGGATAAACTGTATTTTTGGACAGGGAGCCCTCGAAAAGAGTCTTGGTGTCAATAATGGCCAGAGAGGCATCAAGGAGAATGACTTTGAATACTTCCTTTTTGAGATGGCGCATGGAGTGATTGAGATAGTCAGCCACCTCCCTGGAAGAGGAAAGGTAATGTTTGCCCTGCAGCCTCTGGTAAAGATAACGCCGGGCCACTGCCTGGATGAAATGCAGGGCAAAGCTGTTTTGTGGTCCTATGCCCTTGATATCTTCCAGTTCACCAGGAGCGGAATCAAATATAGCCGGCAGGGAGCCGAATTTTTTAAGCAGGCTGCGGCTCATCTCCTTACAGTCCCGTCTGGGGGTGCCCAGGGTCAGGAGGATTTCCAATACTTCATCATTATTTAAGGCCTCGATTCCCCGTTTCCGGAATTTATTCCGCAGGCGTTCCCGGTGTCCTGCTCCTTTTTTCTCCATACTTACTGGTTATTCTTCTGCACTTAACTGATTTTTTAATAACTTTTCAAAAATTGAGGGTAGCAGGGGTAAACGGTGCTCAATTTAGCCCGAAAGAGCTTTAACGAACAGCTTGTTGGCCAGTTGAGGGTTGGCCTTGCCCTGGGTCTTTTTCATGAGCTGGCCCACAAAAAAGCCCATTACCTTGGTTTTGCCGCCTTTATACTGTTCCACTTGAGCCGGGTTTTCTGCCAGGATTTCCTGGATCAGCCGCTCGAGTTCGGCTTCATCACTCATCTGGATCAGGTTGTTTTCCCTGATAATGGTTCCCGGATCTTTGCCGTCAGCCATCATCTTATCAAAAACAGTCTTGGCGATTTTGCCGCTTATTGTCCCTTTGTCTATCAGTTTTAGGAGATCTGCCAGGTTTGCCGGAGTAACAGGGAAGCCGGTTATTTCCGCACCATCTTCTCCTTTCAGGACCCTGAGTATTTCGGTTTTAATCCAGTTGGCCAGTTTGCGGCCGTCGTTATACTGTTTAAGAGCCTTTTCAAAATAATCCGCCAGTTCCCGCTCAGATGTGAGTATGACGGCATCCTCCTCTTCCAGACCCAGCTCTGAGACAAAGCGCTCTTTTTTTTCGTCCGGCAGCTCCGGCATCGTCTTTTTGAGCTTCTCTATCCAGTTTTGTTCTATGACTACAGGTACCAGATCGGGATCCGGGAAGTAACGGTAATCATGGGCCTCTTCCTTACCCCGCATGGAAGCGGTTATGTTCTGGACCGGGTCCCAGAGCAGGGTCTCCTGGACAACTTCACTTCCTTCCAGGATGATATCCCGCTGTCTTCTCTCTTCATGTTCCAGGGCGGCCTGGAGATTACGGAAAGAGTTCATGTTTTTCAGTTCCGTTCTGGTGCCCAGATTTTTTGTTTGGGCGGGCCGCAGAGAGATGTTGGCATCGCAGCGGAAGTTGCCTTCCTGCATGTTGCCATAACAGATGTCAAGGTAGCGAAGGATGGCATGCAGTTTTTTGAGATAGGCCACAGCCTCGCCAGGTGAATTGATCTCCGGTTCGCTGACTATCTCTATCAGGGGCACGCCGGTGCGGTTTAGATCTACATAACTCACCGGCTCTCTGTCATCATGGATCAGCTTCCCGGCATCCTCTTCCATATGAATGCGGGTTAAGCCGATCTTTTTTGTCCTTCCGTCAACATCAATTTCTATAAAACCGTGTTCAGCAATGGGCAGATCATACTGGGAGATCTGGTAACCCTTGGGCAGATCGGCATAAAAGTAGTTTTTTCTGGCGAACTGGCTGTTTTCATTTATGCGGCAATGGGTGGCCAGAGCCATTTTCAGGGCGAATTCCACTACACTTCTGTTCAGTACGGGAAGAACACCGGGCATGCCCAGACAGACCGGGCAGGTGTTGGTGTTTGGCGGGGCGCCGAAATTCGTAGAACAGCCGCAGAAGATTTTGCTGTGTGTCTTCATCTGGGCGTGAACTTCCAGTCCAATTACAGTTTCTAGTTCCATAGTTACAGACCACCCTGGTAATTTTTTCAACTCAACTTTCCGACTTAAGAAAAATAACAGAATTTCATGAGGTTGACATGTCCATTCAGGAACGGCTTCGTGTTTGAGTGGCTCTAAGGCTCGCTTCACTAAAATTTCAAAACTCGCTCGTACCTCGCTCAGACAGTTGAAATTTTTAACGTTTCGCTTCGCCAAAAGCCACTAACAAACACTGCACAATGTTCCTGAATAGACATATCCACCGCTAAACACCACCACAGTCTGACGGGAAATTTTCACGTTATACCATATAAATAAATTAAGTCGGAAAGTTGAGTTTTCAATTAAGTCCTGGCAAGATCTAAAATCAATTTTTTTCAACAAGCCGTGATCATTGGAGAAAAGGTGTTTAGAAATTAGAGAAGATATCCATCCTGCACGTAATCACTTGTTAATCCACTTGGAGATAGCTGCCATTTCTTCAGGCCAGTCAGGGCTTAGACGGACTTCCAGGAATATTTTGAATAAATCATCAAGGCTGTGTACCGCGGTCTCTAACAGGCCTATACGGTCTAAGAGCATGCCGCTCAGGGCTTCCGGGTCATTTTTCTCTTCGGTCGAAGACATGGTTTTCGGTAGTTTGACACTTCTGAATTCAAAGAGACTGCCTTTCAGGGTCAAATACCATTCATAATCTCCAACTACCAGATGTATCCGGGCCTGTTCCAGCTTTTTCCCTACCTGGAGACCGGTGCGGGCTTCATTCATTTCAGCCTGAAATCCTTGGCATACCACTTTTTCAAAGGCTTCTCCCTCTCCATACTCTAAAAGCATGTGTTTTTCAAATATGATCTGGATATCTCCGGTACCAGGGATATAAATTGTCCTTCCTCTTTCTTCGCTTTTATACCATAGCCAGGTAAGAAACTCCTGGCCCAGAAATCGTTTTTCAGCAATAAGATCAACTAAATCCATAATTAGGTTTTGTTAGTAAGGTGCTTTTTTAGGATTAAATAAAAATCTGGGGACTGAGCCGGGCCAGTTCATAATGTTTATCTGGTTCTAACAGGTGTTCGGCAGTGAGATAGGGAATCTGGAGCTGCAGGGAAAGACCAAAGGTTTCTTTAAAAAAGTTCTCAAGTTCAGACTGGACTTTCTCCGTGGTAGAGAAGAAGTAGAGAACAGATTCGGCTAGGTTCCAGCATATATCATAGGTGGCAGCCTGGGGAGGTATCTGTTTTAAAAGTTGCCAATGGACATTCTCTTTAATCTCCATTTTCTGAGACTTGCTCAGTTTGGCAAGTTCTTTTTTTTTCTTGAGGCGTACTTCTTCTTTGAGGCAGTACTTTTTCAAAAGTTTTGTAGGGATTTTTCTTTCATCTATCCTGAGACTAAGAACAATGTAGTCTCCAACTGCATAGTCTTCATACTGCGGGTCCGTGTCAAACATATTATGTACCGAAACCCAGCCCAGAGAACGTTCATCCAGGGTATCATCTATATCCCGGAAGCTGCAGGAAGTTATACATTTGGCGGCGAAATCCCAAAAATTATCCGGCAGTTCCCCTTCCACGGAGTAACGTACAAAAGTAAACGACGAAGAAATTATTCCCATTATTATCCAACTCCAGTTATATCTCGAATGCTGATTTTATGATTATCATCTGAACTAAATAGCAGACCAAGCATTACTAAACAAGTTATTTTGTAAAAGAAAATTAACAGGGGGATGATGAAAAAGTTGTTCGGAAAAACTTGACATAACAGCTATATTTAGCTATTTATAGCAAGTTCAGGGTCGTTAACTCAGTTGGTAGAGTATCTGCCTTTTAAGCAGAGAGTCGCAGGTTCGAATCCTGCACGACCCACCAATTAAGTAATAAACATATGCACGTCCCCATCGTCTAGCCAGGTCCAGG
>JAWOFO010000002.1:0-36996 GCA_046497465.1 Desulfobia sp.
TGGGTATGTGTTGTGGTATTACCACAGGCATCTTCTGCTGTCCACTCCCTTTGTAAGGTATAGCTATTGGCACAGGAGCCTGCTGTGCTTGTCTCACTGAAATTAACGGCAACTGATCCGTCACAATTATCAGTAGCAGTTATAGCTCATTCCGGCGAAAGCCGGAATCCAGTGTTTTATCAGTAAGATATGATTTCTGGATGCCGGATCAAGTCCGGCATGACGGAAGAACTTTTGACTGTCAAGTTATCTATATGATACAACGTGAAAATTTTCCATCAGACAGTAGTGTTTAGCCGTTCCTGAACGGACATAGCAACCTCATGAGATCCTGATGTTTTTCTTAAGTCGGAAAATTGAGTTATAGTTTTACAAAAAACCTGTCCGGCAAGGATGCACAAGTGGCCTTAACATTTACTGATTTCCTTAAGCCGCTTGTACCTCTCCTCGAGTTTGGTCATGGTGGCATCGAGAGCGGCCTCTTTTTTCTTTTCCTTGGCAATGACCTCGTCCGGGGCCTTGGTCAGAAACTTTTCATTGCCCAGTTTACCGCGGGCCTGTCTGAGCTCCTTTTCAGTTTTGGCCTTTTCCCTGTTCAGCTTGGCCAGTTCCCTGTCCACGTCAATTAAACCCTCAAGAGGGACAGAGATCTCCATATCTTCGGCTATGTAAGAGGCTGAACCTTTGGGAACCGGGCCTTCAGCCAAAATATCAAGATTATCCGTCCGGGCCAGTTCTTTTATTACCTGTTCATGGCTGCTGATTACCTTGCGCTTCTGCTGATCAGGGCAAATGACCCGGGCTACCAGGGCCTTGCCGGGATGGATCTGCATCTCGCTTCTGATATTGCGGATGCCGCTGACCACGATCATGATCAGGGAGACCTCTTTTTTCACCTCAGGTGAAGACCAGGCCGGAACCACTTCCGGATAGGGGGCGGTCATAATGCTTTTCTCCTCGCCGGGCAGGGCCTGCCACAGTTCTTCGGTAATAAATGGGATGACGGGATGGAGAAGTTTAAGGGTCTGGCGCAGGACATGCAGAAGCACCTGTCTGGCCTTGTCATTTTCTCTTGACCCGTAAAGTTCCGGTTTTATCATCTCCAGGTACCAGTCGCAAAATTCACCCCAGACGAACTGATACATGGCGGCAGCAGCCTCGTTGAAACGGAACCTGCTGAAGCCCTGGTGGACTTCCTTTACGGCCTGGTTAAGGCGATCTAAGATCCAGCGGTGAGGCAGACCGAGTTCGCTTGGTTCCAAGTCGAACTTGGCCGGACCTGGGTAATTGTCCAGATGCATCAGGGAAAAACGGGCGGCATTCCAGATCTTATTTATAAAGTGGCGGTAGCCTTCTATCCTTTCTTCTGAGAGGCGAATATCTCTGCCCTGGGCGGCAAAGGCGATCATGGTAAAACGGAAGGCATCAGCCCCGTATCTGTCCATCAGCGTAACAGGATCCATGACATTGCCCTTGGATTTGCTCATTTTCCGGCCGTATGCATCCCGGACCAGGGCATGGAGATAGACGTCCCGGAAGGGCACTTCATCCATAAAATGGAGCCCCATCATCATCATCCGGCAGACCCAGAAAAAAAGGATATCAAAACTGGTGATCAGCACGGAAGTAGGGTAGAAGAAATTCAGCTCCTCCGTATCATCAGGCCATCCCAGGGTGGAGAAGGGCCAGAGGGCGGAAGAGAACCAGGTATCAAGGACGTCTGTTTCCTGTACAAGCCGGTGGCTGCCACAGTTCGGACAGGAGACAGGTTCCTCTTCCCGGACTGTGAGCTGGCCGCACTTTTCACAGGTCCAGGCCGGTATCTGGTGGCCCCACCAGATCTGCCTGGAGATACACCAGTCCCGGATATTGTTTATCCATTCATAAAATGTTTTGTACCACCATTTGGGGTGAATCCTGATTTCATCGTTTTCAACCGCCTGCAGGGCTTTCTCGGCCAAGGGTTTAACCGAGACGAACCACTGGTCGGACAGGGTCGGCTCTACTACTGTACTGCAACGATAGCAATGGCCCACCCCGTGCTGATACTCTTCTATACTTTCCAGCAGGCCGGCCTTTTCCAGATCCTCGACAACCTTTTCCCGGCAGACAAAGCGGTTCATACCCGCGTAAGGTCCGGCCTCTACATTCATTCGGCCGTCAATGTCCATGACCTTTACCATCTTCAGATCATGACGCCGGCCTATTTCAAAATCATTCAGGTCATGGGCCGGGGTGATTTTCAGGGCTCCGGTGCCGAATTCCCGCTCTACCTGTTCATCAAAAACCAGGGGAATTTTTTTCTCCAGCAGGGGCAGGATTACTTTTTCTCCCCTATACCGGCTGTAGCGTTCATCCTCGGGATGGACAGCTACCCCTGTATCACCCAGCATGGTCTCCGGCCTGGTGGTGGCCACCACCAGGCAGCCGTCTCCGCTGGCCAGGGGATATCTGATCCGGTAAAGTTTACCGGCGGTATCCTCGTGTTCAACTTCCAGATCTGCCAGAGCGGTATGGCAACGGGGACACCAGTTTATAATGTAGTCACCCTTATAGATCAGCCCTTCTTTATAGAGCCTGCAGAAAACAGTACGGACCGCCCGGGACAGTCCCTCGTCCATGGTGAATCTTTCCCGGTCCCAGTCGCAGGAGCAGCCCAGCCTTTTAAGCTGGCTGATGATTTCACCCCCGGAACTTGCTTTCCATTCCCAGATTTTTTCCAGAAAGGCATCTCTGCCCAGATCGTGGCGTTTCAGGTTTTCTTTGGCCAGTTGCTTTTCCACCACATTCTGGGTAGCTATCCCGGCATGGTCAGTACCCGGAACCCAGAGGGTGTTATAGCCCATCATCCTTTTATAACGGATCAGGACATCCTGCAGGGTGTTGTTCAAGGCATGGCCTACATGCAGTACTCCGGTTACGTTGGGCGGAGGAATTACCATGGAAAAAGAGGGACGGTCCGGGTCCATGGTGGCCCGGGACTGTTTTTCTTTCAGCCAGCGCCTGCTCCATTTTTTCTCTACACCACTGAATTCATAGGCCTTGGCAAGATCAGAATTGTTTTTGGTCATGATTTTTTTTATTTGTGAAGTCTTTAGTATAACTTGATCTTAATAGACAGAAAAGATATCAGATAACATATTTTGTCCTGGTCTGGCAATATCTTACTCCAGCCCGGCAAATTTATTACTGCTTTATAACCGTTCACCTTTTTATCGCATGAAGATACAAAGCCACGAAGAACTTTATCCCGATTTGTTCTGTTGAACTACTGTATCTCGGCAAACTCTGCCTCAATTTTATCCACCTTTTCCTGGATTACCTCCCAGCGTTCATAACTCCTTGTCAGTTTACGGTTAATGGAGGCATATTCCTTGCTCTTTTCAGCAAAGAGTCTTTGATCATGATAAAGATCAGGATCGGCCAGGAGCTGCTCCAGTTCCTTTTTCAGATCCTCCATCTCTTCAATTTCTTTTTCCGACCTGGCTATCTTTTCCTGCCAGGGCTTTAGACGCCTGCTTTTCTCCTGGCGGATCCTGGCCTGTTCCCGCCGTAATTTTTTACCCTGCCCCCCTGATTTGCCGGATTTTTGCTTCTGATTGCCCTGAGATCTCTCCGGTTCTATATTTTTCTGCATATCTTCCAGTCGTTGCAGATAGCCTCGGACCGTACCTTTCTGCAGGGTTCCGCGGCCGCCCCTGATCTCCAGTACCTTATTGATAAACTGATCCAGAAAATAACGGTTATGAGAAATCACCAGGACGCTTCCCTCATATATGGCCAGGGCCTCACGAAGTATTTCCTGAGAAGACATATCCAAATGGTTGGTGGGTTCGTCCATAATCAGAAGATTGGCTGGCGAAACAACAATACAGGCCAGGGCCAGCCTGCTCTTTTCTCCTCCCGACAGGACACTTACTTTTTTATCAACCTCTATGCCCCGGAAAAGAAAGGCCCCCAGGATAGAACGCAGCTCAGTATCGGTCTTAGAGGTATTAACCCTGCTTATAGTCTCCAGGACGGTCAGCTTATCAGGCAGTTCTAAAGCTTGGTGCTGGCCGAAGTAGGCCGGTTTGACGTTGTGGCCGTAACTGACCGAACCGCTGTCTGCAGATTCTTCTCCGGCCAGTATCCTGGCCAGGGTGGATTTGCCTGCTCCGTTTATCCCTACTACAGCTATCTTGTCACCTCTCTGCATCTCCAGATTCAGATTGCCAAATATTACCTGACTGTTGTATTTTTTGGAGATATCTTTGACATCAAGGACGGTTTTACCGCTAGGCGGAGCAGAAGAGAAACGGAAATGGACCTTTTTTTCCCGGGAGTCAAGCTCTATTTTTTTTATTTTTTCCAGCTGCTTTATCCGGCTCTGAACCAGACTGGCTTTGTTGGCCTTGGAACGGAAACGGTCAATAAAGCGCCGGCTCTGCTCTATCTTGGCCTGCTGGTTGGCATGGGCCGCTTTCTGAATCTCCAGGCGTTCTTCTTTTTGTTTAACATAGCTCGCGTAGTTCCCTTTGTAAACGCTTAGTTTCCCCAGACTGAGCTCCCAGGTCGAAGTGGTCATGTTTTCCAGAAAAGTCCGGTCATGAGAGATGATGACCAGGCCGCCATTAAAGGAGTTTAAAAAATCCTCCAGCCAGCGCAGGGTTTCCAGGTCCAGATGATTGGTGGGCTCGTCCAGGAACAAGTAGGTAGGGGAGGCGAGAAGCTGCTTGGCCAGCATGAGACGCATCAGCCAGCCGCCACTGAATTGGCCGGCCGGCCTCTGCAGATCTTCATTCTTAAATCCCAGACCGGTGAGAACCTTCTCGATTTCCGCCTTCATCCGGTAGACTCCGGAATAATCGAGAATCTGCTGCAGTTCACCCTGGTGCCGGAGAAGAGTTTCTACCTCAGGGTCATCAGGAGATATGCCGTCCAGCCGGATATGGATGTCCTCCAGTTCTTTTTTCCGGGCAAGGAGATCGGCAAAGGCCTTTTCAGCCTCTTCGTACAGAGTCCGGCGGCTGTCTATGTCGCTGGTTTCCTGGGGAAGATAGCCGCAGGTTATGTTTTTTTCCCGGCTGATAACCCCGTCATCTGTTTCCGTGACTCCTGCCAAAATCTTTAACAGGGTTGATTTTCCTGATCCGTTGACTCCCACCAGTCCAATACGGTCACCAGGGGATAGCCGACAGGAGACGTTTTTGAAAAGATCCTTGTCGCTGTATTGAATAGTCAGACTGTTAATGGTAATCATTGATTACACTGTACGGCTGATTTCAGAATTGTCATCTGATTTTTCACTCTTTACTCTAACCTGAATATACGTTGAGATTATAATTTTACGAACTTGACAATGAAACATAAAGGAATAGTTTTTTCAACAGAATACAGGGACTGGCATGAGAGCCTATACCCCCTGCTTGACCGGGCAGGTCTGACCGGGGGGATTGCATCCGGAGATGACAAATCCCCTGATTTCCGGCAGGTGCTGATCAAGCCGAATCTGGTAGAGGCCCTGGCACCTCCTGTAACTACCCCGGTAGAACTGGTAGAGGCCCTGGTCGACTACATCAGGGAAAAGGTGCCGGATGTCAGGATTATTATAGGAGAAGGTTGTGGTTCCCTGGCCTATGACACTTTTTACTGTTTTAAGGAGCTTGGCTACACCCGGCTGGCGGAGCAGAAAGGGGTTGCACTTCTTGATTTAAACGTAGAAAAATGTGTTGCCCTGAAGAATTCTATCTGCCGGAGATGGCCGGTAATGATGCTCCCTGAAATCATCTTTGATTCTTTCCTGCTTTCCGTACCGGTGCTCAAGGCCCACTCCCTGGCTTCAGTTACCCTTACCATGAAAAATATGATGGGTACAGCCCCCCCTGCCCATTATCAGGAAGATGGCGCCTGGAAAAAGGCCTCCTTTCATAACAGAATGCAGGAATCGATTTTGGACCTTAATTGTTACCGGACTCCTGATTTTACCGTTCTTGATGCCTCAATAGGCATGGCAGAGTCCCATCTCCGTGGTCCCCCCTGTTCTCCGCCGGTTAATATCCTGTCGGCAGGCTGGGACCCGGTGGCCATTGACGCTTACGGAGCCAAGCTCTTAAAGAAAAAATGGCAGAATATCGGACACATAGCCAAGGCAGATGGTCTGCTGGGCAAGGCGGATTACAGCCTGATGTGAATTTGCCGGGTTTGTTGAGTTTATTAAACTGATTGAATCCAGTAAGTCCTGTAAACCAAAATAACTAATCCAACTTTCCGGATTGATTTATCTGGTATGATATAACTTGTAAATTTTTTAGTGAAGCGAGCCTTAGAACCACTCAATACGAAGCCGTTCCTGAACAAACATGCCAACCGGTTGAGTAACTAAATAATCCTGCATAAGATGCTGCATAAACTTCTAAAAACGTCGACCCGCTCCTTTTATCGTGAAGCCAGGAGATCAGCTGATTATTCTTTCCTGAGGTGGCTGCACGGCTATATATACTGCCGTTTTCCCTACCTGTATATCGGGATTGGTACCGGTGAGCATCCCCTGGCCCGGATATTGCTGTCATTCTGGCGGCTTCTCCAGAAATCGGGCGGGCCGCTGTCAGGAAAAATCAACCGAAAAGTCAAAGACGAATTCGCCGAGGTTTATCACGGCAAGGTTCTGCCTCTGGAAGAAGCCAGGAAACTGGTCACGGTGAATGAAGATATCAAGCCGGGCGATCTCAAACGGGTAATCCCTTACTCCAAGGCCAGAAAACTCATCCTCCACAGTCCTGATCATATTGCAGTCCTGGAATGTCCTTGCCGTACCTCCCGGTCCAATCCCTGTTTGCCCCTGGATGTCTGCCTGGTTGTGGGAGAGCCTTTTGCCCGGTTTGTTATTGAGCATCATCCCAATCGTTCCCGCTGGATCAGCCAGGAGGAGGCGGTAAAGATCCTTCAGGCTGCCAGCGAACGCGGTAACATCCACAATGCCTTTTTTAAAAATGCCCTGCTGGGACGTTTTTATGCAATATGCAACTGCTGTTCCTGTTGCTGTGGGGCGATGCAGGCCTGGAGCAACGGCATTCCCATGCTTTCTTCTTCCGGCTATTTGAGACAACTTGATCCTGCACTCTGTACGGGTTGCGGTATATGTGCGGAGGTCTGCCCCTTTGGGGCTGTAGTAATGAAAAAAGGCGTACCGGTTCTGAATACCTCGGCCTGCATGGGATGCGGAGTATGTGTCAAAAAATGCGGACATGGCGCCCTGACTCTGGTCCGGGCCCCTGATAAAGGAGAACCCCTGAATTTGGATGAATTGATCGACCAGGCCTGAATAACGGGATTTTTCAGGCTTCTTTTTTACATATTTCTTTGTTCTATTGACATCTTAACCGGTCTATCGTAATCTCAGGAGTACATTCAGGAAAATATACCGATATAAAAATGCTTTTTTCTCCCTTTAATAAAGCAGTTAAAGGGAGTTGTTATTTGTCAGTATTGATAACCTGATCAGAGAAACCCAGGCGTTCACCCTGAGCATAATTTTACACAAAAAAAAATAAAAAACCAAAATTGAAATAGCTGACAACATGGCCACCAAAAATAAGAATCCATTCTCAATGCCACCCACCTGGATGACTTTTCTGTGGATTTTGGTTATCTGGCTGATAATAAGCATTCTTTTTCAAAGCTACCAGCCCCCCGCACCCCAGGAGCTTGCCTATACCGACTTCAAAAAGGCGGTCAATCATAAAAAAGTTGATAAAGTAACCATCAAAGGCCACGCCATCTCCGGCGAGTTCAGGGAAAAGGCTGTTAAGTCCCGGGATTCAGGAAAAAAAGGCAGCAGACTGTATAGCAGGAGTGATTTTAAAACCAGAATTCCCGCCATTGGTGATCCTGAGCTTCTGCAATTACTTGAGAAGAACGGGGTCAGCGTCAGTGTGGAATCTGATGAGCCGGCCTGGTTTGTTACCATTCTGGTCAATCTGCTGCCCTGGATTTTAATAATCGGTCTGTTTTTTTATTTCAGCAGAAGGATGCAGGAACGTATGTCCAGTGGAGGAGGACCTTTCGGAGTTGGTAAATCAAAGGCCAAGATATATAAAAAGACAGAGAGCGATCTCAGGCTGGATGATGTTGCCGGCCTGGCCAATGCCAAAAAGGAAGTCCAGGAGATTATTGATTATCTCAAGGATCCCGCTAAATTCCATGAGCTTGGGGGCAAACTTCCCCGCGGAGTTCTCCTGGCCGGTCCTCCGGGTACGGGAAAAACCTTACTGGCCCGGGCTACAGCGGGAGAGGCCAATGTCCCTTTTTTTTCGATCAGCGGCTCGGAATTTATTGAGATGTTCGTCGGGGTAGGGGCCTCCAGGGTCAGAAACATGTTTGATGATGCCAAAAAAGAGACCCCGTCCATTATATTTATAGACGAAATCGATGCTATCGGCAGAGTCAGGGGAACCGGCCTCGGCGGCGGCCATGACGAACGGGAGCAAACCCTGAACCAGATTCTCTCGGAAATGGACGGATTCAGCGGCAGGGAAGCGGTGGTGGTTATGGCGGCAACCAACCGTTCAGATGTCCTTGATCCCGCCTTGACCCGCCCCGGGCGGTTTGACCGGCAGATAATCCTTGAATTGCCGCATAAAAATGCCAGAAAACAGATACTTGAGATCCATACCAGAAATATGCCCCTGGCAGAAGATGTGAACTTGGAGATTGTGGCCCGCCGGACTGTAGGGTTTGCCGGAGCTGATCTCGAAAATCTGGCCAACGAGTCGGCCCTTTTTGCCGCCCGTAACAACAGAAAAAAAATAATTGCCGAAGATTTTGATGAGAGCTTGGACAAGATTACTCTGGGTCTGGTCAGGGATGAACTGATCAATGAGGAAGACAGAAAGATAGTCGCTTACCACGAAGTAGGCCATGCCATGATGGCAAAATTATTACCGGGAACCGACCCTCTGGAAAAGGTCACCATAATTCCCCATGGCCAGGCATTGGGGGCAACTCAGCAAATACCCGAGGAAGACCGGTACAATTTAAGCCGCCAGTATCTTCAGAGCAGGATAGGGGTGATGCTGGGCGGCCGGGTTGCCGAAAAAATTTTTTTCGGCGACATTACCTCCGGGGCGGCCAATGATCTTAAACAGGCAACGGAACTGGCCCGGCGTATGGTCTGTCAATTCGGGATGAGCGACAGACTCGGCCCTGTTAATTTTCCTCAAGGAGACCGACACCCCTTCCTGGGCCAGGAATTGACAGAGCCAAAAAACTACAGTGAACGCACCGCCTACCTGATTGATAAAGAGGTTTACCGGATTATCACGGAAATGGAAGATAAGGTGGTTCAGCTTATCAGTGATAAGCAGGAAGAGATCAAGATTGTAGTAAGCGAACTCCTGGAAAAAGAAACCCTGTCCAACAAAGAAATTGACGCCATCATTGCTGAGCAGGATTCTTCAGTTAATTCCGAAAAGCAGGAACAGCAGTAATACCCGGGAAATACGATAAAGATGAGTACTGCGGTGAGACGACCGTTGGTTCTATCTGCCCGATCTTGACCTGGTGAAACGCATTGCCGCCAGTGACGAGCGTACCAGTTTTGTGGGTTCCCATTTTTTTTATGAAGATGTTTCCGGCCGAAACCCCAATGAAGACAAACATGAACTGGCGCAGACGATTATACCGGCTTGAAATACAGCTTTTGAGCCGCCCTGTTTATTTAAAGGCCGGTTGGTGGTATATCGTAGTAATGCCTGAAATATCGCTGTTGGTTCAAACCATGCATTACTGTCAGTTTTTATTTTTAGTTCCTATAATTTTCTCAAACTCTTGCCAGGAAAGGATTTCCCGCTGCAGCAGATAGGTTATGCAGGTCTTGAACATCTGTAAAGACTCCAGAGAGGAATTATAGGTCAATTTAATTCTGGACAGTTTTTCCAGTGGCAGGGACCTGGCCATTTTAAGGGTTTTTATGGTATTTAAAGACAGCTTTTTTAAGGGAGACAGATCCGTCAATGGAAGGCAATCAGGGCACAGTATACCGTCTGCTGAAGGAACAAAGGCTGACCTGCCGCTTGGCTCTCTGCGGCAGAAAACGCACCTTGTGAGTTGAGGCAGAAAACCGGTAATATCCAGAAGTTTCAGCTGGAAAAGTGCCAGAGTCTCTGCTATCTCGTCTTTTTTAATCAGTATTTCCAGGCCCCAGGTCAATAATTGGAAAAGGTCCTCATCGCGATCGTTTTCGCGAGTCAAAACCCTTATTAGCTCAATTATGAGCATTGCCGCTGTATATTTCCGGTAATCTTCGCAGAGTGTATGGAAAGTTTTGATAATTTCCGCCTGGTCAAGGCGCAGGAGTGGTGATTTTCCGGAGGAGTTTAAGGTAAGATCCAGAAGTGAAAAAAATTCAAGTTTGTTGACAAATCTTTTTTTACTGCGCTTGGCTCCTTTGGCAATTCCTGTAATCTTGCCGAATTTTTCGGAGTAAAAGGTTACAATTTTATCCGAGTCACCATAATCAGTGACCCCAATTGTCACTGCCCTGGTATGCAGTTCAGTCATGAGAAGGTTATTTCAAGACAGGGAGACTGGCGTAATAAAACAGCAACCCCAGGGCTACAAGCCCCAGTAGAACAAGGACGGCAAAAAATTTTCTGCGAAATACGATAGAAAAAAATCGGCAGGAGCTTTTTCTTTTGGAAGAAGCAGCCTGATCATCTGTTACGTTTTGCGACAACTCTTGTTTTGTCCTGTCATAACGTTTGAGGATATCCCCGGGATCTATTCCTATATATTCAGCATACAGCCTGAGAAAACCCCTGGTAAAAACCTCAGCCGGCATCCTGCTGTCATCATCTTCTTCCAGGGCCCGCAAGGTGGCAATGTGAATGCAGGTCCCATCTGCTATCTCCTGAAGATTCAGGCCTTTCTTCAATCTTTCCTTTCTAAGCCAGATCCCAAGGCTCTCTTGATGAGCAACTTTCTTTTCATTCTCGAAGCCGGGGCTCCTGTTATCTTCTGAAATATTGGTTCCCATTTTTTTCTCACGGCAAATTTCAGCCTCAAGCCACGCCTGATTACAGCATTTTCTTGATATAGGCTTTTTCTTGTAATTCTTTGGTCCAATTTTCAAATCTTTTTTCCAGGGATTTTCTATATAACTTTTCCCGTATACTTTGCCGGACCATCTTCAAAGGTGCTTTCTGAGAGACGTTGCCATTTTTACTGCCAAGCAGCAGGAAAAACTGGAATCCTGACCCCGTCTCTATAACAGGGCTCAGCTCTCCCGGCTGCAATTCCTTTATTGACTGCCACATATAAGGGGCCAGTTCATTTTTCCCGAAAACCCCTATATCACCTCCCTCGGAGGCAGAGGGCAGATCAGAGTGTTCACGGGTAATTTCTGAAAAATTTGCCCCGTTTTTTATTTTTCGCCTCATCTTCTCGGCATACTTTCTGGCTTCTTCTCTTGATTCATGCCGGCCCTTACTATCCCAACCGGCAGCGAATTGCAACAGATGATATCCTTCTTTATTATAACTATTACCGTATATCTTCTGGTAATAGTCTTCGATCTGCTCATCAGTCACCACTGTTTTTGCCCTGATTTTTTGACCGACTAGTTTTGAACGTAATATCTGCAGTCGGATATTCTCCCGATAATCCTCCAGGGATGCCCCGGAGGACCGCAGTTCATTTTCAATCTCTTCAACAGTTCTGTTATTACTTTCAGCTATACGGGCCAAGGTCGTGTCCACTTCTTCATCACTGACGCTTATATGCTCGTTCTCTGCTTCCTGGCGAATAAGTTCCTGATCGATCATTTTTTCCAGTACTTCTTGTTTGGCTTGTTTTATCTGGCTCTCCTGACGGGAATCAGGCACTTCTTTTCTTATCCGATTCAGAAAAGGGGCTGCTTCCTGATTAAGTTCGGAAAGAGTTATTGCTTCCGTGTTTACTACAGCTACTATTCTGTCTACCAGCTTGCCGCCCCAGACAAAACCCGGTATTACCATAGAGATGATAAAAAAAATTATTATATGTCTTACTTTGACCTGGTTTCTGAAATACATCTTAATTCCCGGTTAATCAGCCTCCAAATATTTTATTCGAAGGGTTCAGGGTTATGTTTGTTTACGATTAGTCTATTGCCTGCAGGATCTGCCTGATCTTGTTAAATGTTTCTTCCGGGCTCTCCATTCTGGTTTTTAATACCAGCTTACCATCAGGAGTAAACCTGTTGTTTTTTTTGTCTTTTGCCACCTGAACCAAAATTTTTTCCGGAGTAACCGGAGTATCCTCGAGAAAGGTGAAGGCAAGAATGTTTTTGCCCTGTTCAAGCTTACTTATCCTGTAAGATATTAAAAGCAATTTTATGGAAATAATAGAAATCAGGTTGTCTACCTCTTGCGGAATGGGGCCATATCTGTCCCGCAGTTCACTCTTTAGATCAACAAGGCCATTTTCTTCTTTAATGCTGGTAATTTTTCGATAGGCCAAGTAGCGCTGATCAGTACTCTGAATATAATGTTCAGGTATAAATGCGGAAATCTGTAAATTTATTTCCGGATCTATCTCTATCTGACTCTGTTCCCTTCCTGTCCTGCCCCTTTCTTTCAGGTCTTTCACAGTTTTCTGGAGGAGATCAAGGTAAAGGTCATAACCGACCGCTGCAATATTGCCGCTCTGTGATTTACCCAGAATATTGCCTCCTCCCCTGATCTGGAGATCACTCATGGCTAGTTTGAAACCGCCGCCAAGCTCATTATAATCCATTACCGCCTTGAGTCTCTGCTTGGCTTCCCGTGAAAGTCCGTCCAGCGAAGGAACCAGAAGATAGGCAAAAGCCTGCTCATCACTCCTGCCAACCCGGCCCCGCAATTGATAAATTTCGGCCAGTCCAAAGCGGTCAGTCCTGGTAATAATGATACTATTAGCTGAAGGGATGTCAAGGCCGGAATCTATAATAGTTGTACTGACCAGGACATCGATCTCTTTCCTGGTAAAACTTATCATAATATCCTCAAGCTGTTTGGGTGCCATCTGGCCGTGTCCGACCGCAACTCTGGCCTGGGGAACCAGCTTCTGGATTCTCCGGGCAACCTCCTGAATCGACTGGACCCGATTGTGGACAAAAAAGACCTGACCCTTGCGCTGAAGTTCCTTGACAATAGCCTCTTTTATAACCAGGTCATCCTGGCGGGCTATAAAGGTTTTAATAGGACGTTTGTTCCGGGGAGGAGAATTGATGGTGGACAGGTCCCGGATCCCTAAAAGAGAAAGCTGAAGAGTTCGGGGAATAGGGGTGGCGGTCAAGGTCAGAACATCAATGTTTTTTTTGAAACTCTTAAGTTTTTCTTTATGTCTCACCCCGAAACGGTGCTCTTCATCGATTATCAAAAGCCCCAGGCGATGGTAGACTATGTCTTTGGAAAGAAGACGGTGTGTACCGACTATTATGTCAATCCGGCCATTGCCCAGCTCACCGATTATCTCCCGCTGTTCTTTATCGGAACGGAAACGATTAATGCTGGCCGTTCTAACCGGCAGACCTTTAAAACGCTGACGGAAAGTTTCCAGATGCTGTTCAGCCAGCACAGTAGTGGGAACCAGCAGGGCTGCCTGATAACCGTCTTCCACAACCTTGGCGGCTGCCCGGACTGCCACTTCTGTTTTACCGTAACCCACATCTCCGCATAACAGCCTGTCCATGGTTCTATTGGAGGTCAGATCCCCGATCACATCGTTAATGGCATTAATCTGACCGGAAGTCTCCTCAAAAGGAAAAGATTCCTCCAGTTCATTGTAAAATTCGCCTGCCCTGGAAAAAGCATGGCCCTCAGCTAACTGGCGATGGGCATAGATATTCAATAGTTCCCGGGCCACCTCCCAAACCGCTTCTTTGACCTTGTTTTTGGCTTTTTCCCAGGATTTGCTTCCCAGTTTGCTGATTGTCGGTTTCTGGTCAGCTATACCGTGATATTTGGAAACCAGGGCCATCCGATCTACAGGAATGAACAGTTTGTCATTACCCTGATACAAAAGCTTAAGATAGTCGCCGCCCAAATTATCGTAGTTGATATGGACAATACCCTGAAAAACAGCAACACCGTGCTCGGCATGTACCACATATTCCCCGGGCTGAAGGTTTTCAAAACGAAGGAAATCCTCTTTTTTACGAGCAGGGATCCTGGAAGATTTGCCAAGCCTTTTTTCAGCAAAGATTTCCTTTTCTGACAAGATATGCAGACCTTCTTCCGGAAGATCAAAACCCTGACTTATTGATCTTTCAGTCAGATAAACTCTGCCCGTCTTCATTTCAAAAGGTTTCAGTAAGTTTCCCTGGAATAGAGTTTCCAGGCCGTAAGGGCCAAGAAGTTCGGCAAAATGACTTGCCCGTTGTCTGGATCTGCAGCAGAGAGCAACTTTTTCCCGGGCCCTTAACCACTCTGCTATCTTGTTGCTCAGGGGGGCAACTGGCCCCTCCCGGCGTCGTGCTGTGGTTATTTCCTGCTTGAGCAGGGTGTGGTTGGTTGATTTAAAATGAAAAGCATGACCAGCTTTTTCGGGATCACTGAAGTCGTGTATTTCCACCAGGCTGAACTGTGCAAGATTTTCTGCCAGTTCAGTGCGACAAAGAAAGAGATCTTCCGGGGCAAAGGCCGGTACACCGGCCTGCAGGGCTTCCTGATAATTTCTGTTTATACGCTCTTCAATTAATTCCAAGGATTGATTAATCTCAGGCTTATCAAATTGTAGTACCACGGTTTCCGGAGGCAAGGCATCAAAAAGAGAAGACAGATGATCATAAAAAAGGGGAAGATAGAATTCGATACCAGGGAAACGGCGGCAGTTTCTCAGTTTTTCTTTGATTTTGGCAGCCTCTGAAGAGTCCTGCTGACCCCCGGCAATCAAAGAATTATATTTTTCCAGTATGTCGCCAAGCTCTGAAGAATCAGGAGCAGGCATGAGGACGTCACTTACCGGGATAAAAACAGCTTCCTGAATCTCTCTGATTGACCGCTGACTGACAGGATCAAATAAGCGGATGGATTCCACAGTATCCCCGAAAAAATCAAGACGAATCGGTGCGTTTTTTATTTCTGCCTCCCTGTTTGCAGAACTGATATCCTCGAAAGCAGAAAAAGGGGGATAGACATCTATAATCCCACCCCGAACAGAAAATTCTCCCGGCTCCTGTGCCAGGGACACTTTTTCGTAACCACTGTAAACCAGAGAATCAATTAGTTCTTTCTGATCGATTTCCTCCCCGCTGATCACCAGTTCGGCAAGTTCATCTATTCTGGCCAGGGGAATGGTCCTGCGAAGCAGGGCCTCTACTGATGAAATCAATATAAAGGCTTGATTACTGGTCGTTATTCTGTAAAGGGCGGAAAGTCTTTCAGTTGTAGTCCTGCTGTCAGGAGAAAGAGGAGTATAGGGAGGTATTTCCTGATCTGGATATCTTATTATCGGCATGTCGCTGAAGAGTTGCATGTCTTCAGCTATAACAGGGATCAGAGTCTCGGATGGGACAAGACACAAAAGGGGATAACCGCTTTCAGAAACAATTTCTGAGGCCAGGAGGGACTTGGCACTGCCCCTGAGCCCGCTGATCTCGATTTCTATTTTGTTCTTGTTATTAAGGTGAGATAAAAAATTTTGTATTTGTGCCACTGTTACCGCATTAACTAAATATTATATACTCAGTTTCCGGGAAGTTGAATTAATAAAAATCAATCTGAAAACTGTAGACATCTTCTTCCAGTTTACTTTTCACCTTGAGGTTACTGTGGTGGAAAATTGCCTGCATTTTTTTGTTGTCCCGTAAAACCTCTGCAGTAAAACCTGAAATACCGTTTCTTTGGGCGATATTAACCAGATGATTGAAAAGAAAAGTTCCAATCCCTTTATTCTGCCACTCGTCCCGGATAACAAAAGCAACTTCAGCCCTGTTGGTCTCCTCGTTAAGATAATAGCGGCCAATAGCAATAATGTCCTCACCATGGGCTTCCGGGACCGTCCCCACAATGGCGACATCCTTACGGTGGTCGATATAAACAAAATTCTGGACCTGCCGCTGACCGAAACGCTGACTGTAGGTCATGAAGCGGTAGTAAAGGGTCTCCTGTGAGAGGGCATAGAGGAGGTCCCGCATACGGGGTTCATCAGTTATATGAACAGGCCGGAAATTGACCGTGGTCCCGTTATTCAGCAAATACGAGGTATTCATCTCCTGGGAGGCGATCAGGAAGCGGCCTTCCACTTCGGCAAGCTCCTGTTTTATATACCTGGCCTCCAGGGCTTCCCGGAAAAGTTTCTCACGGAAATCCGGATGGCTGATACTGATCAGGGCCAGAACCCTTTCCTGAACGCTTTTACCGAACAGGTAAGCCACTCCGTATTCGGTTACCACATAGTGAACTTCCCCTCTGGTGGTAACCACACCTGCACCCGGAGTCAGGCGGGTTACAATGCGGGAAACCGTACCGTTTTTAGCTGTGGACTTCAGGGCTATGATCGCCTTGCCCCCGCTGGAAAGACCAGCTCCCCGGTTAAAGTCTATCTGACCGCCGATACCTGAATAAAAATTGGATCCCAGTGAATCGGCACACACCTGGCCGGTCAGATCAATTTCCAGGGCCATATTTATCGCCACCATTTTATGCTGCCTGCCTATGATATAGGAATTATTAACGTATTCGGTAGGACGGAAACAAAAAAAGGGGTTGTTATCGACATAGTCGTATAACCTCTTAGTGCCCATACAGAAACTGGTAACTATCTTGCCCCTGTCCATGCTCTTTCTATTACAGGTTACCGCTCCGCTTTCAATGAGGTCTATAATGCTTTCGGTAAGCATCTCGCTATGGAGCCCCAGCTCTTTTTTATCTTTGAGGAATTCAATCAGGGCATGGGGAATGCGGCCGATTCCGAATTCGATAGTAGAACCGTCTTCAATAAGAGCGGCTATGTGCCGGCCTATACGTCTTATATCTTCAGTAGGCGGAGTGGATTCCCTTTCCAGAAGAGGAGCTGCCGCTGGCACCAGAATATCAAGATCATAAATGTCGAGAAAACTGTCTCCCATAGTTCTGGGCATTTCCGGATTTACCTGGGCTATTACCAGGGAGGCATTTTCAGCAGCGCTTTTAACAATGTCGACAGAAATGCCCAGACTCACCTTGCCTCTATCGTCAGGGGGGGTTACCTGAATCAGGGCTACATCCAGAGGTAGCTGCCCGGATCTGAACACCCTGGGAATATCCGACAACATCATGGGAGTATAATCACCAAGCCCCTGCTGAATATATTCCCGGATCTTACTGCCGATAAAAAAACTATTGACAGTAAAGTTGTCAACCAGTTGATGTGAGGCGTAAGGAGCGTCTCCTTTGGAAAGTAGCTGAACAATTTCCACATCCGCCAGGTTGTGGGCCTGGTCGGTCAAGGTTTTGATCAACAGGGAGGGCTCGGCACAGGCAGAACCGATAAATACCCTCTGCCCGGGTTTTATCCTGGCTGTCGCCTTGGCAGGAGTGCTAATCATGTCCTTGTACTTGTCCATCCAGTCCTGATCATGTTTACCTGTTCTGATCTCATGATTCATAGGCTATTTTCCCCATGTCTGTAATGTTATACGGGCGTCTGCTACAGTGGGATCGGTTCCTATTTCACCTACTATAAAAGGATTTATGTCCAGTTCCGTGATTTGCGGAAAATCGGTGGTCAGTTGACTTATTCGCTGCAGACCATTGGCAATAACTGAAAGCTCTACTTCCTCCTGTCCCCGCTTACCCTTAAGTATTTCATACGATCTGGTGCTCATCAGCATCTGAATAGCTTCTTCTTCAGTTATGGGAGCAAGATGGAATGTGACATCCTTCATTACTTCCACAAATATTCCCCCTAGCCCGAACATCAGCATGGGACCGAATTGAGGATCGCGGTTCATCCCTATTATCACCTCCAGACCTCGGTCGACCATTTTTTCCACGTAAACCCCTTCTATCCAGGCCTTAGGCGCCCTTTCTCCAATTCTCAGTATCATCAAGTCAAAGGCATCTCTGACACCCCCACTGTTGGTGACATTCAACCGTACTCCCCCCAGATCGGTTTTGTGAATTATGTCAGGTGAAACGATCTTCATGGCTACCGGATAACCCACTCGTTCAGCTACTTCTATAGCTTCCCTGGAACTGGTAGCAATATAGCCTTCCGGTATCTGGAAACCATAGGCCTGAAGGATATTTTTAGCCTTGACTTCACCGATATTATATCTTCGAGTCCTTATTCTGCGGGTTATTATCCGTTCGACCCGGCGCCTGTTTACCCTGAACCTGGTTACCACTCTAGGAGGACGCCGCAGCCAGGAGGCATATTCAACCATTCCCTTTAAGGCGACCACGGCGCGTTCAGGAGAGGGATAGTCCGGAAGGCTGGCTGTAACCAGTTCCTCCCTGCCAGGCAGAACATTGGAGCCCCCCATGAAAGCGGCCAGCACCGGTTTATCTCCCCGGACACATGAGGCTATAACCCTGGCTGTTTCAGCCGGCCTGGTCATGGTCTGGGGTGTAAGGATTACTACAATTGCATCCACTGATTCATCGTTCTGGGCAGCAATTATTGCTGCTCTATAACGTTCCGGGGCAGCATCTCCCAGGACATCAACCGGATTATTAACACTGGCTGAACTCGGCAGTTTTTCCTTTAGGGCGGTGGAGGTGCTGCGTCCCAGAATTGCCACCTGCATTCCGGCTTTTTCTACAGAGTCGGCGGCCATGGTGCCGGGTCCACCGGCATTGGTAATGATAAGTACCCGGTTTCCACGGGGCAGGGGCTGCATGGCAAAGGCAGTGGCGTAATCAAAAAGGGAGTCAAAGGTATCGGCCCTTATGACCCCGGAAGATTTAAAGGCGGCCCCGTAAGTTATTTCCTCCCCGGAAAGGACGCCGGTATGGGAAGAGGCTGCTTTTTGTCCAGCCTTGGTTGTTCCGGATTTAAGAATTACAACAGGTTTACGGGTCGAGGCCTCGGTAGCCGCCTTAACAAATCTTTCTCCGGATGAAATATCCTCGAGGTAGGCCATGATAACAGAGGTATTATCGTCTTCGGCCAGATACAGAAGAAGCTCACTTTCAGTCAAGTCAGCCTTATTACCAATACTTATCAACTTGGCAAGACCCAGATGGCGATAAGCAGCTGAATCAAGAATGGCAGTACATAAGGCACCGGACTGGGAGATTACAGATATTGTACCAGGGGGAGGCATGTACCCGGCAAAAGAGGCGTTCATACGGTTTTCCGTATTTATCAGGCCAAGACAGTTAGGTCCCAGCAAAGATACCTTGTGCTTCCGGCAAAGCCCAGCAAGCTCTTTTTCAATCAGAGCCCCTGCTGAGTCTGATTCCTTGAAGCCGGATGAAATGACCACTACAGCCCTAGCCCCGGCAGCAATTGACTCCTTGACGCTGTCAAGCACTTTAGACTTGGGCAGAACTATGACTGCAAGATCGATCTTCTCCCCGGCCTGTTTGGGTCCCGGATAACAGACCAAGCCGAAAATTTCTTCTGCGGAGGGATTACAGGGGATGATTTTACCCTGATAGCCACCTCTGACCAGATTGGCCACAATGTCATAGCCGACCTTGCCAGGGGTACGAGAGGCCCCGATTACAGCGACCGTATCGGGGTAGAATAGGGCGTTAAGCATATTTCACCTTCAATCCATAATTCTTATCACTTTGAAATTGATACGGGAGCAAGTGCGGTTGATTCCTGACGATCCATTATATTATACAGGATTATATTATACTGTTAATACTGAAAAATTTATCCGGTATCAGAACTGACCACCTATGCTGAAATCCCATACACTTGTGTCTTCGTCTTCTTCGGGATCCAGGTTGTATCCCCATTCCAGCCGTAATGGCCCCATAGGTGAAAGCCACCGAAAACCCAGACCGGCACTTTTCCTGAGATCTGACAAAGACCAGCCTTCCTCGTCCCTGTTGACAAAGCCACTGTCAAAAAAAACCACCCCGTTTAAACCGGCATTCTTGACCAGGGGAAAGATGTATTCCAGGTTCATATAACCCATATGGGTACCGCCTATTCTTTCTCTGGTATCAGGGTCTCTGGGACTGATATCACCGGCTTCAAAACCGCGTACCGAGTTAAGTCCGCCCAGATAGAAACGTTCATAAACCGGCAGCTTGTTTTTTTTATCTTCATTGACATAACCCAGCGAGCCTTTTACATGAAATACAGTATCCCATAAAAAGGGAAAGTACCAGCTGCTGGTGCCTTCGTATTTAGTATAAGCCGCCTCCCCACCCAGAAAGCCGCCTGCCTTTTTTATACTTATTCTGTTATTTGAACCCTCACTGGGGTTGAAACGTCGGTTGGTAGTATTCCGGTAGAGGCCCAGGGTTACGAAACGAGTAATTTCTATATCCATGGAATTCCGGATAATTTCAGAAGTAATCTCTTGAATATCACTCAGAGTGGTTTTATTGTAGCCCAGCGAGGTATAAAAATGCCATTCTTCCCGTACAGGATAACCTAAACGCAGAGAGCCGCCCTGGGAATGCTTGTCGTAATCATCGTAATCACGCTCCCAGTCATAGATATTAAAACCAAAGAGAAGGTCGGAATCGTTCAGGTGAGGTTCGGTGAAGTCTAAGTTGTACCGGGTGTTCTCACCACCTAAATTGGCCTGCAGAGAAAGATTCTGACCCCGTCCAAGAAAATTTCTCTGTCTAATCTCGGACATGACCATTACACCGTCAACTGAACTGTATCCTGCCCCTATACTGAAGGTACCGGTAGGTTTTTCTTTGATGTTGACGATTATGTTTTTATAATTTTCTTTACCAGTTGATTCCGGTACAATATCAACTTCCTCAAAGAAATCGAGCCGCTGCAGACGCTTGGTGCTGCTGCGCAGAGCCGTGGCATCGTAGATCTCATTTTCTTCCAGGGTCATCTCCCTTCTTACCACCTTGTCCCGTGTTCTGGTATTTCCCCGGATCATGATTCTGTTTACATAAACCAGGATATCCTTTTTGATATTAAAATTAATAGCAAGACGTTTGGCCTCACTGTTTTTCCTGATCCGGGGATCTATTTCAGCATAGGCATAACCCTTTGAACCGTAATAATCGGTCAGTTTCTGGATATCCTTCCGGAGGGCCTGCTGGTCAAAATATTTTTTTTCAACTATGGTGGTCTTGGCAAGAAGTTCATCCTTGCTGGTGATAAGATCTCCAGAGATATCTACCAGTCCCACCCTGTAACGCTCTCCCTCCTCAACGTTAAACGTTATACTCAGGCCATCTTCCTCTTTCTTTACAACAGGGGTGCTTACCCGGGCCTCAATAAATCCCTTGTTTTTATAAAAAGCCGCTATCCTGTTGGAATCGTCTTTCAGTATTCCTCTTCTCAGAAGCCCTGACTGGGTTATCCAGGACAGCCAGCCTTTAGTAGAGGTAGCCAGAATGTCTTTGATCTCGTCATCGTCAAAGGCTTGATTACCGTTAATCCTGATTTTCCGGATGTAGGTTTTTTCACCTTCATTTATTTTAAAGCTGACCCCCACCTTGTTTTCGTCGATATGATCCAGCCGGGTTTCAACCTCAACGCCATAGTAACCCTTATCCCTGTAAAGGTTGCTAATATTAGAGACCGAATCTTTCAGTCTTTTGGGATTAAAGATGGTATTAGGACGGATTTTGATAATTTCCCTTAGCTCATCCTCCTTTATCTTGTCTTCTCCTTCAATATCCACATTACTGATTACTTTTTTTTCATCAACGATATAGGTGACAATTTTACCGTCCCTGCCGTCTTCTACTTCAATCCTGACATCATTAAAGTAGCCCATTTTGAAGATTTTTTTTAAATCATTTCTCAATGTTTCGCGGTCAAAGATATCTCCGGCCCGGTTTCTGATCTTGAGCAGAATAGCGCCGGAATCAATCAGTTCATTGCCTTCGATTCTTATTTCAGTAATAAGGTTGCCTTCCTCTTCCTCGGCAGGTGTTTTTGTCCGGGAAGGGGATTGGCTCCAGACCGACTGGCAACAGAGGAAAATTAACAGTATAATAAGGGCAGATAATAAATTAATCTTATAAAACGGTTTTCTGTAACTCATAATAGGTCAACCTTGACTAATTTCCCGTTTTCCAAAGTAAGACAGCGGTCCATTTGTCTTGCCAAACGGTAGTTATGGGTTACTATCACGGTAGTCAGACCAACGTCCTGATTCATTTCTTTTATTAGATTGAATATCCTGTCGCCGGTTTTGGGATCAAGGTTGCCAGTAGGCTCGTCAGCTAAAAGAAGGGCGGGTTTCCTGATCAGCGCCCTGGCCAGGGCGACTCGTTGTTGTTCTCCTCCGGATAACTCTCCCAGACGATGTTCATGTCTGCCCTCAAGTCCAACTTTATTCAATAGGTCCTGTCCCCTTATCATAAGTTCATTTTGTCCGCAACCACCAATAAGACCGGGCATGATAGTATTTTCAAGTGAGGTAAACTCGGGCAGGAGATGATGAAACTGAAACACAAAGCCTATTGTTTTATTTCTGAATTCGGCAAGCCGCCGGTCATTGCGACTGTAGATGTTCTCGCCCTGGTAATACAAAAAGCCCCCGCAGGGGCGGTCCAGTGCACCCAGAAGATTGAGGAGGGTAGACTTTCCTGTACCAGAGGCCCCGGTAATAGCTACCATTTCTCCCCGACACAGCTGGATATCAACGCCGTCGAGCACCTTGATCTGCCGGGGACCTTCCCCGTAAATTTTAAGAAGGGCCTCGCCCCTGATTATCGTATCTCCAGCTTTTTTTTCAGGAAGTATCATTGAACTAACGAAGGGCCTCGACCGGTTCAACCCTGGATGCCTGCCAGGAAGGATAGAGAGTGGCCAAAAAGGTGATCAGGACAGCAGAAATTGCCACAACAGTCACATCAAGAGGATTGACAGCAACGGGCAGAGTTGTCATGGGATAGACGTCTCCCGGCAGTTTTATGAATTTGTAGCGGGAAAGGATTTCACATAAACTTAAGCCCCCGATGACCCCGACAATCATACCGGCACAACCGATAACCAGCCCTTCATAAATGAAAATCTTCATAATGCTACGGGCTGTAGCTCCCATGGATTTCAGGATAGCTATATCTCTTTTCTTCTCCATCACCACCATGATCAGGGTACTGATAATATTAAAGGCAGCTACCAGAATAATAAGGGTAAGTACTATAAACATAGCGGTTTTTTCCAGTTTAAGCGCAGAAAAGAGATTATGATTCATGGCCATCCAGTCTCTGGCTATAAAAGGACTTCCCAGTTCCCTTTC
The DNA here is from genome assembly GCA_046497465.1 of Desulfobia sp. Classification (GTDB taxonomy): domain Bacteria; phylum Desulfobacterota; class Desulfobulbia; order Desulfobulbales; family SURF-16; genus JAWLDV01. Next base: position 23,336 of record JAWOFO010000002.1, read on the forward strand.
AATTTTCCTGGCCAGAGAATCGGCCTCATATATATTATCCATACCTATTTCCAGGCCATGGACCGTATCACCCATATTGAGAAATTCCTGAGCTGTTTCCAGCGAAATATAGGCCAAAGAAGAATCATATTCATACATACCGGTATCGAATATACCGACTACTTTACAGGTTTTTATTCTGGGAACAATGCCCATGGGGGTTAAAGGACCGGAAGAGGTAATTATTCTCAGTTTTTTCCCCGGAAAGACGGCCAGTTTTTTGGCCAGTTGTTTACCTATAATAATGCCGGCAGGGCTTCCCGGATCAGAGGACTTGTCTTTTAAGCCGGCAAAATCCCCCTGGACAATCTGGCTTGGAAGAGAAATAACGGAAGATACACTATGCGGATCAATACCTCTGAGGACGATTCCCGCCCCTCCCTGGCCACTGGTTATCATGGTTTGACTGTAGATATAAGGAGTGACTGACTCTACCCCCTCTATTTTTTTTACTTCCCGGATAAGGGCGGCATAGTCGGTAATATTGTCACCGCTTTTCTGGAGGATGATATGAGAATTTACTCCCAGTATCTTGTCCCGCAGTTCTGAAGTAAAACCGCTCATTACCGCCAGAACCACAATAAGGGCCATAACTCCAACCGCCACTCCACCTATCGAGATAGCAGTTATCAATGAAATGAAACCCTGTTTTCGTCTGGACCCCAGATGTCTCAGACAGACAAATGTCTCGAAAGGCAGATTTTTCATCTCAGAGACTTACTTTTCAGGCCGTAGATGGGGGAAAAGGATAACATCCCGGATAGAAGAAGAGTCGGTAAGCAGCATGGTAAGGCGATCTATACCTATGCCCTCCCCTGCAGCCGGGGGCATTCCATATTCCAAAGCTCTTATGAAGTCATAATCCATTTCCGAAACCACCTCCTCGTCGTTTTCCCCGTCTTCTATCTGCTTAAGTAAACGCTCTTTCTGGTCAAAGGGATTATTCAACTCACTGAAACCGTTTGCCAGCTCCCTGCCTGCAATAAAAAGTTCAAAACGGTCGGTAACTTCGGGATTGTCGTTGTTTTTTCTGGCCAGAGGCGAAGTCTCGGTCGGAAAATGCGTAATAAAGGTTGGGTCTATCAATTTATCTTCAACTAAAAGTTCAAAAAGTTCGGTTTTGGCCTTACCGGGTCCGGCTGTCTTACTGAGCTGGATCCCTTTATCCCGGGCAAGCTGGATAATCCGGGCTGGATCAGCCAGTACGTCCTTTCCTACCCCGCCAAGTTCATTAAGTGCTTCATCCATACTGTATCTTTTCCAGGGAGGTGAAAGATCAAGTTCCTGGCCCTGGTAGACTATCTGTATGGAACCATTTACCTCTGCCGCTATCCAGGATATCATTTCTTCGGTTAAATCCATCAACCTATCATAGGTGGCATAGGCCTGGTAGAACTCGATCATGGTGAACTCTGGATTGTGACGGGTGGAAAGTCCTTCATTCCGAAAATTACGGTTAATCTCAAAAACCTGTTCAAAACCTCCAACCAAAAGTCTTTTCAGATAAAGCTCAGGAGCTATCCTCAAGTAAAGATCCATATCCAGGGCATTATGATGGGTTTTGAAGGGCTTGGCTGTGGCCCCTCCGGCAATAGGCTGCATCATGGGGGTCTCTACTTCCAGGAAGCCCCGGTTGGTTAAAAAGTCCCTGATCAGTCTTATAATTTCTACTCTTTTACGAAAAGTTTCCCTGACTTCCGGATTAACGATAAGATCCACGTAACGCTGCCGATAGCGGGTCTCCACATCAATGAGACCGTGAAATTTTTCCGGCAGAGGACGCAGTGATTTGTTGATAAGTTGAAATAGTTCAGCCTGCAGGGTAGGTTCACCGGTTTTTGTCCGGAACATGATACCGCTGAAGCCGACTATATCACCAATATCAAGTTTTTTGAAAAACCCGAAGTTCTCTTCGCCAACTATCTCGCGCTTGATATACACCTGTATTCTGCCGGTTTCATCCTGAATATGCAGAAACGCCGCTTTACCGAACTTGCGAACAGTGATAATCCGGCCTGCCAGTTTTTTTATACCGGTCGGCAGAGGGGTGTCTCTGTTTTTATTTTCAGGCAGAAGGTCCCTGACCTGATGGGTTGGGATGAAATCATTGGGATAAAGATCAACCCCGAGTTCAGCAAGTTCTGCGGCCTTTTCCCGTCTCTGCTTCAGTATCCTCTTATCTTCTTCCATTGTATATTTGGTTTCCGATTTTTTACCATTTCCTGCTTATAAGTACTTGCTCCGAAGTTCAGCAGAAACATCCCGCGTCAATTCAAGCACCTTTCCGGCATTTTCCAGGGAAAGGGAACCGGTACCGCAGCTAGGAGTAATCAGACTGCGCCTCAGTATTCCCTTGATATCTCTTTTATCATTAATCAGGGCGGCTGCACTTTTTTCCCATAAGGAGACCAGGGATCCGCAGTCCTGGGATATTATATCTTCCTCTTTAGAAGTAGGAACAATGCCCCAGGCTATTATTCCGCCCCTGTCCAGAAAGTTGTCTATTTCATTAAGACTGCTGGCAAAACGATCAAAAAAACTGAAGGCATCAAAATTGATTATATCATAGTTCAGAGAAAGGAGAAGCGGCCAGTCTGTATTGGCGCAGACATGTACCCCGGCCAGCCCCCCGGCCTCATGAATTCCATTGATGATCTCGGTTTGATCAGCAGATATGTCATCCCGGGAGATAGAGATAAAAGATGAAGAGCCCAGTCCGGCCAGGGCCGGTTCATCAATAAAAATTATGACCGGATAATTCAGTTTTCCCAGCAACTTGACCTGCCAGGCGGCTTTCATGGAAAGTCCTTTCAAAACCAGTTCTCTCAGGGTGGGGTTATAATAGGCATCCCTGTTATTCTGGTCTTTAAGCCCGGTCAGTAAGGTAAAAGGACCGGTTATCTGACCTTTAAGGGCAACAATGTTCTCTTTCTTGGGAACTGTGTCGAGCAGCATATATAAACCGTTTGCCCTTTCCCGGCTTACCTTGAAACGCGAATTCTCGAGGAGGGCGGGATCTTGATTTACCGCCAGATAATCTTCGAAAAAGGCAAGATGTTCCTGTTCAAAATCAGTTGATTCAGTGTCAAAACAGGTGCGGCCATCTTTTTCTGTAATACCTGGAAACCCTTCAATAAATTGCGACAGCATTCCTTCAAGTGGGTTGCCCGGCAATTGGGGCCATAAAGGAATGGCCGGGCTATGACTAAAAACAAGGTCCAGTGCCTCCTTATGGTCTGAGGTCGGGATACTGCCGATAAGGGTAGATAGGCCATCCGGTCTGAATATTTCAGTGGAATCTGTTTTTTTTGATGACATCCTTATAAATTCCTTTTTATTAAGAATTATTAAAAAAATATAGCAACAGGGCTGTCTTTTAATCGGAATTTTTTTGCGGGGTGAGTTGCAATAAAGGTAAGAGTTCACCGGCAACCCCTCAGGGCAGGATAAACTCAGCCCGGCCAGGTTTAATACAGTTTACCGGCCTGCCCGCATCCGTTGTACTGATCAACTCTTACAGTGAGGAGTTTTACCGGGGATTTCAAGCCCTGGTGGACTATTGGGTAACAAGAAAATAGTGACTATCAATTATCTATTTGAATGTTAACTCATTATCTGCTAAAAAAGACTCTGGATCCTTTTTTATTACACGTTTAAACATCACGACTGTAAATGAAAATGATTTTTTTAGCAAGCAGAATAAAAGGTCCCCTTCTCTCAGAACTTAATAGTGTTAAGGATGGGGCCAGCCGGGGTTGACTATAGAGAGAAAGATGGTTAAATTTTCTCTTCTGGCGAGAGTGGCGGAACTGGTAGACGCGCTGGACTTAGGATCCAGTACATTTAATGTGTGGGGGTTCAACTCCCCCCTCTCGCACTGAAGGAAACAGGGTCTTACTGGTTGAAAAAATACGGTCATAAATAAAATAATTGCTGAAAGCTTCCGGTTTATCCGGGTTAGCACTGCAGCTATTTAACATGAATTCAAAAGGAAGACAAACATGCAGGTCAATGTCGAAGATATCAGTCAATTAACCAAGATGGTTAAAGTTGTTGTCCCAGCTGAAAAAGTATCCTCGAAGCTGGACGAGGCCTATGCCAAAATAAGGCCGGAAGTATCTATAAAAGGCTTTCGAAAAGGTAAGGTCCCCAAGAAGGTGCTGGAAAAAAATTACGGAGAAAGAGTTAAAAGCGAAGTAGCCGAAAAACTGGTTCAGGACACCTACTTTGACGCCCTGGAACAAGCTGATCTCAACGTGGTTGCCCACCCCGAAGTCAAGAGATATAATTTTGGTGAGGATGGCACTTTTGACTATGATGCCCAGGTAGCCGTAAAACCTGAATTTGAACTGGGAACATATAAAGACCTTGAGATTGAAATGGCAAAACTCGAGGTAACCGACCAGGAGATAAACGATGCCCTGGAAGAGGAACGCCGGAATCTGGCTCCTCTGAGAAACATCAATGACCGGGGAGTTGAGGAAGGAGATATAGTAGTAGTTGATTTTCAGGGATACTATAACGGAGAACCGGTAAACCAGGTAAAAAAAGAGAACCACAGACTTGAAATTCGTGCTGAAGGTCACAGGGACAGCTTTGAAGATGCCTGCCTCGGATATAAGGCCGGTGAGGAAAGCAGCTGTGAGATCGATTTCCCGGAGGATTTTGCCAGTCCCGAACTGGCGGGAAAAAAGATAGATTGCAGAATACAGATAAGAGACGTAAAAGAAAAGGTTCTTCCTGCCCTGGATGATGACTTTGCCAGGGATATTGATGAAGAATTCAACAGCCTTGAAGACCTCAAAGAGCATTTAAAGAACAGGATATTACAAAATAAAAAGGATAAGAGATCGGGGGAGATTGCCGATAAGATAATGAGCAAGCTCCTTGAAAATCATGACTTTGAAGTCCCTGACAGGCTTGTGGCATATGAGGTGAATCAGCAGATCCAGAAGGTTGAAGAGCAGCTTAAAAAACAGGATATGACCCTTGAGTCAGCGGGTTTGAATTATGAAAAGCTGATAGACCAGTACAAAGAAAATGCAAGGATGAGGGTCAGAGGAGATTTCATTATTAAAAAAATAGCTGATGAGGAAAAAATAAGCTTAAATGATGATGATATGGAGGAAGGCTTTAAAAGAATTTCTGAACAATATGGTCTTCCTATCAATCAGGTTAAACAGTATTTCCAGAATAGAGACGACCTGCTGCCCCTTATGAACGAACTGTTGAACGAGAAAGTTCTGGACTTTATTAAAGAAAATACAGTTATCAGGGAAACAGGAAAAGGGGCTGATACGGAAGAAGACCTCCAGGAGGAAGAATAAGAATGAGTTTAATACCTATAGTAGTTGAACAGACCCCGAAGGGGGAACGTTCATATGATATATATTCCAGGCTCCTGAAAGAACGCATTGTTTTTCTGGGCTCTGTTGTCAACGATGATATAGCCAATCTTATAATAGCCCAGTTTCTTTTTTTGGAGGCGGAAGATCCGGAAAAAGATATCACCTTTTATATTAATTCGGCTGGTGGCTCTGTAACTTCGGGTATGGCTATATACGATACCATGCAGTATATCAAATCTGATATAGCCACCCTGTGCATGGGGCAGGCCGCCAGTATGGGCGCCTTTCTTCTCTGTGCCGGTACCAGGGATAAACGTTATGCCCTCCCCAATTCCAGGATCCTGCTCCATCAACCCATGGGCGGGTATCAGGGTCAGGCCAGCGATATAGACATACATGCCAGAGAGATACTCAGAACACGTTCTGAACTCAACAAAATGCTGGCTAAACACACCGGTCAGCCCCTGGAGAAGATTGAGGTAGATACAGACAGGGATTACTTTATGAGTCCTTCCGAGGCCCGCGACTATGGTGTAATAGACAAAGTATTATCCAGCAGGGAAATTAAAGGCAAGGAGGAAATCGATGGCTGAGGGCGACGATTTGTCAGTCATATGTTCTTTCTGCGGTAAACGTCAGGGAGAGGTAAAAAAACTCATAGCCGGCCCTAATGTATATATCTGTGACGAATGTATTGATCTCTGCAATGAGATAGTTTCTGAAGATCGTCTGCAGGAATTAAAGAGGGATACAAGCGGTAAAAACGTACTCAAACCTATAGAGATCAAGGGCTATCTCGATGACTACGTGGTGGGCCAGGAACTGGCCAAACAGACGCTGTCAGTAGCAGTTCATAATCATTATAAAAGGATAGAGGCTAAAAACAGTAACCTGGGAGACAACAACTTTGTTGAACTTGAAAAAAGCAACATAGTGCTGATCGGTCCTACAGGCAGCGGTAAGACCCTGCTTGCCAAGACCCTGGCCAGGGTCCTTAATGTGCCTTTTGCTATCGCTGACGCTACCACCTTGACTGAAGCGGGATATGTCGGTGAAGATGTGGAAACTATCCTGGTCAATCTTCTTCAGGCGGCAGATTATGATATTGACCGGGCAAGCCGCGGTATAATCTATATAGATGAAATTGACAAAATTGCCAGGAAATCCGACAGCGCCTCAATTACCAGGGACGTATCAGGTGAGGGGGTGCAGCAGGCCCTTTTGAAAATCATAGAAGGTACAGTAGCCAGTGTTCCTCCAAAGGGAGGAAGAAAACATCCCCAACAGGAATATATCCAGATAGACACAACCAATATCCTGGTAATTTGCGGCGGCGCTTTTGTGGGCCTGGATAAGGTTATTAATTCCCGCCTGGGCAGCAAATCAATGGGATTCGGGGCCAGGGTTGTTACCAATGCCCCAAAAAAGCTGAACGATATCCTGGCAAATGTCCAGCCTGAAGATCTGCTTCAGTTCGGGTTTATTCCCGAGCTTCTCGGCCGTCTTCCGGTTATTGCCACCATGGAGGAATTGGACAAAGAGGATCTGGTCACCATACTTTGTGAACCGAAAAATGCCCTGACCAAACAGTACAAGAAGCTTTTTGAGTTTGACGGGGTAAAATTGACATTTACCGATGAAGCCTTGTACAGTGTTGCAGAAGAGGCCATGAAGCGTAAAGCCGGGGCCAGGGGACTCAGGTCTGTCCTGGAAAAGGCAATGCTGAAAATCATGTATGAACTGCCTTCCGAGGCTAACGTCAAAGAATGCATCATCAATGAGAAGGTAATTACCGAGGAGGAATATCCAGTGGTAATTTATCATGATGAAAAATCTCAAAAAACAGCCTGAGCTGAATCTTGATCCATGAGCAAAGATAACGAAATTACCGGTGCTGAACTGACGGCCTATCCCATGATGCCGCTCCGGGATATTGTCCTGTTTCCCTATATGGTAGCACCTTTAGTTGTGGGCAGAGACAAATCGATTAAGGCCCTGGAAGATGCCATGGCCGGAAATAAGATAATTTTCCTGGTAACCCAGACGGATTCCGGGGTAGATGAACCAGATTTTGACAACTTATACCGGATGGGTACAGTGGCATCTGTTCTTCAACTGCTGAGACTGCCTGATGGTACTATAAAAGCCCTGGTAGAAGGCAAGAGAAGGGGCCGTATAAACAAGTACCATTCCGGTGACAATTTTGCCAGTGTCGAAATTGAGGAGTTGGAGGACAGCCTGGATGATGAAAAGCTTGCTGCTGCCTATATCAGGGAAATTGCAGAAAAGGTTGAAAAGTATTACAAGAAGTACAAGAAGTTAAACAAAGAGGTTGTTACCTCACTTAGAAAGACCAGCAATCCGGTCAAATTTATAGACTTTCTCTCCTCCCACCTGCCGATAGAGACCCAGGAAAAACAGAAAATTCTGGAAACGACCGACTTTTACAGCCGCATGGAGCTTGTCTTAAGCATCCTCCATAAGGAGACCGAGATAGCCCTGCTGGAACAGCGAATCCATGGCCAGGTTAAAAAGAAAATGGAGAAAACCCAGAAGGACTATTATCTGGCCGAGCAGATGAAGGTTATAAGAAAAGAAATGGGTGAGGATGATACCGTTTCGGAACTGGATGATCTCTGGGAGCAGATCAATAAGAAAAAACTCCCCGCTGCAGCAAAAGACAAACTTAACAAGGAGTTTAACAAATTAAAGAAAATGCAGCCCATGTCGGCTGAGGCTACTGTTGTCCGCAACTATATTGATACCATCTTAAGTCTTCCCTGGTATAGCAGATCCAGAAAAAAACTGGATATAAAAAGAGCGGAACAGATTCTTGATGAAGACCACTTTGGTCTTCATAAACCTAAAGAGAGAATCCTTGAGTATCTTGCCGTCCAGAGTCAGGTCAAAAAGATAAAAGGACCAATTCTCTGCCTTGTAGGGCCACCAGGTGTAGGTAAGACCTCTCTTTCGAAATCGCTTGCCCGGGCTATGGGAAGAAAATTTGTCAGACAGTCTCTTGGTGGAGTTCGTGATGAAGCGGAAATAAGAGGTCACAGGCGGACTTATATAGGGGCTATGCCTGGTAAAATTATTCAATCACTTCAGAAGGTTAAAGTTAACAACCCTGTCTTTTGCCTTGACGAAATTGACAAAATGAGCCAGGATTTCCGGGGAGATCCGTCCTCCGCCTTGCTGGAAGTTCTTGACCCCGAGCAGAATAATGGATTTAATGACCATTATCTTGATCTTGATTATGATCTTTCAGACATCCTGTTTGTTACCACCGCCAACAATCTGACCACAATCCCTCATCCCCTCCGGGATAGAATGGAAATAATACATCTCACGGGCTACACCGAAGAGGACAAGCTGCAGATAGCCAAAAAATTCCTGGTACCCAAACAATTAAAAGCAAACGGTTTTGCCGAGAAGGATATTATTTTCACCAACGGGGCCATATTTGAGATAAACCGCAGTTATACCAGAGAAGCCGGAGTAAGACACCTGGAAGGCAACATCGCATCTATCTGCCGAAAAATCGCCAGGAACCGGGTTACCGGTAAAAAAAACAAGAGGTATCGTGTATTGGAAGGTACTGTAAATAAATATCTCGGGGTGGCCAAATATCGTTTCGGCAGGGCTGAAGAACAAAACGAAATCGGCCTGGCAACCGGCCTGGCCTGGACTGAGGTCGGTGGTGAACTCCTTCAGATTGAAACTGTACTTATGCCGGGAAGCGGTAAACTAAACATTACCGGTAAACTTGGTGATATAATGCAGGAATCGGCTCAGGCCGCTTTGAGTTATGTCCGTACCAGAGCGGCCCGCCTCGGTCTGGCCCCGGATTTCTATCAGAAAATAGATATCCATGTCCATGTCCCTGAAGGGGCTATCCCTAAAGACGGCCCTTCTGCCGGGATTACCATGGCCGTCTCTATGATCTCCGCCCTGCTTAAAAAACCGGTTCGCAAGGATATTGCCCTGACCGGTGAAATAACCCTGCGGGGAAGAGTACTCCCAATTGGCGGCCTTACTGAAAAACTACTGGCAGCCAGACGGGGGAATATAAAACATGTACTGATTCCGGCTGAAAACGAAAGAGATCTGAAGGAACTATCCGGAAAGATTCTGAAAAGTTTGGAAATCGACTGTATTAATCATATGGATAATGTCCTGGAGAAGGCCCTTGCTCTGGCCGATGACGAAAAATTGTTCCATAAATCGACAGACGAGACCTTCTGTCTGGATCTAACCACTATTCAGGGGAACACCGATAACCTCCCGGCCCATTGAGAAAGACTTGCCAGTTGAAAAACGGTCGGCGTAAAATTAGTCTATATGTTTTTGGTTGACTATACCGATTTATCCTGTTAAATAACAGGGCATGAAAGGGGCGGGTAGCTCAGCTGGGAGAGCACCGGCCTTACAAGCCGGGGGTCACAGGTTCGATCCCTGTTCCGCCCACCAAAACACACGGGGTCGTAGTTCAGTTCTGGTTAGAACGCCGGCCTGTCACGCCGGAGGTCGCGAGTTCGAGTCTCGTCGGCCCCGCCAGTAAAATCAAGGGGTTAGGCTTAATGCTTAGCCCCTTTTTTATTGTCTTTTTTGTTTTTCCAACCTCCATTCCAACCCCTGCCTAATTGTCCAGGCAAGCTAACGTTGGACACGGGCCAGGCAGGCACCCGGTCCGGGTCCGGACTACCTGTCTTATTGTTCATCATCACCATGAACGATCAAAAATAAAATAAACGATCAGCCAAAAATATTATAAAAATAGATTTTTTATAGCAACAAAAAAAGCCGGAAAGGATCTCTCCTGACCGGCTTTTAGCGTCTGCTGTGGTTTAGATTTCTTTTAATACATTCTTCAGCGCATTTTTGGTGTCTTTTTTGATCTTTTTTCATTAAATGTACCTTTTTTGTATATGTTTAATGGAATAACAACCTCTTTTTCTATAGAATAAAAATAGATTAATCTAAACCCCTTCCGCATAAATAAGCCATATTCAGGCATACTACCTCGTATTTTTCTAACGGAGTAATTGCCGAAACCAGGATACTGATCCCCTATCTCTGGATTACTGCTTAATCCTTGAAGGGTCTTCTCGAGATTATTTTCGGTTTTACGATATGTTTTAAGAAATTTCTTTTGCCGAGACTTAAATGATTCGGTGAGCCTTACATGCATTTATACTCGGGCTGACAGCTCACTAATTAAATCGCGAAATTCCTGATCTTGACCAAGAGTGGAATCTTCAACAATATCATCCCAATCATAGAAGATTTTTTCAAGGTTAGAGCGAAGGGGAGAAAAAATTCTTTTTTTTGGTAGAAGGTTATATAACTTCCATAAAGAATTGCGGGTCTTTTTTGCATTTTTGCATAATTCAACTTGGCAATTGCCGTCGCAGGTATCTATGCATTCTTCCATTAATTTACGTACTTCCCGTATTGCACGCCTGTTTAAATAAAACAAGAAAATATAATGGTAATATAACCAAGGAAGTATAAAATACAGCTTCATTGATTCAATATTGTGTATGTGCTGTTGTATTTTTTTTTGGAAATTATATAGATTTGGATTCCCCGTTATTGTGGCTCCCATCGGTTCCCTCCCTAAACGGAAACGCTGTTACGGCGTGCAAGGCATTGATTTAGCTGGATGATATTATAATGTAAAAAATATAACCGGATAAACAAATAATTCATCTTTAACTATACATATAGTAATGAACTTGACCATCTGTCAACTTAAATATCAAAAAAATAGATTTTTTAACAAAATAATTACAGGAATTCCTGTTTGCTGGCTGCTGGTTTATCTTTATTTTATTTTTAAATAATTTCAATATGTTGTGTAGTTATGGTGTGTGTGACGGGTGTGACGTGTTTGCTGGTTACTGGTTTATTTTTGTAAGCGCTTAGGCAACCGCCTCTTTTAAAATATCCTGGGCCAGGATAGTATGATTGTCCAGATTCCAGGGCAGCAGGGCCTCAAAATCTTGAATCGTTTCTGCGAGAGGTAGTTTGCCGAAGATGTAACGCAGGTAACTGTAGGGCTCCAGGTTATTGGTCCTGGCTGTTTCAATCAGGCTATAGAGGGCGGCACTGGCGGCTGCTCCCTCAGGAGTGCCGGAAAACAGCCAATTCTTTCGTCCTAGGACGAAAGGCCGGATGCAGTTTTCCGCAGCATTATTATCCGGAGAAAGACGACCGTCCTCCAGGTAACCAACCAGGCGGTCCCACTGCTTTAAAGTATATTTAATCGCCTTGCCAAGGAGCCCCTTGGGAGGTGTCTGGCTGGATCTTTTAACCAGCCAGTCCCGGAATTCATCAAGTATGGGCCGGGCCTTGTCCCGACGTTCTCTATGTAGTTCTTCGGAGGTCAGCTCGTCCTTCCTGGCCTGTTTTTCAATCCGGTAGATCTTCCGTATATAGTTCAGGGCAACATCGGCACTACCGGTCTTTTTACGGTTCTTTCCCTGGGCCTTGACCACATCCATGAATTTACGCCGGGCATGGGCCCAGCAGCCGACATGACGGATATCCTTCTGATGGTCCAGGAAATCATAACCACTGTAGCCATCGGTCTGCACGTATCCTTTAAAATCACGCAGGAATTCTGAGGCCACACTGCCGGAGCGGGTGGGATGATATTGGTAGAGCAGGGCTGTTTTATCCGGATCTCCCCTTCGGAAGATCCACATGTAAGATTTGGTGGTGGGGTCCCGGCCGCTTTCCATAAGAACCTGAACAGTGGTTTCATCGATGTTGATTATGGGGCCGGACTGGATTTCATCCTGGATCAGGTTGAGCAGGGGCTGGCAGGCCTCGGCCGCCTTCATGGCCCAGTTGCACATGGTGGACCGGCCCAGATCAACTCCCAGGCGGGCAAACTGTTTCTCCTGACGGTAAAACGGCAGGGCGTCGGCAAACTTGGCGGTCAGGATGTAAGCAAGAAGACCGGGTGTTGCCATGGACTTGGGAATAATCTGAGCCGGGACCGGGGCAGTCTTTACGGACGGGCCTTCATCATCAAGCCCTTCACATTTGCGGCAGGCATACTTGGGGCGGATATTGCGGATCACCTGCATCTTGGCCGGAATGATATCAAGCTGCTCCGAGGTTTCCTCGCCGATCCGGCTTAAGCTGCAGCCACAGCTGCAGACTTTATCTTCCTCGGGCAGATCATGGACAACTTCCACCCTGGGGAGATCATCAGGAATCGGCTTCCTGCCCTTCTTTTTCCTGGTATGGGCCGGAACCTCTACTTCTTCTTTTGAAGAATCTTCCTCATCAACCTCTGCCGGTTCAGGCATGTCAAACAGGAGTGGTTGATTGTAAGCCCCGTCCTTATCGCTTTTACTGCCAAAGCGTTTCTGGCGCAGAAGGCGGATTTCTTCCAGCAACAGATTGATTTCCCGCTCAAAATTACTTTGAGTATCAATCAACACCTGCTCAAAATGGCTCTGGGCATCGATCAGCATCTGTTTGAGCAGCTGGGTATCATCGGGTAGTTCGGCTACGTCTAAACTCATGAACACATACTAACATATCTTACTGATATTGCAAGAGATATCTTTAAAAAAATCTACTTTTTTTCTTACAATATGGCCGAGTAATTTAAATGCTGATGGGCCTCATGCTGGTATATGGACAGACCGTCCAGGAGCCAGTTCAGCTCCTTCCTGCCGATGTTAATGATCTCTTCCCTGGAGTCCGGCCACTGGAACCTGTCCTTTTCCAGTCTCTTAAGCCAGAGACAGAAACCGTTGCAGTCCCAGTAGAGGATTTTGACCATGGTCTGCTTCCTGTTGCAGAAAGCAAAATAGTGGCCGGTAAAAGGATCAAGATCCAGTTGGTCTTCCACCAGGATAGACAGGCCGTTGATGGACTTTCTCATGTCAGTGGCACCAACCGCCAGGAAGACTTTGATATCATCCCGGCTGTGGATCATTTACACTCCTCCAGGATGGAAATTACTCTGGCAAGGGTCTGCCTGGAAAAGCCTTCCCGGACCTCGACCTTAAACCTGTCCCCCACCTCGACTTTCAGGGAGGAGGCCATATTGCTCTCCCGGACCGGTGAGCTTTTTCTCAGCGGCACTGCCACAAGATCAGGTCCCGGATCGGCCTGGGGAAACAGTTTTTTCTTCCAGTAATAGAAGGCATGGTAGGAAAGACTATGCCGGCGGCAATATTCTTTCCGGCTCAGACCGCTCCGGCTGCAGGCCTTAATATGGGCCTTCCAGATTTTTTCTTTAGTGGCTGA
>JAWOFO010000011.1:0-54854 GCA_046497465.1 Desulfobia sp.
GCGGCGAGGTGCCTGTCCCGACGCGCTGAGCCACGACCTCAGAACTGCCGGTCGGGGTCGTCTTTCAAGGCCAGCGTATGCGCGCGCAGGTCCGCCACGAACTTGCGCGGCGTCTTGATCGGGTCTTCCCAGCGGTCGGGCGTGATGGCCGGGCCGATCACCGGCGCCTGCGGCTTGTCGAAGCTTTTCACCACCTCGTGCAGCAGCAATCCCTGCCGCAGCGCGGGCGAAATGCGGTTGGCGATCTGGTAGGCACGCGAATTGGTGCCCCTGAAATAGCAGGGCACGATCGTGGCGCCGGACTTGCGGATCATCTTGGCGGTGAACACGTTCCATTCCGCCTCGATCACCGGGCCGAACGCGGTTTGCGAGGTGGCGACCACGCCCGAAGGGAAGAGCGCGATGAGACCCTTCTTTTCCAGATGCGCCATGGCCTCGCCGCGCATGCGCATCATCTCGGCCTGCGCGTCGGGTTGATGCGGGAACGGCACGGGAATCATGTAGCTGGCCGCGCTTTCGTCGATCCCGGTCAGCAAAGAGCGCGTCAGGATGCGGTAATCATTGCGGCGCCGCCCGATCAGGTCGGCCAGGATCATCCCGTCGACCAGCCCGTGCGGGTGGTTGGCCACGAAAACCACCGGCCCCTCGGCGGGGATACGCGCCAGTTGCCCGTCGGGGGTCAGCAGGTCTATCCCCATCGCTTTCATCGTCGCCGGCCAGAAGGCCTGCCCCTTGGGCGTGCCCATGCGCTCGAATTGGCGCACCCGGCGGATGATGGTGATCTTGCCGGTCAGCCATTCCATCGCGCGGATCACCGTCGCCCGAAACCGCGAATCGAAAGAATTCGCATAGGTCAGGCTGCGCCGGTCATAGACCGTCGGTTGCTGGTGCTGTCCCTGCATGGGCCGGTCCTGTCGCCGATTATTGGGCGTTGTGACGTCGGTCAACGGGTAATGTCCTCATCGAGAAATCCTTCGGCGCGCCGACCATCACCAAAGACGGTGTTACCGTGGCCAAAGAGATCGAGCTCGAGGACAAGTTTGAGAACATGGGCGCCCAGATGGTTCGTGAAGTTGCCTCGAAGACATCCGATGTCGCCGGTGACGGAACCACCACGGCGACGGTTCTGGCACAGACTGTCTACAGAGAAGGTGCCAAGCTGGTTGCAGCCGGCGGCAATCCCATGGAAATCAAGCGCGGCATCGATGCCTCTGTCAACGTTGTTGTCAGTGAGCTCGCCAAGATCGCTACCCCGACCAAAGAGCAGAAAGAGATTGCCCAGGTCGGTACCATTTCCGCAAACAGCGATGAGACCATCGGAAGCATCATTGCCGAGGCCATGGACAAGGTCGGTAAGGAAGGCGTTATTACCGTGGAAGAAGCCAAAGCCATGGAAACAAGCCTTGATGTCGTTGAAGGCATGCAGTTTGACCGCGGCTATCTCTCTCCCTATTTTGTAACCGATTCGGAGCGTATGGAAGTTTCCATGGAAGATCCCTATATTCTCCTCGTTGAGAAGAAGGTTTCAAACATGAAGGATCTTCTCCCTGTGCTCGAGTCCGTGGCAAAATCCGGTAAAGGGTTGTTCATTATCGCTGAAGATGTCGATGGTGAAGCGCTTGCCACTCTGGTGGTCAACAAATTGCGCGGCACCCTGAATGTTGCTGCCGTTAAAGCTCCGGGATTCGGTGATCGTCGCAAGGCCATGCTGGAAGACATCGCTGTCCTCACCGGTGGCCAGGTTATCACCGAAGACCTCGGCATCAAGCTCGAGAATGTCACTATCAACGATCTTGGCACCTGTAAGCGCATCAGTGTTGACAAGGATAATACCACTATCGTCGACGGTGCCGGTGACAAAGAAAAACTTGCTGCACGCGTCAAGCAGATCCGTGCCCAGATTGAAGATACCACTTCCGATTATGATCGTGAGAAGCTCCAGGAGCGTCTTGCCAAACTGATCGGAGGAGTTGCCGTGATTAATGTCGGCGCTGCCACTGAAGTTGAAATGAAAGAGAAAAAGGCGCGTGTTGAAGACGCTCTGAACGCGACCCGTGCCGCAGTGGAAGAAGGTATCGTGCCGGGTGGTGGTGTTGCTTACATCCGTTGCCTTAGCGCTCTTAAGGAGCTCAAGCTTGAGGGCGAGCAGGGACTTGGCCGCAACATTCTGCTGCGCGCTCTGGAAGAGCCCGTCCGTCAGATCGCCCAAAACTCCGGCTGTGAAGGCTCCGTTGTCGTAGAACATGTCAAGACACTTGACAAGGCCAACGGGTTCAATGCCGCAACCGAGAAATATGAAGACCTCATTGCCGCTGGTGTTATAGATCCCGCAAAAGTAACCCGCACCGCGCTGCAGAACGCTGCTTCTGTCTCCGGTATGCTCCTGACCACCGAATGTGTTATTGCGGATATTCCGGATGACAACGAAGGCGGAGGAGGAGGAATGCCGCCGATGGGTGGCGGCGGAATGGGAGGAATGGGCGGAATGGGCGGAATGATGTAATCGCCCCTGCTGCCTGAACTCACCCGAGTGAGTTTTTACGTTGTACCAAGGAGGATCCCACCGCATGGGATCCTCCTTTTTTTTATAGTGCCGTGCCTCTGGCATCATGTCCCAAATATTGCGCAAATGCGGAGAGCTAACTTCCTGCGGTGGAGGTTGAAGAAAGAGGTTGACACTCCAATTTGAATAGGGTAAATATTCTTTCCTTGTTACACGGCGATGTAGCTCAGATGGTTAGAGCATACGGCTCATATCCGTAGCGTCCGGGGTTCAAGTCCCTGCATCGCCACCAGACAAATAAAAGGGCTGTAATCTTAATTGGTTACAGTCCTTTGTTTTTTTGTGGTTGCTGATTGGCTGTGGATTTATACACCGTAAAGCATGACCTTGTCGTGACCGGTTTTAATCGAAAACAATGAAAGCTCTCTATTTGCAAAACGGTAAAATTTTTTTCCTGGAAGATACTGCCATACCTGAGCCCAGAGAAGACGAGGCCCTTATCAGGGTCAGGCTGGCCGGGATCTGCGGTACTGATCTGGAACTTGTCAAGGGGTATTATCCCTTTACCGGGATACCGGGCCATGAGTTTGTAGGCGAGGTGGTTAAGGCCTCTTCCGAACCTTCCTTGACCGGACGCCGGGTAGTTGGCGAGATAAACTGTGTCTGTTTTTCCTGTTCCTTTTGCAGGCAGGGACTTTATTCTCACTGCCGGGAAAGGACGGTAGCAGGAATAAAAGGCCGTCAGGGCTGTTTTGGTCAATACCTGAGTCTGCCTGTAGCCAATCTTCACCCTGTACCGGAAAATGTCTCGGATGAAGAGGCTGTTTTTGTCGAACCGCTTGCTGCTGCTCTGCGGATTCAGGAACAGCTCCGGATAAGGCCTTCAGACAAAATCCTTATAGTAGGCAGCGGCCGTTTGGGTCAGCTTATCGCCCGGACCCTGGTCCTGATTGGCTGTGAAATTAGTGCTGTCACTCGCCATAAAAAACAGAGTGATCTGCTTTCTGATCTTTCTGTTTTTCCCCTTGTCGAGAGTGAGGTTGAGAAGGAGTGGGCTGATATCGTGGTGGAGGCCAGTGGCACTGTCTCGGGTTTTTCCTTGGCTCGTCGCGCCGTTCGTCCCGGTGGCGTTATTGTCCTGAAAACAACCTGCAGGGACGAGTGTCAACTGAATCTGTCCAGCCTGGTGGTGGATGAGATAAGCCTGATTGGTTCCAGGTGCGGCCCTTTTCCTCCTGCGCTTCGCCTTCTGGCCGGGAAAATGGTGGACCCCAGACCCCTTATCCAGCAAAGGTTTCGCCTGGATGAAGGGGAGCAGGCCTTTGCCCGGGCTGCCCGGCCCGGGACTTTAAAGGTGCTGCTTGATCCGGCCTGAATGGCTTACCAACCGTCAAGTAACCTGTTTCACTAAAAATTTGCACGCTATATCATATAGATAAATCAATCCGGAAAATTGAATTTGAACTCTTCAGTCCACAGGGCAATGCGCTAAATGTGATTTTTAAACTTGAAAGGCCTAATTCAGCAGGGCACTTATATCTTGTCAGGTAACAGGTAAGAATGATATCATTGTAGTTCAGGATGACCTGATTTCGGGGTTGAGCCGGATAGTTTCCGGAATTTATCAACCGGCAGGTTGATTTTCAGCAGATCTGATTATAAAAAGCAGGCATATGCAGGATAACAAGACATATCTTGAGAAATTATGTGATTATATCGGCATTATCACGGATTACGCCGATATCTGGGGAGAACGCCATTTTGTCTCTGATTCCACCAGGTATTCTCTGCTGGCTGCCATGGGGATCAGGGTTTCTTCTGAAGAAGAGGCCGGCCAGCGGCTGGAAGAACTGAAAGACAAGGAATGGCTGGACAGGCTGCCCCCTGTTCTGGTGGTTTGGGAGAATCAGGAAACAGTCAATGTGGAGATCACCCTGCCTGTCCATCAGGCTGAATCAGATTTTGAGAGACTGTATTGGCGGCTGTTAGAGGAAAATGGTTCCCAGAGACAAGGTGATTTAAGTTCCGCCGGCCTGACTGTTTTGGAAACCAGAACCATAGGTGGGGGAGAGTGGCAGCGTTTTATTTTCCCTCTTACCGGTCTACCAGCACCGGGTTATCACCGTTTGGAAATATTTGGGGGAGAAGAGGACTGGCAAGCCGGGACAAGCCTGATTGTTGCTCCTCTCCGTTGTTATCAGCCTCAAGCCCTGGAAGGCACCGGCCGGGTCTGGGGGCTGGCTGCCCAGCTTTACTCTCTCCGTTCTGAGCGCAACTGGGGGATTGGAGACTACACCGATCTTATCAGGCTTCTGGAGTTTGCCGCTCAGAGCGGGGCAGGAGTGGTCGGCCTGAATCCCCTGCATGCCCTTTTCCCGCATAATCCTGTTCAGGCCAGTCCCTACAGCCCTTCCAGCCGGTTGTTTTACAATGTTCTTAATCTGGATATAGAGGCGATAGCGGACTTCAATGAGTGTCAAGAGGCCAGACAGAGGCTGGAAGACGAGTCTTTCCAGGCCAAGCTCCGGGCCTTACGGACCTCGGAATTCGTGGATTATTCAGGTGTAGCCGAAGTAAAATTTGAGGTGCTGGAAATTCTTTACAGGCATTTCCGGCGCCATTATCTGGAACAGAGCAACGACCGGTCTGCTGCCTTTCGTTCTTTTCAGTCCGGACAGGGGAAGGAATTGAGGAACCAGGCCCTGTATGAGGCCCTGCAGGAGCATTTTCAGAGGCAGGATCCGGAGATAACCTGCTGGCAGGACTGGCCTGAATTTTACCAGGACCCTGAATCCGGGGCCGTAACCGCCTTTATCGCCGCCAATGTTGAGCGTTTGGAGTTTTTTGAGTATCTGCAGTGGCAGGCCTGGCTGCAGCTTGAAGCAGCTGGAAGAAGGGCCTGGGAACTGGGCCTGGGAGTGGGGCTTTACCAGGATCTGGCGGTCAGCGTTGATCCTGGAGGAGCAGAGGTATGGGCCAATCAGGATCTTTACGGCCTGGGGGCCAGTATAGGCTCGCCCCCGGATGATTTTAATCTCAAGGGACAGGACTGGGGGTTACCGGCCTGGATACCGGCAAGATTGCGGGAAAGTGCCTATGCCCCCTTTATTAGTACCTTACGTCAGAATATGCGTTATGCCGGGGCCCTGCGACTTGATCACGTAATGGGGCTCAAACGATTGTACTGGATCCCCCTGGGTCTGGGGCCGGATCAGGGTGCTTATATTTCATATCCTTTTCAGGAAATGCTTGGTATACTGGCACTGGAGAGCTGGCGTAACCGTTGTCTGATTATCGGCGAGGACCTGGGTACTGTTCCGGACGAGATCCGGCAGTCTTTGGGTCCCTTGGGGATCCTCTCTTACCGTTTATTTCTCTTTGAAAAAGATCAGCAGGGTATGTTCAAGAGGCCGGCTGACTATCCTTCTCAGGCCCTGGTGGCTCCAAGTACCCATGATCTCCCTACTTTGGCCGGTTTTTGGGCTGGTGAGGACCTGGATGCCAGACAGGCTCTTCAACTTTTTCCAGACCAGGATATCTACGAGAAACAGGTAGTGGAGCGGGCCGGAGACCGGGCTCGCCTTTTACTGGCCCTGAAACGGGAAGGGCTTCTGCCGGAGGGAATGGCTGTTAATCCCGTC
Organism: Desulfobia sp.; assembly: GCA_046497465.1. Classification (GTDB taxonomy): domain Bacteria; phylum Desulfobacterota; class Desulfobulbia; order Desulfobulbales; family SURF-16; genus JAWLDV01. Next base: position 6,145 of record JAWOFO010000011.1, read on the forward strand.
TCTGTCCCGGAGATGACCCCTGCTTTGAGGCGGGCGGTCCATCTTTATCTGGCCCGTACTCCGGCCAAGATCATGGTGGCCGGGCTCGAGGATATTCTGGGCCAGGTAGAGCAGGTCAATCTGCCCGGTACCGTTAATGAAGTGCCCAACTGGCGCCGCCGGCTTTCCCTGGTCCTGGAAAACTGGAGTTCAGAGGAAGAGGTGGAAAGGTTTATGGCCTGTCTGCGCCGCGAAAGAGGAGCAGCAGTTGCCCCTCCCCGGACTCCTTTTCCGGAAGAAGCAGGGAAGTACAGCGGTTCAGGCTTCGGAAGAGAGTTCTCCATTCCCAGGGCCACGTACCGGCTGCAGTTCCACAGCGGTTTCAGGTTTGAGGATGCCGCCTCTCTTACCGGCTACCTGAGGACCCTGGGCATCAGCCACTGCTATTCATCCCCTTGCCTAAAAGCCCGGCCGGGCAGCAGTCATGGTTATGATATAATTGATCATAATTCTTTAAACCCCGAACTCGGTGGCTGGCAGGGATTTGTTGATTTCAGTAATTCTTTGAAAGAGCAGGGGTTGGGGCATATCCTGGATATAGTACCTAACCACATGGGTATTATGGGCAGCGATAATATCTGGTGGCTGGATGTCCTGGAAAACGGACCTTCCTCCAATTATGCCCGGTTTTTTGATATTGACTGGGCACCGTTAAAAGATGAACTGCGAGGGAAGGTTTTGCTGCCGGTCCTGGGGGATCATTATGGTAATGTCCTGGACCGGGGGGACCTCAGTCTCAGGTTTTTCCCCGGGCAGGGCAGTTTTTCCGTGGAATACTATGAACACCGTTTTCCCATTGATCCCCGGCAGTACCCCCGTATTCTGGGGCGCCGTCTGCATGACCTGTCTTCCAGAATGGGAGAGGAAAATCCCGCGCTGCTGGAATTCCAGAGTCTGGTTACCTCCTTTGGTAATCTTCCTTCCCGGGACAAGACGACAAGTGAGGCAGTTAACGAACGTAATCGTGATAAAGAGGTTCATAAACACCGCCTGGCAGAGTTGTACGGTACTGAAGCGGATATAAGCCACTATCTTGAGGAGTGCCTGCGCGAGTATAACGGGGGTGAGGATTACCAGGCTGATCCTGCCCTGCTTCACGAACTTCTGGAGGTCCAGGCCTGGCGCCTGGCCTATTGGCGGGTGGCAGCCGAACAGATAAACTACCGCCGGTTTTTTGATATTAATGATCTGGGGGGGCTGGGCATGGAAAACCAGGCCGTTTTTGAGGCCAGCCATAAATTGGTATTGAATCTTATTGGCGAAGACAGGGTCCAGGGACTGCGCATCGATCACCCGGATGGTCTCTTTGACCCGGTCCAGTATTTTAAGCGTCTTCAGGAGAGGGTGGCAGCCCTGGCCGGTATGGCCACTGAGCAGAAGGGGAGCAGTGAACCGTTCGGCCCCTTGGCGTACCACAACCTGCCTGAAGGCTTCAGGCTCAGGGATTCAGGGTTTACCCTGCACCCTGCGCCTTACACCTTTAAGCCATCTGGGGATACAATTAGACGTCCTCTGTATATCGTGGCTGAGAAAATTTTGGTCGGAGATGAAGTTCTTCCCGGGAACTGGCCGGTACATGGGACCACAGGCTATGATTTTGCTGCTCTATGTACCGGACTTTTTGTTGACCCGGCGGGTGCGCAGAGATTTACCGGGATCTATGAGGGGTTTTTAGGCCGGAGCATGGATTTCCGGGAAATTCTGGCCAGGTCCAAGAAACAGATTATGCGGGGAGCTATGGCCGCTGAACTCAAGGTCCTGACCACCGAACTGGCAAGGATTGCAGAGTCAGATCCCCATACCCGGGACTTCACCCTGGACAATCTGGAGGAAGCACTGACCGAAATAGTGGCTTTTTTCCCGGTTTACCGTACTTACATCTCCCGGCACCAGGTTTTTTCAGCAGATCAGGCCATCATGGACAAGGCGGTGACCATGGCCAGAAAAAGGAGCAGGTCGGCCGATCTGACCATTTACGACTTTATCCGTGATGTCTTGCTGACTACAATAGCCCAAGGCAAGTCAGAATCTTACCGGCAGCGGGTTTTTCGTTTTGCCATGCGTTTCCAGCAGTATACCGGCCCGGTTATGGCCAAGGGTATGGAGGATACTTCATTTTATCGCTATAACCGGCTGGTTTCCCTGAATGATGTGGGCGGAGAACCTGACTGTTTCGGCATTACTGTCGAAGAATTTCATCAGAAAAATATTTCCAGGCAGAAAAACTGGCCCCATTCCATGCTCAATACCTCTACCCATGACAGCAAGCGCAGTGAAGATGTCCGGGCCCGGATCAGTCTCATCTCTGAATTTCCGGAAGAGTGGAAGGCTAAACTGGATTATTGGTCCAGACTGAATAAGGTCCATAAAAGACAGGTGACCGGCCAGTTAAACTCCCCGCTTTACCAGAATTTACCTTCAGGTAAGAGCAAAGGTAAATCGATACCGGATTCCAACACCGAGTACCTGCTGTACCAGACTCTGATTGGGGCCTGGCCCCTGGAGGATCTGGAAGGAGAGACCCTGGATAATTTCCGGCAGCGTATACAGGGATATATGACCAAGGCGGTCAAGGAGGCCAAGGTTCACACCTCCTGGCTTAATCCCGACCCTGATTATGAAGAGGCCCTGCAGGATTTTATAGAGGTCTTACTGGATCCGGCCCGCAGCAGTGTTTTCCAGGAAGATTTTCTGTCTTTTCAGCAAAAAATCAGCAGGCTGGCTTTTTTTAACAGCCTTGGCCAGACCATGCTTAAACTGACCTCGCCGGGGGTACCTGATATCTATCAGGGCAACGAGTTTTGGGACTACAGCCTGGTGGATCCTGATAACCGCCGGCCGGTGGACTATGAGCACCGGCGGCGGCTGCTGGAAAATCTGCAGGGGCGTTTTTCTTCCGGAGAAGACAGCCGCAGCCTGGTTTTTGATCTGCTGCATAACATGGAGGATGGCAGAATCAAGTTATATCTTATCTGGAAGGTTCTTAATTTCAGACGCGAGTTTCCCGAACTTTTTGAGCAGGGAAAATATCTACCCCTAAAGGTGACGGGTTCCCGTGCAGATCATATCTGTTCCTTTGCCCGCTGTCTTAACGGAAAAATGATGGTAGTATCAGTACCCAGACTGGTGGGTACTCTTCTGGAGAAGGGATCGGAATTACCTTTGCAAGAAGAAGTATGGACTGATACGGTAATATGGATTCCGGAAAATCCTGAATGCGGACAGGCCCTTCTTGAAAAAGAGAATTTTAGCGAGTTGATGACAGGAGGGATCGTGAGCTGCAGGCAGGAGCAAGGCAGGTTGTGGCTGCCGGCTAAAGAGGTTTTTGCTGATTTTCCCGGATCCCTGCTCCATATTTAATATTCGGCTCTAGTCATAAGGAGGAAGCCATGGCGCATGATAATGAAGAGATAAGATCAGAAACCCCTGATGATAATATCTTCGAGATCAAGGACTGTGCCCTGATAGCCATAGCCACCGGTGAAAGTGCGGTAACTTTAAAGGAATTTTTCAATATAATAAATAAGATAACTCCTGCCAGTATTTACCATCATTTCTGGGGGGGGCTGCTTTTGCCTCGTTTTGAAGAGCGGGAGTTTAATAATGATTTTGCCTCCTGGGCCAAGCGGGAGCTGGATGATGACAAGCTTGCTGAACAGCTTGCCCTGATATCGCCGACTGACTTCCCTGATCTGGAATCATTGCGCCGGGAGATTATCGATGTAGTCATGGAAAGGATGAATGAAGCCAGCTGCCTGTCCTGGTTTCCCGCTTCCAGTGCTCTGGAATTTATTCGTTCCCGGATTGTAGTTTTTGACACCCATGTACGGGTGGCTGAACCGAGAGAACTGGGCGAAATTATCCCTGATCTTTCACCAAGCACGATTTTTTATCATTTTATTGATGCCCGCAGGCGGGTTGCCGAAGGAAAAGACGATTTCCGGGCCTGGCTGGAGAACTGGGAGGAGTGCAGTGGTCTCTGTGAAAAACTCGCAGATCTGGACCCTTATTTTGATACGTTGAATAAGCTGCGGAGCAGGATTGCCGCTGTTTTCGCAGAATTTTTCCAGGGAGGATGAAAATATGGCCGGTTTACTTGACTCATATGCCGAGGTTGCCGGAGGGGATGTTATAAGACACCTGCAGCAGCTTTCCGAACCTCTGCAGGGTATGAAGGTGGTTCATGTTAACTCAACCCGTTTGGGGGGAGGAGTGGCGGAAATTCTTACCAAGCTCGTCCCGCTTACCCGGGAGCTTAATATTGATGCCCGGTGGGAGGTCATTACCGGTGACGGAGACTTTTTTAAGTGTACAAAGTCCATGCACAACGCCCTGCAGGGAATGCCTGCCAATATTCCCGCCCGGCTTCTGGATAAGTACCTGGAGATCAATGCCCAACATGCGGAAGAATTGCGTCCCACCCTGGAGGAGGCGGATTTTGTCTTCATTCATGATCCCCAGCCTGCCGCTCTTCTGCATTTCTGTCCCAACCGGAAAGGAAGCTGGTTCTGGCGCTGCCACATTGATGCCAGCCAGCCTTACCGGCCGGTGTGGAAATTCCTGAGACATTATATAACCGAATATGATGCCAGTATATTTTCCCTGGCTAAATTCTCCCAGTCTCTCCCTCACCCCCAGTACATTATTCCGCCCAGCATAGATCCTCTGAGTGATAAAAATATGGAACTGAGCCGTGAAGAGTTGGAGGAAATAAACAATAATTATCAGCTTATGGAAAGTCATCCCCTGCTCCTCCAGATCTCCCGGTTTGACCGTTTCAAGGACCCGATCGGGGTCATCAATGCCTATAAGATGGCCAGGCGGTTTATTCCCTCTATCCATTTAATCCTGGCCGGTGGTGAGGCAACCGACGATCCCGAGGGTGCCGAGGTCCTGGAAGAGGTACGGCAGGCAGCAGCAGATGATGACAATATCCAGATCCTTCTGCTTCCTCCTGATGCCCATCGTATTGTAAACGGACTGCAGCGCCTGGCTGATATCATTATCCAGAAGTCGACCAAGGAAGGTTTCGGTCTCACAGTTACCGAAGGACTGTGGAAGAGCAAGCCGGTTATCGGCGGCAATACCGGCGGAATCTGTCAACAGGTCATTGATCATCAGACCGGTTATCTGGTTAATTCCCCGGAAGGTGCTGCCCTGCGAATCCGTTATCTCCTGCATAATCCCAATAAACTGGAAGAGATCAGTGCCAAGGCCAAAGAATTTGTCAGGGAAAATTTTTTGCTTACCCGGCAATTGCGGGAGCATCTTACCCTGATGGTGGGAATGCTGCATGGAGTCGAGGATAGGATTGTACTGGGCTGATCATTTATGTATGGCTTTTGCCGGCTGCGCTTTTAAAGCCGGATACCAGGTCAAGCAGTTCGCCGGTGATTACTGACTGGCGCAGCTGGCGGTAGTCGCTCTGCAGTTCTTCCAGATGTTCCCGTATGTTTTTTTCCGCCTGCTGCAAGGACTGCAGGCGGCTGGCCTGTTCACTGGCCAGGGACTGGGCCTGGGCCCGGAAGATGGCAACAAATAGGAACTGCCGGATAAGGTAAGAAGCAAGATTGTCGGCTTTTTCGGCAAACCAGGGCAGACAGCGGCTGGGCCAGGGACGTTCTGTTAATTCCCGTAATTTCCGGGGGCCGAGGGGGAAGAGGGGGAGATGCAGGGGTTCCGCTGTACTGCCGCTCTGGTTATGATAGTTGAACAGCAGGTCTATCCTGTTTTCCGCCTGCCTTTCCCGCCAGGACGAGATCTCCAGGACAATTTTCAGAATGTGCCGGTTTATTCCTTCTACAGAGCCGGGTGACCAGAAGCCCTGAATGATATTATAGCCCTCGCTTTCCAGCCGGTTTTTGATTCTGGCCCCGGTGACCAGCAGTGATATCTCGTTCCGGGGCAGAATTTCTTTTTTTTCGTACTGGAGAAATTCCACAAGTTTTTTATTGAAGCGGCCGCACAGCCCCTGATCTGATCCGAAAACCACCAAGAGCCGTTCCCTTCCTTGTGGCCTTCCCTGTTTCCAGAGGAATTCCGTCTCGCCTATCACTGCGGAAAGACCTGTCTCAATGGTTTCCAGATAACTGTCCAGGGAAGAGGCTGCCTGTTCATACTGATGGATATTGACTGCAGCCATGGACTTCATGGTTTTAACTATGGACTGAAGGCCAGTGGCTGTATCAATCTTTTTTTCCAGCTGATGTAAATTCGGCATTGGTAAAATCAACCTTCATATTCGTTTATCTCACCTTTTAATAATCCGGCGTCTGCAGATTAAGCTTAACTGCTATACTTTTCCAGGGTTTTGCGGCAGAGTTCAACCAGTCTGTCCTGTTGCTTATCGCTTAGTTCCTCGTCTCCGGAGACAGAGGCCCTGATTTCTTTCGCTTCGCTTTCGAGCGCCCGGCGCAGCTCTTCTTCCGCCTCTGCCATCTTATCAAGGGTTACCTGATCAAACAGCCCCCTGATCAGGGCCAGCATGGTAACCACCTGTTCGTAGTCCTTTCTGGGGCTGTAACGATGCTGCCGTAAGAGTTCCCGGAGACGTTTTCCTCTTTCCAGGGCCTGGCGGGTTTTTTTATCAAGTCGGGTGGCAAAACGGGAGAAATTTTCCAGCTCCTCGAACTGGGAATAAGAAAGTTTAAGTTCGCCTACCAGCCCTTTAAAAGCAGGTCTCTGGGCTTTGCCGCCAACCCTGGAAACTGACCTGCCTACATCTACGGCCGGCAGCATACCTTTGGAGAAAAGCTCGGGGGATAGATATATCTGGCCGTCGGTAATGGAAATAAGGTTGGTGGGGATATAGGCGGAGAGATTCTGCTCCTCGGTCTCAATGACAGGCAGTGCAGTAAGGGAACCGCCTCCCAGTTTCTGGCGCAGATGGGTGGAACGTTCCAGAAGCCGGGAATGGATATAAAAGATGTCTCCGGGAAAGGCTTCCCGTCCGGGAGGATGCTCCAGGAGCAGGGAAAGTTCCCGGTAGGCCCGGGCATGCCTGGTCAGATCGTCATAAACAATCAGAACATCCTTACCCTGTTCCATGAAATATTCCCCCAGGGAGGTAGCGGCATAGGGGGTAATATACTGCAGACCCGGACCCTTATCCCCTCCAGCCACCATTGTTATGGTGTAGTCCATGGCCCCGTTTTCTTTCAGTTCGTGAATGACCCTGGCTACGGCGGACCCCCGTTGGCCGATGGCGACGTATATACAGATGACATCCTTGCCCTTCTGGTTGGCTATTGTATCCAGTCCGATAGCAGTCTTGCCGGTCTGGCGGTCCCCCAGGATAAGTTCCCTCTGTCCCTTGCCCACCGGGATCAGGGTATCCACTACCTTGATTCCGGTTTCCAGGGGGGAGGTTACCGGATCTCTGTCCATAATAGCCGGTGCCGGCCTTTCAACAGGCAGGCTCCGGTCTGTTTTCAGGGGTCCCTTGTTGTCCAGCGCTTCGCCGGTAGCAGTAAAGACCCGTCCCAAAAGATCAGGCCCTGTGCCTATATCAACTACTCTTCTTAACCTTTTCACCTCCATACCGGCCTGCATATTGGTGGAACTGTCCAGAAGTATTAATCCTGCACTGTGAGCCGCCAGGGAGGCCACCATAGCCCGGGTTCCGTCTTCGCATTCCACCAGTTCCTCAAAACCGACCGAGCCAAGCCCGGAGGCCCAGGCAATGGGGCCGGTTATAGAGGTTATATGGCCGGTGTCTTCCTGGTTTATTCTGGCCTTATGGGTAGACAGGGCTTGGCTGAAGGCCTTTTCCTGATTTTCTCTGGTTTTTTCTAGCATGGTGAGAAAGGTATAAATTAATAATTATGAATTAAGAAGTATCCGGCTTACTCCTGACTCCTGTTACCTGACTGCTCCAGATTCTCTTTCAGTCTTTTCTGAAAATCATCCAGGTAACGGCTGAGATGCCATCCCACTTTGCGGCCTTCCACCTCGACAACAATCCCGGCCAGTAAATCAGGGTCGGTTTCGAAATGCAATCCGAGCCTTCTGCCGCACATTTTTTTAAGATGCTCCCTGATCTGCTGCTGGAGAGCAGGGCTTAATTCCCGGCTGCTGACCACCCGGATATCATCTTTATCCTTATCCTTTAAGGATTTCAGGACCTTTATGTCCGGTTCTCTGCCGGTTTTTTCCAGGAAACGTTTGACCATTTCCCTTTCAAAGTCCTGGTCGGCAAGTGCACTGAAAGCGTTCCGGCTCAGTCTGCCGAACTCTTCGGCAACAGTACGGCTCGTCCGGATAAGGAATTGCTCTTTTTCATTTTCCAGTTCTCTGTGCCATTTGCGGCGGGCTTTTTCCTCCTCATCCCTGGCCTCTTTCATCAGGCGCTGCCGCAGGTCATCGGCCTCCCGGCCAGCCTCCCGCAGTTTTTCCCGGGCTTCCTGGCCAGCCTTTTCCTGAAGGGCCTTATAGTGTTTTTTTTCTTCTTCAGCCGCCGCCTTTTCTTTTGCGGCCTCCTGCAGTTTTTCAGTTATTTGTTCCTGTCTCTTATGCATTGTCCTTAAAACCGGACCGTAAAGAAATTTTTTCAGGAGCCAGATAAGGATGAAAAGGTTAATTATCTGGGCGGCTGCAGTAAACAGATCTATACTCATCCGCCGCTGGCCTTTACTGCATGGTTCCAGATAGGGTTGGCAAAGATCAGGATCATGGCGATGACAAAAGCGTATATGGAAGTTGATTCTATCATGGCCATAGATACAAACATGGTCCTGGTAAAGGTGCTGGTTTGATCAGGTTGCTGTGCCATGGAGCGCAGGGCGGCCGCAGCCGCCATTCCTTCTCCGATGGCGGCGCCGATGGCACCGAATCCGATGGCCAACCCGGCCCCGAGTACTGAGCCGAATCCTATAATATCAAGAGACGTCATGTTGATCCTCCTTTAAAAGATTTATTATTTTCTTTTTCCGTCTTTTTCATGGCTGAAGCAATATACACCGCCGCCAGCAGGGCAAAGATATAGGCCTGAATTATTCCGGTAAGCAGGCCCAGAAGCTGCATAATCACCGGGATTACCAGGGGGACGATAACCACGAGAACAAGGATGATAACCGTTGAACTCATGACGTTACCGTAAAGCCGTACCGCCAGGGCAAAGGTCCTGGTGAAGTCTCCCAGCAGATTGAAGGGCAGCATAAGCGGGGTTGGCTGAATGTACTGTTTCAGGTAACTGGCAGGAGACTGGGTGGAGAGACCAAAGACAGGCACGGCCAGAAAAACCACGACCGCATAAGCGGCTGTTGTGGAAAGAGAACCGGTTGGCGGCTGGAAAAAGGGAACTATGCTGAGAATGTTGGAGACCAGAATAAAGAGAAAAAGGGTGCCTATAAGAGGGAGAAAAGGACCGGGATCCCGGTGGGTTACCTCTTCAATATGATCGTTTATACCCTTGACGATTACTTCCAGAAGGTTCTGCCAGCCGGAAATGCTTGTCGTACTGCTTAACCGCCGGCTGATAAACCAGGAACCTCCCGCCAGCAGAGCCATGACCAGCCAGGTGAAAGCCAGGGTGGCGTTAATTTCTCCCCAGCCCCAGTCCAGATAGATGTATTGATCAGGGTTGTACTTCATGGATTTGTTCCCCTTTTAATTTTCAGGACCCAGATAAAGCGGCTGGCCGAAAAGCCTGCTGCCAAGAGTATAAGGCGCTTCCAGTCCCCGTCCGCCAGGACATAAAGGATGGAGGCTAATATCGAAACCCGGACCAGGAAGCTTAAGGTCAGCCACCATATCTTGTTATCTTTATTGCTTGATTTCCGCAGGGTCCAGTAGAGACCGCTGAAGTAGAGAAAACCCAGGGCTGCTCCGCTCAAGAGCATCAGAGAGCAGGTGATTATCATTGCTCTCCGCCTCCTTGCCGGTTCAGCCAGCGCCAGGCAACCAGGCAGCCTACAGCCAGCCCCGCGATAAGACCGGTTATGGTCCAGGAGGTTTCGCTCTGGTAAATGGTATCAAGCCAGCGACCGAGCAGGGTCCCCAGTACCGTGGGGATCGCCACGCACCAGCCCACCGTACCGAAAAGGCCCAGGCCGAAAAAAATCGATCCCTGTTTTTCCTGTTCAGCTTCAAGCCTTTTTCGGCATTTTCCCTTGATAATCTCCGGCAGTTTTTCTTTTTGTTCCGGGTCAGCCATTATGTTATTGTCAGGTTTTTGGTTTCTGAGCCATTAATGTTTATTTTTCCCCGCCAATTTCGGCAAAACGCCTTATCATGCCATACTCAAGGCCGATCAGGGCGCTTTTGGCTTTTTTTTCCAGCTCGTCAATCTGTTTGTACTCTTCCTGGACCACCTGATGAAGAGTTTGAAGGTCATCTCCCTGGACAGCATTACGGCAGGAGATCCGGACAGAACTTCCCTGTTTTACCAGGGTGCCTTCATCCACGGCAAAGATGAGTTCTTTTTTCTCCTGATTTAAAATGAGAATACCTGGCACCAGGACCGAGACGTAGTCTATATGGGCCGGCAGCAGGGTAAAATGTCCTTCCAGTCCTTCGGCCTTCAGTTTACTGACTTTTTCCCCCTGCCAGTAGAGCTTGGTGGGGATATACATATTGATTTCCATTACTTAATTTTCCGCCTCTTCAATATTGCCGATCATGTAGAGTGAGCTTTCCGGATAATCCAGATAATCACCGTTTATAATCCGTTCACATCCATTAATGGCGTCTTTCAGTTTGACCAGCTTGCCTTTTTTGCCGGTAAAACGCGCAGTTGTATAAAAAGGCTGGGTCAGGAAACGTTCCAGTCTTCGGGCTACGGCTACAGTGCGGCGGTCTTTTTCCGACAGTTCCTCCAGCCCCAGCATGGCGATAATGTCCTTCAGTTCTTCGTATTCACTGAGGACTCTGCGTACTTTTCTGTTTATCCGGTAATGTTTTTCTGAAACATTGGCCGGGGTCACCATGCTGGAAGAGGAGACCAGGGGATCCATGGCCGGGTAAAGTCCCTGACTGGCCCGCTTACGGGACAGAACAATGGAGGCGGAGAGATGGGAAAAGGTATGGGAGGCCGCTGGATCAGTGAAGTCGTCAGCCGGCACGTACACCGCCTGGACCGAGGTTACTGCGCCGCTGGCAGTGGAACAGATTCTTTCCTCCAGTTCAGCCAGTTCGGTGGCCAGGGTCGGTTGATAGCCCACATGGGAGGGAATATAGCCCATGAGACCCGAGACCTCGGAACCGGCCTGAATAAAGCGGAATATGTTGTCAATGAGCATAAGAACGTCTTTTCTCCGGGTATCCCGGAAATATTCGGCCAGGGTGAGGGCGCCGTGGCCCACCCGGAAACGGGCCCCGGAAGGTTCGTTCATCTGGGCAAAAACCATGGCTGTCTTATCCAGGACCCCGGCCTTATCCATGTCCCGGTACAGTTCTTCCGCCTCCCGGCAGCGTTCACCGATGCCGCAGAACAGGCTTATTCCCTGGTGACGGGCGGCCATGTTGTTGATCAATTCAGTTATTATAACGGTCTTTCCGACTCCGGCTCCCCCGAAAAGCCCTGCTTTGCCTCCTTTTTCCAGAGGAGCCAGAAGGTCAATAATCTTGATCCCGGTTTCAAAGATCTCCTGCTGGACCCGTCGTTCAGAAAGGGAAGGAGGAGTGCTGTAGATCGGTCGGAATTCCTGGTCCGGAGAGAATTCTTCTCCCTTGTCCACCGGTTTGCCAAAGACATTGAGCATGCGGCCCAGCATATTGTCACCGACTGCCATGGGCAGGGGTCTGCCCTCACTGGTTACCTGGTCACCCCGGGCCAGACCCTGCACCGGGGTAAGGGCAATGGCCCGTACCACGGTTTCCGAGATGTGGCTGGCAGTCTCCAGGATAAAAACGCGGTCATCTTTTTCCGCGTAGATCCTGGTGGCCAGCGGCGGCAGGGCTTCGCTGAACTCCAGGTCTACGACACTGGAGCTCACTGCTTGAACCCGGCCCTTATAGGCCTTTTTTTGTTCTTTGTTATCGGTCATTATTTAAAAAATAGTGTTTACAGTATTTCAGCAGGTCTACCATGGTAATGTCCGCCACTATTTTGTCCTGATCATCGACGACAGGTACTTCTTTTATCTTGTGGGTCATCATCTTTTCCATAACCTCGTCTACATTTTCCGCCATATGAACAGTAAAAGGGGGGCCGTCCACAAAGTCCCCTGCATTTTCGGCCAGGGCCATACTGGTAAGATGGAGGTTGTCTATCCCTCCGCCTTCGTGAAAAAAAAGGAGATGACGGGTCAGCCCGCCAAGGGAGATTACTCCGCAAAGTTTTTCTTTTTCATCAATTACGTAAACCAGGCGGGAATGAACGGCCCCGGCAAATGCTTCTATTACTGCTTCCAGGTTGTCATTATTACGGACTATTGGTATTTCCTGACGATCGGTTAGTTTAACCACTTCAGATACCAATGAGATATTTTTATCGGCTGAACTCATTTTTTAACCTCACCTGCTCGGGTTAAGGCGAATTTTGCTCCCAGCGGGCCAATAAATTCAAATATAATGGAGCTGGCAGATATCACCGTCAGGACCTGGCCCCCGAGGAGATCAGCCTCGCCTGATATCTTGGCCAGTTCCTGACTGGCCAGGAGAGCAAGACCGATGGCCACCCCGGCCTGGGACAGGATGCCGAAACCTATATATTTTTTGATTTTGGGTTCCATGCCGCCCAGGATCCCGCCTGTCATACCCCCTCCTACTAGGCCTATGGTTCGGCTTATTACATATGTGATGCCCACTACCCCTATGGCCGGCAGAGCGGAAATATCCAGGTGGAGGCCGGCCAGACCGAAAAAAAAGACAAAGATAAGCTCCATGATATCCTGGAGAGGTTTGCGGATTTTTTTAACCAGATAGTCTTTATTGGTGTTGACCAGGACAAACCCCGCCATCATGCAGGTAAGGATAAGGGAGAGATGCCAGCGGGCCGAAAGTCCGGTCCCTATAAAAACAGCCATGAAAATGGCGATCAGGGTATCCTGATTGCGGTCCAGGCGGTGGATCAGCAGGTTGAAGAAGAAACCGATTATCCCGCCGAGCAGGAGACTGAAAATAACCTCCTGGAAAGGTGACCAGAGGGAGGTGAGCTGAAAGGCGTTACTCCCCTCTCCGGGGTAAAGAAGCATCTTAATGCTGAACAGGGTCAGGCTGAAGATAATAACCGCCAGACCGTCATCAAAACCAACCACGGCATAGAGCGCCTTGGTAAGCTTGCCCCTGGCCCGGTATTCCTGGATGACTGCGACAGTGCCCGCCGGGGCGCTGGCAGGGGCCAGGCCCCCGAAGAGAAGGGCAAGAGCCAGATTATGACTGATCAGGTAGACTGCCGCTGTTACTATAAGGAAAGCCATCAGGCATTCGGTAATTATCAGGATAACGATCCCCGTTCCCATTCTTCTGAGCGAGGAGGTTTTCAGTTCCGAGCCGATTATAAAGGCTATGCAGCCCAGAGACAGGTTGGTCATAAATCGGAGATTTTCAAGCATGGTCTCGGGAAAAAGATCGAACAGGGAAGGACCCAGAAGGACACCTGCAGTTAAGTAGCCGATCAGCGCCGGTAAGTTCAGAAAACGGGCAATTCTGCCGCAGAGATAACCTGCGATAAGGAGTAAGGCGACTGCGGTAACAGGTGAAAGTTCCATTCGGGGTATGTACTGGATAATTTGTCAGTTGTTGATTGGCATCTAAATCCATATACTATAGAATATGAAAAATTCTGTACAGAGTAAATTTGGTCAGTCGTCAATACAATAACCATCAGCCCCTTAGTTTAAATGATTTCAGACTGTTATTTGTCGCACCGTATGGATTTTGGCCCCCGGTTATTGCCGGAAGGCGACGGCGTTTGTTTCCGGCTCTGGGCACCCAGCGCGGAAAAGGTAGAAATCGGTCTTTTAAAAAAAGATGAGGCATGGCGGATATACAGCATGGATCGGGCCGCTTCCGGCTGGTTTCAGCTCACAGTTATTGAAGCTGAACCGGGAGATCTTTATCAGTTCCGGGTAGATACCGGACTTTGGGTACCTGATCCCGCCTCCCGTTTTCAACCGGAAGATGTCCATGGTCCAAGCGAAGTTGTCTCGCCTGCTGCTTTTGCCTGGGAGGATCTGTCCTGGAAGGGAAGGCCTTGGGAAGAGGCGGTTATTTATGAGCTTCATGTCGGGGCCTTCAGTCGGGAAGGTACTTTCCAGGGAGTGAGTTCGCACCTGCAGCGTCTGGCAGATTTAGGGGTGACCGCGATTGAACTCATGCCGGTAGCTTCGTTTCCGGGTAAGCGCAACTGGGGTTATGACGGTGTTCTCCCTTTTGCTCCGGAAAGCTGTTATGGCCGTCCTGAAGATTTGAAGAGACTGATTCAGCAGGCTCATCATCTGGGAATGATGGTTTTTCTTGATGTTGTTTATAACCATTTCGGACCGGAAGGGAATTATCTATATGAATATGGCAAGACCTTTTTCAGCAGCCGTCATAAGACACCCTGGGGAGATGCGATAAACTACGATGGCCCGGGTAGCAGAACGGTTCGTGATTTTTTTATTCACAATGCCCTGTACTGGCTGGAAGAGTTTCATCTGGACGGCCTTAGACTCGATGCAGTGCATTCCATTTTTGATGATTCCTCCCCTCATATCCTTAAGGAAATTGCCGGGGAGGTGCATAACGGCCCGGGTAAAGAAAGACATATTCACCTGGTTTTAGAAAATGACGCCAATGAGGCCTGCTATCTTGAACGTGATTCAGGTGGCCGGCCGTATTGGTACGCAGCCCAGTGGAACGATGATATCCATCACTCGCTCCACTGTCTTTTAACCGGGGAAGATGATGGTTATTACGGGGATTACGGAGAAAGTGCCCTTTATTATCTGGGACGGTGTCTGACCGAGGGTTTTGCCTACCAGGGAGAACCTTCCCCTTATCGGGACGGACAAAAACGGGGCGAAAGCAGCAAGCATCTACCTTTAACCTCTTTTGTCAGTTTTCTCCAGAATCATGATCAGGTAGGCAATCGGGCCTTCGGGGAAAGGCTGAGCCGCCTGACCTCCCAAAAACCCCTGCGGGCGGCAGTGGCCCTTGTTCTGCTTGCCCCTTCCATTCCCCTTCTTTTTATGGGAGAAGAGGCAGGGGCGGATAATTTCTTCCCTTTTTTCTGTGATTTCGGGGCCGATCTTGCTCCCCTGGTGACCGAAGGCAGGCGGCGGGAATTTGCCTATTTCGAGGCCTTTAAAGACCCCGAAGCCCGCCGGGCTATTCCTGATCCCGCCGATCCCCGGACCTTTCAGGAGGCAGTGCTGGACTGGGACAGACTCAAAGCACCGCATAACCTGGAATGGTTGGATTATTACCGTTGCCTGCTGAGCCTCAGGCAGCGCGTTATAGTGCCTATGCTTGGGCAGATGGTTACCGGTAAAGCCGGGTATAGAGTGCCCGCGGCAACGAGGGAGTCAGTTGTTTTTCCTTACTATAACGCAGCGGAGGTGCGGGCAAAAGTTCTACTGGCTGACTGGCCCCTTCAGAAAGGAGGAAGTTTAAAGCTCTATGCCAACCTTGGTCCCGGAGATTACGGGGAGATCGAGGTTCCTGAAAAGGGGCTGATTTTCAGCACAGCCGGGGATATGCCCGGAGGTGGCACGCTGCCGGCCTGGTCGGTTTCCTGGTTTGCAGAACAGGGTTAAAAAGTCAAAGCTCAAAATTTACTTTATCCTGTACAGCACCTGTATTTGTCTTAAACCTTCATACCGCGCACTGGATTCTTCCCAGACGTTCGGTTAAGAGGAGGTTTTCCCGGTAGTCCACCTGGACTGCAAGCAGAGCAGGGCAGCCGGCCTGAAAGGCTTTTTCCAGGGCCGGTTTCAGATCGACGGCGTTTTCCACTCTGAGCCCCTGACAGCCAAAGGATTCGGCCAGCCTGACAAAATCCGGATTGTTGAAGTTGACTTTGGTGTGTTTGTGGAAATGGATTTCCTGCTTCCACTTGATCAAACCGTATCCCTTATCTTCCCAGATCATGATCACCGGTTTAAGACCGAGCCTTACAGCGGTTTCCAGTTCCTGGAGGTTCATTAAAAAGCCGCCGTCTCCGCAGATAGCCAGGACCTTGCGGCCGGGATAAACCATCTGGGCCCCGATGGCTGCCGGCAGGGCAAAGCCCATGGAACAGAAGCCGTTGGGAATCAGACAGGTGTTGGGCCGGTCGCAGTGGTAGTATCTGGCAGTCCACATTTTATGGGCTCCCACGTCACTGAGGAGGATATCTTTTTCTCCCATAACTTCCCGAACGTCCCAGATTATTTTCTGGGGCCGGACAAGGCCTCTGGTGTCATCGTCTTTATACTGCCGGAGGTCTTCCTGCATCTTCAGCCGTAATTTTTTCTGATAGGAGAGATCAAATTCAGGGCTGATATTTTCAGCCAGGGATTTATTTATCATCTCCAGGGTATGTCTCAGATCTCCCACGACCTCCAGGTCTACCCGGTAATAATCGTCAGCCTCTGCGGACAGGAAGTCCATATGAATGATCTTGACGGGCCGGTCGCATTGGTTCCAGATGACCGGGGGATACTCTATCAGGTCATAGCCCAGGGTAATAACCAGGTCCGCATTATTTACAGCATCCCAGGTATAGTCTCTGGTCTGCAGGCCTATAGTAAATAGACAGTAAGGGGATTTTCTGGGAACCGCGCCTTTGCCCATAAAGGTACTGACTACCCCGATTTCGGTTTTTTCAGTAAATTCCCGGAGTGCCGGTGCGGCCCGGCCCCGGATAACTCCATTGCCGGCCAGGATTATAGGTTTTTGGGCCCGGCGGATCATAAAAAGGGCCTCGTTTATTGTTTCGGCATCTGCCACCGGCGGCTTGGGTGCGTGGACAGGGATGGGCCGGTTGGAGACTTCAAGCGCGGCAATGTCATTGGCCAGTTCAATATGACAGGCTCCGGTCTTTTGTTCCTGGGCCAGCTGGAAGGCCTTTCTCACCACTTCCGGGATATTATGGGGATGACGGATAGGCTGAGCCCATTTGGTTATAGGGCGGAACATGCCGACTACATCCATGGTCTGATGGCTTTCCTTGTGCTGGCGGGTGGAGTCGGCTTGGGCGGTTATTACCACCAGGGGTGATCTGTCCAGATTGGCATTTGCCACCCCGGTAACCAGGTTGGTGGCTCCCGGCCCCAGGGTGCCCAGGCAGACCCCGGCCTTGCCGGTCAGTCTGCCATAAGCATCTGCCATAAAAGCGGCCCCCTGTTCGTGGCGGCAGAGGATAAACCGGATAGCCGAGTCTTTCAGGGCCATCAAAAAGTGGACGTTTTCTTCCCCCGGAACTCCGAAAATGTATTCAACCCCTTCGTTTTCCAGGCACCTGACAAAAAGTTCTGCGGCTTTCAATTACTTCCCCTTTACTTGTAACTTTTTATCAAAGCGTTTTTTAAGAAGTCTGGTGTTTTTTCTGGTAATAAATCTCGTCGCTTGTCCGCACTATCTCCATCTCCCCCGAATCAACCAGAGGTTCCAGATACTTCAAGATCTCGTGCTGGTGTATATTTAATCCGTTGGCAATATCCGCCAGCGTACAGGGGCGGCGGGACAAAAGGCTGATCAGCTCTTCCCGGACTGCCGGGCCGCCCGTCCCGGTCTCTTCTCCCTGATAGGCCACAACAATTTCGGCGCGGTCCCCAAGCATATTTTTTATTCGGACCAGGCATTTATCATCCGGGCGTGACAGATTGGATTCTGCAGTCGGACGAACAGCAGTGTTTAAATGAATTTTGTCCGGTTGAATTCGATCCATCCACTTTTTAAATCCGGCAGTATCCGAATCAGACGTATTTATTCCGTTAATCAAAAAAATTTCGACCCAGATCCGGCCCTGGTACTCTTTCCGGAACTGAACCAGCCCCTCGGCCATTTTATCAAAATCAAGGTCTTTACATGGCCTGTTGATCTTTTGAAACATTTCCTCGCTGCAGGCATCAAACGAAGGCAGAACCACGTCTGCCCCCTTTATATCTCTTCTTACATCAGGGAACATGAGCAGCGATCCGTTGGTTAAAACAGTGACCGGTGTATCGGTGGCCGACTTGATGCGCTCAATGATTTCCCGTATATCGCTGTTCAAGGTAGGCTCCCCGGAACCGCCCAGAGTTATGTAATCCGGAGACGCCCCTTCTTCAAGCCGGTTTAAGACATCGTTTACCACTTTATCGGCAACAATATAGGATTTTCTATGGATAGTCGGCCGGGGCGTTCGTCCGATTTGACAATAGATGCAGTCATATGAGCATATCTTGTAAGGAACCAGATCAACGCCTAACGATCTGCCCAGCCGCCGGGAGGGTACCGGTCCGTAGACAACCTTTTTCTCCATTGTCAAAATTTCCTTTTAGCAATAACTTGTTTATTCGATTTTCTGATTTGATAAAATTGTCATGATGCCAAAAACCCTGGCCAGCCTTGGCCAAGTATGGATTTACGAATTTTATTTATGCCATATCAGTTATGATAGTCCAAGTTAGAAAGTTGGTTTATTTAGTAACCATTTGATTCTATCATTTAGAGTATAATAAATCATTAGAGATCATGCAAAGCGCACTGTTTTTCCTCATGCCATACTGTCACTATAGCGTTATTTCGGAACAGGACAGGCCGGCAGCTGCCGGCCTGGATTATGAGGATTTGAAGTTTTCTGAACAGATGTGTGGCGACAGGCAGATCAAAAATCCATTAAATTTACTTGACATGGATTTGTATTTTTAGCAGGATATTGAAAAGATTGTTTTTAACAGGGGGAGAATAATGAGAGTTCGTGGTATGTTTATGGTCTTGTTTATTTTGTATGGGCCCGCCTTTTTCAGCGGGATTGCTGAAGGGGCCGGCTATGTGGGATCAAAGATCTGCGGAGAATGTCATAAAAAAGAGTATGAGACTTTTTCCAAGTTTGCCAAGAAGGCTTCCTCTTTTGAAAGTATAAAAAAAATGAAGTCGAGACTTACCAGCGAAGAGTACCGGGCCTGTTTTGAATGCCATACAACCGGGTACGGAAAACCGGGCGGATTCGTATCTGAAAGTAAAACGCCTGAACTCAGGAATGTTGGATGCGAAGTATGTCATGGGCCTGGAAGTGTACACGTGGACCATGGCGGCGATCCTGCTGAAATCAGATCAGATCTCACCATTGAAGACTGCGAGAGATGTCATAACAGTGAAAGGATCAGGGCCTTTGATTTTACGCCGCTGCTCTACGGGGGAGCACATTAGGTAAACTGGTAAACGCTCACAGAACCGGGGCTGTTGAAAGCTGCTTCCGGGAAACGGTTACGCCGGATTTAGTGATAAGGGTTTTAAGATGCTGAAAATATTAAGACAGAAAATGTGGCTTAAGTTTATCCTATCTATTTCAATTATTCTGTTAATGGTCGGGTTTACCATAATATGGTTTAACATCAACACCATGAAACAGATAAGCAGCGACCAGATCAGAGTCCAGAGCATAGATATTGCCAAGACTATTGAAAGTACCATGTTTGATGCCTTAGCCGGCGGAAACAATAATATAGTAAGGAAGCAGTTTCAAAGAATCGGCAATGAAATGTCGGGAGTGAAAGCCTTTATATATGATTTTAATGGAGAAATTGTATTCAGTAGTCAGAAAGAGGCTGAGGGCAACAGTATTACTTCATATCTAGGGGGTGAGGCTGACAGGGATTTGAAGGAAATGCTGGATTCGGGCGAAAGCAGTGGCAGGACCTTCCGTATCTCGAGGAATCAGGAAGCCTTTTCCGTAATAAACCGGGTGATACCCAACGGGGAAAGGTGTTTTCACTGTCATGGCAGCAGCAGGGAAGTTTTGGGCGGTATCAGCATCCTTTCGTCCCAACAGCATGCCGCAGACTTAATCGATGCCGGCGTAATTAGCAGTATTTTAATAGGTGTTGTAGGCCTGTGTCTGATTGTGCTTTTTGTATGGTTATTTTTTTATTTTTTCGTCAATAAAAAAATTGCCCTTGTGATGCAGGTTACGGAAAAAATGAGAGCCGGGGACTTTACTGTTTCAAAAGAAATGGCACTGGGTGACGAGATGAGCCATATTCTGAACCAGATTTATATTGTCAACCAGACCATACGACAGGCGCTGACCGAGGTGACCGATTCCAGCAGCCATTTGAAAGAATCCGCCTCGGAGTTGACCCAGATTTCTGAAACATTGAACAAAAACAGCAGTGAGACATCAACAAATTTAAATTCGGTCTCTGCGGCAGCAGAAGAGATGAGCAGCAATTTTAATTCCATTACAACTTACATGGAAGAGGCTACATCCAATTTAAATACCGTGGCATCCGCCTCAGGGGAGATGAGTTCTACCGTGGGAGATATATCCAAGAATGTCAATATGGCCAAAGAGGTTGTAAATCAGTCGGTGGCTGAATTTACACAAATTTCTGAAATTATTAATAAACTCGGCGAAGAGGCAAAAGATATCGATACCGTGACCAGTGAGATAAGTGATATAGCCGACCAGGTCGGTCTGCTTGCCCTGAATGCCAAAATCGAGTCTGCCAGGGCAGGAGAGGCAGGCAAGGGGTTTGCAGTTGTGGCTCAGGAAATTACCGATCTTGCCAGTGAGGCGGGAATTTCAGCGAAAAAGGTTGATAAAAAGATAAAAGGCATATGCGAGCAGGTGAGCAGCACTGTTTCTGAAATCGGCAAACTTTCTGAGAAAATACATGAATCTGATGACGCCATATCCAATATTGCCTCTGCCGTTGAAGAACAGAGCACCACGAGTGAGGAAATTGCCGGTAACATATCCCAGGTTTCCAAGACAATTACAGAGGTAGGGACAAATGTAAATGAGGGCGCCCAGGCGGCAAGCGAAATCGCAAGCCGTATAGCTGAGGTTGATACCGCTTCTGTTGCTGTTACAGAGAACAGCAGTGAAGTTAACAGTAAGGCCGGAAAACTCTCTGAAATGGCGAATAAATTAAAGGAACTCGTCAACAGGTTCACCATATAAACGGTCTGCCCAGGCCGGGGTTTATCAATAGAGCACCCTCCCCCGTATCGCCTTTTGCCATAACTGTCTGATTGTTCAGCAGTACACGTTTTCTGTTGTTGTCTTGGCTTGAGGTTCTCCACCCGGTTTTTTACCTTTTGGCAACTTTTTCAAGTTCATTTGCAAATATAATTTTACAAATTATGAGGAGGATGGCATGGCAGAAGCTGCAATCAAACTAGGAGGTGATCAACACAGGACCTCCTTTATGGACAACGTCATGAAAATCCTGCCCGAAGGCGGAAATCTGAACTTGTGCCTGACTTGCGGCGCTTGTTCTTCAGGTTGTCCTGCTACAGGAATCGAAGGCATGGATCCCAGAAAGTTTGTGCGTATGGCCGCGCTGGGACTGGATGAAGAAGTAACTAAGACCGGCTGGATCTGGTGCTGCACTCAGTGCAGGCGCTGCGTTTATGCCTGCCCCATGAATATCGATATCCCCGGGCTGGTTTTTTATGCTAGGGCTGCCTGGCCTAGGGAAGAACGCCCTAAAGGCATCCTTGGTTCTTGTGATATGGCCCTGAAAAATGAGGGGGCCAGCGCCATGGGCGCCGGGTCCGACGATTTCAAGTTCGTAGTTGAGGACGTGTTGGAAGAAGTCAGAGAAGAACAGCCTGAATTTAAGGATATGCAGGTCCCTATAAATAAAGAAAAGGCGGAGTTCTTTTTAAACCAGAATTCCAGGGAACCGGTCACAGAACCTGACGAGATGGTGCCTCTCTGGAAGATCATGCATGCTGTTGGAGCTGACTGGACTTATGGTACTGTAGGTTGGGCAGCTGAGAATTACTGCATGTTTTTATCAGATGACGAAGCCTGGGAAAGTATAGTCCGGAGAAAGGCGGAAGCGGTTGATGCCTTGGGCTGCAGGGTCTGGTTGAACACTGAGTGAGGCCACGAGATGTACGCGGTCCGGGAGGGACTGCGCAAATTCAATATCCCGCACAAGTTCGAAATCGGCAGCATCATTGCTTACTATGCCAAGTGGATCCGGGAAGGCAAACTTCCGGTTAGTCCGGACTGGAACAAAGACCTGAAAGTAAAGTTTACAGTTCAGGATCCCTGTCAGCTGGTCAGAAAATCATTTGGCGATCCAATTGCTGAAGACCTTAGATTTGTAGTCAAATCAGTGGTGGGCGAGGAAAACTTTATTGATATGCAGCCCAATAAATCCAATAACTATTGCTGCGGCGGCGGCGGCGGTTTTCTTCAGGCCACAGGCTATCAGGATCAACGACGTGAATACGGCAAGGTGAAGCTTAACCAGATCCTGGCTACAGGGGCACAGTACTGCATTACCCCTTGTCATAACTGCCATTCCCAGATTCATGACCTAAATAGTTACTTTAAGGCAGGTTATCATACAGTACATTTATGGACTTTGATTGCTTTGTCTATGGGTGTATTAGGTAAAAATGAACGAGGATATCTGGGTAAGGACTTGGTGGAAGTCGGTTTGTAGAGCTATGTAACAATGCGTTTTTTGTCTTTAGAGTAATAAAAGTTAAAATGAACTAGTTGATATTTTCCTTAACTAACGCTTGAGAGGTAAAAGGCAATCTTTTACCAGGGAGAATATGATGTCTTCAGATAAACGTGCATCAAAAAGCATTGGTTCGGTAATGGTTGTAGGTGCCGGTATAACCGGAATGCAGTCAGCTTTGGACCTTGCTGATTCAGGCTATTACGTGCATCTGGTGGAAAAGTCACCGGCCATTGGAGGAACCATGGCCCAGTTGGACAAGACCTTTCCTACCAATGACTGTTCAATGTGAATACTCTCCCCCAAACTGGTCGAGGTCGGCCGGCACGAAAACATTGAACTGCATACCCTTTCCACTGTGGAAGAGGTACAGGGAGAGCAGGGAAATTTTACTGTTACTGTCAAGACCAGGCCCAGGTATGTGGATCCGGAAAAATGTATTGCCTGCGGGCTTTGTGCAGAAAAATGTCCTGCTAAGACCCTGGATGAATTTGATCAAGGCCTGGGCAAGCGAAAGGCTATCTACCTGCCATATCCCCAGGCTGTACCTCTGAAATATACCATAGATCCTGTTAGATGTATCTATATCAAAAAAGGCAAGTGCGGGGCTTGTGAACAGTACTGCCCTGCGGGCGCTATCAATTTTGGTGACCAGGAAAAGACAAACCATATCAATGTAGGTTCACTGGTTTATACGGCAGGGCTTAAAACTTTTGATCCTTCCGGACTGGATACTTATCAGCATTCAAAGTTTAAAAACGTGGTTACCAGCATGGAATTCGAAAGGATTCTGGCTGCCGGAGGTCCGACCCAGGGCAAAGTAGTTCGTCTCTCCGATCAAAAACCAGCCCGAAAGATCGCCTGGTTGCAGTGTGTAGGTTCCAGGGACATTAACCGCTGCGACAATGATTACTGCTCCGGAGTTTGCTGCATGTATGCAATTAAGGAAGCGGTCATTGCCAAGGAACATTCAGGGGCTGATTTTGATGCGGCAATTTTTTATATAGACCTGCGCACTTCAGGCAAAGACTTTGAAAAATACTCTGACAAGGCTAAACAGAATGGCATAAGATTTATCAGATCCAGAGTGCATACCATAACTCAGGCTGATTCCTCTGGCACTCTGCAGTGTGCCTATGTTACTGAAAAAGGCGAAAATGTTAATGAAGAATTTGACCTGGTTGTCCTTTCAGTGGGCATGGAACCGGCTGATTCTGCAGTGAAAACAGCAAACAAGATAGGTATTTCCTTAAATGAATACAATTTTGTACAGACCAGGGATCTGGCTCCGGTAGATACTTCCATACCGGGCATTTATGCTGCCGGCGTTATTAATGGCTGTAAGGATATTCCCCAGTCAGTAGTGGAAGCCAGTGCTGCAGCCTGTAATGCCGGGACCTGTCTTAGCTCTTCCAGGGGCAGCCTGATCAAAACTAAAGTTTATCCTGAAGAAAGGCCGTTAAGTGATCAGGTTAAAATAGGGGTCTTTGTCTGCAGTTGCGGTTCCAATATCGGAGGTTATGCAGATGTTCCTGCAATTGCAGAATTTGCCAGGACCCTGCCCAATGTCACCTATGTGGAGGATAACCAGTTCACTTGCAGTCAGGACACCCAGGACAAGATGGCTAAAACTATAAAGGAGGAGGGTTTAAACCGGGTGGTTGTTGCAGCCTGCACTCCCAGGACTCATGAACCTCTGTTCCAGGACACCATTAAAGAAGCAGGACTGAATCCTTACCTGTTTGAAATGGCCAATATAAGGAATCAATGTACCTGGTGTCATTCAGACAATAAAGAAAAAGCCACGGAAAAATCCAAGGAACTGGTGCGCATGTCTGTGGCCAAGGCTGCCCGGCTGGAGCCTATTCCGGATTTATCTGTAGATATTGACAAATCAGCTCTGGTTATCGGTGCTGGAGTGGCAGGGATGAACTCCGCCCTCAGCTTGGCGGACCAGGGGTTTAAGGTCAGTCTGGTTGAAAGATCTTCTGATCTGGGAGGCGCTGCCAGGGAGATCAGTAAGTCCTGGTCGGGACAGGATGTCCAAAAGTATCTTGATGAATTAAAGCGAAAAATCACTGAACATAAAAGCATTGATCTTTTGCTTAACTCTGAAATCATAGAATCCTCCGGATTTGTGGGCAACTTCGAAACTACTGTTCAGACAGAGGACAGCAGCAGGACCATAAAGCACGGTATAGTTATCCTTGCCACCGGTGGCAGTGCTGCAGACACCGAGGAATATTTTTATCATAGAAATTCCAGGGTAACCCGCTGGCATGAATTGGAAAGTAAAGGCAAGGAAATTGAAGAGGCCAGGGCTGTGGCCTTTATTCAGTGTGTTGGTTCCAGGGATGCCAAGCGGCCCTATTGTTCTCAAATATGCTGCACTACCTCCATCTCCCAGGCAATACATATTAAGGAGATGTATCCCGACAAGAAAATATATATATTTTACAGAGACATCCGTACTCCCGGATTCAAGGAGAAGCTCTATAAAAAGGCCAGGGCCCTGGGGATAATATTTATCAGATACGATTTAGATCATAAACCCCAGGTTCAGGAAAGGGATCAGGGATTGGTTATCAATGTTTTTGAGCCCTTAATTCAAAGGGATATAAGCGTGGAAGTAGATCTGCTGAATCTGGCTACCGCTATAGTGCCCAATGATAACAGTAAACTGGCCAGCATATTCAAGCTTCCCTTGAATGATGAAAAGTTTTTTATGGAAGCACATGCCAAGCTGAGACCTGTGGAGTTTGCCTCAGACGGGATGTACTTGTGCGGTTTGGCCCACTATCCGAAAGCCATAGAAGAATCCATTTCTCAGGCCAAGGCGGCAGCCAGCAGGGGAGCCACAGTCCTGGCCAGGGATAAGGCCCAAATCTCCCCGCTTATATCGCAGATAAATCAGGAGAAATGTATTGGCTGCGGTCTCTGTGTTGAGGTCTGTCCATTTGGAGCAATCAAAATGGAAGAAGTGCAGGACCGGGGACGCAGGGCGCAGAATATTCCCGCTTCCTGTAAGGGCTGTGGGATTTGTGCCGCCTCCTGTCCGCAGAAGGCCATAGACATGTTCCATTTCAGAGACAGCCAAATGGAGGCTATTATTGAAGCAGCCTTTTAGCACTGCATCGATACTCCGGGTGAATGCTTACGGGTGGGTACATGGAGACACAGACACTATTTTATAGTCAGAGGTACTTATATGCAGAATAATGAACCTAGAATTATTGCTTTTTTATGCAACTGGTGTGCTTACGCTGGAGCAGATTTGGCCGGGGTTTCCCGCCTGCAGTATCCCCCTAATTTAAGGCCGGTCCGGGTTATGTGTAGCGGCAGAGTTGACCCTGTGTACGTCATTGACTCTTTTATTCGGGGGGCAGACGGTGTCTTGGTGGCTGGTTGACATATTGGAGACTGCCATTACCTGGATGGTAATGTTCAAGCTGAAAAAAAGATCCGCCTGACCCGGAAACTTATAGCGCTTACCGGTATAGGAGAGCAGAGGCTTAAACTGGCCTGGATATCTTCTGCCGAGGCCCAGCGTTTTGCCCAGGTGGCTACCGACATTGTCCAGAGCGTTAAAGAGTTGGGTAACCTGGATCAGGAAAGTTACAGCCTGCAGCTCGAAGCTGCGCGCCGGACCTTGGAAGGAGAGGTGGTCCGCTGGACAGTGGGCAAGGAGAAAGTGATTACCGAACAGGGAGATGTCTACGGACGCACCTGGGAACTGGATAAGTATCAACAAGTACTGGATAAGCTTGCATCTAAGGAATATCGGAAAAATTTGATCTATACCGCCTTAGAGCAGGGCTGCATGAATGTTCGGGATATCCATGCCAGGACAGGCCTTGAGCTGAGTAAGATATCCTATCTCCTTGCAGATATGGAAAAGATCGGAATGGTCGAATTCAAGGGCATGAAGGAGCACAGGCCGGAATTCGCAACATTATAATACTTCTATAGTAGACCTATTATGACACGGACTGATCGTGTGCAGATGGGATGCTGCTGAACTATTTGATAATATTTTTAAGGAATGAACATGAATAGCGATGATGCAAATATTCAAGGGTCAGTTATGGTAGTGGGGGCCGGAATAACCGGCATGCAAGCCTCGCTGGATCTGGCTAATTCCGGATTTCGGGTCTACCTGGTGGAGCAGTCTCCGGTTATTGGAGGAATGATGTCCTGGCTGGACAAGACTTTTCCCACCAATGACTGCGCCATGTGAATTATCTCTCCAGTACTGGTCGAGGTCGGCCGGCATTTAAATATAGATATCCTGGCTAACACTGAAATTGAAGCAGTTAACGGTCAGGCAGGTGACTTTCAGGTTAAGCTGAAAAGCAGGCCCCGTTTTATTGATCCCAATGCCTGTACCGGCTGCGGAGAATGCGCAGCCCATTGCCCGGTGAGTGCGGTAGATGTATACAACCAGAATATGGTGGATCGCAGGGCTGTTTATATCGATTACCCGCAGGCAGTGCCTCTGTCTTTTGCCATAGATCAGGAGGTTTGCATTGGCTGCGGACTCTGTGAAAACATGTGTCTGGCCGGGGCAATTAAATACGGTGACCAGCCGATTGAGCAGGATATAAAGGTTGGATCAGTCATAATTTCAGTAGGCACCAAGACCTACGACCCTACAGAACTTGATTTTACGGGCTACGGCAAATTTCCCAATCTGGTCACCAGTGCTGAATTTGAAAGGATTTTAAGCGCCTCCGGTCCATATTTTGGCCACCTCATGCGACCCCTGGACCGGGAAGAACCAAGGAAAATTGCCTGGTTGCAGTGTATTGGTTCCAGAGATATCAACCGTTCCCGGAATTCCCACTGTTCCTCTGTTTGCTGCATGTACGCAATCAAGGAGTCCCTGATTGCCAGGGAGCATGCCTCGGATGATTTGGACTGCGCCATATTTTACATGGATATGCGTACTTATGGAAAAGATTTTGAGCGTTACTACAACCAGGCCAAAGATGCAGAGGGGGTAAGATTTATCCGTTCCAGGGTACATACCATTAAACAGGTGGATGAAACCGGGGACCTGGAACTCCTGTATTTTGATGAAAATGCAGAGTTAAAGAGTGAAATTTTTAATATGGTGGTCTTATCTGTTGGTCTGCAGGTGGATTCCGGAGCCAGGGTCCTGGCTGAGAAATTAAATATTCAACTCACCGAAGGAAATTTTTGCAGGACCTCGTCCTTTAGTCCTGTTTCCACGAGCCGGGAGGGAATATATGTCAGTGGGTCCTTTCAGGGCCCCAAAGACATCCCTGCTTCAGTAGTGGATGCAAGCGCCTCTTCTGCGATTGCCGGAGAAATTTTGAACCGGGCCAGGCATTCTCAGACCAGGGTTAAGGAGACTGTTCCGGAAAAGAATGTCTTTGGCGAACGTCCCAGCATCGGGGTCTTTGTCTGTAAATGCGGCAGCAATATTGCCGGGGTAGTGGATGTCCCTGCTGTAAGGGACTATGCAGCAACATTGCCTTATGTGGACTATGTGGAAGATAATCTGTACACCTGTTCTCAAAATACTCAAGAGGCAATGACCGAGGTAATAAGGGATAAAAAATTGAACCGGGTTATAGTAGCCTCTTGCAGTCCCAAGACCCATGAGCCCCTGTTTAAAGAGACCCTTATTAATGCGGGTCTGAACAAATACCTGTTTAATATGGTCAATATCAGGAATCAGGACTCCTGGGTGCATAAGAACAATCCGGAATCAGCCACTCAGAAGGCCAAGGATCTGGTGCGTATGGCAGTATGCAGTACGGCCTTTAAAGAACCACTGGAGGAACCTGAACTGGGGATTGATCAACGGGCCTTGGTCATTGGGGGTGGAATCTCCGGCATAACTTCGGCACTGAGCCTGGCCAGACAAGGCCATGAAACCCATTTGCTGGAAAAATCTTCTTTGCTGGGCGGGCAAGCCAGGGGTCTGTACAAGACCTGGAAAGAAGAAGATATCCAGGCAGGTCTTAAAGGACTGATTGCTGAAGTTGAAAATGAGCCCAATATCAGACTGCATTTGGAGTCAAGAATTACCGAGGTCCAGGGTTTTGTCGGGAATTTTAATACCACAATAAGCAACGGAGACCAGGAACAGACCATTACCCATGGGGTTACGGTGGTGGCTACAGGGGCCAGGGAGTATAAGCCTGACGAATATCTGTATGGACAGGACTCCAGGGTCAAGACCAGCCTGGAATTGGATGAACTGCTGCTTCAGGACCGGCAGCAGCTACAGTCTGTAAATACCGCGGTCTTTATCCAGTGTGTCGGCTCCAGAGAACCCGGAAGGCCTTATTGTTCCAGGGTCTGCTGCACCCATTCGATTCAGAACGCTCTGGAGCTTAAAAAAATAAATCCGGATATGAATGTATATATCCTGTACAGGGATATCCGGACCTATGGAGAAAGAGAGAGTATCTACAATCAGGCCCGCAGGGCAGGGGTGATTTTTATCCGCTACAGACTGGATCAAAAACCACGGGTTACTGCAGATGGAAACAAGCTGCTTATTAGGACAAGTGATCCTGTCCTGCAGCAGGATCTTGAGATCGAGACCGACCTTTTGATTCTGGCCAGTGCAATTGTGGCCAACAATCAGGATGAACTGGCCAATTTCTATAAACTGCCCTTAAATGATGATGGTTTTTTTGCTGAAAGACACGCCAAAATGGGGCCTTCAGAGTTTGCCACTGACGGTATGTTTTTATGCGGAATGGCCCATTATCCCAAGAGTATCGATGAATCGGTGGCCCAGGGGAAGGCAGCCGCCTCCAAGGCCATTACTCTGCTGGCCCAGGAAAAGATTTTTTCCAGCGGAGAAACTGCCACGGTTAATCCTGCCTTTTGCAGCAGTTGCGGAGTTTGCCTGTCTGTTTGTCCTTATTCAGCCCCTTCTTTTGTTGAAGAAGGGGCTAATGCCGGCAAAGCCCGGATCAATTCTTCCTTATGCAAAGGCTGTGGACTGTGTGTAGCTTCCTGCAGGTCCGGGGCCATCTCTTTGAAAGGGGCGGACATGAAGCAGATGTATGCAATGATTGAAGCAATTTAAGCAGTAAACTCGATAGAATACAGGCAAGTTGTCCAAGGAGATATTATCTTCTCAATAACATTAGGTATTCCTACCTACAAGGGACGCTCCTGAATACCTAAACACCTTTTCTTCAATGATCGGGGATTTTTGAGAAAAAATTATTTTAGATCTTGCCAGGATTTATTGAGAAATTACAGGAGATAAATATGTCAGAATGGGAACCCAGAATAGCGGCCTTTTTGTGCAATTGGTGCAGCTACGGGGCTGCGGATTTAGCTGGAGTAAGCAGATTGCAGTATCCTCCCAACATCAGGGTGGTACGTATTCCCTGCACCGGAGGAATGAGTCCTAAGTTTATTCTACAGGCCTTTAGACACGGAGTGGACGGTGTTTGGGTCTCGGGGTGACACCCGGGCGAATGCCACTATTTGAGTGGCAACCTTTATGCCAGGAGGCGCTTTACTGTCCTTAAAAATCTATTGGAGTACATTGGTCTTGAACCAGGCAGGTTGCATTTTTCCTGGATATCTTCGGCAGAGGCAGGCAAGTTTCAGGACACTGCTCGCCAGGTGGTTGCAGAAGTCAAAGCCTTGGGACCGGCCCAAAGGCTGGTTAAGGATATCCGTAAGGAGGTGGTATGAAAGAGATGGCAGAACAGATCAGAACCAGGGCCAGGGAACTGCTTTCCCAAGGCAGGGTGGACTGCGTGATTGGTTACAGAAAAGGTAGCGTGCCCATGCAGGAGCAGCCTTTTATTGCCTATACCCCGGAAGAAGCTGATCAGCTGACCTGGTCGGTGTTTTGTACCAGCAATCTGGCTAATTTTTTAATCAAGAGGCCTGGTAAAAAAGCTGTAGTGGCTCAAGGCTGCATCAGCAGGAGCATAGTGGGTCTAATCAAGGAAAATCAGGTCAACAGAGAGGATGTCTATATTCTGGGGGTACATTCTCCGGGAATGGTGGATGCCGGCAAGGTCCGGGACAGGTTTCCGGACCGGGTTCTGCACCAGGTTTATCTGGAAGGTGAAGATCTTGTGGTTAAGGGAAGGGATTTTACAGAACGTGTTCCGCACAAGGAAGTCAAAAGAAATAATTGTTACACCTGTACCCACAGAAATGCGGTAATCTATGATGAATTTATCGGGGAAAAAGGGCAGGAAACCGGTGGTGGTAATATAGATAAAGTTGCTGCTCCCTGGGATAGATTGGAACCCGGACAGCGCTGGGAGAAGTTTACCAGTAATTTCAAGGACTGTATTCGCTGTTATGCCTGCCGTAATGTCTGTCCTTTGTGTTACTGCGATGTCTGCTTCGTGGACGAACACAATCCCCAGTGGTGCGGCAAGGGCCAGGAAGAAACCGATATCTACACCTTTCATATTTTAAGGGCGTTTCACTGTGCCGGCAGGTGTACTGACTGCGGGGCCTGTGAGTCAGCCTGTCCTGTAGGAATAAAGATGCGGGCCTTAACCAGCAAGCTGGAATTCGACGTACGGCAGAATTACGATTATTCACCCGGCCTGGACATGGAATCCATACCCCCGCTTAGTAATTATAAAAAGGACGATCCTGAAATTAATTAGGCCTCTATCTTCAAATCAGGTGCATTTATCCGGCAAACAGAGAACCTGCTGTTAAAGAAAAGGAATATTGTTATGTCAGACAAGGTACTGCAAAAAAATGACCTGGACCGGCTTTTGGACAGGTTGCGTTCCGAGTATCAGATGTACGCACCTGCCAGGCAAGGTCCTTCAGTAGTCTGGAAAAAAGCAGACCAGGCCAAGGAACTGCTTTGGGAATTCAGTAATACAGATATGTCTCCGAAAAGTTTCTTTTTTCCTCAGACAGAGTGTCTGATGCACTTTAAAAATGATACCCGGGACTCCCAGGGCATGGTTATGCAGGAGGAGCAGGCACTGGAACAGAAACAGGCCTTGCTGGGCATAAGGCCCTGTGATGCCAAGGCCTTTGTCGTCCTGGACCGGGTTTTCTGCAGGGATGAGACTTCCTGTGACCCATATTGGCAAGACAAAAGAGAAAAGACCCTGCTCATTGGACTGGCCTGCAAGGATCCCTGCCCAACCTGTTTCTGCACTGCAGTGCACTGCGGACCGCATAACCGGGAAGGCCTGGACATGCTCATGATTGACTTGGGGGAACAGGTGCTTTTAAAAGGCATTACCCCTAAAGGAGAAGAAATACTGTCAGACTTTCCCGAGGCTGATAAAGAACAGACGGAACAAGCCAGAGAGCAGAAGGAGCAGGCTGAAAGGTCTATAGCCTCCTCACCGGCCATGGACAATATTGAATCCCGAAAGGTTTTGGAACTCTATGAATCAGGCATGTGGGACCGGATGCCTGAAACCTGTATCAACTGCGGTATCTGTACCTTTTACTGTCCTGTCTGTCACTGCTTTGATATTCAGGATGAAAACCAGGGAGACTATGGCCAGAGGATCAGGAATTGGGATACCTGCATGAGCTGGCTGTTTACCCAGCATACTTCCGGGCATAACCCCAGAGGGACCAAGAAAGACCGGGTCCGGCAGCGTTTTATGCATAAATTTAAATATATGCCCATCAAGCTTGCCGGAGCCTTAGGCTGCGTGGGCTGCGGACGCTGTACTCAAAAATGCCCGGTTAACATAGATGTGCGGGAAGTGATAAATCAAATGAACCAGGAGGCTGCAGTTGAATAAACATCGGTTATTTTTGTTTGGCTGGTAAATTTCTGTAATATTTTACCAGGTATTCGAGTTCCGGTAAAATCCCCCACTGCGAGATTACGACAGTTCCAGTGCAGAAAAGAGCGAGAGAGTTATGAAGAATCCATATTTGCCTTACCCGGTGCGTATCAAAAAGATTGATATAGCCACTGAAGACAAGACATTAAGAACATTTGAATTTGAATTTCTGAACCTTGAAGACGCCAAAAATTTTCACTATCTGCCCGGACAGTTTGCAGAACTATCTGTACCGGGATATGGTGAATCTCCCATAGGGATAGCTTCCAGCCCGACCGAAGGAGACACTCTTTTATTTACAGTCAGCCGGGCTGGGGTTGTGACCACGAAACTGCATAACATGCAGGAAGGTGACATTATGGGGATAAGAGGGGCCTTGGGTAATCCCTATCCCTTGAAAGAGATGGAAGGCAAGAATGTGGTTATCCTGGCCGGAGGTTACGCAGTGACCACTCTGCGGTCCACCATGGTTTGGCTTTTGCACCCGGATAACCGGGAGAGGTACAGGGATATTACCTTTATCTACGGGGCCAGGACCCCGGGGATGCTCTTGTATAAAGATATTCTGGAGGAGTGGGACCAGAGACCGGATGTAAACACTTACATCACCATAGATAATGAGGTTGAAGGCTGGGATAAATATGTCGGTTTTGTGCCCCAGATAGCCGAGCAGGTTTCGCCTGCCCCGGAAAATTCTGTGGCCCTGATTTGCGGGCCCCCCATAATGATCAAATTTACCCAGCCGGTCTTAGACAACTGCGGCTGGAAAGGGGATCAGATAATCATGAGCCTGGAAAACAGGATGAAATGCGGAATAGGTATTTGCGGCCGCTGCAACGTTGGCCCCTATTATGTCTGCAAAGACGGGCCCGTGTTTACCAAGTCCCGGTTGGACGAGTTGCCCAGGGAATATTAATCGGCAAAGGACCGTAATTATATATCTGATCTTGCCGAACACCGGTGAAATTTACTTTTTCCCCGTGATCTACTGCTGCTGTCAGGTTGCCGGAAATCATAATAGTTTTCTCAAGTCGGAAAGTTGAGATGGGGAGTTTTTATGGAAGAAAAAATCCGGATCGGTGTAAGTTTCTGTCTCCTGGGCAGCAAGGTGAGGTATGACGGGGGCCATCAGCACGATCATTTCATTACCGATACCTTGGGTAAATATCTCGATTTTGTTTCTGTCTGTCCGGAAGTTGAGTGCGGACTTCCTGTACCCCGAGAGACCATGCGTCTGGTCGGCGATCCTGAAAATCCCGGGCTGGTAACTTTTAAAAGCAACATAGATTATACGGAAAGGATGCTTTCCTGGGCGGCTCAAAGAGTCAGAGAGCTTGAGCAGGAAGGGCTGCACGGCTTTATTTTTAAGAGTAAATCCCCGAGCTGCGGCATGGAACGGGTCAAGGTCTACCCGGATGGCGGTAAGAGTATGATCAGGACCGGTATTGGTATGTTTGCCAGGGCCTTTATGGAACATTTTCCCCTGCTTCCTGTGGAAGATGATAGCAGGCTCCACGATATTCAATTGCGTGAAAATTTTATTGAACGGATATTCGTTTACAAGAGGTGGCGCAATTTGCTCAAGACAGGTAAAAGTCTGAGAGGGCTGGTCGACTTTCATGTCGCTCATAAGCTGCTGATCATGGCCCACAGCCAGGGACATTACCGCATCCTCGGACGTATCGTTGCCCATGCCGGGCAGGGAGCTATGACCAATGTTTTCGCAGGTTATGAAAAGACCCTCATGGAGGCTCTGAAGAGGAAAAGCACGGCGCGCAGGAATGCCGATGTACTTTTCCATATGCTGGGTTTCTTCAAAAAGCAGTTATCAGCCTTTGAGAAGGAAGAGATGGTAGAGATCATTGAACAGTACAGAAAGGAGCTGATCCCGCTCATTGTCCCGGTCACCCTGTTCCGTCACTATATAAGAAAGTTCGGGATCAGCTATCTTGAGGGCCAGTTTTATACCAACCCCTATCCTCTTGAACTCAAGCTCCGCAATCATGCCTGAGTTTAGGCCGAAGTTACGAGTAAATTTTAAAAAGGTTATCGCATAATTAAAAAGTTAAATGTATTAGCTGGACATTATCTCGGTTTAGTTGATAAAATTTACTTGATAAATTTTTTTAAGAAGTTAAAATATCTTTAGACATTAATTTGCGCTGAATATACTGTCCGCCAGAAAGCACGAAAATCATCAGGAATGATGACGCTGCCGTCCCCTTCAATATCTGTTGATTTGGGGTGTTATAATGTTAGTTATATTTCACAAAACCGGGAAGCCGGGAAGATTGAAGACAGTATTTTCCGGATTGGCAACTTTCATGTTTCTGGGAGGCGGTGCTGCTTTGGCGGGAGAATATCTAAATTCGGCTCACGGCACCCAGAATGGCGACATTACCGGGGTAGAGCGCCTTAGCGCTTACGGCAACGGCAACTGCGCCCACTGCCATGAACAGCACGCAAGTATTGACGGTTCCGAGCCGGATCCCGCCGGCGGTCCTGATGATCACCTTCTTTTTTATCCAAGCCATATAAGTCAGGCAGATAATTTCTGTTTCGAGTGCCATGTTGATGTCGGCTCCCGGCAGACAGGAGGCGGCATCAATAATTACAGCTACACCTACCGGGCAGGCGATGGTGATGATACCGGCATTACCGGTGATGATATTAAAGAGTTCTTCAATAATACCTCTTCTTCACACGGCCTTGATAACCTGGTTACATTCATAACCGGCAAGTGGGGGTATACGGCAAGATCAAATCCATGCTGTGCCTGCCACAATCCTCACGCCGCCCAGGGCGACCCCGCCGGCAGCTCGAGCGACAAAAGCCCGTCAACCAGGGGCTACCCGGTTTCCAGGCCAAGTCTCCACTCTGATCCTGCTGACTGGGGGCTATGGGGGGATGCGGCCGGCGAGAAGATGAGTGATTATACAGGCAACTACCAGGCCCCCTATCGGTGGAGCAGCACAACAACCTACGAACCTGACGGCTCCACCACAACTACAGACGGTTCAAACCTGACAGATTATGTCACATTCTGCCAGGACTGTCATACCTACGATATGACCGGGGCACCGTACAGTCTTTCGCATACCCCTATTGACTGGTCAACCTTGGGCGGGGAAAGCGGGGGGGGATAAGCACGGTAAAAACGTGGCAACCCAGGACGGCACAGATGGATATGTTAATCTGCTGGAGCCTTACAGTTCGGCCTGGAGTTCAACAAACGGCCTTGTCCTTGCCTGCACCGACTGCCACGAGCCCCACGGCGGCTTCAGCGTATCGCTGATCAGAAAAGGGGTAAACGGCGATGCCGTCTCTGCAGCTACATGGGCGGATCTCTGCGCCAAATGCCATTATCTTGAAACTTCACCAGATTATTACGGAGATGAGCTACATGACATTCATCACGGCACTGACCCCACCACCGCTCCTTATCCGGGTCCGCCCAGCGGATGCGGTAATTGCCATCCTTCAGGGGGAGGTGGCACTGATCCGATCAGCTGTATCAACTGCCATTTCCACGGCGGCGACGACTCCTGGGTAACGGACCAGGGCAAGACCGCCAGCGGCAGGCGCACTTTTTAAAGACAAGGGACGTAGAAAAACTTTGCCGGAAGGAGTCTGCCTTGCCACTTCTGACGATTTCCCTGGTCTGGTAACTCACAAAAAATTAATCTTGTCCGGCCGGAACCCCTTATCCCATCGTATCTTGTTGAGCAGGTCCTGTAAAAAAAAAGAAAAAATAGAAGGGAAAATATGGGCGTTGCTAAATTCTCCGATTATAACCTCTTCAAGGTGCCTCCTGAAGAGACCGTGGGACACTTTATCTATGATTTAGGGGAGAAACAGTACAAAGATGCCACGGTCCAGAAAAAGACGCGGGGATTTATTGATACCGAAATTTATATGGTCGACAAGATAAATTTGGTCCAATGAATATTCGGGACATCACGAAACGCAAACGGGAGGAAGCCGAGCGGCAACGGTTGACGGCCGCCATTGAGCAGGCGGCGTGGCACATGATTTCAACAATATGCTTTCCGTTTGTCAAGGTAAATCTGGTAATAATTCCGGATTTGAGATCCTGACCCATCGCCTGGATTTTTTGGGCCTGTGCACCGCCTGCCAAAAAGGAGCAGTCTGTGATCCCAAGCCTGAGTGATGGAATCATCCGGCTTGGATGTCTATTAACCCCTTGATAAGGAGAGAACGCCATGACAGACAGCAACCGTAAACCAACCACAAACGATGCGGGCATCCCCGTATCCAGCAACGAGTACTCGCTCACAATCGGCCCTGACGGCCCCGTTTTGCACCAGGACCATTACCTCATGGAGCAGATGGCCAACTTCAACCGGGAAATGATTCCGGACCGTCAGCCCCATGCCAAGGGTTCCGGTGCCTTCGGGCACTTCGAGGTCACCCGGGACGTCAGCGCCTATACCAAGGCGGCAGTGTTCCAACCGGGCACAAAGACCGACGTTCTGGCCCGGTTCTCCACGGTGGCCGGAGAGAGCGGCAGTCCGGACACTTGGCGGGACGTGCGCGGCTTTGCTCTCAAGTTCTACACCAGCGAGGGCAATTATGACATGGTAGGGAACAACACCCCGGTGTTTTTCGTTCGCGATCCTATGAAGTTCCAGCACTTCATTCATTCGCAGAAGCGCCGTGCGGATACTGGACTACGGGATAACGATATGCAGTGGGATTTCTGGATTCTGTCCCCTGAATCAGCCCATCAGGTCGTCAT
Source organism: Desulfobia sp. (assembly GCA_046497465.1). Taxonomy (GTDB): domain Bacteria; phylum Desulfobacterota; class Desulfobulbia; order Desulfobulbales; family SURF-16; genus JAWLDV01. Next base: position 43,278 of record JAWOFO010000011.1, read on the forward strand.
CCTGATGAGCGATCGCGGCGTCCCCAAGAGCTATCGGCACATGAACGGCTACACGAGCCACACCTACATGTGGGTCAACGCCAAGGGTGAAAAGTTCTGGGCCAAGTACCACTTCAAGACCGACCAGGGCATCGACTTCCTCACTCAGGAAGAAGCGGATCGCATCGCCGGCGAGGACACCGATTATCACCGGCGCGACCTGTGCGAGGCCATCAGGCGGGGGGACTATCCCAGCTGGACGCTCAAGGTGCAGATCATGCCCTTTGAGGAGGCCAAGTCCTACCGCTTTAACCCCTTCGATCTGACCAAGGTCTGGCCCCACGAGGACTATCCGCTGCAAGAGGTCGGCCGGCTGACGCTCACCCAAAACCCGAGCGACTTCCATACCCAGATCGAGCAGGCGGCCTTCGAGCCGAACAACCTCGTCCCCGGGATCGGCCCCAGCCCGGACAAGATGCTCCTGGCCCGCCTGACTTCCTACGCCGACGCTCACCGGGCCCGCCTGGGCGTCAACTACAAGCAGATCCCGGTCAACCGGCCCAAGACCCCGGTACACAGCTATAGCAAGGGCGGGACCATGCGGATTGAGAACGTCTCTGATCCGGTGTACGCCCCGAACTCCAAGGGCGGCCCGCAGGCGGATGGCAAGCGTTACCCGGAAAACGCCGTATGGAGCGCCAGCGGCGAGTTCGTCCGGGCCGCCTACACCAAGCGCAAGGATGACGACGACTTTGGCCAGCCTGGCACCTTGGTGCGGGAGGTTATGGATGACGCGCAGCGCAACCGGCTGGTATCCAACGTGGTCGGGCATCTCCAGAAAGGCGTAACCGAGCCCGTACTGGAGCGGGCCTTAGAGTACTGGCGCAATATTGATAAGGAGATAGGCGACCGCATCGCCAAAGGCGTCAAGGGCAGCTGATCGAGATCGGATTTGCCCGTCCCGCCCTACTTAGCACTGGTGGAACAGGGGTTTCCGGGTTGAAGATAAGGTTTTGCTTCTTGGAGTCCAACAGCTCATCTCCTAGGAACCTAACAAAGAGGCTACTCCAGCAGACCCACAGGCATGACGATGAGCGGCTGTTCCTTTTTCTGGGTGCCGATTACTTTTTCCACTCCGCTGTCGCTGAAAGCGCCTACTACTGTAGATCCTAGGCCCAGGCCATACCCTGCCAGACTCAGGTTTTGGGCTGCACAGCCCGCCTCGATGTGCACATAGCGCACTCCCCGATCCCCGTACTTGCCGGTGACCCGCTCATAGACGGCGCAGATAACCACGACCGCCTGGGCTTGGGCGATCCACATCTGACCATAGGATTGCCGAGCCAATTCATCTCGCTTGTCTCCAAAAGAGACTGCCACCATCTCCTGTCCATGCGGACGGTATTTATAGATCCCGGGCTCCAGCCCCTGGACCTGACCGGCAACCAGATAGACTTCGAGGGGATAGAGGGCTCCGGCTGAAGGGGAGGTCCGGAAACGGTTCTTCCGGGTAATGCCCTGGGCTGCGAATAGGATCTGGGAGATCTGCTCCAGAGTGAGTTCCCCGTCGGCGAACCTGCGCACCGAGCGCCGCCGATACAATAGATCCGTAAAAGAGCTGGCCTTGCCTCTTTCCACCTTGGGAAGTTCGATTGATTTGGAGTTGGTTTTTCCAAACAGATTGCTAGTCATAAGCGCCTCCTGCAGGCCAAGGACCACTATCAACAGGACCGTGAGGCCCAAAAAGCGATATGTTGCCTTCATGGCTGTACCTCTCTTCGGTTATTCCATGCATTAAACAACCACAGGGGCAAGCAAAAAAACCGACCCATAAGGCCGGGGCAATAGTAGTCCGCAAGGAATGCAAATGAACCTATTGCAGCCCATGGCCTTTCTGATGGTTTCCAGGGCGTCGCGTTTGCCGTCGGCCGTCTTCACGATATTGGTTTTGTAGGTTCCGCCATGATCGAACCAGCGCTCAAAAAGCTGCGGTTTTTCCCGAATCAGCTTCTTACCGGCCTCGGCATAGCCCATGTCCTTATTGATATAATGGACCCCAAAATTTGAACCAGTAGTTAAGCTACATTCTTAATGTTATCTTACCTCCAGACCTTACTACAATAAAATCAATTTTTAAGAAGGTGTCCACAATTACTCTATCACTTCAGTAACATTACCCTGACGCCGAGTTTTTCCAGCGCCCTAACAACTATCTTGCAGACTGCAGGGGAAACTTTCAATCTGCAAAATAGTCTGTCAGTTTTCCAGGAATTTTCCCGAGATCTTTTACCGGCCAGGCCTGCCAATCTGATCTCGGTTGATGACCTTTCCCTCCATATATGACCACCCCGCCCCTGACCCGGTCCCCGGAGATCTTGGTAACCTTATCCAGTCTCTGAAAAAACTGACTGGTCACGGTCTGTCCTGATCTGATTTCCATCAGGGCCAGATTCCGTCCCCGCTCCAGAACAAGATCAACCTCATTACCGGTGCTGTCCCGGTAAAAGCAGGAGCCTGGGGCGCAGGCCGCGATGATAATGTTGTTTGAAGATCTCAGCGGTAACCATATTTTCAAAAAGATTGCCTCTGAGCGGATCACGGGCTACCTGCTTTTCTTCCTCCAGGCCCAGCAGATAAGCGGCAAGCCCCACATCCCAGAAATATATTTTGGGGCTCTTGATCAGGCGTCTTGAGATATTGGCATGCCAGGGCGTGAAATACTATGTAACTTGCCTCCAGGATAGAAAGCCATTCCCGGGCTGTAGTATGCGAAATGCCGGCGCATGACCGACTGGTATTCGGCAGTGGGGATATTCTTGCGGGAAGCTTCCTAATTTTTTTCACCTGTTCTTTAATAAAGCGCTGCATCTCCTCTTTGCGGGGGAGTTCAAGCTGGTACTTGGAGACAAAGAGGCTGTGTTATCCATCCCGGCCAGAGCGTATTCAGCCAGGGCATGATTTTTGGAAGTACAGAGGAGAATACCGATGGGCGGATTATCGCCCTCCTCCATCATAATTTTCCCGGTACCAGCTTACATAGGTGTTGGGCTGGCCGATATTCTCATGGTTGAACTCCTCCAGTTTCAATTCCACCAGGACATGACATTTCAAAAGACGATGGTAGAAAACGAGATCGACGAAAAAGTGTTCATCGCCGATGAGGATTTTTTTCTGGCGGGCCTCAAAGCAGAAGCCGTGTCCCATCTCCAGGAGAAAGTCCTGGAGCTTGTCAAGAAGCTGATCTTCCAGGTGGGATTCGCCCATGACCTCTTTTGCCTTCAGCCCCAGAAACTCAAAGATATAAGGATCATGGATATTCAGTTTCGCTTCAGCAGTTTCCGCTTTGGCATGGGCCAGCTCAGCCAGCTTGTTTTTATCCTTGGACAGCCCGGAACGTTCATAATAGAGGCTGTTGATCTGGCGTTTGAGCTCTCGAACCGACCAGTTGCCCCCGGATGCACTCCATTTCAAAAAAAAGCGTTTGGTGTCGTCCTTTATGTTTATCAACTGCTCAATATGACTGTAAGAAAATGCATGAAGTATTTTCTGAGGGTCAGTCTGAAAAAGTGCGGACGCTGACCGCACTCTTCCCTGAACCGCGGAAATCCCTTCCGGAATGAGATGTTGCAATTGTGCGGACAGTGACTGCACAATCTGGGGATAGGTCTGATAAAATCGGAGATATTGATAAAGCTGCCGTCTGCCGCAGCCGCTTATATTGAATTTTTTCAATTCCGCCGATAGATCAGCCAAAAGCCTGTCTCCATAGCCGGCCCGGTCTGCAACCCGTAGTTTTCCGGTGTTCAATGTAACCAATTTCCACCGGATAGAGTTTACTTATGAAAACTTGTTTTAAACTCATGGTATCTAATTTTGTTTTTAAAATGCAAAAGATGATAAGTAATCGTTTTTTCAGCGGTGGGCCGAGAGAAAAATAAATCGGGGTTGGTTAGAAGGCGTTCATGGCATATTTGACGCGCTCTTCGGCAGAGGGGATTAAATCGGGGTCAATCTGTTCGATTTTATTAAGGCGGGGGAGCAGGCCAACACCGTTGGCCACCTGGATGGAAAGGCCCGGGCGGGCGTTTAACTCAATGAGCAACGGGCCCCGGTTTTTATCCACCACCAGGTCGGCACCTATGTATCCCAGCTGAGTGATTTCGTAGCCGCGCGCTGCAAGAACCAGGAGTTGCTGCCAGTCAGGCACGGCAATGGTGTCCAGGGCTAAGCCGGTATCGGGGTGCCGGGTGACCCGCTTTGAATACTGCACCGCGTGCAGGCATTGTCCGGTGGCTATATCCACGCCCACGCCCACGGCGCCTTTGTGAAGGTTGGCCTTGCCGTCAGAGGCCTGGGTGGACAGCCGCAGCATTGCCATTACCGGGTAACCCCTGAACACGATTATCCGTATGTCAGGCACGCCTTCATAGGAAAGTTTTTCAAACATCTCAACAGGCCGGATCAGGTCCTCGATTATTGCCACGTCAGGTGCACCTGCAAGAGAATACAGCCCTGCCAGGATGTTGGACAAGTGCCTTTTTACGTTATACACGTCCATGGTTTTGCCCGAGGATTTGACCAACAAGCCGCCGCTGCGGCCCTTGACCACCAGGATCCCTTTGCCTCCTGCACCCTTGGATGGTTTGACTGCAAAGCCGTCCAGATTTTCCACAAGTCCGGAAAAAGAGGCAACTTCATACTGGTGGCGTATTACACCCCGCAATCTGGGGGTGGTCACGCTGAATTTTTCAGCCTGAAGCTTTGTTTTCAGCTTGTCGTCTACAAGCGGGTACCTGCTGCGCCTGTTGTACCTGCTGATATAGGCGAAATTGCGGCAGTTTATGCCCAGAAGCCCCTGTTTGCGGAGGGATAAAGGAGAAATCCACATATCAGTGATCTCCTTTCATCACTCCGAAGCGCTTAAGCTCGGTTAATTTATAGCCTGTGTATTGTCCCATCATGAGAATAAACGCAAGAAGGACAAGGTGGATTTCCGGAAAATTGAAGGTCAAATGCCGGACAATTCCCGTTTGCATGCACATGTAGGCAAGAATTGCAACGCATAGGCTTCCAACCCCCTGTATCAGGACTTCTTTGCTTCCTTCTTCCTCCCAGAGTATGCTCATACGCTCAATTGTCCATGCGATGATGATCATGGGGAAAAAAGTGATCGTCAGCCCCACGTTTAATCCCAACTCGTGGCCTATGACACTTATTATGGAAGTAAGGAAAATCACCAGTACAATCAGGGTGGATATCCGGGCAACCATAAGCAGGTTGAGCTTTGACAGATAGCCCCGCAGCACAAGGCCCAATACCACGATGCCTATAAATGCTGTCAGGCCCTGGATCAGCTCGGTCTGCAGAAAGGAAAGGGCAATCAGAACCGGCATGAAAGTACCGGATGTGCGCACACCGATGATGATCCGCATAAACGTGACTATAAGGGCTCCCACCGGCAGAAGCAGCAGAAGCTTGAAAACGCTTTGCTCTTCAATGGGAAGGGAATACAGGCTCAGCAGGGAAAGCCAGTCTTTGTTAAGCGCCAGCCTGGCCAGGTCCATTGCCGGCATGGTCTGACGCATCATGGAAAAACGGATCTCCGAGTTGCGCCCGCCGGAGACGTCCAGAAGGGATTTGCCCTCCCGGTGCCATAAAAACATGTTTTCCGAAAGACCGTGGGCGCCGGTGCTGGGATCCATCGGCACCCAACGGTCCTGGTCAAAAATCTCGAGTACCGGCTGCAGGGACTGGTATCTCCGGGCGTCTTCCAGTTCCAGCCCCATGGATTCGCGCGCGGGTATGTCTGCATGGTTGAGCAGCCGCATTAAAAGGGTGGAAAGAGAATATTCGTTTAAAAGCAGGGAAGCGTTCTGGTCGGGTTTGGATGAGGTCAGCTGCTTTGCCAGTTCCCGGGCAAAACTGGCCGGAGTGCTGGATTTTTCGTAGGCCTGCTCAACGAGCTGATGAGCGGCAGTGCCCTGGAGCGGGTCCCAGTAAACGGTTTTGGGTTCAGGCTGATCCCTGTCCTCGGCCCGGCTGCCCGCCTGCGGGGCGGGTATCATCTGAACCTTATAGTACAGGGTCTGCCTGCCCGTGGCATTGCGCCGGGTCCATTCGGCCCTGCGTCCGTTCGGGCCTTCGACAATGGAATAGCCGTAGCCGGTTGATGCAGCCTGTTCAGAAACCCGTCTGAATCCGGGCGGATTTCCCGGCAGGTCCAGGCTTACCTTTACCGGCTCTCCCTCCGCGACAAAGTCAATCCTTGCTTCTATGAGCCAGACCGGTTTTTCCTGGCCGGGTGTCAAAGGGATATTCAATTTCGCGTGCCTGAGCCAGGCAAGTCCTACCCCGGTGGTGATCAGAATCAGAATCACCAGGTAAAAGGGGTACTTTGACTTCATTTACCTGCATCTCCGTTGTTATTCCCTTCAGGCAACGGAGCTATGAATTTCTGTGCCACATCCACCACCATGAGATCCCGTAAAATATTGCGTCCGATCAGCACCTTGTGGGTCAGATGCCCCCTTTCTTCGAGGTTGAATTCCTCGACCATTTTGATTCCATCGAGCTGAAACTGCAATTCAATCACCGGCCGGCGCTCGGATTCAGGGCTTGAGGCCTGCAGGATTCTGACGTGACGTACCACTGTCTTTTCAATCTCGTACAGTTTATCTTCTTCCGTGTCTTTGAGTTTAAAGCGCACCCACGGGTCCCCGTCTCTTTCAAATGCCTCCAGATCCCGGGCGTCAAGCGAGGACGTGGTTGCTCCTGTATCAATCCGCGCAGGAAAAATGTGGCCCGGGGGAGTAAGGCGGACATTTTCAGTCCTGCCCACCACAAGCTTGTCAGTACCGATGTTTTTCAGTAAGGTTCGGTCTAAGTTCGGGTCCTCATCCTTGGAGCTTTTAAGTGCATCCAGCCTTTGACAGGTGTCGTTGTGCGCCTGCTTTATCTGTTTTTCAAGGGCCTTGAAGTAAAGGATGTTTTGCTCCCAGGATTCGTTCAGCAGCAGCAGCTGTTTAATGTATTGATCCATGAGCTGGTCAGTTTTGGCGGACTGCTGTTCCAGCTTGTCCTCAAGAAGGTCTATATCGGTGCGCACCCCGGACAGGTCCTTTTTCTGTAAAAGGAATCTTTCCGAGGCGCAGCCGCCTGTAAAAAAGACAAGCAGTGCAATAATCAATGCTTTTTCTAAGAAACATGTTGCCCTGATCATGGTCTGTCCTCTCCGACTGAGAAAACACCTTGAGAAATTATTAAAAAAATATCCATGATATTTATCATGATATTAATATGGAAGCATGAAAAATCAACATCAAGGCCGGACAAGTCTGGGGATTGATGATAAGTGAGCGCTTTTTCAGCGGTGGTTCCGCCCAAATTTTTCATACACGACATAGCTTCAGGCAAGACAGAGGCCAGTTTTTCATGATTTTCTTCAATCTTTTTAAGTTAATCCATCGATATCCCAATTCTCCTTATACAGTATCTGACTTTGAACGGGAACAAGTACTGACACAAATATCGTCAAAATTGACAGGATGTCAATAGATGTATTATTGGAATACCCTGGAAACAAAAAATCCCGCAACCTTTATCTGGCGCGGGATTTGAGACTTTCTGGAAATTTTCTGGAAGGCAAATTGGTGGCGGCGTCCACATAATATCGACGCTCACGCCTTGCCACAAAGGAAATTATACAATTAAATTTTTTGAGATACCGTCAAAAATACCGTCAAAAATTTCCATGACATTAAAGGTCATTCATGTATTTCTCTGGCATTTTTGATTAAACGATAAAACAGCAAGAAAGAAGGTGTTATGACGCCTGATTGGAATCAAGGCTATTACGCAACCAGCCTTTATGTGTGAGAACGTTCCAGGCGAAACGAATATGTTTTTCCTTAAACATGCGTTTGCGACTATTCCAACTATAGGTTTTACTTACTGCCTGCTCTGCACTTATAGCACCTTCCCTGCTTGCAACCCAATGAACAGTGGAAAGCAGTTCCATACCGTAAGGGGTTTCAAAACCTGATATCAGATCAATAACCTCATCTAAATGGCTTCTAGTATCCTGGTGGTCCTCAAGAAACTTTTCTGCTTTGGGAAGAACCTCATTGATAAGGTCAATCTGACGTTCCGGGCTATCTTCAGCGTCTCCGTAACCAGTTATAAAATGCCCCTCCATAAGATTCAGTACATGACGCAAATTCTGAGCGTAAGGCCCATACACACCTTTTTGATACTTTAGCCTTAGTCCTTCCCCTGTTTCCTGCATGAAATACATCAACTTATGAATTTCTAATAATGTCACAGAAGGGTCCATAACCGCAGCAAGATAACGTCGCATGAGTATAAGAAGTGTGGACCGCCCGACTGTTAGTCTTGGCGTTTTTTTGGATTGAATAATTTTTTCAGCAGATGGAGCCCCTTTTGGCTCATAAAGCAATACTTGCACATCTTCTAAATCTTGAAAAGCATCTTCTATTTTTAAACGTACATCAGGCCAATATAAGCCACCAAGACCGCATCCAAGAGGTGGTAAGGCTATGGATTTAATTTCTCTATCACGTACTTCCTTAACCAAAGCCGCCAAACCGGCTTCGATGTCCTCCATTCGGCTCTTACCCTTCCAATGTCGCTTAGTCGGGAAATCAATAACATATCGAGGATTGTGGAGCCTATTTAAATTATGGACCAACATTTTACCAGGCTGTAGTTCTTTCTTCTCACATGCCGCCTTGTACTCATTGAAGTATTTGTCAGGAAAAGCTTTCTTGAATTGAAGTGCAATACCTCGACCCATTACTCCAACACAGTTAACTGTATTCACCAGAGCCTCAGTGTCAGCATGTAATATATTGCCACTCTTTAAGTCGATCATAATCCTACTCCCAAACTTAATAATACCATCTTCTTTCAGCCTTCACGATAGGTTTATGCAACGCATGCTGAAGAATTTCTTCTACATAAGCCTTCCTGTACGAATCGATAACACCAATTTTTTCAATAAGATGCCAAGGGAAAGTCTCATGAATTAGAAATTCAGCCTGTTTGCCTTCCTTTACCATCGGATCACGAAAATCAGTTGATCGGACTGCTGCCCAATCAACATTATTCAAGTCCTCACGTCTATTAAAAAAGTCTGCATAATAAGAACCAGCGTTACGATCCGTAAATGCCCAGTTAACATCTTGATGCTCTGCCCAATGAATAACCAATTCCATATCCGCCTGAAGGTGGAGAATGGGAGACTGCCCGCCATGGTATTCCATATCAACATGATTGCCTTTATGGATGATGAAAAGCATAATAGAATGAGGGCAGAAATAAAAAGGAACAAAATCGCCAACCATGGAGTTAGTATAACAGGATACTCTGATCTCGAATAACCTTCTCCGTTTGATCTCGGTCATGCCAATGGCCTCCTGGCCTTGACCTTTATTGGAGCGCAGTCTGTCTGATTCGATGCAATTTGCCTCAATGATGGAAGCAAGGTTGTCAACATGAGTAATATGATATATCTTTGGTTTTTCTGGTGGCGTCGTCATACAATTAGGTAATGATTGAAAGACAGAGTCTTCAAGAAAAGGTATAAATTGTGGATTCAGTAGCTCCACAATTTGAGGATAGCCTCTTTCTCAACACCATATGATTTGATTTTACCAAAAAAGAAGAACAACAAAAACGCCTTGAAAAAGCAGAACTGACATTCATAGGCGAATCCTCTCTTTTTCTCGTGCCCGGAGTTTGGCATTTAACTGCGTATATAATCGAGCCTCTTAGTACGGTCACGAAAGCAAATTGCTAATGCATATGGTTCCGTAGTGGCACTATGTGGTTCACCCCAAGGGTGATCATTTCTGGTGATCACAACAAAAAGTCGATTGTTACGTAATTTGGACCGACTATTGAACTGTGTAAAGTGCCAAGTTGCAGATTGTAATGAGGCTTTTCCACGCAGGTTACTGTTGATATCGCGATTGGCCATTTCAGGGATATTATCGTAATCTTTCTCTTCAGTTACCTTATTAAACATTTTTGCAACATGGTTAAGATCAGATGCCGTAACAAGTTTAAAATCAATTCGGCTAGCTTTATATGAAACTCTGGTCGATCGAACATATGGGGTATAACCCATGCCAATAGAGATTTCACGTAAGCGTCTCCCTTTGCTCAAAAAATCCTCGGGCACAGGGATTTTAATTGTCCGATAAATTCGGCCCCCTCAATCTCAAATTCTCTTTTAAGTCCCCTCAATTTGACTGATAGTAATCGGCGTAGTTGTTCAAGATTTGGCAAATTAAAAACCATGACTTCATCAAATCTACGCCATACAGCAGAATCTAAAATTTGATCATGATTAGTTGCTGCAATTAATAGACTCTTCCCTTTGAAGCTATCCAACATCTGGAGAAATGCGTTTACAACTCGCTTTAATTCCCCGTGTTCAGCAGCGTCATTGCGTTCCTTTCCCAAAGCATCAAACTCATCAAAAAGGACCACCATGGGAACAGATGATATAAAATTAAATACTTGCCGCAGGTTTGAGGCGGTTTCACCAAGATAAGATGAAACCACACTATCTATAAGTACAATTGATAAAGGCAGGCCAAGTTCGCTGGCAATAACTTCAGCTGTTAGAGTTTTTCCACAACCCGGAGGTCCACAGAAAAGCAACCGATCGACAGGGTATAAGCCATAACTTTTTAAGACTTCAACTTTATGTAATTCTTGAAGTACTTCTTCTAAAAGCGAGCTATTCTCATCCGACAGAACAACATCATCCAGTCTTCTTGTCGGCTCCCTTATTTGCAACAACGGTACTCCACTTTCTCTGTCTTTTGGAAGATTATCTTTAAATGCAGAAGGTAATTTTTCAGCAGGATTAACACGACCATATAGAATCTTCTCCAGATCATTGGCCAATAGATGGTGTTTTTTCAATCTTTCCTGTCGGATAACCTCCTCTGACACCTGTTGGAAAACCTCATAATTTCCTTCAGCACCTGTCTTTATAAGTTGTCTAAGCAGTTTTCCCGTTGCCATATTATGCAACCTCATCTTATATATAAATTTTTATATAGAGTTTTACTATTTAAGTAATTCCTGCCAAAAATCAAGAATAATATACCTTCCCCGCTACTCCACCATAGCCTTAAACAGGGCATCTCTGGCATCGGAATAGAACTGGATATCGATCTTGGTGGCCATGTCATCGGAAAGATCGAACAGCTGTTTCCGGGATGAGACAGGAACCAACAAAGCAGTCGCTCCTTTCTCCACGGCTATTTCCGCGATGGTCACGACATTGTGGACCGGCTCAATGGAGCCGCCGAGGTTGAGTTCCCCGCAGATTATCAGGCCGCCCCGCACTGATTTCTTTAGCAAAGCTGTACATAGAGCTATAATGGCGGCAACCCCGAGTTTGGATCCTGATTTGGCGGTATCAAACGCCCTTAACTGGACTGCAAACTCATGGTGCCTGGGATCCTTATCCCCTACCAGGCTATGCTGTTGGGCATACAGGTTTTGTTCAGCATAACCGAGGCTCTCTTTAAAGGCCTGGGGGACCGGTTTGTTCAAAATTTT
>JAWOFO010000017.1:0-71732 GCA_046497465.1 Desulfobia sp.
CATCTAATAAAAACATTATATTTCGATTTAACAATATAGGAGGTTTTTCAATTGAAACAGTTTATTAAAATCATGAAGGCCTTGTCCGATCCCAGCCGGGTCAGGATCCTCAAAATGCTGCAGCGCCGGATGATGTGCGTGTGCGAAATCCAGGAGGCGTTAGGCATTGCCCAGTCAACCGCCAGCAACCATTTAAAAATATTGGAGGATGCGGGGCTCACCACATTTCAGAAAGACGGCCTTTGGGTCAATTATCGGCTGGCCGACAACAAGGATAACACTTATGCCCGAACGCTGCTCGCCTATTTGAATGAGTGGCTGGAAGATGATCCGGATATTTCGGAGCTTATGCAGCGATTACCGGAAATCCGCCGGGAGACCATCTGCCGGAAATAAATTTTTTTTGACTTGAATATATCGTTATATACAAATTTATTGATTTATAAACTCACCCAATGAAAGTGCCTTTTTATGAGTGACCGAAAAAAATTCATCTATCTCGTATTAATTTTTCTTTTCGCCTATATCGTTCCCTTCACCCATCCCCGGGTAAAGATGGCCATTATGGAAGCATTTTTCATGCTCCAGGAATACGCCCGGGAGCACGTGCTGCTGTGCCTGGTACCGGCTTTTTTCATTGCCGGCGGCATTGCCGTCTTTATTTCCCAGGCCGCGGTGGTCAAGTATTTCGGGGCGGAGGCCAAAAAGATTCTGTCTTACGGCGTCGCTTCGGTGTCCGGTACCATCCTGGCCGTATGCTCCTGCACGGTGCTGCCGCTTTTTGCCAGCATCTACCAGCGCGGCGCCGGCATCGGCCCGGCTGTTGCCTTTCTCTATTCCGGGCCGGCCATTAACGTTCTGGCCATTATCTTGACCGCCCGGGTGCTGGGAGTTGAAATGGGCCTTGCCCGAGCAGTGGGCGCCATTATATTCGCCATTGTCATCGGGCTTTCCATGGCCGGCATATACCGCAAAGAAGACCGGCAGCGGCAGACCGGCGCCATGCAGATACCGGAAGAAGAAATGCCCCGTCGGCTGTGGCAGGACATTATCTTTTTTGCGCTTATGGTGATCTTCCTGGTGTTTGCCAATTGGGGCAAGCCCGCATCGGATGATGGCTTCTGGGCAACGATTTATGCCATCCGCTGGTATGTTGCCGGCATCTCGCTGGTTCTGCTCGTACCGGTACTGCGGCGCTGGTTTCAAAAAAACGAACTCAAAGAATGGATGGGCGAAACCTATAACTACGCCCTGATGATCATGCCCCTCCTGTTTGCCGGGGTCATGTTCGCCGGCTTTTTCCTGGGCCGGCCCACCCATGATGCCATTATCCCGTCGAAATACGTGGAAGCTATTGTCGGACATCATCCGAACCAATTTTTTGCCCTCACCGGCATGGGCCAGGGAACGATGCATGGTCTGATCTCTGCCGTGTGGCCGGTCTGGACCTGCTTTTTCGCCTCCGTGTCCGCGGCCTTCATGTACTTTGCCACGCTTACGGAAGTGCCGATTCTGCAGAGTCTCATGGGTTCAGGCATGGCCAAGGGACCTGCGCTGGCCTTGCTTTTGGCGGGTCCGGCGGTTTCTTTGCCCAACATGCTGGTCATTCGCGGTATTCTGGGCACGAAAAAAACCGTTACCTTCATCGCTATCGTGATCGCCTTTTCGACCGTGTGCGGGCTGATTTACGGTGCGTTATTCGCATGATGGCGGGGAAAGCGGGGTATGAGAGATTAATAAGATCGTCGATCGATTAAGGTGGAAGGAGACAAAATAACGATAACAAAGGAGGATTTTTAATGGACATCATAATTCTGGGCCCTGGCTGCCCGAAATGCCGGCAAACCGAAAAAATTGTCAAGGAGACCGTGGCGGAAGCCGGCTCGGACGCGAGCGTGGACAAAGTGACCGACACCATGAAAATCGCCAGCTATGGTGTTTTCGGCACGCCGGCCGTGTTGGTCGACGGCGAGGTCAAATCCGTGGGCAAGGTGCCCAAAAAAGATGACATTAAAAAATGGCTGAAATAAAGGAGACAGTATGAAACCCCAATGTTTTAAAAAAGGCGTTCTGATCGCTTTCATGATAGCGGTATGTTTTATTTTCGGCAGTTTCCCGGCCGCGGCCAGTCAACCGAACCCGGCAACCGCAGACGATGTAAGCAATGAAAACACGCAATTTATCGCCTACTACTTTTACACCAGCAAACGCTGCGCATCCTGCTACCGGCTTGAAGAATGGGCTGAAACCGCTATAAAAAATCATTTCAAGAAGGAAATCGAAAATGGCCGGCTCGAGTGGAAAACCGTCAACGTGGACAAACCGGAACACAAGCATTTTACTAAGGATTTCAACTTGTATTCCAAATCCCTGGTGATTGTTAAACAAAACGACGGCGAGACGGTCCACTGGAAAAACCTGGATAAAGTGTGGCAGCTGTTGAAGCACAAGGATAAATATTTTGATTATGTAACCACTGAACTCCGAGAATTTATGGAAAAAAACTGATGGAGCTGACCGCTTTTCCCATGATATCGGCGCTGTGGTTCGGGATTCTGACCTCTATTTCGCCGTGCCCGCTGGCAACCAATATCGCCGCCACCACGTTTATCGGCAAACAGATCGAAACCCGGTACGGTACCCTCGCGGCGGGGTTGGCCTATACCGGCGGCCGCGCGCTGGCCTATATCCTGATCTGCTTTATCATTGTCTTCGGTCTCTTTTCCATACCAGGGGTGTCCATGTTTCTGCAGCAGTACATGAACAAACTGCTCGGCCCGGTGCTGATTATTGTGGGCCTTCTTATTGCCGATATCATTCCGCTGCGACTGCCGGCCTGGGGAAACGGCAGTTCGCCTTTCATCCGCCGATTAAGCAATGGTGGCATAATTGGTTCGATTTTTCTGGGATTCATATTTGCCTTATCTTTCTGCCCGGTATCCGCCGCCCTGTTTTTCGGCAGCGTCATTCCGCTGGCCCTGAAATTTGAATCCGGCATCTGGCTACCCCTTTGGTACGGCATCGGCACAGCACTTCCCGTGATTGGCTTTGCCATGCTCTTGGCCTACGGCACCCGAGCTGCTGCCGCTTTCATAAAGGGCCTCACATTCATGGAACGTTATTTGCGCCGTTTGACTGCGGCCGTTTTTATAGGTATTGGCATATATTTTAGCGTGACCTACACCTTTGGAATCAGCTTGGTTTAAAGGAACCGGCAAATGCTGCTCAAATCTTACACAAAAAACATTTTCCGGCCGGAATGCAACCCCAGCTTCGAGTCGGTACATTGCATTGCCCGGCTGAACCAGGATATCTCGGCCGCCCTGCCGTACTTGAACGCGGAACTGGGGGGTACCCGGTATGTTAAAGACCCACCGGCGGTGATGTTCCACGTACACGGCAAGATCATCAAGGTCGGGGCCACAGAGATTGCCATCAACGCCTTAAAAGACGAGGCCGAAGCCGACAAAATTCTGCAGTGGCTGAAAAACGAGGTCAACCGGGTCTGGGCGGAAAAAGACACGATCACGCCCAGCGAGGAGAGCCGGGCAAAGCCGCAGGTGTTTGAAATTTTAAAACTGCTGCCCAAAACCAACTGCAAAAAATGCGGCCTGCCCACATGCATGGTTTTTGCCGCCCAGGCGGCCGACGGCGGCCGCAGCGCCGGGGACTGCCCGGATATCGAGCCGGAAAACAGGGGAAAACTGGGAACCTATCTTTCCGGATTCCGTTTTGAATAGCGGTTTATAGTCATGGCAGCGTTCAATTTATCGGGAAAATTACAATGACCAACAATAGCAGCAGCCTTTGAATCCCAATCAGGTTTAAGGATATTGTCACAGTATGGGTGCACGATTAAACATTCTTTTTCTGTGTACGGGAAACTCCTGCCGCAGCCCATCATCTTAACAAGGAAAATTTTTCATGCCTGATTCAACCGCCAAAAAACTGCCGCTCCTCGACCGGTTTTTAACCTTATGGATTTTTCTGGCCATGGCCGCCGGCGTCTCAGCCGGCTACTTTTATCCAGGCATCACTGACCTGATGGACCATGTGTCTGTGGGTACCACCAACATCCCCATCGCCATCGGCCTGATCCTGATGATGTATCCGCCGCTGGCCAAGGTGCGCTACGAAAAACTGGGAGAGGTGTTCCGGGATGTCAAAATTTTATCGCTTTCGCTGGTTCAGAACTGGGTTATCGGACCGATTCTCATGTTCCTGCTGGCCATCGCCTTTCTTTCGGGTCATCATGAATACATGGTGGGACTGATCATGATCGGCCTGGCCAGATGCATAGCCATGGTGCTGGTCTGGAACGATCTGGCCAAGGGGGACGCCGAATACTGCGCCGGACTGGTAGCGTTCAACTCGATCTTTCAAGTGTTGTTCTTCTCGGTATACGCCTGGTTTTTCATCACCATCCTGCCGGGATGGTTCGGCCTGAAAGGCGCAGCAGTGGATGTCACCATCAGCCAGATCGCTCAAAGTGTCTTCATCTATCTGGGCATTCCGTTCATTGCCGGCATCATTACGCGCATTATCGGTTTAAAGACCAGGGGCGAAGCCTGGTATCATGAAAAATTCATCCCCAAAATCAGCCCGATTACCCTTGTTGCCCTGCTGTTTACCATCGTGGTCATGTTTTCGCTTAAGGGTGAATACATTGTGAAACTCCCCTTTGACGTAGTTCGCATTGCCATACCTTTATGTGTTTATTTTGTAGCCATGTTTCTTATCACCTTCTACATGTCCATGAAATTCAAGGCCACCTACGAGCAGTCCACCACCCTGTCCTTTACCGCGGCGTCCAACAATTTTGAACTGGCCATTGCCGTGGCGGTTTCGGTATTCGGTATCAACTCCGGAGAAGCCTTTGCCGCGGTCATCGGGCCACTCGTGGAAGTACCGGTCCTGATTTCGCTTGTTAACGTGGCCCTATGGTTTAAACGCAAGTATTTTCCATACGCCATTGAAACACCGACCGGAATTTGCCATACTACCTGCAAAACATAGGAAGCGTATGATTTTTGATACATATAAACGTCTGAGGAGGATTTATGACATCGCAAGATATACTTAACGAAATCTTCACATTTCACGGCCATATCTGCTGGGCCAGCGCCATCGGGGCGCGGGCCGTATGTCGTCGTATCCTTTCTGTTTTTTTGGCTATCCAGTTGTATTGTATTTTGTCCAGGAAATCAAGGCGGTTTTCCCCCTTGTAACATCGGAAAAGAAATGCCCTTTCCTCCTCGGGGAAAATGGAGGCAGGCAGGCTGACATTCAGTTCAGCCAAGGCCTTGGGATCGGTCAACTCCTTTGGTCTTGAAGTTGGAACCTATTATCAGGAGGAAGTTGTCATCCTTGGTAAAACCTAATTATGATCTGACCCTATCTCTTACTCCGGAAATTTTTTACATAGCTCTCGGTCCTGCCATGATTGCTCCAGCCTTTAGCCGAAAAACCAATTTCTTATCATCCACCAATGATCTGATTCAGGAAGGGATCACAAAACCGGACTGCTTTGGTATCCGGAGATCTAAACAGGAGACCTTATAAACTCGGCCAGGCTGGAAAGACTGGCCAGGACCTTACGGCTGTTCTCCTCGGAACCTATGTGGACATTGTATCTTTTCTGCACCGCAACCACTATTTCCACGGCATCCAGCGAATCCATGCCCAGAGGTGACTCCGGCCCGATCAGGGGTGCACTGAGATCGTAATCTTCCGGGACCCGGCCCGGAAGATTGCAGATCTTATATATCATTTCCAGGAGTTCCCTCTCCAGTCCGTTCATGCCTCATAACTCCAAAAAATTATTGGATTTTTCCCTGATATAACGTATTAAACCGGAACCTTCCTCTTTTATTTGCGGCTGAAAAGAGCGGCCAGGGCCAGCAGCATGGCAGCGGCAAAAAAAGAGAAAAGCAGGCCCAGCTCCCGGCCTATGGAAAGCAAATCCTGCTGGCGCACCAGTATATCGTGAAAGGCGGCAAGACTCCAGCCCAAAGGTGAAATTACACTGAGACCCTGCATGAAATCCGGCATGGCATAAACCGGAACCATGACTCCTCCCACTGCGGCCCCCAGCACCACCGAAACAGCCCCGAACATGGAGGCCTGTTCAAAGCTGCGGCAGACCGAACCCAGCAGTATACCAAAACCAGCGGCTGCCAGGGAGCTGCCCAGGACAACGAGCAGGACCGCGGCCGCTACTCCCGGCTCAATAGTAAAGGGTGCTGTACCCAGCCAGGGCAGCAGGAAACGTCCCAGGACCACGATCAGGCCGAACTGGCAGAAACAGATTAAAAGGTAGGCGGCCACCTTGCCGCTCAGTAAGGTAAAAGGGGAGACCGGCATACTGAGGAGCCTGATCCAGACCCCGGACTGCCTCTCCCTTAGCAGGGAGCCGGCCAGAGGGACCACCACGAAAAACATGCCGAAAAGGGACCAGGCCGGAACATTCTGCTGAACTGCATCGGGAATCTGCAGAACTCCCCGGGCTGAGGCTGCCCTTTCCTCCAGCCTGACAAGGGGCCTGGTACCCCAGTTGGGGTCATCTGCCGCCATATGCCCCATAAAATCCGGAACTGCGGCTCCGGCCTTCTGGAAACCGGATTTAAGTGCTGCCGAAAAGGCCTCTATCTTTTCCCTTACTTCATATTCCAGCAGGACAAGACGAAAAATGATCAGCATGTTCCGCCGGAATCCGGGAGAAACAGTGGGATCAAAATAGACCGGCAACCCGGGAAGATCAGAGGCAGAATAGGACTCCCCCTTTTCCATAACACCCCGGACCAGTTTCTCCGCCCTTTCAGCCACATTGTTACTGGTTCCAGCCGGGATCAGCAGACAGAGCTGAAAATCCCCTTCAGCCACCTTCTCCAGAGCTCGCTGCTCCGCCGTATCACCCCGGCCCGGCCGGCTGATCAGCCGAACCCGGCCACTTTCCACCAGGCGCTTCTGAAAAAGGACACCCAGCCCCTGTCCATCCCGGTCCACAACAAGAATCGAGGTACTTGTCTCACCCATTATCTTGAGGACATTCTGCTGGACCAGGGTAATAACCACCACCAGGACCGCGGGCATGAGAAAAAGAATCAGCATCCCGGCCCGGTCCCGCCTGAGCAGGAGCAGTTCCTTCCAGATCACTGCCTCCAGTCTAATCATCCCGAAGCCTCCTGCCTGTAAGAGAGAAAAACAGTTCACTCAGATTGGCACAGTCAGCCTCTTTTTCCAGTTCAGCCGGAGAGCCGGAGGCCACTATCCTGCCCTGGTCCAGAACAGCGACCCGGTCACAGTTGTGCTCCGCCTCTTCCATGTAATGAGTGGTATAAAGGAGAGTGCTCCCGGAATTGCGCAGCTCGCCGAGGCGGTCCAGGATCAACTGCCTGGACTGGGCATCGATACCCACGGTAGGTTCATCCAGAATCAGCAGGCCAGGCCTGTGCAGGAGAGCGGCGGCAAGATTGAGTCTCCTCTTCATGCCCCCGGAATAGGAATTTACCAGGCGGTCCCCCTGTCCGTTCAGGCCTGTCAATTCGAGACACTCCCGGATTCTCCTGTCAAGGTCGGAACCTCGCAGGGCCTGCAGCTTGCCAAAAAAAGTCAGGTTTTCCCTGCCGGTCATCTCTAAATACAGGGCAATATCCTGGGGAACCAGGCCGATATTTTTCTTAACCTGAGAAGAGCGGCCGGCAAGCGGATTGCCGAAAATAGTCACTTCACCCTGGTCCGGGCGCAGATAACCGGCAATAATGGAAATGGCGGTAGTCTTGCCTGCCCCGTTGGGACCGAGGAGGCCGAAGCACTCCCCTGCCCCGATGGTCAGGTCAATGCCTTTAAGGGCGGGATACCGGCTTTTAGGGTACTGTTTACTTAAAGACCGGACCTTGAGAACCTCTTCATCCCCCGTCACGGTTTTTACCTCCTGACCTTATAAAAACCGGCTGAAACATTTCATCTAACAAAACAAACAATATCCCTTCTAATCGATCTCAATTAGAATTTATCCTGCCCGTAAAAGCCAGCAGATTTTTATAGACCCCTGTTTCCCGTTGGGCGCAGTCCTCAAGGATACCAGACATCCTGGTATAACTGTCTTCCGCACCCGCCCGTCCTTTGCAGATACGGGCGGCAATCACGGCAAATTCCCGCCAGCGGTCCCCGGCTTCGGTCAGCTCCCGGGAACATTCCAACAGTCCGGCATCAGGATAAATTCCTGCCGCCTCCTGCAGAAAAGCTGCAAAGATAAAGCGGAACCCCCCGCCGCCGGTACCGATCTCCTCCTGCATCCTGACTACCTGCCCCAGGATAAGGGCGGCCTTCTCCCGGCCCAGACGTTCAGGCCAACTTCTCATCCTGAAGGCCAGAAACCTGATGCCCCTGACCCCTATCAGGGGAACCGGCGTTTTTATCATCATCCGGCAGACATGGCGAATGCCGTCCAGGATGCCTTTACTGTATTGGGTACAGGAAGGCATCCGGTCCAGCAAGTACATCCGGCCCCGGGGAGACAGGGGCCCCCTGGCAAAACGGGCCCGGGCCAGGTCTTCTCCGGAGCAGATCACCGGGGAGGGAAAAACCGGATCGCTTATAAGATAATCACTGCCACTTCTGCCATAGACCACCAGGTTATGGGCGTTAAAGTGAAAACGAAAGGAGCGGGGAAAGTAAGGCAGCCAGAATACTCCGACCTGCAGTCCCACCGGCTGACAGACTGCAAGGGAGCGGTCCAGGGCAGCCATCGCCTTTTCGGGACTGGAGAACTTCTCTTCCCTGACTTTAAAGCCCACATTGCGGGCCACCCTTTTCAGAATATTGCCGGCGGCGCTGCGGTAAGTGGTAAGGGGCAGGCCATTGATACGAATAAAGGGGAAGTAGCCGAAAAACAACCCTCCCCCCATGCCGAAAACCAGGGCTTCCGACACCGGCAGACCGTGGTACTGCATCAAGTTTGCAACCACTCCGCTCTCACAGTGGGCTGTCTGCCGGTGCTGAAAATCTATGGTTATATCATCCTCCTCATTCAACTATCATATACCCCTTTCAACAGTTCCCAGTTGGCCAGTTGCTCCGTGGTCACAGAAAAAACAGCAGCGTAGCGCTGGAGAATCCCGGGTTTGAGTTTATTAAAAAAAACAGGTTTCAGGTGAAGCTTTACCCGCCAGCGGGAAAGACCGCAATAACGGGCCAGCAGGGCCGCATCCATCTGATTAACTATCATATAATAAAGCAGTGGACTGGACTGGCCCTTTTCCACCTTGTCCCTGGCCTCGGCACTTTCCTTCTCTATAACCTCCCAGGCCTGGCGGTTGACCACATTAACCGCATCCCAGCCCTTGCTGGGCGTCAACTCATAGCCGCCCCCGGCGTTGACCGCATAGCGTATTTCACTTATCCCCCCGGTGATCCCGCTTTCCTGGGGAACTTCCTCTTTTTTCATTATCAGTCCCGGATTTCCGTCACCTTGTCCTCATCGTTGAAGCGGACTTCAATGGTGTCGAACCGGTTTTTCCAGAATTTCCAGACATCAAAGTCAAGAGAACCGGTACCGGTCTCAGGCGGATAACCCCAGCTGACCAGGACCGCATCCTTGGACATACCCGGAACCACATCCCCTGTTTCAATGGCCTTTTTCTCTTTACTGGTCAGCCCCTGGGTTATCTCCTCAAAACTCTGGGAAGTGAGAAGCCGGTCCATGTAATCCTGGGCGCTTATACCAGGATGATGATCGGGATTAAAATAGGCATAGTACGTCTGGTTATCCTCCACTCCGGTAAAGGCCACCGTCGGATAACCGCTTTTCTTGCCGAACTTGATATCCTTAACCTTGGTTCCTGCCGGAATAAGTCGTCCCACCTGATAGCCGGTGGACCAGATCTTTTCCTTCTCTATCCAGATATTATGAGCCAGATACTTCTGGGTGCCGGCGGGCAGCTCTTTGGTCCACTTCGCCTGTCCGCAGCCCTGATTTCCCAGAATTAATAGAAAAGATGCGACAACAAGAGTAAAAATTGCCAGAAATTTACTTTTCATAATTACCTCCTCAACTTATTTTTTGTTTAGCATCAGATTTCATCTATAGTTTATAGTCTTAGGAGAACAATTTCCAGTCAAAATTCTCAGCGTGCCCTCCCGGGCGAACCCGCGGCAATGAAATATTCAGTCATTTACCTTACCATAACGTACCAAAAGTACGGTAATCAGAGAGTGGCGGCCCCGTGATCAGATATCTGAGGCTCAGCTGCCCAGCCTTTTGTTACTCCGGGCAAACTTCAGGAAATCCAGTCCGTTTTTCAAAAAACGCCGCCAGCTGTCCGGCGAATGATAAAGCATGGCGGCATAACCCAGGAAAACGCGGGGCCGCTTGAAGTGCTGCCTGTAAAAATCAATAAACAGCTCATCCAGGCGCTCGCGGCTCATGCCCTCAGGGGTGAAAAGAAAGCTCATGCAGTCCATCCGGGCCCAGTCTTCCTCAAACTCCCCCAGATTATGGATGTCCTTATAAAGAGGGGAACCCGGAAAGGGCGTAAACTTGGCCAGGTTGAAGTCGTCAATGGGCAGGGAAAATACATAAGACATGCTCTTTTTGATGCTCTCCTCGGTTTCTCCGGGCAGGCCCATCATCAGAAGTCCTTTGGTGCGGATACCGTTTTTCTTGATCAGGCGTATCTTTTCGGCCAGCATTTGCAGATCGGCATTCTGCCGGTGCCTGGCCAGGAGGTTCTCGTCTCCGGTTTCAATACCCAGGCTGATCATCCAGCAGCCCGCCTTTTTCATCAGGGCCAGAAGTTCCTGATCGACATGCTCCGCTCTGACCGCGCAGTTAAAAGTCATTCCCAGGGGACGGTCAATCAACCTGGTCATGAGATGCTCCACCCGATCACGTTTGAAGGTAAACTGATCGTCGTAGAAGTTGATGTGCCTGATATTGAATCTTTTCTTTAGATATGCCATGTGTTCATAGAGATACCCGGCGGAGTTGTAGCGAAAACTGCGGCGAAAGACGGAACGGTCACAGTAGCTGCAGGCATAAGGGCAGCCGCGGCTCGAAGTACAGCTGGTGTTGGGCGTCCGGGGATAGTTGAAGATGGGCAGCCTGTAGCTGCCCGGATATCCGGCCAGTTTCTCATAGGCCGGAAAAGGCAAAGAATCAAGATCGAGCTGAACCTCCCGGTAACCGGTGAAAAAAGCCTTATCCTGTAGGAGGTAGATAAGCCCGGGAATATTTTCCAGCTCCCTGCCGTCATTCAAAATAACTTCCTTGAGCGTCTCCTCCCCTTCCCCGGCCACAATGATGTCAACCTCGGGATAATCAGCCAAAAGCTGCTCCCTGAGGGCCGAAACATGGGGACCGCCAAAAACCGTTTTTATTCCGGGCACTGCCTGACGGGCCAAACCGGCCAGCCTGACCCCGTCCAGGAAACTGGAAGTGGTGCAGCTCAAACCGATAAAGGCAGGTTTATAAAAAACAAGGTATTCCCGGATGAGCCTGTCGCTCCCCGGCCTGGCATAACAGTCAATAATATCAGCCCTGATCCCTTCCTGCTCCAGGTAAGAGGCGATACTGGCCAGCCCCAGGGGAGGCATGATATTTGCTATCCGGGAAATATCACGTTCAGCTGCCGCCGACTGATAGCCCAGGGGATGGATCAGCAGTATCCGGTTATAATCAAGTTTACTCATAACAGATGGCCAATCGAAAGCTATCCGGTACATTTAGTGAGAATGGACAGCCACTGGGCTGACAACATCTATTGACCTGTATCATGCTCAAACAGCAGGGCTGCATTTATGCCCCCGAAACCGGAGTTGCAGGTCAGAATGGAAGGGTGTTCCAGTAACTGCTTTTTTTCTCCTGAAACCCGCCATCTTTCTTTTTCCGGAACTCCCAGACCTGCTGTGGGAGGAATCACCCCCTCGCGAAGTGCTTTAAGCGCCAGGGCAGCCTCGATAACCCCTGCTGCTCCCAGGGTATGGCCTATACTGCCCTTGACTGAATGCACCGGAATCCTGCCCTCAAAAACCTGGTCAATGGCTACCATTTCCATGGCGTCATTGTAAACGGTGCCGGTGCCATGGGCATTAATCGCCCCCACTTTCCGGCTGCCCCCTCCGATTGTCTGGCCAATAGCCTTAATAAGACCGCTGGCCTGGCGGCAGGGGGCAGTAATATGTCTGGCGTCGCAGGCAGCCCCCCAACCGCCGACCCTTAAAAAAGGGGCCGCCTCCCTTTTAAAAAGAATGTAACCGGCCCCTTCTCCCAGGGAAAGACCGTCACGGTCTTTATCAAAAGGCCGGGCCCCTTGACGAGACAAGGCCTGAAGTCTTGAAAAGCCGGCCTGCACGAATCTGCTGACCAGGTCAACACCTACAACTAAAACGGCCTGCGCCTCTCCGTTTGTAATCTGCTGTACCCCGTTTATCAGGGCAAGGGTGCCCGAAGCACAGGCAGCACTGATCGTGACCTGCCTGCCTGCTGTACCGGCCTTGCCGGCTATAATCCCGGCCAGATCCCAGGGCTGCGCCTGCCACTGATCAGGCGGTAAATTCAAAAGTTCATCGGAAGCACTTTTTGTGGTAGCTGCGACCAGTCTGGTATTTTCAGAAAGGGCAGGCAGGTCATCAATGAGTCTGTCCAGCAGCTGATCAAGTCTTTTATGGCCGCCCAACTCCCCGTCCAGGTCGGGGACCAGGGCTGCCGGCCACTTAGCCAGGTCATCATCCAGGCCTTTTTCGGAAATGGCAGATCTTCCCGCCAGAAGCCCCTGCCAGGTATCTTCTAAATCCCCGAGTGCCGTGACCACACCGGCAGCAGCTATTGTTGCGTTGTTAGTCATTTCCTACTCTCTATACCAAATTGGCTATTAATACCAGGCAGTAAACAGCAGCCTTTTACCAATGCCCAGTTTATCTTCTCCACCATCTTTGTCAATTAATCTTACAATCAATGCCGATTTTTTCTGCTTGCAGTTCAAACACCTTTTATAGACACACCTGCCTTATTACTGATTGCCAAATAAGGTCCTAACTATTATAGTGATCACATGACAAACAACAACAGTAAACCAACAGTCCTGGTAACCGGGGGCAGCCGGGGAATCGGGGCAGCTATCTCCCGGCGTCTTGCCCGATCAGGCTACGACATCTGGCTCAATTACCGTTCCGGGACAGAAGCTGCCGAAAAAGTTCTGGAGGACGTGGAAAAAGAAGGGGGAAACTGCCGTCTCCTCCAGTTTGACGTCAGCCAGGAGGCCGAAATCAAAGAGGTTCTGGAACCCCTGCTCGAAGAAAAAACCCCTTACGGTTTTATCCATAACGCCGGAATTACCAGAGACGGTCTTCTGGCCCTGATGCCGACTGAAAACTGGGATGCAGTCCTGAACGTCCATCTGCGCAGCTTCTTCCTCTTAAGCCGCCTCCTGATCAAACCCATGCTCTCCGAAAGAAAAGGCAGAATTGTAGCAGTTTCCTCGGTAGCCGGAGAGACCGGGCAAAGCGGGCAGGTCAACTATTCTGCGGCCAAGGCCGGCATGATCGGGGCGGTTAAGGCCCTGGCCCGGGAAACAGCCCGGCGCAACATCCAGATCAATGTGGTTTCCCCCGGCTTCATCGAGACAGACATGATCAGGGACCTGCCTATGAAAGAGCTTCTGAAATCAGTCCCGGCCCGCAGAGCCGGCCGTCCGGAGGAAGTGGCCGGAGCAGTGAACTTCCTGATGAGTGAAGAAGCCGGCTATATAACCGGCCAGGTACTCGGAGTCAACGGCGGCCTCTATATGTAATGAAAAAAAAATTGCCGATAGAAGCCGAAGAACTGATTCCCCATCGACCTCCCATGCTTTTGGCCAGAAGGCTTCTGGAACGGGACCCGCTGACCGACACCGCTTTGGTGGAAGCAGAGGCCCCTGCCAGGGGTATCTTTATCGGTCCAGGCCCCCGGCCTGTTCCTGAATACTATATTGAACTCGGGGCCCAGGCAGCCGGCATGGCCAACGGTTATGACCGGCTACTGGAAGGGGCTCCCGATCTGCGCGGCTTTCTGATCGGTCTGGACCAGCTTGAATGGCTTCAGGATGCATTACCAGGTATAAAACTCTTTGTCCACCTGGAGAAAAAATTTGAATTCGGCAATATAAAAATAATCACCGTCAATGTTGCCGACTGCAATGATCTGCCTTTTTTTCAGGGAACAATCAAGGTCTGGGAGGAAAAATGAATAAGGCCCTTCTCTTTTTTATTACCTTGCCGATCTTGATCTCCAGCCTGGCTCCGGGAGGGCATGCCGCTACAGAAGAAAAGAAAAGCCTGATTAACAGGATAAAGACCCGTGCGGCCGAGGTGGATACCTTCAGCTGCGAATTCCGCCAGGAAAGACACCTGAAAATTTTTTCCAGGCCGGTAGTATTTAAGGGAAGACTCCTGGTAGACAGGCCTGACAAATTACGCTGGGAATTTACCAGTCCCGTTCCTTCCGTTTTGGTCTTGAACAATAACAGGGGATTCAGATGCAGCCCCGAGGGCCGGAAACAGGAATTCAACCTGGACAGCGATCCGGTTATGGCCCTGATAGCAGAACAGCTCTGGAGTTGGTTATCCGGTGATTACCAGAAATTGCAAAAACACTACCGTATTACCGGCCAATCCTCACCACCAGCCCTGACCATAACTCCCAAAGAGGCCGGGACAGCCGAAATTATTGAAGAGATCCGCATCCAGTTCCAGCCCCGAATCCTTCATCCCTCTTCCATTACCATCCTGGAACCGGGAGGAGACCGGACCCTGCTTTTTTTCAGCAACTATAAACTGAATAAAGCTTTCACAAACTCTCTTTTCCTGAATTGCCGAGGCATGGCAGGAGAAAATGACTGCAGTTAAGTGGTTCTTTTTCTTACTTATAAGTATTGCCGCTTTTATCTATATACTGGGCCTTAAGCCTGCCGAAGACACCATCAGTCTGTTGCCTGACGGCAGCCGGGACCAAATGGAACTCCTGAAAAAAATGGGCCTGACCAGCAAGGTCTTAATCTCCCTCCAGTATCAGGAGAAAAGCCCAATAAACCAAGAGCAGAGCTGGTCTGCCTTAAAGGAATCTACCAGGGAAGTCGGCCGTCTTCTGGAGAAAAGCCCGCTTTTAACAAAACTTTACTACCATGTTGACCAGGAAAAAGTTCTAAATCTGCCCGAACGGTTAAGATCCCGCCTGCCTGTTCTCCTTGATCAGGCTGATCTTCGGGAAATAGAAAAACGCCTCTCCGCACCCCGCCTTAAAGAGATTATCCAGGAGGACTTTCGTAAACTTAACAGCCTGACGGGCCTGGCCTTAAAAAAGAAGATAATTCAAGACCCTCTTGATTTTAGCAGCCTGGTCCTTCCTGAACTGGAAAGGCTCAGGGGAAAAATGAAAGTCAGCCTCAACGACGGCTACTTCACCAGTGACGGTAAAAAAAGCACCCTGATCTGGGGAGAAAGCAGCAAACCCCTGACCAACTCCAAGCAAGCGATTCTGGTCCATAAACTTATCGAGGAAACGGTCCAGCAGGGAGCAAAACCGGGTATAAACGCCAGGATCAGCGGCCCCCTGCTCCATACCCTGGCCAACAGCCGGGCCATCAAAACGGATCTCAAACTTCTTCTGCCCCTGGCCACCCTGACCCTGTTCGCCTTTCTGCTCTACAGTACCGGTACCGTCAGAATCTTCGCGGTAGCCACCATCCCCTTTCTGGCCGCACCTCCCGCTATATACATCCTCAGCCAGGTCCACGACCGGATCAGTATAATGGCCCTGGGTTTCGGTATCGTTCTTCTGGGACTGAGTGTCGACTTTGCCGTTCATATTTTCCTGCACCAGGCAGACGCTGGAAAAGCACATCTTAAGACCTTGAAAAAGCCTCTGCTTCTGGCCTGGATAACCTCTGTTTCCTGTTTTGCCGTTCTCCTGCTCTCTTCAGTTCCGGCCCACCGCCAGATGGCCCTGCTGGCAGTAACCGGCATAAGCTGGGCCCTGATCCTGGCCTGGCAGCTTGTTCCGGACATCTCAAGACCGTTCCTGCCGGCGACGTCAGGACATCCTCATCTGCAGCGGGGCTGCAGCCTGCCAACAGTTCCTGCCCGGACCAGGCAAAAAACCATTCTTGTGAGCGCCTGGATTCTCCTGATTCTCAGCGGCCTGCTGGTCTGGCCTCAACTCCATTACAATGGCGATTTACGCACTTTTGACGTAGCTGATCCGGAAGTAGAGGCTGATGAGAAATTTTTCCAAAAACGTTGGGGGGGAGGCGGAAAGGAAATGATCTTCGCCGCTGCCTCAGCCTCCAATCTTAACCAGGCCCTTAATCTCAATGATCAGCTCTATCAGACCCTGCTGGCCCACGGGGTTAAAGAGTTCCAGTCTGTAGCCCCTGTTCTGCCCGGTACCGCCCGGCAAAAAAGAAACAGGGAGAACTGGCAGGAGTTCTGGGAGGGACGAATCCAGTCTTTCCGGAAGAGGCTGAACCGGGTCACCGTCCAGAACGGTTTTGCCCAAGGGACTTTTGAGCCCTTTTTAGAAAAACTGGCAGATCCGGTCCCTCTTTTAGAGCCTAGCTTTATTCTGGACCAGGGCTTATTCCCCCTTTTTTCCTCTCTGATCCGTAAGCCCGGCAGAATACCGGACAACGGTGACAAGTGGCTGATTTTAACCCTTATCCCGGAAAACGACAAAACCGGTGATCTGGTTAATTCATTTCAGGAAAAGAATGAGGGCCTGACTGTTCTTTCCAACAAGTCCTGGCGCAAAGAAGTAGAAAACCAGCTGCGCCGGGAGATCCACAGTCTCTCCCTTTATGCCGTCCTGATTATCACCTGCCTTACCGTCGCCCTTTTCCGCAGTTTCCGGGCTATTATCGCTGTCCTGGCCCCCGTGGCTTCAGCATTGGCCGGTATTGCCCTGTTTGCCTTTTTCAGTGCCAGCGGGATAAACCTTATGCATATCCTTATGGCTATCATGGTTATGGGCCTGAGCGTGGACTACGGCATCTTCACAGTCTGCAACCACCGGAATTATATCTCTCCCGCCATCTCCCGGGCTGTAACAATCTGTGCGGTCAGCTCTCTGATAGGCTTCGGGGTCCTGGCCCTGGCCAGTCATCCAGCCCTCCAGTCCCTCGGGATCACTGTTCTCACCGGCATCGGCCTGTCCCTGCCCACCGCTCTCTGGATTTCACCGATTATCTTGGGAAATCATCAAAAAGGTAGTAAATATGAAGATACTTCTTAAAATCCTTATTCTGACTATTTTCAGCGGCTGTGCCTCCCTGCCACCGACCTCTCCCCCTGATTTCCAGCAGAACCACACTCTCTGGTATCTCAGGATAACACACCATAAACAGACCCTGTTCTCCGGACTTCTCAGCCTGAAAAAAAGGGGCGAATACCTGCGGACCGTGGTTCTTGACACCACCGGCATAACCATCATGACCGGACGGCTGGATGAACATGGTAAAATCAAAGTATGCAGATGTCTTGCCCCGGCCCGGGATCATGATCTCCCGGGCCTGCTGGGCCCGGCCCTGGCCCGGATCTTTTATCAAACTCCCGGCCAGGACTGCTTTCTTAAGAAAAAAACCGTCGACT
This sequence comes from Desulfobia sp., assembly GCA_046497465.1. Lineage (GTDB taxonomy): Bacteria > Desulfobacterota > Desulfobulbia > Desulfobulbales > SURF-16 > JAWLDV01. The sequence continues at coordinate 17,620 of JAWOFO010000017.1, forward strand.
GCCGTTCCGGGTTATGGCCTTTATCCTTGTGGAAAGTGAGCTATTTTAGTAAAAATAAAAACAGTACAGTTAAAATTGTACACCGGGCCCCCGGAGCTGATATTGTGCTCCGGCTGATTGAAGAGGGTAATAAAAACAAGTAATATGGAAAACCAGTCCACCGGATTTTATGGGGAGATCGCCCGCTGCCTCCAGGACTATTCCTGTGAGAAGAATGAAGACAGAATTACAGCAGAGGGCAGCTTTATTTTCCCGACCCGCTTCCCGGCCTTCAACGGGCACTTCCCGGAACAGCCGGTTCTGCCCGGAATAATCGAGTTGTGCGCCGTACGCTATCTGGCCTCGGCCTGTCTGTCCTGCCAGCTTGTACCGGTTGCCGGTGAACACATCAAATTTAAAGGCCTGGTCAGGCCCGGAGAACGGATAGACCTTAAACTGGACCTTTTCTCCCGGAAAAAAGGCATCTGGGAAAACAGCTTTTACATCACCTGCAACAACAGAAAAATCAGCAGCGGTGTTATTACCTTCCTTAAATCATGGTAAGGTTGCGATTACAAATAACAGTCAATAACTACTGGTAAATATCAACAATATCAAGAAGGAGTAAAGCAGCCATGAAATTAGGAATAAATGGTTTGGGTAGAATCGGCAAGCTCTCTCTCTGGCATCATATCGGCAGAAAATATTTTTCGGAAATCATCGTTAATACAGGACGGGAAGTAGGCCAGAGCCTGGAGGATATAGCTTCTGTTATTGAAAAAGACAGTACTTACGGCAAACTGGGCAACTATCTTTATGGTTACAGTGGTGGCCGTATGGTGGAAAACCTGGACGAGTCTACAGGCTCTATGACTGTTGACGGCCTGCCTGTAAGAATTCTCCGGGAAGCAAGAAATCCCAAGGAGATAAAGTGGCAGGGAAATAATGTCAGACTGGTCCTGGATACTACCGGCTCCTTTAACGATCCAACTACAGACAGTGACGCCAAAAAAGGTGCTTTACGAGGACATCTCGATTCCGGTGCTGAAAAGGTAATTCTTTCAGCACCCTTCAAAATCAAGGATAAAGGCAGCACCATGCCTAACGATGCCGTAACCACAATCATGGGCATCAACGAGGAAGACTACATTCCCGCCCAACATAACCTTATATCCGCAGCATCCTGTACTACTACCTGCCTGGCCTTTATGATCAAACCGCTTCTTGACCAGATCGGGGTGGAAAATTTCCTCAGCGCCTCAATGGTTACAGTCCATGCCGCCACCGGCAGCCAGAAAGTGATCGATGCCGTACCCAAAAGCGGAGCCAGGGATCTGAGAAAAAACCGCAGTATATTAAATAATATAATCCTAACCACTACCGGTGCTGCCAATGCCCTGCGCCTTGTTATCCCGGAAATGAAAAATATAGGCTTCATGGCGGAATCCGTCCGTATTCCTACCTCCACCGGCTCTCTGATTATTCTGGTCATTGACCTGCACGACGACCTGGATCAACCAATCAAAAGAAACAGGATAAATGGTATATATCGTGATTTTGCCGAACATTCACCTTATCTGCAATACAGTGATGAGCAGAATGTCTCTTCCGATATCATAGGAACTCCTTCAGCAGCAACCGTTATAGAAGGAAACGAAACTCATACCAGAACAGCCTCTATTACCCTGAATCTGGATAAAATAAAAAAATGCACCACAACCGGTGATAACGAGACCCTGGAAGTACCGGTTACCCAGGCAGTTGTCTATGGCTGGTACGATAACGAATTGGGCAGTTATACCAACATGCTGGGAGATCGAACCGTATCAATAGCTGAACAGATAATTTAAAGGATAAACGTACATCCCGGACACTGGTGAACCTCTACTTGACAGAGATCTAGTCAAGCAATATCTTAGGTGTAGGCTGCAAAAATTAAATTCAAAGGGGTTAAAAAATGAAAACCATCAGAGATCTTGACATTAAAGGTAAGAAGATCCTCATCCGGGTTGATTTTAATGTGCCTCTTGATAAGGAGCAGAAGATCACTGATGATAACAGGATCCGCGAGGCCCTGCCTACCATAAGACATGCCGTGGCGGAAGGGGCCAGGATTATTATCTGCTCCCACCTGGGCCGCCCCAAGGGCGAACGTAAACCGGAGTTAAGCATGTCCCCGGCAGCCCGGAGATTATCTGAACTGCTTGGCAAAGAGGTTAAATTTGCCCCTGACTGCATTGGGGAAAAAGTGGAAGAAATGGCGGCAGGTCTGGCTGAGGGAGAAATAATGGTCCTCGAGAATCTCCGCTTCCACAAAGAAGAGAAAGATAATGATCCTGAATTTGCCGCTGCCCTGGCCGGACTAGCCGATATATATATTAACGACGCCTTTGCCGTCTCTCACCGGGCTCATGCCTCTATAGAAGGAATAACCCATCATATCAAAGAGACCGGCGCCGGCTTTTTGCTGCAGAAAGAGATGGACTTCTTTCACCGTTCGGTGAGCAATCCCATCCGCCCATTGACAGCGCTTATTGGAGGAGTAAAAGTTTCAAGTAAATTCAAGGCACTGGAAAACATCATGCAAAAGGTTGATACCATGATTATCGGCGGGGCCATGGCCAATACCTTTCTCAAAAGCCAGGGAATTGATATGGGCGGTTCCATGGTGGAAGATGACTTTCTTGATAGTGCAGCTTCCTTGATTAAAGAGGCAAAAGGGAAAAAAGTAAATCTTTACCTGCCGGTAGACTGTGTTGCAGCGGAACGCTTCGAAGAAGGATGCGCCTCCAAGATAACTCCCGTTCAGGAGATCCCCCGGGGCTGGCTGGCTCTGGATATAGGACCGGCTACTACTACACTCTTCCGCGAGGCTCTGGAACCGGCCAGGACCATTGTCTGGAACGGCCCCACGGGCGCTTTCGAGATGGATACCTATGCCCGGAGCACCATGGCCCTGGCCCAGCAGATAGCGACCTCTCATGCCCTGAGCGTGGTAGGGGGCGGAGATACCGTAAGTGCGGTCTATAAATCAGGCTGGCCTGCAGAAATATCCTACATTTCCACCGGAGGCGGTGCCTTTCTGATGTTGATGGAAGGGAGAGAACTGCCGGGAGTCATTGCGCTCGACAGCTGATAAAATCTTAAGAAAAGAGCAATCTGAATTGTTGTCACCTGTAAAACCAGCGGGATCAAAGGATATCCGTATCCGATTAAAACCACCTGTTCTTTGATGGATACCTTGAAAAATTGCCCTAATCGTCATCCCGGTGAATCCCGGATCGGGGTCCGGGAGGATCCAGAGACATATGGTATTACTGGATTCCCGCTCCCGGATCGGGGTCCGGGACAAGCTCCGCGGGAATGACAGAAAAGGGTTGTTTACCAATTTTTCAAGGTACCCTGATCTTTAATCTTCAAAAGGGGAATTAACAATGAAACGCAGACCAATTATTGCCGGTAACTGGAAGATGCACACCGGTCTCAGCGAAGCAGAAGGGTTGAGCCGCGACATCATTAAAGCCGGAATTCCCGGGGACCGGGATGTCATGCTGGCGCCCCCCTTCACCCATCTAACCGTGGTAGCCGCCTCTATATCCGGATCCAATGTGCTGCTGGCGGGGCAAAATGTCTGCTGGGAGGATAAAGGGGCCTATACAGGGGAAATCTCCCCGGTAATGCTCAAGGAAATCGGCTGTCAAATGGCCATAGTCGGTCACTCCGAAAGAAGACAGTTATTTGCTGAAAATAACAGCATGATAAACAAGCGCCTGAAAGGGGCCCTTGGTTATGGCCTCGTTCCCGTCCTCTGTATAGGAGAGACCCTGGAAGAACGGGAAAACAACACTACTTTCAACGTCCTGGAAAAACAGATCCGGGAATGTCTGGGTGAAGTAAAACTGGAAAACGGTACAGAAATTATCCTGGCCTATGAACCGGTCTGGGCCATAGGAACAGGCAGAACAGCAACCGTGGAGCAGGCTGCTGAAGTACATATTTTTATTCGCAAACTCCTTACAGAGATATACAATAAAAATATTGCTGATAAAATAAAAATATTGTATGGTGGCTCAGTTAAACCCGAGAACATTAATGAACTGATGTCCTTTGAAGAGATAGACGGGGCTCTGGTAGGGGGAGCGTCCCTGAAAAGCGGGGTATTCAGTCAGATTATAAACTACAGTACCAAATGACCACTATTCTTATAGTTATACATATTGCTGTCAGCCTTTTCCTGGTAGGAATCGTTCTCTTACAGCAAGGAAAGGGAGCCAGTGCCGGAGCCACCCTGGGAGGCGGCGGCAGCCAGACCATGTTCGGCTCGGAAGGCCCTATGCCTTTAATGAATAAGATCACCACCGGTGCAGCTATAATTTTCATGGCAACCTCCATATCCCTGGCCTACATTTCTGCCCATAAAAGCGGCTCTTCCGTAATGGAAAATACGGAAACCAGGCAGGAGTCGGGACTGAATCTTGAGCGGGGTCCGGAAACTGTGCCTGAAAAGTCAGATGAATCACCTGTATCAACGACAACGGGCACGGCCGGGCAAAATTCCGGGGAAGAAGAGACGGAAACTTTGGCTTTCCCTCTTGACAATAGCAAAGACCAGGGAAATCAGGCCCGGTAAAATAAGGTGAAGTTGCCGAAGTGGTGGAATTGGTAGACACGCTGTCTTGAGGGGGCAGTGGGGAGACCCGTGCCGGTTCAAATCCGGCCTTCGGCACCAAGTGACAAAAAGGTCTGTAATTTTAACAGGTTACAGACCTTTTCTTATTTCATATGCAGAAATATGCACTTTTCGCCAAGTAACTTAAAACCTGCCGGACCATTTCCGACTCTACCCCGGACTCTGCCCCTGACTCTACCCCTGGCGCCGCCACGAATTCTTCCTCCTGTTCCCGGGCACAGGGTTTAAAGATCAGATATACGGCACTTCCCGCTGCCGACCATTCAGGGGCAGGACCGCTGTTTTTCCCGGCACCAATCAATAAAAACCAACGTGCCGTTTCCCCTAACACCGACACTTCCGTAATCCAATCAGCATAACGCCCCCGAAACCGCTAATGACACCGGAGTTCATGGGAATGCGACTCGATCGTTAAAATATCAAGCCTTATTTCCACTTTCACTGTAGTCCCGGTGCTCCCGGGAAAGAGAATGAATGGTTTCCTGGCCCTTAGCGGAAACTGCCTTGACAGCAATTTCCTGCACCTTGCCGTATGCGGTATCCATCTGCCTGGACAAGGTGTCGATATGTTTCTGCTGGTCAGCCACAAGTTTTTCCAGGGATTCAATTTTAGTCTGCAGCACATTCTTTTCTCCCTCGAATTCTTTGGCCAGCAGTTGTTCATTTTTCTTGGCTTCGTTCTGAAGCCTTTTGCTGGTTTCAGCAACTGCCTGGTCCACCTGCTTTTTCAATTCTTCCGAGAATTGATCCACCTTCTGCTGGAGTTCATCCATATATTTTTCCCGTTCGGCAACCGCCGCTTCCCGCTCCTGAATCATTTTCTCCCTTTCCGCGATTTCCTTGTCAAAAATCTCTTGCCGATCAGCCAGCGATTTTTTCAATTTTTCCAGCTCGTCATTTAATTCCTGCTTCTTCTGTTCTTTTTCCCGGGCAAATGCATACTCAAAATCTTCCTTTTCGCGCTTCCGGCGTTTATCTTCCTCGGCCTGCTCTTCCTTACGCTGCTGAGCCTGCTGCTGCTTTTCTTTTTCCCACTGTTTTCTGGTCTCCTTAATTTCCGTTTCCAGATCCTGGCGGCGCTGCGACATTTCGGTTTCAAATTCCGTTTTCCTCTGTTTCTGGGCCTCCAGAAGGGCAGCCAGGGAATAGGCCGACTGTTCGATATCGTATATCTCTTTTAACTCCTCATTCTTGGCATCGATGGCCGATTTGATCTCTTCATAGCGTTTTTTTTCGGATTCAATTTTGCCGGCCATATCCGTCAAAAACCGGCTGATTTCATCCTTTAACCCCATAATCTGGTTACTGACCTCACTTTCAACGGATTTTTCCGCTGATTCAATGACCGTCTTCTTTTTCTTTTCTTTTTGCTCTTTTTCCGGCTTTAATTCCGTTTTCGCCTGATTTTCCAGTTTTTCCTTCAACTGCTGGTAGGCCTGGAGCATTTCCTTTTTCGTATTGGACATGGAAATATCCGAAACCTCCTTTACCCCGGTTTTACTTGTCTCCGCCATCATTGTCTCCCTGAAAAATTATTGATTTCTCAAATAAACCATGTTTTGTCTTTACCTGATATCAAGCGCTGATACGGGTTTCTTCTGTCTGTGGACCACATGGTCCCCGAATCGCCTCATCACTTTACTCCGTCTGAAATATAGAGCAAACTGTAATCTACACAGGTACTAAAAAACTCAACTCTTGCTTCATGTCAATGATTAATTTCCTGAAGCTAAGACTGTAAATTCAAGTCTGCACATCACTCTGAACGACGAAAACCTGCCGGTACTGATCACCACCGTTCATACCTGCGGCTGTTATCTCGGCTTTGTACCTACAAGTTATCTTGATCTCTCGATTTGTCCGGAAAACTGGGACACTGAAAACAATTACGTCTACAGAGAATTTTTGCCCGGGTTAATTGATTATACAAAAATAAATCACAATAACACCAACAAGCTGACAGTCCGCCTGCGCAGGGACACCCACAGAGTCATGGGAATTGGAATAAGCAGCAACGAATTACTCACTCGAGTATTGCAAAGTTCGAACCGTAAATCACAAGCCGGCTGATTTATTACTTGAAATTCCATTAACAGAAAGGCATACTTCATTTTTGAAATGTCCGGCTGCAGAAAAGGTTACGTTAAAAACAGTCAGAAGCCTTTTGAGAGGCTGCTCATGAGCTGGTGGGCTTTTGATTGGTATGTCGGGGAGAACAAAAGACTCGGTCCGGCAGAGGAGACCGGCACAACGTTTTACACGAGCCTGAAATTTTGGGCCCGTGACAAATCAGATATATGGAATTTCGGCTCATTTCTCAAATACTGGGGCTGGGGCCTGTGACCGGAACAGGTTTTTCTCTCCACACCAGATATTAACTTTTCCTTCATCGGAGCCTGCCATTATTTACTCGTATCGGAGCGAAAAATTGTATACAGGTTATGGTAACGAGTTAGAAAAACTCTTTTTTGAGGATGCCGACTAATAAAGTACCGCATCGGCGAACTTCCCGCCATCAGGGCGTAACAGTTCGCCAGAGACTAAATCATGGTTGAACTCCCGACCGTAAGAGTCCATTAGCCGAATATGACAACAAACTCCACGGAATCCTGGCATAACGATTTCGTTAAAATAGATCAAAATTCCCTTATTTCCGACGATGCTTATATCGACTTCGATATATTCATTCAGACTTCTTCCAAGCCAGGTAAAAAGCCTGTCCTTTTATTTGAAAAAAACAGCAATATAAAAAACATAAAAAGCTTGATTTCAAAAAAGAAATACAAAAGTTTATTTATAAAAAAAGAAAACATTGCTGCTTTTCAGAGATTTGTCGAAAATAATATTTTTAAAATTATATCAAATCCATACCTTTCTGTAGAAGACAAATCAAAAATAACATACAGATGTTCTCTCAATGTTTTGCAAGATATATTTATTAATCCCAGAAGTGGAAAAAATTTGAAAAGGGTAAAAAACATAGTAAACAATATTATTGATTTTATACTGCAAAAAAATGATTCATTAATACATCTGCTCTATCTTGGATCACATGATTATTATACTTTTTCACATAGCGTAAATGTTGCCGTGTTTTCAATTGGGCTTCGACAAATAATTAACAGATACAATGATGATGATCTACATGAATTTGCTTTAGGTGCAATTCTTCATGATATAGGAAAAAGCCAGATTGATGATAACATACTTAAAAAACCAGGAAAACTTACGGAAGAGGAATTTGAAATCATAAAACAACACCCAGTCTATGGTTGCCAGCTGATGGAAGAAAAGCTGTCACCACTTTCGCTTGACATCATCATGCACCATCATGAAAAATACACCGGCAAAGGTTATCCGGACGGTTTAAAAGGTGATGAAATATCAGATTATGCCAAGATCGTCTCCATTGCCGATGTCTATGACGCCCTGACAACCAACAGACCTTATGCCCCGGCTCGTAAGCCTTTTTATGCAGTATCGTTGATGAAGGATGAAATGGCCAACCAGTTTGAAAAACATAAATTCATGGAATTTATCCGCTTCCTCGGTCATACCAGCATTAAAGTCGAATAATCAGAAAGATGAGGTTAATATTTTTTCGCACATTTTAAAAGAGGCATGGTGGCCTCGCTGCAATCCGGGCAAAATATACAATCCGGACTCAGACACCAAGATATAAAAGACTTATAATCTCAATATGTTATAAGTATTTTTGGCAACTTCTCAAAAATTGAGGGCAACAGGAACAAACGGTGCCGGGTACGAGGTTGGCTGCAGCCAAGACGGCTGCAGTCAAGCCCCCAAGGACGGGTTTGTAGCGTCCCTCGTATTGATTACCGTTTGTTCAGTATGAATTTGTATGCCAGGACTTATTGAATTTACCCTTTTTATAGATTTTCAATAGATGCTGGGATCTGAAATCAATAACTTCGTTAAAAAGCCATAATCATCAGAGAGCAGGTGTTTAGCAGTTCAAGAGCTATAGCCTGAACATGATAACCTGCCCTTTTATTAATCTTATACAACACCCTGGTCTAGCATGGCGTCCGCTACCTTCACAAAACCTGCTATATTGGCGCCGTCTACATAATTGATATAACCGTCATCCTGTCTGCCGTACTGCAGGCAGCTCTCGTGTATATTTATCTTGATCTGGCGAAGTTTCTGATCAACTTCTTCGCGGGTCCAGGCAGTCCTGATGCTGTTCTGGCTCATCTCGAGCCCGGAGGTTGCAACGCCGCCGGCATTGGCGGCCTTGCCCGGTGCATATAGAATCCTGGCCTTCTGAAATACCTTGATACCATTCGGGTTGGTCGGCATATTCGCACCTTCACCGATGGCAAAACAGCCATTCTTGACAAGTGTTTCCGCATCTTTTTTGTCAATCTCATTCTGGGTGGCGCTGGGAAAGGCAATATCGCAAGGAATTCCCCACGGTCGTTCTCCTTCAATGTATTTACAGCCTTCAAGGGCCTCAGCACATTCCTTGATTCGGCCCCGTTTAACGTTTTTAAGTTCAATCACGAACCGGAGATCTTTGTCTGTCAGACCATCCGGTTTATGGATAAAACCGTTGGAATCTGAAAGGGTTACTACTTTGGCACCGAGTTCCAGAAGTTTTTCAGTGGTAAACTGAGCCACATTGCCGGAACCCGAGACTATGCAAACTTTCCCCTCGATTGCTTCTCCCCTGGTTTTCAGCATTTCCTGCACAAAATAAACGCAGCCGTAACCAGTGGCTTCGGGCCGGATCAGGCTACCGCCCCAGTTGACTCCCTTGCCAGTAAGTACTCCGGTAAACTCGTTGCTCAATCTTTTGTACTGACCGAACAAGTAACCTATCTCACGTGATCCTACACCTATATCACCGGCCGGGACATCCGTATTTTCACTGATATGTCTGAAAAGTTCGGTCATGAAACTCTGGCAGAATTTCATGACTTCCTTATCTGATTTTCCCTTAGGATCAAAATCAGAACCTCCTTTTGCGCCGCCCAAGGGCAGAGTGGTCAAGCTGTTTTTGAATACCTGCTCAAAGGCCAGAAATTTAAGGGTACCAAGGTTAACACTGGGGTGAAAACGCAATCCGCCTTTATAAGGACCAATGGCGCTGTTCATCTCGACTCGATAGCCAATGTTAACCTGAATCTCTTCTTTATCATCAAGCCAGGGAACCCTGAAAATCAGGACCCTTTCAGGAACAATCATTCTTTCCAGGATTTTTGCTTCATCATACTGGGGGTTTTTTTGCAAAAACGGGGCTATAGATACAGCCACCTCTTCAACAGCCTGGTGAAATTCAGTTTCTCCAGGATTTTTGCGAATAACTTCAGCCATAAACTCTTTTACATTCTTCATGGTTTCTCCTTAAGACTCTATATTAAACTGAAATCATATTACCACTACAGCGACATTTCCACTGCCCTCGGATTATGAAGGCTGATTTTTTCGCATTTTATGGCGAAAATCATTCAGTCCCCTTGTCCATTACCCGTGAATGGTTATGAAACGTCGCTGTAGTACTAAAAAGAAAACAATGAAAAAAGACCTGTAATCCAAAGAATTACAGGTCCTTTTTTAAATTCAAAAAACGTTAAAGTTTCGATTGACCCGGCTTTTAATCATTCCTTTTCCAAGAATTGCCAGGAACTAACAACTGCAACCCGGGGCACAACCGCCCCCTTGACCGGAGGCACAACTACCGCAGAACACTTCATTCTGTTCAGCCTCGGTGGGCTGACGTACCTCATTGATAACGACATCAAACTGGAGACGCCTACCGGCAAGAGGATGATTAAGATCAACCCTGACATTTTCATCCTGGACCTCTACCACGCTGATCATGATCGGACCATTAGGTCCCTGGGCCTGGAAGGTCATACCGGATTTAACCTCAACATCATCCGGAAACTGACTTTTAGGCAAATCCTGAAACAAATCTTCTTTGGGATGGCCATAGGCCTCTTCGGGCTCAATAGTGACCTGAAAACGATCTCCGGTTGTTCTGCCCATAAGTTCTTTTTCCAGACCGGGTATAATCTGACCGCCACCTACAATAAAACCGAAAGGCTGGCCCTCAGCTGATTTGTCAATTTCTTCGCCATTGTCCAGGGTTAATTTGTAATCAATTGCTACATAGACTTTTTCTTCAACTTGCATAATTCACCTCACTTGCCGCATAACTATCAGGCACGGCTATTTAAAAAAAATCCCGATGGTGTCATTCTGACAACATCGGGGTACCTACATTTTTGCTCATCTTACCATAAGATATATTATTAAAAAGTCAATGACGGTATATGAGGAAAAATTCTAATGGGTGATTCATCTCCTTATCCTTACCATATCGTGCCGAAAGCGCGGTTATCTGTCTTAATATTTTACTCTGACTCTGTAGCTGAGAATCTTTTGATCAAGGGCCGGTATTTTGACCTGCCAGACAGCCGTATCAGCGGCTGTTTTTTTGTGGGGCAGTGATTCTTCCAGTATCTCCCAGTCGCCGGTAACAGGCTCCACAACCTTGACGGTAACCGGTTCTTCTTTACCGTTTTTCAGTTCAAGCTGGTAGGCGCTTTCATAGACATAGTTGTATAAAGAAAAACCGGACAATTTTTTGAAATCGGTCTGTTTCTTACTTGCCGTAATATCAAACGCATCACCTAATTTCAGGCGAATGGTTTCATTTTTCGGAGTGTGATCTATCCGGTCTTCACCGACAAACTGCAACCTGTCCCTGGAATCTTTTTTATAGACCCTCACCACGCCTTTGGGCAGGGGCATCCCCAGGTTATTGTCCTTGCTGTTTTTTACTTCAATATAGACACCGACCTTTATTTTATCACCGATCTCTCCATACCGACCCTGGTAATAATGACTTCTTCCCTGGAGCAGAAATTCCTTGCGGCAGGGCACTTCCCCGGCCTGGAGCAGGGCAACCTGTTTGGTTTGATTGTCTTTAATGGTGGTTGGTCGGTCAAGACTGTAGAGATGATATTCAAACATCTGTTCTTCGGTCATGGCATCTTTTTCCGCCGCCCCTGCCACCATGGCAATCTGGTAGGCACGGCCCTTCCTCTCCGGGGAAACCAGGTTAACATCACCGGCCACGAACTGCAGATCAGCATCCCGGTAAATGGCGCCACTCCGGTTGGTCAGGGTAACCCAGCCGCTGAGATCCACAGCATTATTCGAGGAATTCAATTCTGCCACATAATCGGCCTGCCACCCCAGGCCGGCAGTCAAGTAGCTGAGCTCCACCTCCCGACTTTTTCCAGTAGCGCTCTCTACGCACATAGTCAGGGTAGGCCGGTCCCGCAGATTATCCGGCACATCGGGAAAGATCAGCCGACCGGGGACGCCTGTTTCAATATGGTCCGCCATCCGCAACACCACCCCGTCTCTGACACTCAGCACCCTGGCTTTCTGCCGACTCTCTTCACCGGTTGTCGGGTGACTTTTAACCACGGTCACCTCTTCACCAACATATTTCTGCAGCAGGGCCCGGGGAGTAAGCAGATCAAATTCAAAGTTCTGTTCCAACACCGAAAGGCCGGCCCCATTGAGCAGGGCTGTTTCCGGTTTTATTTCAGCGCTCACTTCCCGGAAGGCCAGCGTACTGCGGCCCTCGGGCAATGTAAAGATACGGCTATCCTTGACCAGGGCGAGGTTCCGGTTATAAATGGTAACCGAAATTCCCTGTTGGTCATCGAGAGTAGTAATGTATTCTGCCGTTACAACCTTTACTGATGAGGCCATGAAAAACAAACAAACAAAGATGATAAAAATATTTTTAGGCATTTTTTCTTCCCGGATTAAACTTTTGACTATTAAAATTCTCTCTGGTATTTACTGGAAAAATATTTTTCAGTTTACTTAAAATCTCCACCTTTGTTCAACTAAAAAACTAATTATTACTAATCATTAAGGTCTAAACATAAAAGGTCTAAACATAAGTACCTTGCTTCCTGCCTATTTTTAAATCTTTTGATATTGACAAACTGATCATTTGTGTTATGCTTATAAGCTTTCTGCAAGATGGGCCTATAGCTCAGCTGGCTAGAGCCACCGGCTCATAACCGGTCGGTCCCTGGTTCGAGTCCAGGTAGGCCCACCATCGACCATATCTTCAACAGGTTACGCTCTGCAACTCGTCGGTCTAATCTCGTCACTGAGGAGGCAATGTCATCTCTCATAAAACTAAAAGAATTTCTTGATTTCTTAGAAAGCCGGGCGCCCCTGGAATCGGCGGAACCCTGGGACAACGTCGGTCTCATGACAGGGTCGCCGGAACAGAATGTGACCGGCATCCTGGTAGGACTCGATCCCACCCCCGCCCTGATCAAAGAAGCCCTGAAACTGAAAAACAACACCATCCTCACCCATCATCCCCTTATTTTCAAACCGCTTTATTCAATCCGCACGGATACCCCCAAAGGACAACTTCTTAAAACAGCCCTCTCTCACGATCTTGCTGTTATTTCTCTGCACACCAATCTGGATATTGCGGCAGGGGGGGTAAACGACGCTTTGGCAAAAAAGCTTGAGCTGCAGGATATACAGGTACTGGTCAAAAAGGAAAATCAACCGGAGATCGGTTTCGGAAGAATCGGCAGACTCTCTCCTCCCCTGGATAAAAAATCATTTCTTAAGCTGCTCGCAGTCCGCCTTGATCTCCCCGCCCTTGCTATTGCCGGCCCTGTACCTGACCGTATTGAGCAAGTAGCAGTATGCGGAGGAAGTGGTTCCGATCTCGCCGAAAAGGCCTTCGAGGCCGGCGCCCAAGTCTATATTACAGCTGAACTCAAACACAGTGTTGCCAGATGGGCTGAGGACAATAATTTCTGTATCATTGACGGTGGCCATTACGCCACTGAAAACGTAATTGTTCAACCTTTAGTGCGGGAGATAAAAAAATATTTTTCAGCCGAAAAAGCAGACATACCGGTACAGGCCTCCAAAGAACAAAAAAACCCTTGCTTATACTTTATAAATAATAACCTATATAAATTCAACCAAGATAAGGAGTAAAAATTGCAGGAGGAATTAAAAAAACTAATTGCCTTGCAGGCCAGCGATCTTCAGATCAAGGCCCTTGAAGATGAACTGGCTGCCGGCCAGAAAGAGATCGAAAACCGAATAGAAGCCATAGAGGAGAAAAAAGCAGAGATAGAGGAACTTTCAGCCAGAATTGAGGATAACAAAAAAGAACGTAAAGAACTTGAAACCGGCATAGAGGATAATCAGGCCCATATTAAAAACCGGCAGAGCAGGTTAATGACCATACAGACCAACAGGGAATACCAGTCCCTCCTTAAAGAAATCGAAGAAACCAAGACAAGGATCAAGGAACAGGAGGAAAAAATCGTCAACCTGATGGAGTTGGACGAAGATATTCAAAAGAGGCTGGTAGAACTTAAGAACTTGACTGAAACCGGCGAGAATCTCCTGAAAGAGGAAAAAGAAAAGGTCGAGAAACTGTCCGTGAATGTTAACAAGAAAAAAACTACCATTGAAAAAAAAAGGGACAAACAGGCCAAAGATATCCCGGCCAACCTCAAGAGTCGTTACAATCAATTACGGAGCAACAGAAACGGGGTGGCTATTGTCGGCGTCACCAATTCGGTCTGCCAGGGATGCTTCATGAACATTCCACCACAGCAGTATAACGAGGTCTTGCGGGGTGAACAACTGATAGCCTGTCCAAGCTGTCAGAGGATAATGTACCACCAGAGCGAAGAAGAAAATTAAGACAATGGTGCAAGACAGTAAAGAAGAACAGGACGATCAGGCCTTCTATATACTTGCCAGGCTGACAGCCCTCCCTGATTCCGACCTAAGAAGATTTTTGCCCGAATTCCAGCCGGAATCAGTCAGGAAGAGTCTTCTCCCTCTCCTGGAGAGATTCCGTCCCTCTGCCCTCCCTTCCTCCAGACCATCCCGGCCCTCCTGTAAATCCCCGTCTCCTGAAGAAACAAGCCGGCATAATACGCTCCATCTCTATACAGACGGCGCCTCCAGAGGCAATCCCGGCGAGGCCGGAGCAGGAGTGGTGATTATCGATGACCAGGACCGAGAAGTTCTGAGCCGGGGCTACTATCTAGGACAATGCACCAATAATGAAGCAGAGTACAAGGCCTTGATTCTTGGTCTGACTGAAGCAGCCAAAACAGACTGTGACAGACTGGTTGTCTTTCTTGACTCTCAACTCATTGTCCGCCAGATAAATGGAGAGTACAGGGTGAAGGCCTCTACTCTCAAACCCTTTTTCAGTGAAGTCCGGCAGCTCCTGAAATCCTTTAAAAGTTACTCGGTCAGGCACGTACCCCGGGCGGAGAACAGCCGGGCCGACAGTCTTGCCAATCAGGGTATAAACCGGGCCAGCAGGTTTTAAGAATGAAGTCCGGGGTTCAAGGTTCAGGGTCAACCAAATATTTATCATCGTCAGCAGAATGAATAAGACCTTTAACTGTTTACATCCGGGCAGTTTAATCTTAAATTAGATCCAGGAGTGGGCGCATGGTCGCTCCGGCACTCAGGGAAAATGTAGCTGAGTGCCGGAGAGGAAAGTCCGAACTCCACAGGGCAGGGTGGTTCGTAACTCGAACTGCCCCGGTATTGCCGGGGTAAGGAAAGTGCCACAGAAAATATACCGCCTCTCCGGTTTTTAGACTGGAGGAGGTAAGGGTGAAAAGGCGGGGTAAGAGCCCACCGCTTCCATGGTGACATGGAAGGCACGGTAAACCCCACCCGGAGCAAGACCAAATAGGGAAGCATTTGAGGGCGGCCCGTCCGAGGCTTCCGGGTAGGTTGCTCGAGGCACCGGGTGACCGGTGTCCGAAGATAAATGACCATGATCCGGCACTCATCAGGGATGAGTGCCGGATACAGAATTCGGCTTACAGCCCGCTCCTTTTTTATGTATGTTGGCCGACTGGTCTTAATTCACCTGATCTTACTCAACTAACCATAATCCCTGACCTGATGGGACCAACTGTTGCCATCATAGCGGCCGGCGGCAGCGGCAGCCGCCTGGGCCTGGACTATCCCAAGCAGTTCTGCCTTTTAAACGGTATACCGCTGCTTGTCCATACCCTCCGGGTCTTCCAGGAATCCGCCCTTATCACCGAGATAATTGCAGTCACTCCCCGGGCCTGCCTGGAAATTACGGAAAAACTTGTCCTGGACTACGGTCTCAATAAGGTGGGAAAAATCATACCAGGAGGAACGGAGCGCCAGGATTCGGTAAAAAAAGGACTGGACAGAATCCCGGAAGACAGCCGCCTGGTGGTGGTCCACGATGCCGCCCGACCCCTGGTTAAAAGGGAGACCATCGAGGCCTGCATCAGTTCCGCCCTTGAAAACCGGGCTGCCATAGCAGCCCTGACTGTTAAGGACACCATTAAAGAGACGGATAAAGACCGGTTTATCGAAAGAACAGTGGACCGTTCTCATCTCTGGCAGGCCCAGACTCCCCAGGTTATGGAACCCGAACTGCTAAGGCGGGCCTTCCGGGAAGCGGAAAAAAAATCCTTCAGGGCCACGGATGAAGCATCCCTCCTGGAACTGACCGGGGTAAAGGTCAAACTGGTGGAAGGTTCAGCCTGCAATATCAAGATAACCGAACCGGAAGACCTCGTTCTGGCGGAATCAATTCTGATGAGACATAAAAACAGGCAGCCGGCACAAAACGCAGCCGATTTAAGGATCGGCCAGGGCTATGACGCCCACCGGCTGGTAGAAGGAAGAGACCTGGTCCTCGGAGGGGTGACTGTTCCTCATGACCGGGGACTGCTGGGCCATTCAGATGCGGATGTCCTGACTCATGCCCTCTGCGACGCAATTTTAGGCGCTCTCGGCCTGGGGGACCTCGGCCGCCACTTCCCCGATTCCGATCCAGCCTACAGGGATATCTCCAGTCTCAAGCTCCTGGAAAAAGCAATCGAAATGGCTGCTAAACAGGGATATGGCCTCAGTAACTGCGATCTTACCGTAATTTCTCAGGAGCCTAAACTAAGCCCCTGGTTCAATGACATGCGGGAAAATCTCGCCACTGCCTGCCGGGTAAATCCGGAGGCAGTTAACATTAAGGCAACCACCACGGAAAGCATGGGCTTTACCGGCCGGGGAGAAGGAATCTCCGCCCACGCCGCTGTCCTTCTTCAGGCCCGCTGAAAATTAAAACACCTCAATCAGCACTGCCGGAAATCTTATTCCGCTGACTATTCAGGACCGGACAAAGGATAAGTTGCCTGAATGCGGTGAATAGCCCCTCCGGAATTGAGCATGCTGGAATAAAGATGGAATTCCTTAACCTTGAAAGCGGGCAGCGTAAAAAAAGAATGGCCGGCCAGAAACTGAGAAACCCTTTTGACCGGGGCCCTGAACAGCCGGGCCAGGGTGATGTGGGGAGAGAATTTGCGTTTCTCAGGCTCGATCCCCAGGCCCTTTAACCTGTTATCCACCCTCGCCTTGAGTTGATTAAGCTCCTCTGACTTCTCCAGACCGGCCCAGAGCACATGCGGTTTCTTACCCGGCGGGAAACAGCCCGTTCCCTTTATCCGGAGGCTGAAGGGTTCGCCTTTTATACCGTCTAGCTCCTCGCGGATATCCCGGAAAAGTCCGCCATCAACCTCACCGATAAATTTAAGAGTTATATGGATCTGTTCCTCTTTTACCCATTTGGCCCCGGGCAAACCGTAACAGATGAGGCTCAGTTCCTTTCTGATATCTTCCGGCAAATCAAGAGCTACAAATAACCTGTACATAAAGGATTCAGTATTCTCGGTTTAATTTACACTTTTATCTTTCCACTACATGGGATACATTTATCTTTAATCCTGCTGTCTTAAATAACTTGACAGTCAAAAGTTCTTCTGTCATGCCGGACTTGATCCGGCATCCAGTTTTTTATCTCTTTGAAAAGACACTGGATTCCCCGGTTAAACCGGGGAATAACGAACAGGTAGAATCATGGTAAACAAATTCAAATGATTGAGAGAACTTTTGACTGTCAAGTTAAATAACATTAAACGTAATATTATGAAAACAATTTTCAAACCAAAAATTTGTATCTCCATTGCCGAAGAAAGCACAGAGAAAGCCCTGGCCTCTGCCCGGAAAATGGAAAAACAGGCCGATGTCCTGGAGATAAGACTGGACAGCCTGCCCTGCCCTGAAACAACCCCTTTCCTGGAGGGACTGAGCACCCCCCTTCTTTTCACCAACCGACCCCGGTGGGAAGGCGGACACTTTTCCGGGGAAGAAAAGGAGCGTATCCGGCCCCTGCTGGAGGCAATAAACAAAAACACCTCTTTTATTGATATTGAACTGAATACCGACTCTTTCTACAAAGAAAAAGTCCTGTCCAAAGCCAGGGGAAAAAGGACAAAGTCTATCATCTCCTGGCACAATTTCCAGTACACTCCGCCACTAGAAGAGCTGTACAGTATCCTGGGGCGGCAGATGACATCGGGAGCGGATATCGGCAAGATAGTAACCATGGCCCGGGACCCTGTTGATGTCCTCCAGGTCCTTTACCTGCAAACAAAAGCCCATGAAAAAAAATTTTTCCTTATTGCCTTCTGCATGGGAGAGGCGGGCAGAATCAGCAGGCTGGCCACTCTTGAACTGGGAGGCTTCATGACTTACGCCGCGCCCGGCTCTCTTAAAAATACCGCGCCGGGACAACTGACTGTAAACGAGATAAACAGGGGACTGGAGATTATCAGAAATGAAAATAGACGCTAAAACTGAAATTTACGGGATCATAGGCGATCCCGTTAGTCACAGCCGCAGCCCTGTTATGCATAACAGCGGCTTCAGGGCACTTTCCCTTAACTGCGTATATCTCGCTTTTCCGGTCAAAGATGTCCGGGCCGCCCTCTCCGGCCTCAGAGGGCTGGGAATCAAAGGGGTAAGTGTAACCATTCCTCACAAACAGACAGTTATTCCCCTTCTTGACCAGGTAGATCCGGTGGCGGCCAAGATCGGGGCAGTAAACACCATTATCAATAAAAACGGCAGCCTTAAAGGGCTCAATACCGACTGGATAGGCGCCAACCGGGCCCTGGAAGAAAAGACCAGTATTAAGGGCAAGAATATACTTCTTCTAGGAGCCGGCGGTTCAGCCCGCTCCATTGGTTTTGGTCTCAATGAGGCCGGGGCCCGGCCCATCCTTGCGAGCAGAACACCCGCCAAGGGACAGGCCCTGGCTGCAGAGCTGGACTGCCCCTGGAAACCCCTTACAGAAACAGCTGAAATAGAGGCCGACATTCTGGTAAACGCTACTTCCGTAGGAATGGCCCCTGCCAGTGATGCCTCGCCGGTAAACAAAGATATACTGAACAGGTTCAGAGTGGTCATGGACATTGTCTACTCCCCCCTGGAGACCAGACTGCTCCGGGAAGCCGGAGAGGCGGGCTGCCGGACCATCAACGGCCTGGCCATGCTCCTTTACCAGGGTGCTGCCCAGTTTGAACTGTGGACAGGCCGCGAAGCCCCGCTTGATGTCATGCGGGATATTCTGTCAAACGGCAAGTGAACAGATGAAAGAAATCAAAACGGCAACAGATATAAACAGTGTAATTCAAGTACCTGGCTCCAAGAGCATCACCCAGAGGGCCCTTATTGCTGCAGCCCTGGCAGACGGCAGCTCTACTTTACTGGGGCCTTTGGCAAGCGAGGATACAGACTACACCTCAAGGGCCCTGCAGGCCATGGGGATCAAGATAATAACCGAAAAAAACCAATGGCAGATTAAAGGAACAGGGGCACGCCTGCAGACCCCGGACCGGGAGATATTTCTGGGCAACAACGGGACTGCCACTCGCTTTCTGACTTCTGTGGCCGCCCTAGGCCAGGGCGACTTCACCATCACCGGCGGAGAAAGAATGCAGGAAAGGCCTATTGGCCCCCTCATAGGCGCCCTTAAAGGCTGGGGGGTTGACATCCGGAGCAGCCGCAATACTGACTGCCCGCCTGTTCAGATCAGGGCCGGAGGCATTGAAGGAGGGACTACCGTTCTTGCTGAGGGGAAAAGCAGCCAATATATATCCTCGCTGCTGCTGGTTTCTCCTTATGCCAGAAACAGAGCGGTCCTGGAAGTCAGGGGCCGGGTCCCCTCAAAACCATACATCAAAATGACCATGGCGGTAATGCGCTCCTTCGGAATCGAGATAACTGCCAACCGGGGACTCAATCATTTTGAAACAGAACAGGGAACATACCGGGCCAGGGACTATCTGGTGGAAGGCGACGCCTCCAGCGCCTCTTACTTTTTTGCAGCAGCAGCCATTACCGGAGGAAAGGTCAGGGTGACCAACATCATCCGCGACTCCCTCCAGGGAGACACCGCTCTGCTCGGAATGCTTGAACAGATGGGCTGCACCGTCTTTCATGATCAGGGGGTAACTGTCAAAGGTCCGGAAGAGTTACAGGCCATAGAGGTCGATATGGGGGACTGTCCTGATGTGGCCCCTACCCTGGCCATAGTAGCGGCCAGGGCCAGGGGCCGTACAGTAATTAAAAACATCGCCCACCTGCGGATCAAGGAGTGCGACCGGATAAAGGCAGTGGCCACCGAACTTACCAGAACAGGGGCCCGGGTGGAAGAAAGGAAAGACGCCCTGGTTATCCACGGTGACCCGGAAAAGCCTTTACATGGGGCGGAGATTAGAACCTATAAAGATCATCGCATTGCCATGGCCTTTGCCGTTCTGGGGCTGGTGGTCCCCAGGATCATCATCACCGGCGAAGATTGTGTGGTTAAATCCTTCCCCGGGTTCTGGGAGGTGTTCAAAAGGTTAAGGGCTTAGGTTCACCCTGGGCCTTTCATCCTACATGTTGCTTACAATGGCCTGGCCGAACTCGGAACACTTGACCTTGGTGGAACCCTCTATCTGACGGGCCAGATCATAGGTCACTGTCCCGGCGGAAATTGTCTTTTCCAGGGCTTTCTGCACCAGCAGGGCAGCCTCATTCCAGCCCAGATACTCCAAAAGCATTACCCCGGAAAGCAGAAGCGACCCGGGATTGACCTTGTCCTGGCCGGCATACTTGGGAGCGGTGCCGTGGGTCGCCTCAAACAGGGCGTAGCCGTCGCCGATATTGGCGCCCGGTGCCATTCCCAGGCCTCCCACCTGGGCGGCCAGGGCATCCGAGATGTAATCACCGTTAAGATTGGGAGTGGCCAGGACCGAGTACTCATCAGGACGAAGCAGGATCTGCTGAAACATGGCATCAGCTATCCGGTCCTTGATGACTATCCTGCCTTCAGGGCGGCGGCCGTCATACTTCTGCCAGAGCTCATCCTCGGTAATACACCTGTCACCGAACTCCTCCTTGACCAGTTCATACCCCCAACTGCGGAAGGCACCCTCGGTGAACTTCATGATATTTCCTTTATGTACCAGGGTCACACTGGGCAGACTGTGAGAAATGGCATAGTGAACGGCCTTGCGGACCAGGCGCTTGGAGCAGAAGGCGGAAACCGGTTTTATACCTATACCTGAGTCAGGCCGGATCTCTGCACCCATACCTTTTATGAATTCGATAAGTTTAAGGGCCTGGTCGCTGCCGCTTTTATACTCGATACCGGCATAGACATCCTCAGTGTTTTCCCGGAAAACCACCATGTCTACTTTTTCCGGGGCCTTTACCGGGGTAACCACCCCTTGGTAATAGCGGACGGGACGGACGCAGGCATAAAGGTCAAGAACCTGGCGCAGGGTGACGTTAAGGCTGCGGATTCCTTCACCTACCGGGGTGGTAAGAGGACCTTTAATCGCTACCACGTGTTCAGTGATCTTATTCAGGGTATCCTTGGGCAGCCATTCCCCGGTTTCATCCCTGGCCTTCTCACCAGCCAGGACTTCCAGCCATTCTATTTTCCTGGCCCCGCTGTAACTCTTATCCACTGCCGCATCCAGGACATTACGGGCAGCGGCCCAAATATCCGGACCTATTCCATCACCTTCGATAAAAGGGATAACAGGATTTTCAGGCACATTAATCCCGCCATCACTGTTTACAGTAATCTTTTGCGCAGTCACTTTTTTCCTCCATAAACGTTCTCAATTCAGACTGAATTTTCTTTTCAAGTCAATATCTTACTTAATATGTTTCCCGCCTTATCAAGGCCAGCAGCTGGTCCCTCTTCTCCTGCATCAGGGCATAATCCCCCCTGGTTTCCACGTTTAGACGTACCAGAGGCTCGGTATTGGACTTGCGGATATTGAACCGCCATTCGGCAAAAGTCATGCTGAGCCCGTCGGTAAAATCTTTACTGAGACAGGTACTGTCATACTTCTCCTCCAGTTGACAGACTAGCCTGTCCGGATCACTGACCCTGTTGTTTATCTCTCCGCTGATTGGGTAGGCGGCCCGGCGCTCGGCAACAAGCTCGGACATATTTCTGCCTTCCCGGCTCAAAAGTTCAGTAACCAGCAGCCAGGGGATCATGCCGGAATCGCAGTAAGCAAAGTCGCGGAAATAGTGATGGGCGGACATCTCTCCGCCGTAGACCGCGTCTTCAGACCGCATTACCTCCTTGATAAAGGCATGGCCAGTCCGGCTCATTACCGGGATGCCGCCGCTTTCCTCCACCAGTTCCCGGGTGTTCCAGATCAGGCGGGGATCGTGGATAATTTTTCCCCCCGGACACTTCCGGAGCATCATCTGGGCCAGCAGGCCCACCAAGTAATAGCTTTCAACAAAATCACCGTTTTCGTCAAAGAAAAAACAACGGTCAAAATCTCCGTCCCAGGCAAGGCCTAAACCGACACCGTGGGCAAGCACTGCCTGCGAAGTAACCTGGCGGTTTTCCGGCAGAAGAGGGTTGGGAACTCCGTCGGGAAAGGAACCGTCCGGTTCCTTCTGGATGCCGGCCAACTCAAAAGGCAGCTCTCTCTCCAACAGATCCAGCACAGGGCCGGCACAGCCGTTGCCGGGGTTGACCAGGATCTTGAGAGGGCTGAGTCTCTCCCGGTCAATAAAACTCAGGAGGTGGTCAATATAGGCGGGATGAATATCGTACTCCTCAATTTTCCCCCTGGGCAGCGGGCTGAAACTATGGCTCGAGCCCGCCAGTTCTTCTATATCCTTGAGACCGGTTTCTCCGCTGACGGGGACCGCTCCCCTCTTGACCAGCTTCATGCCGTTGTAGTCAGCCGGGTTGTGGCTGGCAGTAACAATTATGCCGCCGTCAACATCGAGGTGGGAAGCGGCAAAGTAAATCTCCTCGGTGCCGGCCAGACCCAGGTTAACAATGTCTGAGCCCCCGTCCCTCAGGCCGTCCGCTAGGGCGGCACAGAGTTCCGGGCCGCTGAGGCGGATGTCATGCCCCAGGGCCATGGAGGACGGTTTAAATAAATGGCTGTAGGCCCGGCCGATCCGCCAGGCCAGGTCGCGGTCCAATTCCTCCGGGACCCTGCCCCGGATATCGTAAGCCTTGAAACAGGAAAGCGGCATAAAGAGATAACTCCGTCCTGATAGTATAAATAAAAAATCGGACAGCCCTGTAAACCGTCCGATTTTAAATTTTCTCCGGTTCAGCCGGAAAACAACATTTCTGGTATGGTGAGCGAGGCGGGATTCGAACCCACGACCTTTGGCTCCGGAGGCCAACGCTCTATCCAGCTGAGCTACTCACCCACATAAATTAACAACTCTTTTTATCATGAAATCTATCCTGAGTAAAGATAATTCTCCCCATCTTCTGCCCTCTTCCTCCAGGACCTCCGGGTTCAGCAGAACAATCTGCCGGCGTTTGGGATCAGCAAAAGGCTGCAGTCGGCAATATTGACCCGGTCATACGCCAGGCTTGCCAGCTGCCAATGGATCAAAAAACATGAAAACCTTATTATTACCGGTCCCACCGGCGTGAGCAAACCCAACCTGGCCTGTGCCTTTGCCCAGGAAGCCTGCCGTCAAGGCTTTACCGCCATTTACTGCAGAATATCAAGGATGTTTGAGGACCTAGTCTTGCCAAACTGAACAAGGTACACATCACGATCTCCTGGAACTCCTGGAAGACAGGCATAATTTAAAGTCAATGCAGCCAACCGGCCAGCTCCCGGTTAAAAGCCGGCATGACTGATCGTAATCCGGCCCTGGCAGATGCCATCCTGGACCGCCTGATCCATAGCGCCCATAAAATAGAACTGGAGGGAGATTCTATGAGAAGAAAGAAAGCAAACTTGACATCATAAGGTATTAAAGAGTAAACAATAAGCAGCGTCGCTACGCTCCGCAACTGGTGTCCGGGATCACTGGACTGAGTATCCGTCATACTCTGGAATCAGTGACCGTCTTTGACTGGAATCGATGTCCGGCTTAACTGGAATAGGCGGATAAAACGGAGAGGTGCCGGAGCGGTCGAACGGGGCGGTCTCGAAAACCGTTGTCCCTTCCCAGGACCGTGGGTTCGAATCCCACCCTCTCCGCCATTGACTCAATAAAAACAGTTACTTACAAGACAAAATGAGCCGGTGACACCATTCGGGATACCATTCTGAAAATGGTACAAAAAGCCGGAAAGGATCTCTCCTGACCGGCTTCTATTTTTTTCCTTCCCTGATAATCATTGCAAAACTAAGCGACGCTAACTGTCAAGGTCGGTGATCCGACCCTGGAAGATGCCATCCTGGTCCGCCTGATCCATTGGAATCAGTGACCGCTTTCGACTGAAATCGGTGTCCAGATTCACTGGAATAGGCATCTTTTAGGAGATATTAGTGAATTTTTACCTGTTTTGAGCCTGCTTGCATGAATTATTGCTAGATTTACCTTGACAATATGATCATGAGTCTTTTATTGAAGGATTTATATGATAAATTTTGGCTGAAAACATGGGTGAAAATAGAATTTCTCCACTCTTCGGGCCGATCGCTGAAAAAAGGAATTTCTTATCACCTATTGTGACTACCGCTTACGTCCTGTCCCTCTTGAGGGGAAGAGCACTACAGTCCTGGTGAAATTTGAAAATGCCGACGGTTGCCTGGAAGCCATGGAGAATACATGACACATAAGGAACCGGAATCGGACATCCCCCGGAAGGCGGAGCAGCGCCCCCGTTTTAGCGGAATACAGGTGCTGGGCATCGTGCTGCTGACCATTGTCCTTACTCTCGGCCTGGGATACTGGGCGATCAGCGCTTTCCTGTTCCCTGAACCATTTACCCCTGTCCGCCTCAATCAGCATGAGCAACAGCGTCTGGAAAAGAAGCTGGAGGCCGTGAACCGGGCTGCTCGGTACAACAGCCAGAAGGAGGCCGCCCTCCAGCCAGAACCCTATACCGAAAAGGCAGCCCGTCGCGAGGTACACTTCACTGAAAAAGAAATCAATTCTTTGCTGGCGAGAAATACCGACCTGGCCAGAAAATTCGCTGTCGATCTGTCGGCTGACCTGGCCAGTCTCAAGATCCTGCTCCCCCTCGATCCTGAAATGCCTGTCTTCGGCGGCAAGACCCTGAAGGTCACCGCCGGCCTGGAACTGGGCATGGATCAGGGCCGGCCCCGAGTCGTATTTAAGGGGATTAGTGTCTGGGGAGTACCACTGCCCAATGTCTGGTTAGGTAACCTTAAAGATTTTGACCTCATTGCCAAATTCGGTAATGCTGGCGGCTTCTGGCAGGCTATGGCTGAAGGGGTCAGGGAGATTGAAGTGGAAGAGGGCAGGCTGCGGGTCCGGCTGGAGAAATAGAGATTAATTTTTCCGGTACCAGCTCCCGGTTTCCCTTTTGTTCTCCGAATAATCCCTTATAGCAGGCAGCTCCAGGTCAGGAATTTTGCTGAGACCGGTAGTGATGGTAAACACTCAATAAGGTGGACTAATAAAAAAGAGGAGACCGGATTCCATGTGCACGAACAAGAGACCCAATCCAAAAAATTTTTTCACCAACCTCAGGGGGCCGAATCCGGCCGTTAAGAAGCTCAAGCTGCTTATAAAAAACAACATGATCAAAATAACAAGCATGAAGAGCTGTTGCGGTAACGTGGGCGAACCAGGCTGTTGAAAAAGCAGTGAGGCTTCTACCGGTCGGTAGAAAAACAGAAGGAATCGGAAATCAACTGTTTGTTGCCTGCTTTCTCAACTATACATTCCTGGCATGCGATATGTAATGATCCCTTCACATGATGGCCGGAACAGACGGCAGCATATCATCCACGGAACCCGGAAAATTCACCACTTTGGAACCTGCTGAACAGGCATTACGAGAATTTCGAGCACACCTACCAGCAGCGGTTTGAAAGAGACTATGGTTTTTTCCGTACGACATGTTCTACGTCATGCCTCAGAAGGTGGATCTGGATAATCTCACAGCTCTTTTCAGGGCCAACGTGCTGCAGATGCTCAAATTAGTGAGCACAATTGCAAACTAAGAGGCAACTGAGGAACCGTATGCTTGAATTGGGCACGTACATACCTGTGGGGGGGGTTGGGAAGTAATTCCCCGACCCTACCCGGAATTAAGATTAAGAGAATAAAAGCCAATTAAGGCGGCATAAAACAGTTTTTACAAGACCTCCTCGACCGGCATAATAAAAGCGCGTATGCCTTCCGACGGATAAAGCTTGGCCTGGCACTGGCGCACAGCGTCGGCAACCTCGTCTTTCTTGTCCTCCTCGATGACCATAAAAATAAGCACAGACTTTTCCGGCCAAATGCGATTGCCGAATTTTTTTCCTGACTCTCCTTCGCCAACCGCATTATTCAGCTCCGTATATGTATGGATGCCGCTGTCTTTGAGGGTGTTGCGGAATTCCGAATGCCGCCCTTCCGGGCATACAATTACTATCATCTTCATGTCGGGGCCTCCTTCTCATTTATTTTAAATCCCGCTCCCACCGAATTATCGCATCTTCCAGCCATTCATTGATATCCGTATCCGGGTTTCGCCGGTGTTCCTTTTCAATCAGTCGGCTGACAAGGGCCTTGTCTCCGCCGGCTTTATTCAGCAGTTTTGTGTAAAGCCGTTTATTTCTATGTGTCCGGCGGTTAGCGATCATTCGGCAGCCGATGGCCGCTGCTGATGTTAAAATGATCAGCAGAATGGCGAGTCCGGAAGGCAGCATATAGGCTAACAGGGCGGCAATGGCAATTACCGCGGCTATGGTTTTGCCATTGGTATCTAAAGCTCCGGGCGGATAGTCGAAAAAGCATTTGTCAATCGCGCACTGCCCTCATCTGTCCGGCTCTTTTGAATATCGATCCGGCGCCAGCCGGTTTTTTCGTCAGCGCCGCAGCTTGGGCACTTCTGGTTGCCGGAGATGGTAACGGTCCCACATTTATTGCAAATATGGACAGTTTTGCTTTTCATTTATTTATCCCTAAAAACGATCAGTTTATATTATGGTAGGGTTTTTCATCGCAAAATTCAATAATTGGGTAAAATAAAGAAAATGCGCCTTTTGTCATATCTTTGTTTGTTGATGCATTACCAACCAAGGCTTTAGGAAAATGCGACGGCTTTCCCGGTCCCCACAAGCGAATGGTTGGCGTTAACGTTCTGGGTCCTTTGGAAGCTGTGCCCCATGCCACACTGCAACAATCCAAACAACATCGTTTTTGCATCTATAAAAAAAACGGTATGGTGGGATAATAACCTCCCGGTATGGCAAATCTGGAAATTCTGGTATAATTCTACCGGATGCGGGAAAATCTTCGAGTCTTTGTAGAATTTTTTCAGCTCGATTTCGAAAATTTACAGCAACCGATGGCTTATCTTTGTGAATATAAGATAGGGCAGACAAAAATTGAGCCCGGGCAGATGGTGTGAATTGAACTTTCACGAGGGATCCTTGGCCAAAAGGGAGTCGGCTTCAGCAAGGACAGAATCCAGATCATATCCTTCGCCCACTTCTATCTCTCTGTCGCCTTTAGCTAAAAGGCGTAGGATTTCTTTTTCATGTTCAAGTTTTTCATAGGCTTCGACACCGATAATTACCGCTGTTGCCCGCCCTCTTTGGGTGATAATTAACGGCTCGTCGTTTTTTCTTAATTGTTTTAGAAGCTTGGCCGCATCCTGCCTCAAATCACTCACCGGAATGATATTTGATAATTTACCCATATCGTACCTCCTGTTGTATTTTCAAACGTACCATTAAAAATACTTTAGGGCAAGCGTTTTATTTTTGAATATTTTTGAAATTACGATGTCATTCTCGTTTTATGAATTTGAGGTGGTCCAGTAAGAATGGACAATTTTATTAAACAGCTCACCTAACAGAAACGGACGAAATTTTTTTAACTGGTCTGGACAATGGATCCACTTTAGTAATCGGCTAAGATTTTTTTGCTGCTCCGACGAGCAATTTTAAAAGCCCATTCTCGCAGCAAAAGATCTCAGCTATCTTGGGTGCTATCAATTAATCTTTTGGGAAATCCGGATAGACCCAGAATTTCGAGGGAGGTTGCAACATGAAATGCCCGGGACAGGACAACCAGTACTGGAAGCCCGGGGCCATCTTCGAGGCCAAGTGCCCGGAGTGCGGTCACGCGGTGGAGTTTTTCAAGGACGATACCACGAGGAAGTGTTCCCATTGCGGTCACCGCTTTCTCAATCCCCAGCTCGATTTCGGGTGTGCCGCCTACTGCCCCTTTGCGGAGCAGTGTATCGGGAACCTTCCGCCGGAGTTGATCGCGCAGAAACAGGACCTTCTCAAGGATCGCGTGGCCATTGAGGTGAAGCGCTATTTGGGCCGGGATTTCAAGCGGATCGGCCATGTCATGCGCGTGGCCCGGTATGCGGAGGAGATCGGAAAGGCCGAGCAGGGCCAGTTGGCCGTGATCCTAGCGGCCGCTTACCTGCACGACATCGGCATTCCCGAGGCGGAACGTAAGCACGGGAGTGCCGCAGCCCGATACCAGGAAGAGGAAGGACCGGCCGTGGCCCGGGGGATCCTGGAGAAGCTGGGGGCAGACGCCGCCCTGGTGGAGGAGGTGTGCGACATCGTGGGGCGCCATCACTCTCCGCGACCCGAGGAGTCGGTGAACTTCCGTTGCGTTTACGACGCGGATCTCATTGACAACCTGGAGGACCGCCGCAAGGAAGCCCGCAGGGATTCGGAAGAGCCGGCGGCTTCCCTAGAGGAGAGCCGCTTCCTGACTCGCAGCGGTCGGGAGGTGGCCGGGCGGGTGCTCGGCTCACAGGAAACGGGATAGCGATCCAAGGATCGATGCCTACCCCATAAGACATCGTACTTGTCTTGTGTACGAAGGGTCTGCGGGGCATACCGGAAGAAAGGATTCGGATCATGAAGGTGAAACGACAAATTATAGAGATCGATGACGAGCTTTGCGACGGGTGTGGGCAGTGCGTTCCTGCATGCGCGGAAGGGGCGTTCAGGTCATTGAAGGCAAGGCGCGGCTTCTGAAATTTCTCCCCCTCTAAGAAAATACTGCCTCTAATTGACCGCATCTGGTGGCACACCATATAACGGACTCTACTCGTTATACTTTTTCTTAACTGTCAATTTTTGGCATGCGATATGTAATGATCCCTTCACATGATGGCCGGAACAGGCGGCAGTATATCATCCACGGAACCCGGAAAATTCACCACTAGGGAATGCATTAAAAAAGTATGGGAGGTGGATCCCTTAGAGTGTCCACACTGCCACGCCGAAATAAAGATCATCAGCTTCATCAGCAAATCCCAGCCGGAAGTGATCCGCAAGATCCTTAAGTATTTGGGGCTCTGGAAAGAAGCATTTTAGAAAATGTCTGGATGCCGGATTAAAACCTTCGCCCCTGCTTTATGTGACACATCCGCAGGCGCTGCAGCCAGTGGTCGATTCCGAAAACGGACCCTCAAGCCAGTCAAAGCCGGGCAGTAATCATTACTCGGCGGCTCCCCTTGACCTGAGGTAGGAGGCTACCTGCTCATGGCCCTCTTTCCGGGCCAGGTTAAGCGGCGTCCTTCCTTCTGCTGTTTCGGCCTTTACATTGGCACCGTTCTCCACCAGGCACTTGACCATTTCCAGACTTCCCTCCCTGCTGGCAAACATAAGCGGGGTAAAATCACTATTGATCGGCAGGTTCACCGCAGCCCCCTTTTCTGCCAGAAGGTTTACCGCAGCCACCAGATCCTGGATGTCGTAGCGGCCTGCCTTTGACACCAGCTTCCATACGGCATTCATGTTGTCTTTCCGCTTGGCGGCAGGATCAGCCCCCCGGGAAAGCAGATAGGGAACCAGGGTCTTGAATTGTTTGCTGCCGGCCGCAAGGATCAGGGGGGTATCTCCATAGGCATTTTCGGCATTAACATCCGCTCCTTCTGATACCAGGTACTTCACTATTCTAACATTTCCCCGCCAGCTGGCTCCTATAAGCGGGGTGGCTTTCGATTTAGCTTCCCTGTAGTTGACATCCATCCCCGATTCGATCAGGGATTTTACCCTGTCAAAATCCCCCATGACAGCCGCGCCCATGAGTTCTTTGCCCTTATCTTCCGCGGCTTCCGCCTGAAGCCCGGCGCCGCTCAATCCGAAAAGAACAACAGTCAACAGGCAGAAAATCGTCCGTCCCGTAATTTTTTTCATAAGATATCTCCTTATCGGTTCTTATTAATCTTATTTCTGTCTAAAGTCACAACCTCCGCTTAAAAAACAATTTATCACCGCGCGGACTCCTGAATTTTACATCCGCCCCCATTTTGCAGCATTGAAGCCGATGTTTTTCCGCTCAATAGTGTAACCGTTTCCCTCAGCCCAGTTTTCAGCCGCACCAGCTAATTCCTCATTTCCACAGTTAAGATAGAGGTTAGCTATCGGCACACTACCCCGGGATTTCAATATTTCTTTTAGTTCAGGCAGCATTTCGGTTCTGCCAATTCCGATAAAAGCATATAAGGCGTTTTCAACACGCATGACATTATCCGACTGAATATCCTGCATTAAAACCGCCTTTGATAATTCCCAGTATTCACTGAGCGAGTCTCTGTCACGCTTTGCAATCCAAAACCAGACTCGTTCTACATCAGTACCCGGGCTCCAATCGATTTCGGTCAGTATTTCACCTATCGGTTTGCTCAAATCCCAGCCAATCAGGCTATTCACCAATCTGTCAATACACTTCCGGCTCCCGATCCTTCCTAGCGCGTAAACAGCTGCTTTTCGCACTTTTTCGTCCCTGTTATGCAGCAATGGGGTTAAGTTGTCAACTACCGCTGCATCTTTTAATACTGCCAGCTTGTATATAGCAAGAAGCCTGACTGATGAGTCTTCCTGCTCCAGTTCCTTCAAAATGTCAACCGTATCATGTTTTTTGATGAGTAACAATGCTTCTGCAGCCTCACGGTATAAGAATTGACGCCGGTTTTCAAAAACATTGCCGCGTTTAGCTTCCACCATCTCTTTCAGCGGTTCAACCGCCCGTTCATCACCAATCTTTCCCAGTGCCCTTGCGGCAGCTTCGCAGTTATAAGGCCATCTATCCTGCAAAAGAACCAGTAACGCATCAGCAGCCTTCGGGTCCCCTATCTCTCCCAACACATCGGCAAACAAATCGGCGGAACGGTTCTTTTTATCCTGCATAGCATGTATCAAAGGTTCTACCGCCCTGGAATCGCCAATCTCTCCGAGAGCCTGGGCGGCAGAAACACACACATCTTTGTCTTTATGTTCCAGAAGCGCTATCAGAGGTTCAACTGCTCCGGGATCACCAAACTTCCCCAGCGCTTCGATAGCCCACTCGATGACATTCTGATCCTGATCCTTTTTTTGGATAATGGAGATCAACGCTTCAACCGAACGGGGATCGCCAATTTCAGCCAAAGCAAAAGCCGCCTCTTTCCTGCACTGACTGTACTGATCCAGCATGGCAGCAATCAATGGTTTTACCGCGCCAGGATCGCCAATTTTACCCAATGATGTTGCCGCTTGCTCCCGTACATGATAATCAGTACTCTTCAAAGCATTAATGAGTGGTTCAACGGGATCGTGATCACCAAGTAATCCGAGTGCTGAAGCAGCTATTTCACTTACTTCATTTCCTTCATTAATAACATCTACCATGCATGAAACTCCACGAGGATATACCGTATTTTTCCGCATGATATTATGCATAGCAAATACTCCGAACTTTCGGGCATATACATGATTATTCCTGTTCTTTACCATCGTCACTACCTGATCCAAAGCCGGTTCGCCAACATGTATCAACGCATATGCCGCCCAATATGCAAATTGGTACTCATCATCTAGATACGTGACCTGATTGGGGTCATATTCTGCATTGGTAATAATCCGCATTAATATTTCTGCAACCTTTTCCTGTTTAACCTGGGACAGCCCCCAGATTGCGGCCTGACGCACATTTTTCATACTGTCTTCCAATGCTGCCTGACATATATCTATTGTTTCGGGGCTGCTGCATAACCCCACTGCGTCGTACACCTTGTCATAAACATACGGATTTCTATCATGAGCCAGTTCAAGTAAAGGTTCAACCGCCCGTGGATCACCGATTTTCCCCAGTGCCAGAGCCGCCTGTGCCCGAACATACCAGTCATTATTTTTCAATGCGGCGATAAGAGATTCAACCGCCGGAGTCCCGATTCTTCCTAAAACTTCCGCTGCACGTTCATGATAAAAACGTTCACCGTCTCTGATGAGTGCCATCAATAGCGGTTCGACAGCCGGTTTTCCGATCTTTTCCAACGCTGCTGCGGCTTCGGTTTGAAATACTTTTATTTGGTGGTTTAAAACAGGTGTCAAAGTTTCAGCTGCATCGGGATGCCGAATCTCACCCAATGTTTTGATTGCTTGGAGAGAAATTTCAACATCTCTGCTTGATATCGCAGGGATTAACACCTCACCGGATGCAAGTCCGGCACCGATCAGGCCATCCCAGTCTTCCCTGGCAAACAGAAGTCGAACCTTTTCGCTGTCATTTTCTGACTGCCATTCCATCTGTTCCAGCAGCTCTGCAGATTTGTTGCGATAGTGCCGTTTCTTGTGTTGAAGATAGGGGACAAGGGCTTCTATTGCAGGCGGTCCAAACCGCTTAAACACTTCAACCGCTGCTGTATTAACTTGCTCCTCTTCTTCATCCATCATGAGCGTAACCACCGTATCAATTACCGAAGTTTCGCCGATATTCCCTATGGCGGAAACCACTGCACTGCGAATGTCGGGATTTGAATTTCTGAGAGCACTGACAAGACAGGGAAGGATTTCGGGATCGGTTATTTCAGCCAGCCTGGTTAAAGCTTCCTGATCCCCCCCGTTTGCACGTAAAATCTGTTTTTTTACTTTGGCGGTTGGAGAAAGGAGGCTGCAGGAACAAATGAAAAACACTAAGAATACAGCAGATACAATTTGAAATTTGAATAAATTGAAATGGCTAAAGAATAAAGATAACAATGGCATATTCCCCGACAGTGGTATTCAATTGAATTGAAATAATTTGGATTACATACTGTCTATACTGAAATATTCACAGGTTATTCCGTTTTATGCGGGAATAATATAAATGATATAACTTGCGTTTTGTCAACCAAAATAATTAGCAATTCTCAGTATAAACCCATCAGAGATTTTATAGTAAATTTTTCCTGACAATTTTACAGTCATTAACACCTACAGACAGAAAATACTCTAAAGCTCCTTTAATCAAAAATGGGGACGGATTTATTTTTGACTACAGAAAAGTGGCGTGATATAAATAAACTATACCCTGATAAGCTCGAATAGCCCTCGAAAACCGCCCACATCATGTTGTCCTGAGATGTTTTTCTGAACGAAGAACTATCAATCTTGGGATAGACGGCGAGGACATATTGCCGGCTGGAACTTAGAAAGAGGTTTATTACCATATCCTGGGAAGATACCACCATGAAATCATGTAAAAAACTGCTCATTGCCGGGTTCACTTCGGTCTTTCTTGCCGCCTGTTTCTCGGCTCAGGCCAGGCCGCCCAAGCCCGGAAACAGTGCAACCTGGGTTCCGCAACACAGAAAAGCGGACGGCCGCGTAGTTCCGGGCCATTTTAAGTATAAAAAGGTATGGGTAGCCGCCCACAAAAACCGGCGCGGCCGTTACGTCCCAGGCCACTGAAAATAAGAAACGGCATTATAATGAATTCCTGGATTGTAATTGTTCTCTGCCTTGCCGCCGGGCTTTTTATAATCAAGCTGGCCTACGTGATAGCAGTGGCCATGGCCATCCGAATCACAAAAGGTGCACTCTACGTATCTACCTCGCATCAACGGATCCGGGCGGTACTGGAGGAAATAACCTTTCAGCCCGGCCAGGTGCTGATGGACCTCGGATGCGGCGACGGCCGGACGCTCCGGGCCGCGCGCAAGCGCTTTCATATCCGCGCCATCGGATATGAAATCAATCTCCTGGCCTTCATAAAGGCCAGGATTTATTCCCTCGGCCGGGGCATTGATATCCGTCACCGTAATTTCTGGAATGAAGCCATTGACGCCGCGGACGTGATATTCTGCTACCTGGTTCCGGATGTCATGGCCGACCTGGCCTCAAAAGTCAAGGCCGAGGCTAAACCCGGTGCCATGATCGTTTCCTTTAATTTCCCGATCCCGGAGTTTACCCCGGTCAAAATTATGCGGCCGGCGGGCTCGCTCCACAAAGATCCGATCTATTTTTATCAAATGCCAACCTGATTCTGCCTGGACGGCCTCCGCACTATGGATAACCATCAATGTAACCGCCCTTCTGCCGAAGCACTTAAAAACTTCCTGAAAAGAATACCACAAGGTTTGAAAAAGAATGAAAAAGCAGGTGCCCATCCGCTGATAAACAATTTAATGTTGAAAAAGTGCGCTGACTGAAGAATAACTTCAAAGCATGAGGACGCATGATGAATCCACAGAAGCCGACCCTGAAAACAACCCATTCATTTACCGATTACCTGGCCTGGACATTTTTTGCCGCAATTCCCATCTTGACTGCTGTTTATGCTATCTCAAGGACCTCTGTCACCTGGACAGCAATCTATATTATCGTTCTCGCCCTCTGCTTTCTGGGCATTGAGTACCGCTTTTTATGCACCCACTGCCCCCACTACGGCAATACCGGCGGCAAAACGTGCTGCCTGTTACTGTGGTATGTTCCAGCCTATTTCAAGCCCCGACCGGGCCCACTGCAGTTTTATGAAAAAATCTTCACTTTCCTGGGGTTTGTTATTGCCATCGGTTTTCCCCTCTTCTGGCTGCTGGCTTATCCTCTATTGCTGCTGGTCTATCTGACCTCCTGGGCTCTTATCGGAATTTTTCTCATAAAATACGAATGTAACCGGTGTATCAACCGGAACTGTCCCATGAACACAGTCCCGGAGGGTACAAAATCTCCCGGCTCACCAGGGAAGGCAAATAACAAAAGATGAATACGTCGATCTTTTAAGGGGTATCAGCAGGCTGTCTTTTATTTTAACAATGTTTACCTATAGTTAGGTTCCGATTTATCTTGACAGACCAATTCTTAACTGATTACTGATAATAGGTATTGATACTTTTAATTAAGGCGTAAATCTTCTGAATACATAGAGATAGAAATCACGGGATAGAAAAAAAATCATGCCATTGGCAGAGGTGAATTTCACAAGGATAACTCACCGGCTGGGAAGTAAAAAATAAAAAATGAGTTAAAGAAAGGAGAATGCTATGCAAATTCTGGTACTCTATTATTCCAAAACCGGAAATACTGAAAAACTGGCCCGGGCCGTGGCCGAAGGCGTAGAGCAGATACAAGGCGCCCGGGCCGTGCTTAAGTCCACCGCCCAAGTGAGCAAAGAAGACTTTTTGGCCTGCCAGGGAATCATCGCCGGATCACCTGTCTATTTCGGGGTCATGGCCGCGGATTTAAAACGGGTATTTGATGAATTTATCAGTACGCGCAAAAAAATGGAGGGAAAGGTGGGTGCTGCTTTTGCCACCTCTGGAGATCCCACCGGGGGCAAGGAGACCACCATGTTCTCTATTATCCAGACCCTGCTCATCTACGGCATGATTATCGTCGGCGATCCCATGAGCGCCACCGGTCATTATGGAGTGGCCTGCAGCGGAGAGCCTGACGAAAACACCCTGGAGAACGGTCGCAAGCTCGGGGCCAGGGTAGCAGAATTAGCTGGCAGGCTGTAAAAAGGGGGGACACTTTGGCATCAGCAGCTTTGGTGCAAACCGGCCAGGTAACTGAGTCTGTACATGTATAAATAAAAATAAATCCGTCAGTAATAAAGACCTGGTCCCTCCTCCCATGCAAAAACATCTGCTGATCACACTGCTTTTATCGGTTTTCATCGCCCTTCTGGGTATCGGGGTCATCGTGCCGGTAATGCCGGTTTTTGCAACCAGCGTGGGGGCCGGCGGCCTGGCTCTTGGTTTAATAATCTCCGCATTTTCCATAACCCGCGGAATCTTCCAGCCCATTGTCGGCTATCTTTCCGATCGCTGGGGAAGAAAAAACTTCCTGGTCAGCGGCCTCTTCATTTACGGACTGGTGGGGCTTGCTCTACCCAAGGCCGATTCAGTCACAAACCTTATTGTCATCCGGGCCCTTCACGGTATAGGATCAGCAATGATCATCCCGGTTGCCATGGCTTATGTAAGTGACCTTTCAGCAATAGGCCAGGAAGGACGCTTTATGGGAATGCTCAATATCGCTATCTTTTCCGGTATCGGCAGCGGACCCCTGTTAGGTGGTTTTTTCATTGATATCTGGGGACTTGCCGCCGCCTTTTATGTTATGGCGGGCCTGAGTTTCATAGCCCTCCTGCTTGTAGTCCTACAGATGCCCGTCCTGGAAAACAAAAACCCTGGTTTCCGCCGTACCGGCATCTTTGAAGCCTTAGGAAGCATGCTCGGGCAAAAGAGAACCGTGGGGATACTTCTGGCCCGAATGTCCACCATGATCATCATGGTCCCGACCATGGCCTTCCTGCCTCTCCTCATGGATCAGTGGTTTCAGGCAAGCGGTACCCAGATAGGTATAGTGATCACCTGCCGGACTCTGGTTAATGCTCTGCTGCAGATCCCATTCGGAAAAATAGCGGACCTCTGGGACAAGGTAAGATTTCTGGAAATCGGCATAGTGATTACCAGTGTGGTTTTGACCCTGGTCCCCCTGGCTACAAATTTCTGGTGGCTGCTGATACT
Organism: Desulfobia sp.; assembly: GCA_046497465.1. GTDB lineage: Bacteria > Desulfobacterota > Desulfobulbia > Desulfobulbales > SURF-16 > JAWLDV01. The sequence continues at coordinate 54,408 of JAWOFO010000017.1, forward strand.
CTTTGTCCTGCTGGGAACTGGGGAAGCGATAATCTGGCCGACACTGGGAGCCTTGGCTGCAGAGGAAGGTCATTACTACGGCCAGGGCACCATGATGGGAGTTTACAATCTGGCTATGAGTTCAGGGGTTTTGATCGGCTCCCTGACTGCCGGTATCATTATGGATCTGATAGGCCTTAGCTGGTCATTCTTTCTGATCGGTGTTATTGTCCTGACCCTGGCCCTTGCCGCAAGCAGCCTGATCAAAAATACCACACCAACCAGGGTGGCGCCATTATCCAGACCGGTTTGAAAAAATTCAGACCGGATAATCACTCCGGGGAACCTATCTCAATTCTTTACCATCTAAATATTGCCATATGCTCTTCACTCAACTTTCCGAATTGAAAAAAATATATGATTTCAGACGCTTGGTATGTTTATTCATAAATTCTTCAATAAGTCCGGGCATACAAATTCATACTGAACAAACGGTAATCAATACGAGGGACGCCATAAACCCGTCTCTGGGGGCTTGGCTCAACTCCCGGCGCCCTAGTTTTACTGAAAGATTAAGGTTGCATTATCAGAATGTAAGACATAAAATACCAGCAAAAGACAAGTCTTCTATAGGGATTCAATGAGAAACGGGGCTGTATCGATCCCGGGCTCTCGCTGTTAAAAAATACTTAGTACCTATAAGGATAGGGATGACTGGTATCAAGCCGACTATAACTTCGGAAGAGGACCTCCATAATTTGGAATATATGGAGGATGCTGACCTTGTTCTTTTTATGGCAGGCAACCAGTTCATGGCCATGGATGAGTTGGTCAATGCCTTTCAGCAGGACTACCCCGAGGTAAAAAAAATTTTCTACGAGACCCTGCCGCCACGCTTGATGCTCAACCAGATCCTTCATGATGGGGCTCTCTTTGAGGGTAAAGTTATCACGGGGCACCCGGATATCTACTCCGCAGTTAAGGAAAGTTCTATGGAGACCCTGAAGGATAAGGGGCTGATCAACGACTACTTTATCTACCTGCACAACAGGATTGTCCTGGTTGTCCCCGGGGATAATCCCGCGGGAATAAAAACCGTTACAGACCTTCAGAGAGAAGATGTGCGCATATCACAACCAAGTCCGGATACGGAAGATATTGCTCATCACATAATAGAGATGTATAGACAGGCAGGAGGAGATGAACTGGTAAAAAGAATAATGGAGGAGAAGAGGAGCGAAGGAACAACCATTTTTACTGTTGTTCATCACCGGGAAACTCCTTTAAGGCTCAGGAAAAAAACAGTGGATGTCGGTCCCGTGTGGGCCACCGAGGTAATTGAGGCAAAAGAAAAAGGACAGAAAGTGGACATGATTGATCCCGGCAGGGAACTGGATCAGAGGAGTAATATAAGCTATTATATTGCCGGATTAAATAACAGCTCCAATCCAAAAAATGCCCGGAAGTTTATGAGTTTTATCAAAGGCAGGAAAGCCCAGCATATATACTCCAGATACGGCTTTGTTCCTCACTTTGAATGATTGTCATACAGAATCTGAATTCTCAAACTTTTTGGCAAAAACAGCTGTCCTTTAAGGCAGGACCGTAAAACTGCCTCAGATAATCCTTGACCATCCGGCGGGCGGAAAACTGAGAACCGACTCCTTTGATGGCATTTTTCATCACCGCTGTCCAGCCATAGGGCACACCGCTGTCAGAAGTGTCATAGTACAGGGGAATGACCTGTTTTTCCAGGATCCGGTAGATTGCCTCCGCATCAGCCGCGGACCTGTCTCCGCCTGGATGCTCCTCTCCAAAAATCCAGCCGTTATCACCGTTATATCCTTCCAGCCACCAGCCATCAGCGATACTTAGATTGGGAACCCCGTTCAAGGCCGCTTTCATGCCGCTGGTTCCGCTGGCCTCCATAGGGGGCAGTGGATTATTGAGCCAGACATCTACCCCGTGAGTCATATACTGGGCGATCTGTTCATTGTAGTTTTCCACAATAGCAATACGGCCGGCAAAATCAGGGTCCCGGGCATAGTTAAAAATCCGCTGGAGGATAACTTTGCCGGAATCATCATCAGGGTGGGCCTTACCGGCAAAAACAATCTGAACCGGCTTCCAGGGGTCCCTGAGCAGCTTCTTAAGTCTTCCCTGATCATGAAAGATCAGGTCCGCCCTCTTATAAGAGGCAAAACGGCGGGCAAAACCGATAGTGAGTACCGAAGGATCAAGAAAAATACCCCCGCTCAGGGGCTGGCCCGGGTAAATCCGGTCATCAGCCCAGCGCTGTCTTACCCGGTCTCGAATAGTATCCAGCAGCTTTATCTTGAGCCAGTAATGCGTCTGCCAGAGTTCCTGGTCAGGGATCTCCTCAATCATCTCCCAAAGATAAGGATCGTCGTGATAGTCAAGCCAGTCCGAACCCAGGTATTTATTGAATAACAGCTCCATCTTCGGCTCAATCCAGGTCGGTACGTGGATCCCATTGGTAATCGCCTTAATGGGCTTTTCAGTATCAGATTCCTGTTTCCCGGCTCCGGAATTTTCCGGCCAGAGACTCTGCCACATCCGGTTGGAGACCTTACCATGTTTTTTACTGACCCCGTTTCTGTAGCCCGACAATCTAAGGGCAAAGGCAGTCATATTAAAGCCGCTTTCCGGCTCCCCGGGAAACAGACCCAGCTGCAAAAAAGATTCCCGGTCAAGTCCCAGAGAATCCCACAGCTTATGGAGGTACTTTTCCAGCAGAGTATAGGGGAAAATATCATGTCCAGCCGGTACCGGGGTATGAGTAGTAAACACCGTTGTCTTTCTGATCCTTTCAAAGGCTTCATCCAGAGACAGTCCTTCGTCCATGGCGTCCCGCAGTCTTTCCAGAAGAGAGAAAGCAGCATGACCCTCATTCAGGTGAACCACGCCATGGTCAATTCCCAATTTCTGCAGGACTTCGGCCCCTCCAAAACCGAGAACGATCTCCTGCTTGAGACGCTGCTCCCGGTCTCCTGCATAAAGACGGGCGCTGATCCTCCTGTGCCAGGAATCATTGGCCTCGATATCGGTGTCCAGAAGATAAAGGGGTATCCTTCCCACCAGAACCTGCCAGACTGTAATGTAGATAGGCGTATCAATATGCGGCACTTTAATAACCAGGGGCCTCCCCTCATCATCCAGTAGTTGTGAAATGGAAGCGGCCTCCCGGTTCAGCCGAATCTGGGAACTATCCTGCCACCCATCCCTGTTGATCCGCTGACAGACATAGCCTTCCGGATACATGAAACCAACCGCTACCAGGGGGACATTGAGACTGCTGCATTCCTTGACATGATCGCCGGCCAAAAAGCCCAGGCCGCCGGCATAAAAAGGCAGGGAATGGTGCAGGCCGTATTCCGCGGAAAAATAAGCGATGACAGGTGGATTACGAGAAACGCTGTCGGCCAGCAGAGGGCAGCCTTTCTGGGCCAGGTATCTCCTGAACCGGGACAGAACTAGGTCATAGTGCCGCAGGAATGCAGGGTCCCGGCTGGCCTCCTGCAAAGTTTCAAAGGGGAGTTTCCTCAGCATCATGTCCGGATTATGGACACTCTCCTTCCAGATACGCCTGTCCAGAGCTTTAAAAAGGTTCCTGGCCATAGGGTACCAGCTCCACCAAAGGTTTTCCGCCAGATCTTCGAGACCGGCCAGCCTTTCAGGGAGATTAAAATGATTTACTCCATCAGTCATTACTTGGCCTCTATTGAGTCGTTATTCAAACTGGTTAAAAAACTGAAAAATTCAAGGAGATCACGGCAAAATTAACAGACCGCAGAATATTCAATTCCAGTATGCCTTGCCATAAAAAATTTTTCCAGCAAAAAACAAAATGCTCCTATGCCAATAAAACAGGTCCTTTTCTTCCTTAACCACATCTCTCATATTTAACTTGACAGTCAAAAGGGTTATAAATTAACTGTACCTATAAACCCCCATAATTACCCTCCTGTTAATTATAAACAATCGCAGACTTTGCCCGAGGAAAAAATAGAAGCATTAATCAACATCCCTGCCCCAGGCAATTAAAGAAAAAGCTATACTGACCTGCGCCTCTTCATGAGACGTCATGTCACCAAAAAATAACATAATACAAGATATTAAGGAGGTAGCAGTAATGGATCCGGATAAAATAATGGATAACTTATCGCAAGAATTAACATCAGCAATAGAAGCGATGGCCAACGCCGCAACAGTAGAAGAAAAAGTCGCGTATAGTCAAATTGTTAAAAACACAAGCGAAGCATTGGGAGTTTTTTTTAATCTGGCAAATGATATGATGGATTTCGACCTTGACGATGATTACTAACAATACCAGGATAAAAAGGGGGATAAAAAGTTGACCGGAATTAACCGCGGATAGCAATCCGGCCCACGGGATAGGAAAATAGCAGCCGTCTCCTTGCCTTTTTAAGACGCAGCCCCCTGGAAAAATGGAGACGGGCCCCGGTCTCGCCAGTTGCCGCCAGATTCAGGATCTGTTGTATTTTTTCCCCCTGGGGCCTGGAAGTCATCCAGATAAAGGCCTTTTCCAGGAGACGCCGTTGTATACCCCTCTCCAGGGCAAGAAAACCGGGAAGCCTTATGGAGAGCTTGCCGGAACCGGAATCATCGCTGATAACCAGTTCCTGCCAAGCCTCCTCTGTCAGCCGGTTGAGGACCAGTTCTTCATCCTGGAGAATACCGGCCGTACGCCTCAGGGTCCCGGAGATATTGGGGTTGATACCGGCCAGCCTGGGAATCACCTCCAGGCGCAGACGGTTTCTGAGAAACCTGGTCTCGGAATTGGAGCTGTCTTCCAGCCAGGGGATATCGTAGCGTTTAAGGTAGGCCAGAATTTCGACCTTGGTTCTGTTCAAAAAAGGCCGGATTATCCGGCCGTCCCGAATCATCTTCATGCCGGAGAGACCTGCCCGGCCCGTACCCCGGATCAAACGGAGAAGTACTTCCTCGGCCTGGTCATCAGCGGTATGGGCCACCGCTATCCTGGCGGCGGCGCCATAGCCTGAGGCCAGCCGCTCAAAGACACTGTAACGCAATTCCCGGGCGGCGTGTTCAATTGACATCTTCCTCTCTTCTGCCTCCCGGGCCGCATTAACCCGAAAGCTTTGAAAAGCAAGACCGAGGGCCTCAGACCGGGCCGCCACCAGGTCACGTTCCCGACCGGTTTCTTCGGGCCGCAGGTTGTGATCCACATAAACGGCTACCGGGGTTATGGCCAGTTTTAAGCTGACAGCACTTAATACATGGAGCAGGGCCATGGAATCCGGTCCTGCCGAACAACCGACTATTACGATCTCAGCCGGAGCCAGGAGTCCTTCTCTGACAATCAACTTACAGGTGGCTTTTTCCAGAGGATGCATCAGTACCTGGTTCGTATTTTTAAGGCTTGAGCTTTTGCCTTTGGCATTTTGAGAAAATCTATTAGACTGTGAAACCTGTTTACTCAACTTTCCGTCTTAAGAAAACCATCATGATTTCAAATGGTTGGTATGTTTATTCAGGAACGGCTTCGTGTTTTAGTGGTTCTAAGGCTCGCTTCACTAAAATTTCAAAACTCGCTCGTACCTCGCTCAAACAGTTGAAATTTTAGACGTTGACCGTACCTTCGGTACGTTATGGTAAGGAAAGTGACGAATCATCCATTCGCTTCGCCAAGAACCACTGACAAACACTGCGCAATGTTCCTGAATAAACATACCAACCATTAAACGCCTCTGCCTTACAGGAAATTTAGACGTTATATCATGTAAATAAATCAACCCGAAAAGTTGAGCTGTTTAATAAGACCGGTTCAATCAAATATTAGCATCTAAGCCGGATTTTCGCAGTCTTTTCTTGAACCCGGAAAATCAGATCATGTTACATCTCGAAGTGGCGGTAGCCGCCCCCATCCACCAGGCCCTGACCTACAGTTATTCCGGCAGCAGCACCAGCCTCCTGCGTCCCGGTATCCGGCTGCTGGTACCACTGGGCCGAAGACAGGTGACCGGCTATCTTCTGGAATGTCGAAAGGCCCAACCTGCTAACTACGAGATCAGAGAAATAATTGAAATCCTCGACGAATATCCTCTCTTCCCGGAAAAATTCGTTGACCTTTTCCGCTGGATCGCCGATCATTACCGCTATCCCTTGGGCGAAGTCATCAAGAACTGCCTGCCTGGCGGACTCATCTCCCGGACAGACAGGGAGATTTTCCTGACCAACCGGGCTGACCCGGCCGAACTCAACCGTGAGTGCCCAAATAACCCCCCGCCCTGGCTTAAGAAACTGCTGAAAGAAGGCAGCAGCCGAATCAGCGGAGCGGCAAGTCTTACAAAGACCTGGAAAAAAAGACTGACCAAGTGGCAGGAAAAGGGACTGATCGAAAGTCGGGAGGTAATTGTAAGATCAAGGACCAAACCCAAAACCGAGACCCATGTCTTTCTGGGGGAGGAACAGCCGGGCCATGATCTCAAGGTCTCTGAGAAAAAGACCCTGGAGGCCATCTCTTCTTTCCCGGGCTACCGGGAGAAAGGCATCCCCCGCAAGGATCTAAACAAGATATACCGGGGTGCCGGCCAAGCCTTGAAAGGGCTTGACCGAAAAGGAATTATCAGGCTACAAAAAAAAAGGGTCTTCCGGGACCCCCTTGGAGAAAGACCCCCCTGTTTTGCCAGGCCTGAACAATTAACTGATGAACAACAGCAGGCTATGGCTGAAATCATACCCACTCTTAAGGGCCGTAGCTTCCAGGCCTTCCTGGTCCACGGGGTTACCGGCTGCGGCAAAACCGAAATCTATCTCCGGGCCGCAGAAGAAACCCTGAAACAGGGACGCTCTGTCCTGGTCCTGGTCCCGGAAATCATCCTGGCCTCCCAGATGACCGGTCACTTCCTCTCCAGTTTCGGCCCGGATCGACTGGCAGTCCTGCACAGCGGCCTCTCCCCGGGAGAGCGTCTTGATCAGTGGCAGCAGATCATGGAAGGCCGGGCTGATATAGTCATCGGGGCCCGCTCCGCCATCTTTGCTCCCCTGACCGATTGCGGCCTGATCATCGTGGACGAAGAGCACGACCCGGCCTATAAGCAGGAAGACAAGCTGCGTTATCAGGCCCGGGACCTGGCGGTCCTGATAGCCAGCCGCAGCCAGGCCTTAGTGCTCCTGGGCTCAGCCACCCCCTCCCTGACCAGTTACCTGAACAGCGAGCGGGGCAAATATCGGCTTTTAAGCCTTACCAAGCGGATAGACAACCAGCAACTGCCAAAAGTCTCCATAGTTGACCTGCGGGCTACCAGAAAGGCAGGCGAGCCTCCCCGACTCTTTTCCGAAGAGCTGCTAAAGGCTCTTCGAACCAACCTGGAAAAGGAAGAACAGAGCATTATATTTTTAAACCGGCGAGGCTATGCCTCCTTCATGCTCTGCCTGGATTGCGGCAATCCGGTACATTGCCGGCGCTGCAATATATCCCTCACCCTGCACAAAGGTCAGAAGATCCTGGCCTGCCACCACTGCGGCTACAGTGTTCCCAGCGCCATTATCTGCCCCAATTGTCGTTCCTCCAGGATCAGGGAAATCGGTTTCGGTACGGAAAGGGTGGAGGAAGAACTGCAGAATAATTTCCCAGAGGCCAGAATAGCAAGACTTGACCGGGACACCACTGCCAGACGCGATCATCTCATGACTACCCTCAGGAAAGTCCGCCAGCAGGAGATAGATATCCTGGTTGGCACCCAGATTATCAGCAAGGGCCATCATTTTCCAGAAATCACCCTGGTCGGCGTACTCTGGGCTGACGCTGGGCTGGGCCTGCCCGACTTCAAGGCCGGAGAAAGGACTTTTCAGCTACTGACCCAGGTAACGGGCAGAGCCGGTCGCGGGGCCAAAAAGGGACAGGTAATTATCCAGACCCACCAGCCCGGCCACTATGCCATTATCTGCGCCCGTGAACATGACTATCATAAATTTTATCAGACTGAACTTGAAATGCGGCAGCGCTTCAAGTTTCCACCTTACTCCCGGCTGGCCTGTCTCACCTTTGCCGGGAAAAAAGAAGAAAAGGTCAAAGAGGCGGCAGCGCAGACCGCCAACCTGATAAAAAAAGAAAAAAACAAAGAAAACTTTTCCCTGCTGGGACCTGTACCTTGCCCCCTTTCCAGGCTGAAAGACAGATTCCGCTGGCAAATCCTGCTCAAGTCCCCGAACTATAAAGAACTGCATAGGATATATGAACAGTTGATCGCTTCTCCTCCAACTCTGCTGCGCTCAAAAGCGATAAGCCTGACTGTAGATATTGATCCGGAAAATATGCTCTGAACAGACTATTTTCCTTGAAACTCCAGAGTCCAAAGCTCTCTTAACTTGTTGATATGATTAGAACCAAAATTGTTGTAGCGTCATTCCCCGGCTTGACCGGGGAATCCAGAATGTTTTCAGCATCATATGGCATCTGGATGCCGGATACGTCATCCCGGACACGATCCGGGACCGGCATGACGAAAGAACTTTAGACTCTCAAGTTGAAAATAAATTTCTTATTTTTCTTCCCATTTATTATCAACCTGTGTTATCTTGACAGGCCGTAATTACTGTTTACACTGAATCAATTTATAGTTATTTAACTCAACTTTCCGACTTGAGAAAACTACTATGATTTCAGACGGTTGGTATAAGCATTCCTGAATGGCTATACCAACCGTCAAGTACCCCTGCCTCACGAAAAAATTTGCCCATTATATCATACCAGATAAATCAATCCGAAAAGTTGAATTATTTAATTTACCGTGGATTAAATAATGCCTGAAAATATCCGGATATCATGCCTCTTTTTCATATCTCTTCTTTTCATTATCAGTTTACCCCCGGCCCCTTTTTCAGCGGAACAGGACAACGGGCCTTCCAGGCTGGCCGTCATCGGCGTCAATAATGAAACCTCCTCCGGGGAATTCAACAAGCTTCTGATCGCCCGGGGAATAGCCAACCTTGTGGCCCAGTCCCTTTATGACACCGGCTGCTATCAGCCAGTGGAAGAAAAGCCGGAGATACGCGGCCGGATAAACGATCTGGTCCGCCGCCACCTGAAGAGATCTCCGGAAATTGCCGGGGACATAAATAAAATTGAAGAAATAAAAAAAGACCTGAACTGCCAGGCCGTTGCCTGGGCGGTAATCAGAGATCTGAAAAAAGCAAGAAAACGAAGTTCTTTCGGGCCGTTCAGCACTGCCAAGACCACTATAACCATAACCGTGGAAATTTTCCTGAAAGAAAATGATAAACAGATTCGAAGCCATACAGGACAAGGTAAAGGGGTAACCAGGGCCCAGGGTGTCATCTTTCAGGTAAGGGATGACCAGATAGCCTTCGATGAAACCACTGCCGGTCAGGCTGTCCAGCAGGCAGTCAAGGAGGCAGTCGGTAAACTCGCTGCAGAATAGGTGCAATTATGTATAAAATTTTTTTTCTAGCCTGCCACTTCTTTATCCTGGCCGGGCTGTTGATGCTGACTTCCTGCGCCACTACCTATACCGAAAAAGGCAGAAAGGCTGCTGAAAAATATCCCCAGCAGCTCACCCGGCAACCTGATTTTCCGGAATATACCGGACCCAAAACCGTGGCTGCCGTTCTTCCTCTGGGCCTTTCAGCCAGGGCAGCCGAAAATTATCCTCACCTGCTGCGCCAGGACGTGGGTTTCGGTATCCATAACCGGGTAATCGATACCCTTTATGAGACCGGCCGCTTCCGATTTGTCGAAGAAAAGAAAAAAGTGGTAAAAGATGTCATGGACAGGCAGTGGATGAGTTCCGCCGGCATGGTGGATCAGGCTACAGCCGTCAAGATGGGCAAAATGCTGGGAGCCCGGAAAGTAATTTATGGTGAGATCTATGACTATGCCCAAGGAGGAGAACAAATAAGGGGATTTTCAGCCCGTTCCAATACCACTACCCGGGTAGGAGTACAGATACGGCTTGTAGATGTAGAAACCCTGGAGTATGTGCCAGCCAGCGGAATTGGTTATGGACCGGATGTGGGCCTGGCTGCAGGCCAGGCGATACACTCGGCTGTTTCTTCTCTGCTGGACAGGCTCTAACTTTAGACTGCCTACGGAGATCCGGGGAATGGTAAATGGTAATCAGATAATCCTTATCCTGCTTAGTACTACAGCGACATTTTGGTTCTCTCTCCCGTCATTCCCCGGCTTGACCGGGAAATGACGGAAACAGAAAGGAAGTGTCGCTGTAGTATTAAGTTCTCTGATTTTTTTGTAAAAAAGTTTATCATTTTTAATTGACTTATTTTCTAATAATTGAATAAAATACGCTGTGCTTAATTCCCGGGAAAAAGAGGGGGTTAAATTAATTTTCATTACATAGAAATACCAATAATAAATTAATGCGATAAGGAGGAGATTTAAATGCTCTCAAAAAAAAGTTGTTTCTGGTTAAGCCTGCCGCTGTTTGTCCTTACTCCCCAGTTGCTGATGGCAGAATATGAAGAAGAATACCATCACGAGGACTCCGTGGTTACTGACAACCAGAGTCCTGCCTCCACACCTCAACAGACTGCCAACCTGGTTCAGCGCGATCTGATTCTGCCGGCGGTGAAGACCAGGGCGGCAAAAGAAAAAGAGGCAGCCCGTCAGGCCCTCAAAATGCCTCAGTCTTTCGGGGCCGCCCTCCGTTACCAGAATATCGATCCTGAAGGCTCTGATGACGGTGATCTTTACGGCGCCAATCTGGCCATGATGTGGGACAACAATGCCCTTACTTACGGAGTTATGGTCCCCTATGACAATATCGATTTCGACAACTTCGACGCCAACCGTATCGGCCTGGTGGGCTTCGGCCAATTCAGGCAGCAGATCCAGCAGAACCTGGGCCTTACCTATACCGGCTATCTCAACTACAACAACACCAATGTAAGCATTGGTTCTAGTGACGATGACATAAACAACTACGGCGGCGGCCTGGCCGCCTCGCTAAACATGGACCTGGATACCTACACCCTGGGTGCCAGTCTTGCCTATCAGTACAATAAAGACGATTCCAACACCGATGACGATGATCAGCATCTGCTGAAAACAGGCATTAAAGGCGGCTACCGCTTCGGGCAGAACACCGCGGTTGCTCTCTTCGGTATCTGGACCTGCGACGTAACCGATTACGAAGATGATCCCGATGATGATGACTACTTTGAAATCGGGGCTGAAGTTTCCGCCAGCCTCAGCGACACCTGGACCCTTAATTTCGGAGCCAAGGACCTGGTTGACAAAAATGACCTGAATATCCAGGAAGTTTATCTCGGTTCAATCTGGAAATTTTAAACACGGAAATTAAATCTGTCTTCTATTGAATCCTCGAAAAAACCAGAGTGGGAATATACCTGTATCTTAACAAACTCAAGAACGGGAGGAACCTAATGAGATTAACAAAACCTGCCTTAGTTGCCGCCATATCAACTCTCATGGTTAACGCTTATTGTTTACCGGAAAAGGCTGCTGCCAATGATTTCTGGGAAACTATCGAATACAGTGTAACACCTGCTGATGCCGCAGGTGAGCCCAGCACTGTTGAAGCTACTATAAACGGTGCCAAAGCAAAAACGCAGTGGAATGACATTAATCAGAATTCAGAGCTTGACGGCAATGAAATTCTGGATGGCAGTGTTAATCTGTTCTCCCGCGATAACCGGCGTGTTCCCGCTCTCACTTCTCCGGCAAACATGACCCGAGCGGAACTGGAAGACTGGGCCGAAGCCCATGCCGATGAAATTGCCGAAATTATTTTTCCATCCGGGCTTACCGAGATAACCGGTGAAACCGATGATTCCATAATCAGCCTTTCTTCTATGCGTAACATACTGATCAAGGCTACACCTAACAGGGGGATACCGGATTACAGGGCCCGCCTTGAATACCACGATGTAGAAAACTTTGACGAAGATGGACAGGCATTGGGCATGATTCTCAGTGGCTTCACCGAGGAAACCGAAACCTGGGATTTCAGCATGTTGGTTCCATACAGATATACGGATATGGATGACGAAATTGACTCCGAAAGCCATTTTCTGGCAATTGACATGAAAATGGATTATAAAATCAAGGACAATGCCGACTGGACCCTGAAAGCCGGAGGAAACCTCTTCGGATCCATATTCTACTTTGAAAGCGACGCCCTTGAGTATGCCGGCCAGCTTAAATACGGGGCCGGGTTATTCGGTTCAGCCACCAGATATCTGCCGATAGGGACATTAAGTGCCGGGTTATCCTATAAAATCGCCAAGGCTTATCTGCCATCCGGTCTTGTTGACGATGACAGCGATGAGTTTGTGGATGAAGCGATCGATTACATAAATGATCTTGATGCGGTTGGCACCGTGAGTTATGGCTTGAACTACGGTTTGCCCCTTCTGGATAACAAAGCGGCAGTCAATTTTGAAATTATCCGCCAGCATTTCATAAGCTCGGATATAGATTCTGATAGGGATACCCAGACTTCTTTTGGCGCGGAAGCCAGCTGGTATCCTTCTGAAACCTTTGAAATCAATGCAGGTATCAGAACTCTTGAGGAGATGGATGATCTGGATGATCTGGGTATAATGCTGGGCTGTATCAAGTACTTCTAAAACAGATATAATCAAGCCCCGGTAATCTTAATTTAAAGACAATTTCTTTATTAAGTACAGAAAAAAATGGTATGGAAAACATTATAAAGCTCTCCAGAAGCCTGGCCCTGCTTATTGTGGGAATAATTACACTGCTGGCTCTGGCCGCAACTCCGGAAGGGACCGTGGCAGCTGAGTGGGCGGTGGCAGAAGGTTCAGGGGAAACCGGCAGTGAAGCCATTCATGACGCCCAGCGTAACGCTGTCCAGCAGGAGCTGGGAGTCATGCTCTCCAGTGAAACCATGGTGGAGAATTTTACCCTGATCCAGGACAGGATACTCACCCGGGTTAAAGGATATGTTAAAAAGTATGAGGTGATATCCAAAAAGTGCACTGACATCTGCCAGGTAAAAATAAAGGCTCAGGTAGAAAAAATGGCCCTGGCAGACGATGTGGCGATCCTCTGTGACATCCTGCCGCGGCTCAATTATCCCAGCCTGGTTACCATAGTGGAACAGAAAACAGTAGGCAAAAGTAACAACCTGGTCAGCAGCGGTCTGACCACTGTAGAGAAGATAATTAACAAAAATCTTATGGATAAAGGGTTCCGGGTTGCTAATTCGGCAGCACTTAAGGCCAGGAGAAAAAAAGAGGCCGACCTGTTAGCGGCCACCGGCAATGAACTGGGTCAGGCCCTGGAGGCGGCCAGCAGTCTTGCCCAGATCATGATCAACTGCCAGGCCCTGGCCGAAGATAACGGACCCTCTCCCTATAACGAAAGAATCCACTCTTACAGTGCCACTCTGACCGCGGATGTCTATGAGACCTCTACCGGCCGGATCTTGGCCTCAACTGTTGCCGAGGCCAATACTCCCCATATCAGCTTCACCCAGGGGACCCAGGAAGCCATGAAGATGGCGGCGGCAAAACTTTCTGGAGAACTTTCCGGAAAAATTATCCAGAGCTGGCTGGATGCCTGTTATAATCCACATGACGTCATAGTGACTGTTGAGAAGATTGATTTTTCCGGCCTCAGGAAAATAAAAATGGCTATGGCGGATATTAATGGTATTGAAAGGGTCAATCAAAAAAATTATCTCCGGGGTAGAGCCGAGTTGGTAGTAGGCTGGCTTAGCTGCAACACCATGCGCCTTGCTGAACGCCTGGATCAATTAAAGGTGGGGGGAAAACTGGTTCATGTCCTGGCGGTGGAAGGAAATAATATCAGGGTGGCCTACAGCAGATAGACAAACCTGAAAATTTTTTTACCTCCATTTATTTCTTTGACTTACGTTGAAAAAATGATTATTATATCTAGAATAATAGATAAACATAGATAAACAACTATTAAAACTTTTTATTTTTAATTATTTTTTTGACTTCACTGGAAAAAATTAATATAATTTTTTAATATTCAATATATCCTTTTTAAATTTATTTTGAAGAACTTCACACCACCCGGCCGAGTGGAGGTTCAGCCATGAAAAATACCATTAAAACCATCGCCTTTATTTCAGGGGTTACATGTTTTTTCACTATACCTGCTTTTGCCGGCTCAGACATTAAGGGAGCGGTAATAAATATTCCTTCAAAAATAAAAAAAGATGCCAATGTTGCCGTGGGCAAGGATAACCAGGCCACACAGAGTTCTACTCACCTGAAAAATATGAACATGGGCAGGGTCGGTGCCACCCTGAACGTCAACCAGGGCAAAACCAATGTCAACGTGGCGGCGGGTGCTGACAATGAAGCTACCCAGGGAAGCATAAAGGCCGGCGGTAAACTCCAAGGCGTAGTAAGCAATATAAACAAAAGCAAAAAAAATATAAATGTGGTTGCCGGGGCTGACAGCAAGGCGGAACAGGCCTCGGTTGTTATGAAAGACAGTAAAATTAAGGGGGCCGCCGTAAATACGGCTATAGGCAAAAACACCGTTAATGTTGCAGCCGGCAACAAGGCCGAAGCCACCCAGGATTCAATTTCCGGCAGTGACAACAAAATTACGGGTGCAGCCATTAACACCTCGGTCAGTCAAAACCAGGTTAACGTGGCCGCCGGGAATAAGGCGGAAGCAGATCAGGCGTCCGTAAAATTGGAGAAAAGCGAGGTAACCGGGGGGGTAATCAACACCTCCGTCAGCAAGAATCAGGTAAACGTGGCTGCCGGCAACAAAGTCAAAGCCCAGCAGGCCTCTACCGTGATGGAAGACAGTTCCTTAACCGGTGCAGCCATTAACACCTCGGTCAGTCAAAACCAGGTTAACGTGGCCGCCGGGAATAAGGCGGAAGCCACTCAGGCCTCAACCGCAATGGATGGCAGTGAAGTGAAAGGGGCAGTAGTAAATACCTCGGTGGGCCAGAACCAGGTTAATGTGGCGGCAGGTAACAAAGTAAAAGCCCAGCAGGCCTCTAGCAAACTGGAAGGCAGTAAAGTCAAAGGCGCCGTAGTAAATACAGCAGTCGGCCAGAACCAGGTCAACGTGGCTGCCGGCAATAAGGCGGAAGCTGCTCAGGCCTCAACCGCCATGAAGGACAGTTCACTTACCGGGGCGGCGGTAACCACCTCAGTGGGCCAGAATCAGGTCAACGTGGCTGCCGGCAACAAGGCAGAGGCTGCCCAGACCTCCACCAAGCTGGAAGACAGTGAAGTCAAAGGCGCCGTAGTAAATACAGCAGTCGGCCAGAACCAGGTCAACGTGGCTGCCGGCAATAAGGTCAAGGCCCAGCAGACCTCGACAACTGCCAAAGGAAGTGAGATTAAGGGAGCGGTGATCAATACCACAGCCGGTCACTCTTTTGTCAACGTGGCGGCAGGTAATAAGGCTACAGCCAGGCAGGCTTCTACCGAGATGAAGGACAGCAAGCTGAAAGGAGCTGCAGTTAACACCGCGGTTGGAGCCGGAACCGTCAATATTGCCGCCGGCAACAAAGCCGAGGCCAACCAGGCGGCAACCACCATGGAAGATTCAGAGATCAAAGGGGCGGTTGTTAATACTGCAGCTGGAGCCGCGGCCAACATTGCCGCCGGTAACAGGGCCGAGGCCAACCAGGCCGCGGTCAAAATGGAAGACAGCTCGTTCGAGGGTGCAGCGGTCAATACTGCAGCTGGAGCCGCGGCCAACATTGCCGCCGGTAACAGGGCCGAGGCCAACCAGGCCGCGGTCAAAATGGAAGACAGTTCGTTCGAGGGTGCAGCGGTCAACACTGCGGCTGGTGGAGCGGCCAATATTGCCGCCGGAAACCGGGTGGAGGCTAACCAGGCCGCGGTCAAAATGGAAGGAAGCTCGTTCGAGGGTGCAGCGGTCAACACTGTGGCCGGGGGAGCGGCCAACATTGCCGCCGGCAGCAGGGCCGAGGCCAACCAGGCCGCGATTAAGATGAAAGACTCATCCATGGAAGGAACAGCTGTAAATACCGTAGCCGGTGCTGCAGCCAACATCGCCGCCGGTAACAGGGCCGAGGCCAACCAGGCCGCGGTCAAAATGGAAAGAAGTAAGGTAAAAGGAGACATAAGAAATACCGTGGCCGGTGCTGCGGCCAACATTGCCGCCGGTAACAGGGCCGAGGCCAACCAGGCCGCGGTCAAAATGAGAGACAGTGAAGTTGAAGGCGACATCTCTAACACTGTGGCCGGTGCTGCGGCCAACATTGCCGCCGGAAACCGGGCCGAGGCCAACCAGGCCGCGGTCAAAATGGAAAGGAGTAAGGTTCACGGCAATATAAGCAACAGGGTCTCAGGTGCTGCCGCCAATATTGCCGTGGGGAACCGGGCCGAGGCCAACCAGGCCGCGGTCAAAATGAGAGATGCTGAAGTCAGAGGGAATATCTCAACCAGAGTCAGCGGCGCTGCGGTCAATGTTGCCGCCGGCAACAGAGCCGAGGCCAACATGGGTGCAGTCAAGGTGGAAAACAGTGAGGTAGGGGGAGATATATCTGCCAGGGTCAACCCGGGAATGACTACCCTTAACGCAGCTATTGGTTCGGGTGCCGAGGCAAATTCCGGGGCCGTTATCATCAAAAATCAGAGCCGGGTGAGCGGAGACATCTCAACCACTTCCGGGACAGGTATTGTTGTAAACGACATAAAGTCACCGCTTAGCTTCGGTCAAAATATCAACATATCTGCGGGCAGTGGTACATCAAATAAAAATTCAGTTGTTATGAAGTAAACTTTGGGCAGTTTCTATTAACCAAACCCCTAAAAGAAGGAGGTAGAACATGAAAAAAACAATCTTCATAGCTACAGGACTCCTGCTGTCAGGAGTCGCCACCGTTGCTTTTGCTGCTTCAGACATCAAAGGAACAGTGAGCAACAAGGCCGATGTGGAAAAGGCCGCTAACGTGGCAATAGGCAAAGGCAACAAGGCAAGAATGGGGACCATGGCCATCAAGGATTCCAGTGTCAAAGGTACCGTCAGCAACAAGTCTAATGTATCAAAGGCCGCCAACGTCGCCATCGGTAAAGGCAACAAGGCCAATATGGGCAGCGTCACCATGGAAGGTTCCAGTGTCAAAGGTACCGTCAGCAACAAGTCTAACGTGGAAAAGGCCGCCAACGTCGCCATCGGCAAGGGTAATACCGCCAATATGGGCAGCGCCACCATGAAAGATTCCAGTGTCAAAGGTACCGTCAGCAACAAGGCCAACGTGGAAAAGGCCGCCAACGTCGCCATCGGTAAAGGCAACAAGGCCAATATGGGCAGCGTCACCATGGAAGGTTCCAGTGTCAAAG
>JAWOFO010000030.1:0-16480 GCA_046497465.1 Desulfobia sp.
GGATAGATTCGTCATTATCCTTACCATAACGTACCTTTAGGTACGGTCAATCTGCGGCACTGCTGAACGGATACAGTCCGGAGATTTCAGCGCCTTATCAACGGCAACGGTGAACGGTTACGAATTATGAATGATGAATTACGAATCCATGGCATATGACTACAGCACTCCTGATTCATAATTTCTAATCCTTATCAACCGCCCATTCCGGGATTTGATTCATAACAACTCTGACTGCCTCTCTCTTGAGATCGTCACCTTTTAAATCAGATTTTTCCTGCCGGACTTCGGCCAGCAGTTCTTCGGCATCGTACCAGCAGAGTTCCCTTCCCTTTTTATCGTAGACCGTCAAAATACGACGCCCGGGCTCATGCAGATGTTCCTCTTCAACAATATTGCCTACAACCTCCACCGCCTTTTCATATGAAATAAACTGCATCTGACCTTCTGGCATCTTTAACCCTCCTGGCACCTGCAAGGCAGTTGTAAGATAATAAAACTACCTTTACAGCCTTGGCCTTGGCTTCTTTAATTTTTAAATCCCGATTTTTTCATCAGGCCAGTGATTCAGGCCAAAAAAAGCGCTGGTACATATTCTGGGCATACCTGTCTGTCATACTGGCGATGAAATCACAGACCCTTCTTTCCAGGGAAATGCTTTCGGCAAAAGAACCTATCTCCTGTTTAAAAACCTCCGGGTTTTCAAGTAAGTACAGATAAAGCTCCCGCAATATCTTGGAAGCCTTGACAAACTCACTGTGCACCCGGGATGAACGGTAAACATTGTAATAAAGAAACTGGCGCAGCTCCTGCATAACCTTGCCCACTTTATCTTCGACCCCGAAAATAAGGCCTTTTCCCCCGGGACGGGTACCGGACAAAACTCCCTGGATCATTACCTCTGTCCGCCGGGAATGCTTCCTTCCCAAGACATCCTGGCAGATTGCAGGAACATCGCTTTCCCTTATTACCGAACTGCGGATAGCATCATCCAGGTCATGACTTAAATAAGCAATTATATCGGCGTAACGAACAAGACAGCCTTCCGCGGTTACCGGCAGGTCATGGCTATTGTTGGGAATTACTTCCCCGTACCCCTTGGAATGCTTTAATATCCCGTCCCTTACCTCAAAAGTAAGATTAAGCCCCATACCGTTATTCTCAAGAGTTTCCACGACCCTCAGGCTCTGGTAGTTATGCGAAAAACCACCTGGAAAAAGTTGATTCAAAACCGTTTCCCCGGCATGGCCAAAGGGAGTATGTCCCAAGTCATGTCCCAGGGAAATTGCCTCAACAAGGTCTTCATTAAGAGACAGGGCCCTGGCCAGGGTCCGGGCAATTTCCGAGACTTCAAGGGTATGGGTCAGCCTGGTCCGGCAATGATCCCCTATAGGAGATAAAAATACCTGGGTTTTGTGTTTTAAACGCCGGAAAGCCTTGGAATAGACGATCCTGTCCCGGTCTCTCTGAAATTCACTACGAATAGGACAGGGCTCGATCAACTTGTTGCGGCCCCTTGTTTCCGCGCTTAAACAGGCATAAGGAGAAAGATGAAGACGCTCTCTCTTTTCTATCTCTTCCCTTACTGAAAGCTCTTTTTTCGTTTCCTGTAAATACACAGATAAACCTTAGTAAGTTTTCAGCAGCACCCCATCTGCAGGCGATCAGGCCGGCTCACACTGGTCCGCTAAGGATCGCATCCGGGGCATTTCTGGACGGACACTAGTTATCATTCAGTCCGGGTCAACCTGTTGTTTAAGAAGGCAACAGGAGACGCGGCTGAGTGGAATACCTTCTTCATTATAATCAAGGTTTCCGGGTTGGAGCAACTTATTCATAACACATCCTTCCGGGATATCCAGTTTAAAAAAAAGATCCTCGGTTAGCCCCGTATTCTTAAGCAGTCTGTTGCCCTCTATTCTATAGGCATTGACCGGGTAATCCTCACATAATGGACAAAGATAAACCCGCCCATTGGGAAAAACAAAGTAGTTTTCTGCAACAAGGCCGCCGCATTCAAATTTTTCTTCCGGGTCCAGAAAAACCTTGGGGTAAATGACTCTGAGGCCTTTATCAGCAGCATCACGGGCAACCCGGGGGATCAAATCCAACCATTCCCGGGGAGTCAACTGAAGGCTGTCAGCTTCTTCAGCAGACTTCCCCCTCAACCCTATTACCTGAATAAAAAAACGCTTCACACCCGATTGATTGAGAAACTCGGGCATTTCTCCAACTGAATCCAGATTACGGCGGCTAACCGTATATATAACACTGACCTCAAAACCCGCAGCCACTGCCCGCTTAATATTATCCAGGCAGATCTCGAAAGAACCGCTTCCGCGAATGGGGTCATTAATTTCCGGAACGGGACCATCCAGGCTGAAGCTTAAGACCGCTTCTGCAGGCTTAATTTTTTTAAGGATATCATAAAAAAGATAGCCATTGGTATCCACAGTAACCGAATTATAACCTATTCTATTCGCAGTCTTGATCAGATCGGCAAGGTCCGGATGAAGGGTTGGCTCACCTCCCAGAAAAACTATATTAGTCTCTTTTCCCGGGTTATAGAATAATTTAAGCCAGTCAACGATGGTCTGCCTGCCCAGAGTTTCACTGCCATGCTGCTCCCTGTTGATATAGCAATGACTGCAGGACAGGTTGCAACTGGTGAGAATGTGAAAAAAAACATTACGTTCCGCCCGCTTGAAATTTACGGTCTCGCTTTTAAGTCCGGAATTCATGGAGCTGCGGCCTCGGACCCCTGCTTACCGCCTAATGCACTTCTCAGGTCGTAATTCATCATTTATCATTCATCATTCCCAGAGTGTACCTGGCAAGATAAGTACCATTCAAGTAAGAACAGCCCGGAGAACTGAAAAATTCCTTAAAAAGGGTCAGACTTTTCTCACGAAGAATAAAGGGGATGATTTCTACCTGCCGATTCCTGTAAAAAGGGGTGAGATAAGAACGGTCCAGCATGGTGCCGCCACCCATGACATCTTCGTAGCTGTAGACAATAACACCTATCCCGTTAATCAGTAAAGCCCCATAACACATTAAACAGGGTTCCAAAGTGGAATAAAAAGTCACCTGTGCATAATCAACCTGATAAGGAAACTCATTTAATTGACGAAGACAGTTTATCTCGGCATGATCCAGCTCATTGGCGGTACGCGCCTGTTTCTGCGGGCCAGAACAAGGCCCGCCATAACAGGACTTACCGGTAAAGGTGCTGCCCGTACCGTTACGACTGTTTATCCTGCGCCCCCGGGCAACAACCTTGTCGTCGTGAACAGCAATACAGCCCACCGGGAATTCTCTCGCATCCAGGGCCTCCCTGGCCTCCTGCAGTGCTATCTCCATAAAATACTCGTGTCTCTCCTCGGCTGACATAAACCTGCAGGCCTCTCAGAATAAAAAATAACAGAATCTCTTCCGGATTCCAAGGGCAGCTACAAAATAATAACCCTTTTTGTTATCCTTGACTATTTTCTTCCGCCTTGGTGAAAATCAAATGATCCCGGCTTTCAGCAAGGTCAATCTT
The DNA here is from genome assembly GCA_046497465.1 of Desulfobia sp. Classification (GTDB taxonomy): domain Bacteria; phylum Desulfobacterota; class Desulfobulbia; order Desulfobulbales; family SURF-16; genus JAWLDV01. Next base: position 3,545 of record JAWOFO010000030.1, read on the forward strand.
TATCCGGTCACCCTCCACGAAATTACCTTCCAGAATTTCCATGGCCAGCTTATCCTGGATATGCCTCTGAATAGCCCTCTTAAGAGGACGGGCGCCAAAAACCGGATCATAACCTACATTGATTAAAAATTCACGTGCAGAATCACTTAATTCCATCCCCAGTTTCTGATCAGCCAGGCGGTCTTTCAGATAACGGAGCTGAATATCAACAATCTTGTTCAAATGCTCCTTATTAAGGGCATGAAAGGTGATAATCTCATCGAGCCGATTGAGGAATTCCGGCTTAAACGTGGAGTACAGGATATCATCAAGCTGCTTTTTCACTTCCTCACTATGACCTCCATGCTCCATAATCAGCTGGCTTGCCAGATTAGAGGTCATAATCAGTATAGTATTCTTGAAGTCAACAGTCCTGCCCTGGCCATCGGTCATACGGCCATCATCGAGAATCTGCAGGAGAACGTTGAAGACATCGGTATGGGCCTTCTCTATCTCATCAAAAAGAATTACTGAATAAGGCCGGCGGCGTACCGACTCGGTCAAATAACCTCCTTCTTCATAACCCACATATCCGGGGGGAGCCCCGATCAACCTTGCCACGGAATGCTTTTCCATGAATTCCGACATATCAATTCTTATCATGGCCTTTTCACTGTCAAAGAGGAACTCGGCCAGGGTACGGGCCAGCTCGGTCTTGCCAACTCCGGTGGGCCCGAGAAAGATAAAAGAGCCCAGGGGCCGGTCAGGGTCCTGAAGAGCCGCTCTGGCCCTGCGCATGGTATTGGCCACTGCCGATATGGCCTCTTCCTGGCCCACAACCCTTTCCGCCAGTTTGGCCTCAGCCCTGACCAGCTTCTCTTTCTCTCCTTCCAGCAGCTTATCTACCGGTATGCCGGTCCATTTGGCTACCACTGTGGCTATATCACTATCTGTGACCTCTTCCTTGAGCATGACCTTATCCTTCTGAACATCAGCAAGCCGCTCCTTTTCCTGGGAAAGCTTATTATTGAGTTCAGTAATCCGTCCATAACGGATCTCAGCCACTCTGCTCAGATCTCCCCGGCGTTCCGCCTGCTGTTCTTCGGCTTTGGCCTCATCTATATCAGCCTTGATCTTCTGAATATTCCGAATAACACTGCGCTCCAGCTCCCACTGCCCTTTCATGGCCTTCAGCTGCTCACCCAGCTCAACGATCTCTCTTTCCAGAATCTTAAGACGTTCCCGGGAAGCAGGATCTTTCTCTTTTTTCAAGGCCTCCCTTTCAATCTCGAGCTTGGTCTGTTGACGCTGAATATCATCAATTTCGGTAGGCAGGGAATCTACCTCAATCCGCAGCTGGGAAGCAGCCTCGTCAACCAGGTCAATGGCCTTATCCGGCAGAAAACGGCCGGTAATATAACGGCTGGAAAGAGTCACTGCCGCCACGGTTGCCGCATCCTGGATACGGACGCCGTGATGAACCTCGTACTTTTCTTTAATACCCCGCAGAATAGCAATGGCATCTTCTGCAGAAGGCTCACTGATCAAGACCTGCTGGAAACGCCTTTCCAGGGCAGCGTCTTTTTCTATTTTGCGATATTCCTTGAGAGTAGTAGCCCCTATACAACGCAATTCCCCACGGGCCAGGGCAGGCTTCAACATGTTGGAAGCATCCATGGCTCCCTCAGAGGCCCCCGCTCCGACCAAAGTATGAATTTCATCTATAAAAAGAATTATTTGTCCCTGTCTCTTTTCAATTTCCTTTAATACCGCCTTGAGCCTATCCTCGAACTCACCCCGGTACTTGGCCCCGGCTACCAGAGCCCCCATATCCAGAGCCATGACCTGTTTGTCCCTGAGGGAAGCCGGAATATCTCCCATGACAATACGCTGGGCCAGTCCCTCGACAATAGCTGTCTTGCCCACCCCTGGTTCACCGATCAAGACCGGATTGTTCTTGGTCCTTCTTGACAGAACCTGAATAACCCGCCGGACCTCATCATCCCGACCTATGACCGGATCAAGCTTGGACTGACGGGCCAAATCTGTCAAATTTTTGGCATATTTTTCCAGGGCCTGATATTTATCTTCCGGGTCCTGGTCCGTTACCCGCTGATTACCGCGAACAGCCTGCATGGCCTGGTAAAAAGAATTCCTTTCTACTCCGTTTTTTTTAAGCATATCCGCACAACGGGAGCCGCTTTCCTCCATAATTGCCAGAAAAAGATGCTCCTGGCTCACATATTCATCCCCCAGGTTACCGGCCTCCTTAAGAGCCTGATCCAAAACCTTTTTTAATCTTCTGGAAGCATAAACCTCGTTGAAACCGCTGCCGCTGACCCGGGGAATATTATCAAGCAACTGCTTTAATCCTTCCCTGATTTCCGGCAGATTGATCCCGATTTTCTTAAGAACGGGAATTACAACTCCGCCTTCCCGGTCAAGAATAGCCTGTAGTAAATGTTCCGGAACAATTTCCTGGTGCCCTTTATTTTCAGCCAGGCCCTGGGCGGCTTGCAGGGCCTCCTGGGATTTCACGGTAAATTTATCAAACTGCATATTATCCTCCAATTTTAACCTTAGTAAGCCTACAGGCCATAGACAATGGACAGCCCATAACCTGTGGCCTGTTAGGGAATTATCAACTATCAGCCAATCCTAAAGCGACTAAAATCCTCTCCGGCTTTGTAACCTCGTGCAAAAAAACGGGTTTATCGGATTATATAAGAATCCCCGTTTACGAAATGCCGCTGTAGTAATAGCCATGATTAAAATAGTAAGGACAGAAATGAATGCTGTCAAGTATATGACAGGAAGACTGCGGGGGAAAATCAAGGGAGGATAAAAAGAACCCTTATCTGGTCAGATCCAGCCTATTTACTGCAGAACCGGCGCCGGCCCTGTTTTTTGGCCTGATAGAGTTTTTCATCTGTAAGTGAAAACCATTCTTCTTTGTCAATTCCTGGCTGCCATTGAGAAAGGCCTATACTGACTCCGAGTTTGGCTCCGTGACCAACGCTTATATCCAGGTCGGCCACCGCCTTGCAAAGTCTTTCGGCAAGAATATGGGCGGCCTTGAGATCCGTATTGGGAAGCAGCAGCATAAATTCGTCCCCTCCCATCCTGGCAAGCAGATCACTGCTCCGCACTAAGCCGGCAAAAGTTTCCGTAACCTTTATGAGGACATTGTCGCCCTCGGTATGTCCATAAAGATCATTGATCGACTTAAAATGATCCAAATCCAGGGCAAGCAGGCTTAGAGGGTGTTCATAACGCCGGGCTGCATCAATCATATAGTCTATTCTCTCATTAAAAACCCTTCTATTGGCCAGGCCGGTAAGATAGTCCTTTTTAGCTGCTGCAAAAAGATCCTCATATTCCAGAGCCCTTTCCACGGAACCTTTTAAAACAGTAAGAGATTCACTTATCAGTTCTCTTTCTTCATTTCTGATAACCTGGTCACTACGGAAAACCAGGACCAAACCGTCCAGATCAACGGTCCCCAGGTACCAGTTATGGACATAGTAATTATCTTCATACCAGCAGTTCTGTTCAAGTTGGCTAAAATTCTGAAACAGATTTTCAGCAATACTGATCACCCTGATCCGCTCAGGCCCATGGCACGAACAGCAGAGGTACTTTTTATCCCGTTCGGGATTATGGTAACCCACCAGATCATGGTAGACAAGGGGCATCAACCATACGGAAAAGGCCTCGATAATGGAAGCCAGATCAGAAGATGCGGCAAGCCTTGAATATAGATCGTTCAACAGAGAAAGCCTTTGGTTTCTCTTTCTGAAAGATTTCAGCTCATCCATCATTCCAGACATATCCGGAACTAATTGATCAGGCTGATAATTACTGGTTTTATCCAAAAAAGCCATTGCACTCATTAATGCTCACTCCGCAATGTTAGCTACTTTTACAGTTTTTATTAATTTAATTATGCTAATTCCGTGCCAATACTTTTAAATAATCTTTAATTAAAATTACTTTCAACAGAGGTCACCAAATCAACTGGACTTCCTGTAAAGATAAAATTCATAAGATCATCAGCCGGGAAGAATAAAAATTCAGCCGGCCGGGAAATTTTTGCCTGATAAAATATCCGGCTCCGATTAAAAATACTTCCCTGCCAATTTATTGACTATATCGACAAATCAGCCGAGTTTCTTTAAACTAAATCCCAACCCTTAAAAGGACCCGGCAAAGCCCTTTCCCGGCTACCACTATAATTGCTAATTTCCTGATCTCGAGAGGCTGGCTTCTCGGAAAGTTGATTTCTAAATTTATAATGCTCCCGGGGAAACAGTCAAAAAATATTTGAAAATGGGAGAGTGGACAGCTGAGATTAAAAAAAGGGGGGATAAACAGGCTAATACTTAAGGCCGACCCGGTCACGCACAAGGTCAAGCGTAGGAGAAGCCTCCTGTCTGGCTTTCCGGGCACCCTCTGCCAGAACATCCTTAAGATAGGCAGGATCCCTGACCAGTCGCTTCCGTTCTTCCCTGGCCTCGCGAAAATATTCCCAGAGAATATCGACCAGTTCGATTTTGAGGTGGCCATAAGCAGCGCCACCATTTACATAAAGATCATGAACATCTTTGAGTCTTTCAGCTGGAGCAACTAGCTTGAAGATATTGTAAAGATTACACTTATCCGGATCCTTGGGAGCTTCAACCGGCGCGGAATCAGTAACTATACTCATTACCGCTTTCTTAAGCTGCCCCTCATCAAGAAAAATTCCAATAGTATTACCGTAAGACTTTGACATCTTCTGACCATCGACTCCCGGAACATTAGCCAGATCCTCGTTGATTTCTGCTTCCGGCAGAACAAATACTTCACCAAACACATGATTGAACCGTCCGGCAATATCCCGGGCTACCTCCACATGCTGCTTCTGGTCTTTACCCACAGGAACTATATTGGCCTGGTATAAAAGTATGTCAGCTGCCATCAGAACCGGATAAGAGAACAGGCCCTGACTGGCTTCAATTCCCTTGGCAACCTTGTCTTTATAGGAATGGCAGCGCTCTAAAAGCCCCATACTGGTGACAGTAGACAGTATCCAGGTCAGTTCAGTAACTTCCGGCACATCAGACTGTACCCAGAAGATGCATTGTTCCGGATCAAGTCCCAGGGCCATAAAATCTGCAGCCGCCTCCAGAGTATCCCTGGACAGCCTTTTCCGATCATGTACGGAAGTCAGGGCATGGTAATTGACAATAAAGGCATAAAGCCTACCCCGGATCATATTAGTGATCATAGGCTGCATCATCCCAAAGTAATTACCGACATGAAGCTGACCGGATGGTTGTATACCTGACAAAATTCGCATTACTCTATAGTCCTGACTCAACTTTCCGACTTGATCTATTTATATGATACAACGTAAAAATTTTCCGTAAGACAGTGGTATTTAGCGGTTGGTAGCCCATTCGGGAACATTGTGCAGTGTTTGTCAGTGGCTCTTGACGAAGCGAAACGTTAAAAATTTCAACTGGCTGAGCGAGGCACGAGCAAGTTTTGAAATTTCAGTGAAGCAAGCCTTAGAGCCACTCAAACACGAAGCCGTTCCTGAATGGGCATGCCAACCGTATGAAATCCTGCTATCTTTCTTAAGTCGGAAAGTTGAGGTCTTGAGTTTAGACCCGTCAATAATACAGTCCCGTGCCTATCCTGTAAACAAAAAAAGCCGGAACAATCCGTTAAGAATTGCTCCGGCAAAAATGGATTCACAATCCATCATTCAAGATTTGTCATTTATTTGACCTCTTCATAATCTGCATCCATCACATCTTCATCATCACTTTTTCCACCGCTTTCACCACCGGCTTCTTCTCCCGCTGCTCCACCTGCCTGCTGCTGAGAAGCCTGGGAGTACATAACCTCAGCCAACTTATGGGAGACCTGAGACAGTTCCTCAGTGTCCGCCTTAATGGCCTGGACATCATCGCCTTCCATGGTCTTTTTCAACTTCTCTATAGCTGTTTCGACCTTGGATTTAGTTTCACTGTCTACCTTGTCTCCTACCTCTTTCAGGCTCTTTTCAGTTGTATAGATCAAAGAATCAGCATTATTTCTGGCCTCAATCAGCTCTTTCCGCTTTTTATCCTCTTCAGCGTGCTTTTCTGCATCCTGCTGCATTTTCTCAATCTCTTCTTCAGAAAGACCGCTGGAGGCAGTAATTCTGATAGACTGTTCTTTGCCGGTTCCCAGATCCTTGGCAGAAACATGAAGAATACCATTGGCATCCAGGTCAAAAGTTACTTCAATCTGAGGTATCCCCCGGGGTGCCGGCGGGATATCAGTCAGCTCAAAACGGCCAATGGTTTTATTGTCAGCCGCCATTTCCCGTTCTCCCTGGACAACATGAATAGATACCGCTGGCTGATTGTCCGCCGCAGTGGAAAAAATCTGGCTCTTCTTGGCTGGTACCGTGGTATTCTTTTCAATCAGCTTGGTTGTAACTCCGCCCAGGGTTTCAATTCCCAGTGAAAGCGGGGTAACATCAAGCAGAAGAACGTCTTTTACATCACCCTGAAGTACTCCACCCTGAATTGCCGCTCCTATAGCCACAACTTCATCAGGATTAACTCCTTTATGGGGCTCCTTACCGAAAAACTCTTTGACTTTTGCCTGGACCTTCGGCATCCGGGTCATACCGCCGACCAGAATAACCTCGTCAATATCAGAGGCAGAGACGCCGGCATCCTTGAGCGCAGTCCTGCACGGGCCTATCGTCCGCTCAACAAGATCGTCTACCAGGGATTCCAACTTGGACCTGGTCAGCTTGATATTCAGATGCTTAGGACCGGAGGCATCCGCAGTAATAAAGGGAAGATTTATATTCGTCTCCATGGTGCTGGAGAGCTCCTTCTTGGCCTTTTCACCTTCCTCTTTCAGCCTCTGCAGGGCCATCTTGTCCTGACGAAGATCAATACCCTGCTCCCGCTTGAACTCGTCGGCCAGCCAGTTAACGATCCGCATATCAAAATCTTCACCGCCGAGGAAGGTATCGCCGTTGGTCGACTTAACCTCAAACACCCCGTCACCTATCTCCAGAATGGAGATATCAAAAGTCCCGCCGCCGAGGTCGAATACGGCAATTTTTTCATCCCCTTTCTTATCAAGACCGTAAGCCAGTGAAGCTGCGGTCGGCTCATTGATAATGCGCTGGACATTCAGACCGGCAATTTTGCCTGCATCCTTGGTGGCCTGTCTCTGATTATCATTAAAATAGGCCGGCACAGTTATAATAGCTTCAGTAACATCCTCACCCAGATAATCCTCTGCGGTCTGTTTCATTTTACCGAGGACCATAGCGGAAAGTTCCGCCGGGGTATACTTTTTACCCTGGACTTCAATTACAGGAGAACCTTCTTTACCTTCAACGATCTTAAACGGACTAATCTCTATGGACTTCTTAACTTCCGCGTCGGTAAATTTACGGCCAACGAGGCGCTTCATGGCAAAGATGGTGTTAGTGGGATTGGTTACAGCCTGACGCCTGGCAACCTGACCTACCATCCTTTCCCCGCTATCAGAGAAGGCCACCACAGAAGGGGTGGTGTTGTTGCCTTCGGCGTTAGTGATAACCTTGGCCTCTTTGCCTTCCATCACTGCAACACACGAATTTGTTGTTCCCAGATCAATTCCTATCATTTTACCCATGTCGTAACTCCTCTATTATCTATATGAATAATCTTCTTCAAAAAAATAATCACTATTGCTGCCTCCTTACTCATTCCTGGCTACTACTACCTTGGCCGGTCTCAATAACCGTTCCTTGTAAACATAACCCTTCTGGTACTCCCTGTAGACCGTGTTGTGCCCAGCCTCGGATGTTTCCTCCATGGTCAGCGCCTCATGGCGGTTAGGGTCAAACGGCTCTCCCACACTTTCTATAGGTTTAACTCCAAATTTTTCCAGGGTAGTCATTAAACCCTTATAGGTTAATTCCACTCCCTCGTAAAACTCTTTGATATCAGGATTATCCCTGTCATCTTCAAAATGTTCAAGAGCCCTTTCCAGGTTATCCACCACAGGAAGAAGTTCTTTCAGAACATTTTCTTCGGCATATTTAAGGGCAGTTGCCCGTTCCCGTTCCAGGCGTCTCTTATAATTTTCAAATTCAGCAGCCTTCCTCAGAAATTTATCTTTTTCAGCCGCCAATTCGTCTTTCAATTTCTCTACAGTATCCCCTTCTTCAACTTCTTCCTGGGCTGCAGCATCTTCTTCCACCGCTTCCGGCTCCAGCACCTCTTCAGGCTCTGGGACTTCATCGGCTTCTAATCCCACATCCTGTGTTTCCTTGACATTATCTCTTTTTGACACCTGTCAACCTCCACACTATATTAAAATAATATATTCTTTTTCACCTCAAATCCTGAAATTCCGATAAATCAATTAAGAAATCTGCTTTAACGACTGTCTCTGTTTCAGCACTGACCTTTACCAAGATACGATAAACAATGTTATAAACAATAACTTACTCATCATTATCTTTTCTTTTAAACTGTTTCACTCTGCTGTTATATTTGAAAGGTACACTAAGTACGCTTATTTTGAATGTCAAGACAGTGGCAAATATTTGATTTTCAATAGACTGAACAACAAACATTCGGCTGTAAACGTTCACCATAGGTTATAGTCTTACAAGAAACCCTGTCCGGTAAGCGTTCACCATTAATTCAACTTTAACTGCTCGTAATAAAAAGGACCCTGACATGTTCAAAAAATTCATTATCTGTTTATCAGCCATGGTGTGCCTGACGCTACTGATTATGCCGGCCCGGGGGGGCATGCCCCCGGTCCTTAAAAAAAGAATCGGGATCCCGCCTTTCAAGGTACTCCGGGAAGTTCTTGCCACCGGCCATTCCAGGACAACAGAGAGCAAGGATTTTCAGGAAGGCGTAACCCCCTATCTGACCTGGCTGGCTGATTCCGACCCGAGGCTCAGTTCAAATCACATACTCCCCGGTGGTAAACAGATGATAACGGTACGCAATCCGGGAGCACAGCTCAGCGTAAGTCAGGGCTCCCTGAACTACGGGATCTATCAGCTCCATACCCCGGTTCTCCTGATAACCGGAATTTCGGACAGCAGACACATCAATTACTATCTCAAAGGATATAACCACTTAAGCGGCCCTCTGCAGATGGAGCTGGATCATCTGCATTTAGCCCTTGATAAAGAAAAAGAAATCGACCTCGAGCAGGAAAGACCGGCGGAAAAACTACTGCGACTGGTGGAAACCAATGTTGATTACCAGGTAAAAAAGGCCATAGAGTGCTTTCATGAAAGAATATCAGATGGACGGCTGGTAGTAATAGGCTCTGTCTTTGATACAACCAACCTCTATAAAAAAGGCAAAAACAGAATTATCATCATTAACATAAACGGAGAACAAGGGAAAAAACTGCGGGAGTTGCGGCTGATAAGACAGCTTGAACCGGAACTGCGCCAGTACGTGATAAGGCAGAATTAAGGCATCTCTGCCTGTAAGGGAACGCTCTTAAACGCAGGTGTTCAGGAATCCAGGTAGAGGCGAATATTTTCAGCCACCGTCTTAAATATCTTGCGGAAAGCCTCTTCATCATGTTCCAGGAGGGTTATGCGAAAGCCCTGGAGATCAGTGGCAAAAGAACTCAGAGGCACCACACATATACCGGTAGAGCCCAGCAGGTAGTAGACGAAACGCTTGTCCAGGCTGACATCCGGTCCGGATGCCAGCTCCTCGATTTCCCGGCGGACAACTTCGTTCTCCATGGGAAGAGTCTGATTATGAGTCAGCACGCCCTCCTTAAAAACTACACTCATATAAAAAGCGCCATTAGTCTGATTAACCAGGATACCGTCAATATCCCGCAGGCAGTCATAAGCAATTCTGGAATACCTTTCATATCTTGCCAGCCGGCCGGCAAGGTAAGCCGGATATTCGGGATGACTGACTATTTTGGGCATGGCTGTCTGGGGCAGAGTAGTGGAGCAGACCTCTACCATCTTGGAGTTGAGGATTGAGTTAACATATTTTTCAAACATTGGGTCATGGTGACCGTTATAGATCTCTATCCAGCCACAGCGCGAGCCGGGCCAAGGCATCTCCTTGGAAATTCCTCTCATGGCAAGGGCCGGAACCTCGCCGATAATATTGGAAAGGGGCGTAGTGGACATGCCGTTATAGACCATATTCTGGTAAACCTCGTCACAAATAATAAAGAGCCGGTAACGGCGGGCAAGATCAATCATGCCTCTGAGTATGTCCTCCGGATATACGGCGCCGGTAGGATTATCCGGATTAATAATCAGGATGCCGGCTACAGCCGGATTGTACTTTATTCTCTTCTCCAGGTCATCCAGGTCCGGATACCAGTTGTTATAAGGATCAAGGAAGTAGCACACCGGCCGGTCCCCGGCATGAGCAGCCTCGGCCGAGGAATGGGTAGTATAGCTGGGGGTAGGCACCACAACCCGGGCTGTCCTTTTCAGGAAACCGAAAACCTTGGAGATAGCGTCTCCCAAGCCGTTGAAAAAAATCACATCCTCTCCGCTCAACTGAACGCCGCCCCGGCTGTTGGTCTTCTCTGCTATAAACTCCCGGGTCTCCAGGACACCTTTAGTAGGAGAGTATCCATAAGTGCTGTCTTCCATGACCAGGTCAGCCACTATCTCCTTCATCCATCGGGGAATGGTCTCGCCTTTGGCCACGGGGTCACCTATATTCTCCCAATAAATTTTCATACCGTAATCCTGTAATTTAAGACCTATATTAACAATATTACGGATTTCATAGGTTAACTCACCAGCACCTATATGGACAATATCAGTTCTCATCACCTTCCTTTTGCTAAATTTACACCAGAATATCTATCAAGGGCTTTCCGCTCTCCATTCCTGGATCGATGTTGCTGTTCATCTCCCGGCGGGCCCGGGCCATAATCCTGTCTGCCTGAGCTGCCACCCTTTGATCCTGGGAAGAAGGATCTACCGGAGCAAGGGCGGCCCGTTTGACCTTGCCCATTTTAATAATAGTGGCACGGGGAGTGGATTCCCTGGAGATATCAATCTGTACTTCTCCTGCCACAGCGTATCTATTACCATCCGGTCCCCTCTCATAGGAATAAGACCCGCCGGTTACCAGACCGGCCCCGGCAGCACGATGGGCCTGTTCATGGGAGCGTACGGCTCGATCCCTCTTCCTCAAGCTATGCAGTTCAACCAACTCCCGGCGGTTCAACTGCTGATCGTCTCTGGTACCAGCCAGCGCCTGACCGAACTGCCGGATTACCCGGGAAACCTCGACCGCACCCGGATTACTCCCTTTCCCGGCCTTTTCAGGTCCAGCTTCAGGAGTCTCACCTTTGGTTTCGACAACACCGCCACCGACTTCAGGCCCGACAATGGGATCAGCCGCGGCACCGGTTTCCCGGTAAGACTGGCTCTGGGGAACAAGTCCGGCAACTCTGACTGCTGCTCCAACAAGAATGTTAATATCCCCGGAACCAATCTTCATGAGGGTCACCTCTCTTCAATAGGGACAAATTTACGCGGGGTAGGACCGGTATAAACCTGGCGGGGACGATCTATCCGCCAGTTAGGATCATCCCGCATCTCTTTCCAGTGGGCAATCCAGCCCGGGAGGCGGCCAAGCGCGAACATAACGGTAAACATGTTATTGGGAATACCTATGGCCCGGTAAATTATACCGCTGTAAAAATCCACGTTGGGATAGAGATTACGTTCTATGAAGTATTCATCGCGCAGGGCCACTTCTTCTATCTCCCGGGCTATATCCAAAAGCGGATCAGACTCTTTGCCCAGGGCAGAGAGTACCTTGTCACAGGTCTCCTTGATAATCCGGCACCTGGGATCATAGGTCTTGTAAACCCGGTGTCCGAAACCAACCAGACGAAAAGGGTCTTCCGGGTCCTTGGCCTTGTCTATATACTTCCTGTAATCACCGCCTTTCCGATAAATATCTTCCAGCATTTCAATGACCGCCTGATTGGCCCCCCCATGAAGAGGCCCCCACAGAGCGCTTATCCCGGCTGACACCGAGGCGTAAAGATTGACCCTGGCACTGCCTACCAGCCGTACTGCGGAAGTGGAGCAGTTCTGTTCATGATCGGCATGCAAAATTAAAAGCTTATTAAGGGCATCCACTACATCGCTGTCCACCTCGTAGGGGTTGACTGGAGAATCAAACATCATATGCAGAAAATTGGCGCAGTAGGAATAGTCATGCCGGGGATAGATAATCGGCCGGCCCAGGGAACGTTTATAGGAAAATGCCGCAATTGTCCGTACCTTGGACAGGAGACGGGCTGACATTATCTCAAAACTGTCAGCATCATGCTGCTCCATCTCAGGGTAAAAATTGCACAGAGTATTAACCATGGTGGACAGAATGGCCATGGGTGGTGAGTTAGGAGGAAAATGACCTAAAAAATGAATCATGTCCTCGTGAATCAGGGCATATTTGCCCAGTAAGTACTTAAGACGGGCCCGCTCCTCATTATTGGGTAAATGACCGTAAAGCAGCAGATAGGCAATTTCAACAAAAGAACAGTTTTCCGCAAGTTCTTCTATGGAATAACCCCGGTAATTAAGAACACCCTCTTCACCGTTTAAGAAAGTTATGGCACTGGCGCAGGAACCGGTGTTATTGTAGCCGCTGTCCAGGGTTATATATCCGGTACGGCTCCGCAACGACCTTATGTCAATAGCCTTCTCCCCTTCCGATCCTTTTATGACCGGAAAATAATGGCTTTCACCGTCAATTTTTAATTCCACCGTTTTATTGGTTATGAAATCATCAATCATATTTTCTCACTTGTCTAAAAAAATGTAACCGTTCACCGTTACCGTTGATAAGGCGCTGAAATCTCCGGACTGTATCCGTTCAGCAGTGCCTATCGCTTTGCCGCCACTGAACCAATCCGCGTAACCTG
>JAWOFO010000004.1:0-10492 GCA_046497465.1 Desulfobia sp.
TCAACAGTTGAAATTTTTAGCGTTCCGCTTCGCCAAGAACCACTACCAAACACTGCACAATGTTCCTGAATAAGCACACCAACCGTCAAGCAACCCCGACTCACAGAAAATTTTCTGCTATATCATACAAATACATCAAGTCGGAAATAGGATATAGGGAGGAATGCTTTGCAGGAGATACACACTCTTAAGACAGAAGAAGGCATGATTCTGGCCAGGGATGTAGTTACTGCTGATGGCAGGGTATTATGTGGTAAAGGAACCACCCTGAACCAGGCCATAATAGATCGTATCAGGAAAATGGATATTCAACATGTTACCGTAGAGGGGCATCCTGTGTTTGAAGAAGGTGAGAAGACACTGGAGGAAGAGCTTCAGGATATTGAAAGACGTTTTTCCAAGGTGGAAAAAATTTCACCCCTTATGTATCTGAAAAAAAAATTACTGCAGAAAAAGGCTGATTCCAGAAAATAACCGTTATGGCTGAGGATAAAAAAAAAGAATTCCGCAAGACCTTGCTGGAGGTAAAGAGCCTGTCCACTCTTCCTGCTGTTGTAGCCAAATTAACCAGAATGGCGGAAGATCCGGAAACCACCAGCGAACAAATGGGTAAGGTCCTGGCAAAGGACCACATAATGGCTGCCAAGCTGCTGAAACTGGTGAATTCTTCATTTTACGGTTTTCCTCAAAAAATCAGTTCCCTGACCAGCGCCATTATTCTTCTGGGTTTTAATGTCATCAAAAGCCTGATAATAAGCTCTTCTATATTTGAGCTCATGGAGGAGCAGGATATTGAACTATGGGAACATTCTCTGGCCTGCGCTGTTGCCTGTAATGTTCTGGCCAAACATTTGGGCGTAAGCGATCCTGAAGAGATAAGTACTGCGGGATTAATACATGACATCGGCAAGGTTTCCATAAAGATGGGTTTGCCGGAGGCCTATGCAGAAATCGGGCGATTCAGTGAGAAAAAGGGAGTGTCTCGGTATAAAGCTGAACAGGCTGTTCTGGGGTTAAATCATGCCGAGGCAGGCGGCTGGCTTGCCAAAAACTGGAACCTGCCGGCCAAGCTGCGGGAACCTGTGACTTTTCATCATACCCCGGCTCAGGTTAAGGATGAAAAAATGGCTACAACTATTGTCCACTTCAGCAATATAATTGTAAGGGGAATGGGATACGGGCATGGCCCTGATATATGGGTCCCTCCTCTTGATAAGCAGGCCTGGGATATGCTGAGCCTGTCTGCCCGGGATCTTGACGAAATAATTGAGGCGGTGGAGGAAAGGCTCTGGGAAGTAAAAGGTTTCAGTATGGAAATTGATGGAGCTGCCTGAAGTCAGGCCTTACTTTTTTCAATGTTTAGGGATAATAAAGCAGTGTCAGGATGATACGGATATTGATTACCGGTAATGAGGTAGGAGCTATTCCGGGAATAAGGATACTCCTGGAGGCAAAGGGGTATCAGCTTATCTGGAAGAAGGAAAGCCATGGTTCCATTTCTATTCTGCTGGATGATCCTCCGGATATATTTATTCTGGAAAAGGGCTTTGTAAGTTACAAAGATGAACGGGACCTGCTGAATGCTGTTAAGTCGTGTCAGCAGAAAGTCAATATGCCTTTGGTGCTGGTAATCCCGGAAGATGAACTAATAAAGGGGATAGACTGGCAGGAATTCCCTGTTGATGATTTCCTTTTAAGCCCGCCGGCCCCTTATCATCTGCTTGCCAGGGTTGAGCTGGCCTGGGCCCGTATGCTGCGAGTGTTTGACAACAACCCCCTAACCAAGTTACCGGGGAATACTTCTATTTTGAACGCTATCCAGAAGGCGTTGGATTCGGAAGAGAATTATGGTGTCTGCTATATAGATATAGACAACTTTAAGCCCTATAATGATCGTTACGGTTTTGTCCAGGGAGACGAGGTTATCCTGATGGTTGCTAAAATCGCGGTGAACGCCGTTGATGAACTGACCAGGAGAGACGGTTTTATCGGACACATAGGCGGTGATGATTTTGTCTTTATTGTATCGGAAGATAAGGTAGAAGAAGTTTGTGAACGGATTATCAATAATTTTGAAATAGTGAAAAAGATGTTCCTTTTTCCCGAAGATTACGAGGTTGGCGGTTATGTCGAAAAAGATCGTCAGGGGAGGGAAATCAAGTTCGGCCTCCTGAGCTTGTCTATTGCTGTTGTTATTATCAGGGATGAACGTTACAGTCACGCCGGTGAAATTGCCACTGCATCTTCTCAAGTAAAAAGTTATGTAAAAAAACTGGAAGGCAGTAATTATATGATAGATAGACGCAGTTAAGTAACTTGTGAATAACGAATCAGAAACTAACTGTATCGCTGAAAACACATTTATGATAGGTATTTTTGACTCAGGGGTAGGGGGCATGACCGTGGCTCACGCGATTGAAGAGGCCCTGCCAGACATAAGAATTACCTATTTCGGTGACCTGGCCCGAAGTCCCTACGGTTCCAAGAGTCCGGCGGCTATTCGTAAGTATGCCTTCGAGAATACCGAGTTTCTTATCTCTAAAGGAGCCCGGATCATAGTAGTAGCCTGTAACTCAGCGGCAAGTGTGGCTGCAGATGAGTTGAAGCAGGCTTTTAACATTCCCTTTTTTGAAGTAATTACTCCGGCGGTTCGTAATGCTGTTTCCGCCAGCAGGATGGGCAGGATCGGGATTATCGGAACAAGGGCCACGGTGGCAAGTGCTATTTATGAACGGAAAATAAGAAGGCTGCAATCTGATTTTCAGGTTTTTTCCAAAGCCTGTCCACTCCTGGTCCCTCTGGTGGAAGAGGGTTGGCTTAATAAGCAGGAAACCAAGATGATAATCAGACGTTATCTTCACGGCCTCAAAATAAAGCAGGTGGATACCCTGGTCCTTGCCTGTACCCATTATCCCCTGCTCAAGAAACTGATTCAGCCGCGTATCGGTAAACAGGTTAAAGTTATAGATTCAGCTGTTTCTGTAGCAGAAGAATTGAAAGCACATGCCGGAATAAATAAAGATGAGCATCAGTCATCTACTGGTTTGGACCGCAATATATATTATCTCTCTGATATTACTGAAGCGGCCAGGCAGACCGCCAGAAGAATATTCGGCCGGGAGATAAATTTACAATTGGCCAATGGTTTATTTGGTTGAAAATTATAGATTCAACCTTCCGGATTGATTTACCTGGTATGATATAACGTACAAATTTTTTAATGAGGCAGGGAGGTACTTGACGCTTTGGAAATATAGAATGACGAAATAATTGGATGCTTGGTTCGAATAAAATAAGACTAATAGAATCGATAAGTATAGTATGAATTACAAAAATTATATTAACATCATTGTTGTTTTTAGCTTTATCCTGGTGTTACCGGAAAACGTCCGCGCCGGAGAACAGTTATCAGTTCCTGAAATAGCCGCTGAGCTCCAGCAGACTTATGAACAGACCAGGACCATACAGGCCGACTTCCAGCAGAAAGCCAGCGTTACCGGCATGCCGGACCGTCAACGTATAGGCCGGGGAAAAGTTAAGATAAAAAAGCCCGGGCTTATCAGATGGGACTATATGACTCCTGAAAAACAGATCTTGGTCAGTGACGGAGAACAGTTTTCCTTTTATCTGGCTGAAGAAAACCAGATGATTGTCACTACTGTCGAACAATACCTGGGAAAGGATGTCATTTATTCTTTTTTCAAGGGTTCCGGGCAAATCATGGAAGATTTCAAGGCTGCTCCGGCTCCGGAGAAGATGTGCACCCCTGATAATTACTGCCTTAAACTTACTCCGAAAGAGAGTCATCCCCAAGTAGAGACTTTTTATATATGGTGCGACAGGGAATCGTATATGATCAAAAGACTACGGATACTCGATCCTCTGGGGGGATTTACTGATATTAAATTTTCCAATATTGTAGCTAATCAGCCTGTAAGTGACGAAATTTTCAGTTTTAGTCCACCATCCGGTACAGAGATTATACGTCAGTAGGGTACAGGATTCGGGGTAATTTAGTCTTGCGCCTTACTTGAATAAATACATGAACAGCGATGAGTTTAAGAGCCAGTCCAGATTGATTCTTGGGGGCTGCCGGAGCGGAAAAAGCAGCTATGCCCAGAATTGGGCCGGGGCCAATTTTGCCAGGAAGACATTTGTGGCCACTCTCAGGCCTGGTGACGATCAGGAGATGCTGAAGAGGATTCGACTTCACCAACAGAACAGAGGAGATGGCTGGAATCTTGTGGAAGCCCCTTATAATCTGGCCCCTGTCCTGCGCAATAATCCGGAAGATCATTCCTCAGTCCTGCTGATTGACTGCATAACCATGTGGCTTGCAAATAATCTGTTGTTAGATATAAGTGATCGAGTCCTGGAGGAAAAAGTCAAGGAGCTTTGTTGTTTAATTCCCATTTGCAAAACCTCTCTTGTCCTGGTAGCTAATGAAGTAGGGCTTGGTATAGCTCCGGATAATTATCTGGGCCGACGCTTTCGGGATCTTGCCGGCTGGACCAATCAGAAACTGGCTGAAGTCTGTCAGGAGGTGGTTTTTGTTACAGCTGGTTGTTCCTTTAAATTGAAATGAATTTTTGACTCCAGGCACCAGCCTCAATATTCTCTGCGTCTCTGCGAGAGTTAAGTTTTTGAATTATTAACAATAAAAATATTTTTGCTATAAAAAACAAGGAAATAAAATTTAAGATAATAAACAATGCAATCAACACATGGTGGCAATATTATAGCTACTGCCATGAGACTAGGCTGTGCAACTTCGGATCTGATAGACATGAGCAGCAACCTAACACCTCTGGGAATTGCACCGGGGGTTAAGCAGGCCATTCGGGACAACCTTGACCGGATAGCTTACCTGCCGGAATCGGCCAGCGAATCTCTGCTGGATACCTTTGCCGCTAAATACGGTATATCCCCGAATCAGGCCCTGGCAGGAAACGGGACAACCGAATTTATCTTTGCTCTTCCTGATCTCTTTCAGGGAAAAAGGGCCCTGATTATCAATCCTACCTACTCTGATTATCGCCTGGCCTGCACCCGGGCCGGTCTCAGGGTGGATAATCATAACCTTAGCATGGAGAACGGTTTCTGTCTGGACCTGGACCGTCTCCAGGAAAATCTTCAAGGCAAAGAACTTGTATTCTGCTGCAATCCAAATAATCCGACCGGCGGCTTGACATCTTCCCGTGAACTTTATGGCTTTATCAAGGCAAACCCGGCTACCTCTTTCTTTATTGATGAGTCTTATCTGCCTTTTACCAGGGAAAAATCACTCATTGAGTTTGATCTTCTTCCCAATTTATATTTGCTCTCTTCTTTTTCCAAGATTTATGGAGTTCCAGGCCTGAGACTCGGGTTTCTGATCTCTGCTTCCCATGATTTCCGGCAATTAAGCAAGGTAAGAAAGCCTTGGGGAGTAAACACCCTGGCCCAGGTAGCCGGCGAATTTCTCCTAAAAAATGGTGACAGCTATATGGAAGAAGTGCGGGATTTCGTGGCCCGGGAACGGCTTCATTTTGTTCAGTCACTCGAAACTGTGCCGGGGGTCTCGGTAATGCCTGGTAAGGCCAATTTTATTCTCTCTTGTCTCCAGGGCCCGGTATCTGTGGAGAAACTTCAGGACAGATTGCTTGAAAAAAAGATAATGATCAGGAACTGTGAATCATTTGAAAGCCTGGATAATCATTTCTTCCGGATTTCTCTTAAGGATCAGGAGGCAAACCGGTATTGCCTTGAGGCCATGCATGAAATTCTTGATTTCGGTGATTAACAATGAGAATAGGAATTATAAGTGACACCCATGATCATATAGCCAATCTTCGGGCAGCGGTGAAGTACTGCAATGCCTATAATGTATACATGATTATTCACTGTGGAGATCTGATCTCACCATTCATGCTTGACGAATTGGCGGCTTTTAGTGGTGCTGTCCACCTGATTTATGGTAACAATGTCGGTGATCAGCATCTTATCTCAAGCTGGTGTGGTACTAAGTTTCCAACTATTACCCATCACGGCATTCTGGGCGCGGTGGAAGTAAGCGGAGTCAGGATCGCTTTTCATCACTATCCGGAAATTGCCCGTTCTTTTGCCTATCAGGGTAATTTTGATGTGGTTTGCTACGGACACAATCATTGCTACGCAGTGGAAAGAATAGGGGAAACTGTCCTGATCAATCCCGGTGAAATGCTGGGCAAGGATTTTGACCCTTCTTTTGCAATACTGGACATATCTACCTTGAATGTGGAATATGTTCCTGTTTTGTCCTCATAATTTGAACTGGAAAATATGGATTTCGAAAATAAAATGGAAGATAAAGCCGATAGTTTTGCCGAGATGTTTGAAGACAGTACCGTGGTGCAGGATAATCTGAAACCGGGAGATAAGGTTGAAGCTGTTATTGCCCGGATTACCGATAAGTGGATCTTTCTTGATCTCGGTGCTAAAAGTGAAGGTTGTCTGGAGGCCGAGGAATTAAAAGACAAGGAGGCTAATCTCCAGGTAAGAGAAGGGGACAGTGTCAGTGCCTGGTTTCTGCGTATGGAGGACGGCGAGATGGTCTTTACTACCAGAATGAGTGGTTCGGCCTCCAGATCTCATCTCCAGGAAGTCTACAAAAGCGGCATACCCGTGGAAGGGGTAATAAAAAAAGAGATCAAGGGTGGTTTTGAGGTTATGATCGCCGGGGCAGTGAGGGCTTTTTGCCCTTATTCTCAAGTTTCCCTGAGACGGGTTGACAATCCCGAGAATTTTGTCAACAGTGAGTTTACTTTCCGGATAATCGAATATAAAGAAAATGGCCGCAATATTATTCTGTCGCACCGGCGCATACTGGAAGAAGAGCAGGCCAGGCAAAAGGAGAAATTAAAGGAGGTTCTTGAAAAAGGGCAACAGGTCACCGGCACTATTACTTCTGTTCAGCAATTCGGGGCTTTTGTCGACATAGGAGGGATCGAAGGACTTATACCCGCTTCTGAAATCTCCTGGGAATACCTTTCAGATATCCATGCCGCCCTGGAGGTTGGTCAACAGGTGGAAGTAACAATTATGAAACTTGACTGGGAAAATGACCGGTTCAGTTTCAGCTTGAAAGATACTCTGCCTGATCCCTGGAACAGCCTGACTCTGCAGGAGGGCACCTGCCTGGAGGGTAAGGTTGTCCGTCTTGTTGATTTCGGAGTCTTTGTTAACCTGAGTCCGGGCATTGACGGCCTTGTTCACATCTCTAAACTGGGCGCCGGCCGCCGGATCAACCATCCCCGGGAAGTGGTGAAAACCGGTGATAGTCTGGAGGTATGTCTCGATAGCATTGACCTGGAAAACAGAAGGATATCTCTTTCTCTCCCTAATCCGGCAGAGGATCAGAAACAGGAAGAAAAACCTGAAGCGGCGGAGAAAGAAATATATAAAAAGTACAAAAAGAAATCCGGGAAAAGCGGAGAAACCATGGGTACCCTGGGTGATATCCTGAAAGACAAGCTTGATTAAACCTCCAGAGAAAATTTTTCTCTAATTTGCTAACACCTGGCAGGCAGATCCGCACTGGTGGTCCCCAAAGGACAAAGGAATATTTTTTAAATTTCGTATTTATGGACAGGGATTGAATAGTAACTTATAATATATTGAAAAGATACTCTCAGATAACCCAACATGCTGATTTCACAATTAAACCAATGTGAAGTTAGTATAAAATGGGTGATGTCTTTAATAAAGAGGGTTGACACTGCTACCGGGGAAGACATGGGGAATTTCTTGAAGTCCGCTTGTGTTTAAAAAAAAAGCGGATCAATATAAGGAGGGTGATAATGGAGAAAGAAGCATTGGTGGATATGTTGAACAAGGATCTTGCTGACGAGCATGCTGCCGTAATACGCTATCTTGTACATGGCTATATGGAAGGGGAAGATACACCCCTTGGTGCAAGTCTAATTTCTGTCAGCAGAGAGGAGATGTGGCATATGCACTGGCTGGGAATGATCATAGGAGAGATGGATGGAGAGCCTGATTTCAAGCCCGCACCCTATCCCCATGATCCGACCAGCAGGGCCAGTATGCTTCGATCATATATTGAATATGAGGAGAAATTGATACCTCATTACAACGAAGAAATGGATAAAATAGATGATCCCCATATTAAGCGGGTTCTTCAGAGAGAGGCCTGGGAATCCGGTATCCATGCCAGAAAGTTCCAAAGAAAGCTGGACAAATTAAGCCCTGAAGAAGCAGCAGGACTTCCGGGAGAAGAAAATGAATTACCACGAGAACTATTAGATACATTGCAGTCAGAGCTAACCAGTAAATACACCGAGATGCTGCAGCATATCCGTAATTCCTGGCTCTTTCAAAAAGATGGAAACATCGGCTGGAAGATCATGGACCAGGCCATGGAAAAGATGAAGCAGCTGGCTCATTTTGCCGAACCTATTGCAGAAAATGGTGTTCCACCTAAATTTGAGCCCGGCCAGGTTCAAAAAAATCAGGCCATCGGGCTAGCCCTGAAAAAGGCATTAGAGGATGTCCGGTCTGGTTGGGATCGGCATATACAATTGAAGGAGGATCCTGAGCTTAAAAGGCATTCGGGGCTCCTCATTAATATGGATCTCACCATTAAGCAGGAGGAGTATCAAGCTGCAGAACTTAAAGACTGGGGCAAAGATATATAGCTATCGCAGAGGAGAAAACCATCCCTTTATCCGGCATTGGTGTAAGCTTCTTCGATGCGTTTTTCGATGTATTTTACCAAATTCGGGTCCGACTCAGTTATATCAAAACAGTACCCGTCTGAACCAAGTAGACCTTCGGGTATCAGATCTCCCAGTTCATCCGGATCCGTTATCATATCCCCGTAAAAACACACTGATAACCATCGATCGTCAGGATCGTCGTCTATGACATCCACCATGACAAACAGGGGGCGGTCTGTCTGTTCTGCATTAGCTGCCCGCAGAGAGTAGCTTACACCCGGCCTGGCGTGAAAATCAAGCTTGACGTTTTTTTTAGCAGCTACCTGTTTATAAAAATTTCCGAATATTTCTTTTCCGTTAATTGGATCGGTCGTCCATTTCTCCATAAATTTGTTTATTTCTTCCATAGATATACTTCCTTTTATAATTTCAGACGGTTGGTATAGCCATAAAGTTAAATCAGCTTTTTATCATTTGTATTTTTATAAAACAGAAAATCAATAACTATTATCACTGATAATCCGTTCAGAATTACTCTGTCAAGATAAATCCGGGCATAAGATCAGATTACAGGGGAAAAACAGGAAAAAATTCTGGAAACCTGACAGATAAAAAAGTGCAAGATTACAACATAAACATCAAGACCGGTGCGGCGGCATCCAGCTGGTGACCGAAGGGATGTTTTTTATAGAATATTTTGATTTGATTCAAAATACTTGTATATTGAAAACTGTTTTAATCAAATAGGAGGACTGATATGCAGGCTAAAATACTTTACGACAACGTTGCTTTACCGGGATTCTGTTCCGGCTGGGGTTTTTCCTGTATGGTTGATAACATCCTGTTTGACACCGGCGAACAGGCGAAAGCGCTGTTTGTCAACATGGACAAGATGAACATCGACCGTTCCGCAATCGAGGCGGTGGTAATCTCGCATAATCATTGGGATCATATCGGCGGACTGTGGGAGTTGCTCAAAGAACAGCCAGGATTGACCGTGTACGGGTGTGCCGGATTCAGCGATGATTTTAAAACAAAAGTAGCGGAGTACAATGGTGTTTTTAAAGAGACCCAACCGGGTCAGCTCATTGGCAAAGGCATTTACGTCACCGGCGAAATGTCCTGCGAGTATAAAGGCCTGCCTATGCCGGAACAGGCCTTGATCATTCCCGCGGATTCAGGTATCACGGTAGTCACCGGCTGCTCGCACCCCGGCATTCTCAATGTATTACACCGGGCCCTGGCCGTCACTGACGCTTCCCGGGTATTGTTGGCGTTCGGCGGATTTCATTTAATGAGTAAAAGTGAGCAGGAGATCCAAGCCAGTATTGATCAATTCAAAGCCCTGCCAGTGTACCGGGTGGGGCCTACGCACTGTACCGGAGACCAGGCCATCGCCCTGTTTCGGTCACGCTACGGCGACAACTGCATTAAACTCGGCTCAGGAAGCATACTGGAACTTTAACCCGGGAAAACAGGATGAACATCAAAAAACATGTGTCGCCTTTACAGACCTGGTATCGCGCTTATGCCTCGACATTCAAATATGGAAGCAGGGATTTATTTGAAAATACGGTGCTCAAAGAAGAACACACCTACCGGGTGTGCCGGGAAATCAATAGTATCGGAGAATCGCTCGAACTGTCCGAAGAGCAATTGGCACTGGCCAAAGTGACCGCCCTGTTCCATGACGTTGGCCGTTTTGAACAATACGCCCGCTACGGTACCTTTCGCGATCAGGTATCGGACAACCATGCCGAGCTGGGGCTGCGCATTCTTGAACGCTACGGGGTATT
>JAWOFO010000070.1:0-57119 GCA_046497465.1 Desulfobia sp.
ATTGAAATAAAGAGCGGGGTGCTGGAGGAACGTCTGGGGGTACCGGTAGTGCCTATTGTGGCCAGGAGCGGTCAAGGTATTCACCGTCTTATGGAGGAGGCTGTCAGGCTGGTAAAGAGAACCGGGGAATGGCGGCCTAAACGCATCTCCTATGGCGATGACATAGATAAGCTTCTCCTTTCTCTTGAGGAAAAGGTTAAAGACGCCGGCTTTCTGACCTCTACCTATCCGGCCCGCTGGACCGGTTTAAAATATCTGGAAAACGATGAACAGGTTCTCAGCAAAGGGCGTCGTGAGGATCCTGCCCTTTCCTGTGAACTTGAAGAGGAAGCCGCCGGGGTCATCAATCATCTCCGGGAGACATTTGACAGTGATCCCGAAGCGGTGGTGGCTGATCATCGTTACGGATATATCAGGTCCATTCTCAGTGAAGGGGTGATTATCCGTAAACATGATCTTGGACGTCTGTACGCCTCGGACCGGATTGACCAAGTCCTCACCCACCGCTTGGTCGGTCCGGTTATCATGGGTTTCATTGTCTTCGGTCTCTATCATTTTACTTTCACTTACAGTGAATGGCCTGTAAGTCTGCTGGAGAATTTTTTTAGCTGGCTGGGCGGTTTTGTTGACTCCCTTCTGCCGGACGGTTCACTGAAATCTCTCCTGGTTTCTGGTATTATTGACGGAGTAGGGGGAGTGTTAGGCTTTGTTCCTCTTATTATGTTTATGTTCTTTGGTATCGCTGTCCTGGAGGATTCTGGTTATCTGGCCCGGGTTGCCTTTATGCTGGACAGGGTATTCCGCATCTTCGGACTCAACGGCAGTTCGGTAATGCCTTACATCATTTCCGGCGGCATTGCCGGAGGTTGCGCTGTTCCCGGGGTTATGGCGACCAGGACCCTCCGTTCTCCCAAGGAGAGGATGGCAACCCTGCTCACCGTTCCCTTTATGAACTGCGGGGCCAAGCTCCCGGTCCTGGCCCTGCTCATCGGTGCTTTTTTTTTTGATAACCGGGCCAAGTACATGTTTTTATTTACCCTGTTGAGCTGGGCAGTTGCTCTTCTGGTTGCTAAATTCCTGCGCTTAACAGTGCTCAGAGGCAAATCAACTTTTTTTGTCCTGGAATTGCCGCCTTACCGGGTTCCTACCCTGAAAGGCCTCTTGATCCATACCTGGGAAAGGACCTGGGAGTATATCAAAAAGGCGGGGACAGTAATCCTGGGGATTTCCATCCTGCTCTGGGCCTTGATGACTTATCCCAATCTGCCGCCGGAAAAGCAGAAAGCCCTGGAAAATAAAGGGCAGCAGATCATTTCTTCTTATGAGCCTGAAATTGTCCGGCAGGTTGAGCAAGGCATTACTCCCCTCGAGGGTAAGGCCGAAGAGCTGCAGGAAAGGCTTACCGATCTGGAAAGACGTAAAGCAGCCATGGATTTACGTTATTCTGTAGCTGGCAGGATTGGCATCGCCCTTGAAGGAGTTACCAGAATAGCCGGCTTTGACTGGCGAACCAATATTGCTCTGCTTGGTGGAATTGCAGCCAAAGAGGTAATTGTTTCTACCCTGGGCACAGCCTATTCCCTGGGAAAAGTGGAAGCTGATGAACATTCCTCTATAGCTGAGACTCTGGCTAATGATCCCCATTGGAATCCGGCAGTAGCCCTTAGCGTCCTTATTTTCATGTCGTATTATGCACCCTGTTTTGTTACTGTAGTATGTATATCCAGGGAAGCAGGCTCATGGGGATGGGGGTTCTTTGCCGTTGTTTTCAATACCATGTTCGCCTTTATTCTGGCAACTATCGTCTACCAGGTGGGTATGTTGGTTATTAAATAGCGTCTGTCGACACTCAGCTTATCAGTCTCATATTGCTTGTTTGGGTAACTCCGCTAGATCATGGCCCTGATTTCCCTGCAGATAACCGCGGCGCTCTTGCTTGATATTCTTCTAGGTGATCCCAGAAGACTGCCTCACCCGGTCAGGCTTCTGGGTAATCTGGGGGCCTTTCTGGAGAGATTTTACCGGAAGACAGAAATAAACCTCGGACTAGCCGGAGTACTTACTCTGGCTGCCATGATCGGGGCCGGTTGGTTTACCACTTTTTTGATTCTCGAGGTGGCAGCCTTTGTTGCACCGTTCCTCCACATCCTGGCCTCAATCATTATCTTCTATACCACCTTTTGTATCCGCGACCTGCTTCTTCATGCCAGGGAGGTGCTACTGGCCCTGGAGGCCGGAGATCTCGAATTGGCCCGGCAAAAAACGGGGATGATTGTGGGCCGTGATACCAACAGTCTTTCTGAATCGGAGATAATCAGGGCGACAGTGGAAAGTGTGGCCGAAAGCTTGGTTGACGGCATAACCGCGCCTCTGTTTTATGGTTTTCTGGCCGGGCCGGCCGGATCCATGGTTTATAAGGCAATAAATACTGCTGATTCCATGTTCGGCTATAAGAATGAATACTTTAGAGAATTCGGCTGGGCCGCCGCCCGCCTGGATGACCTGGTCAATTTCATCCCGGCCCGACTTACCGCCCTGTTCATCCCTCCTGCCGCCTTTATTGTCGGCCTGGATCACGTACATTCCTGGAGGATAATGCTCCGGGACCGAAAAAAACACACCAGTCCCAACTCCGGCCATACTGAAGCTGCCGCGGCCGGGGCCTTGAACATTCAGCTCGGGGGCAGCAGCCTCTACTTTGGTGAACTTATTACTAAACCGGCCCTAGGAGAAGCCTGGCAGGAACTCCGGCCCGGCCACATCAGAGAGATGAACCGGTTGATGCTGACAACCGCCGGTCTAGTCTTTCTTATTTTTTTCCCCTTGGGATTGTAGAACCTTGATTAGTACTACGGCAACATTCGGTAACCGTTTATGAATGGGCTAGATGTACAGGTTTTATTTTTCCCGTTCAACATCTTGAATTTTATGTGTCAAGATAACAGTAAAAGGGGGGCTGACGGTGATTTGCCCGCCTTTTACTGCTGGCTCTGGGCAAAAGATTCTCTTATCTCCTGTTCGAGATCCTGTATTTCCTGGCCGATTTTGGCAGCTTCAGAACTTTTGTCTTGAATTTTTTGGACCAGGATCTCTCGTTTTTCCATGATCTCCTGATTGTTTAGGGTTTGACTGCGGGCTTCTTTATATTTCTGTACTTTCTCACTGAACTCCGCTTCCAGCTTGCTTTTTTCCCCTTTGTCCAGGTCCTTTTCCTGCAGTTTAGACTGCAGGGTTTTCAGCCGTTCTATATCAACATCCTGGGAAGCGAGGTTGTTATCCAGGGTTTTCTGCATAAGTTTTCTTAGTTTTTCTTCCTGTTTTTGCAGTTCAGGATTATTGTTTAGTACCTCTTTAAAGATTTCCTGCTGTTTATTCTGGAGCTGCCTCATCTCCTTTATTTGCTGTTGTAACTCCTGCCTCTGCTGGCTCATTTCACTGGAGTTTTCGGCTTGGGTGCCGTTCCCGGAGGCAGAAGAAGAATGGTGCTGGGCGTAAACGGGTGAAACCAGAAGTAACACAGTTCCAAACAGGATCGACAGGATTTTTGAGGATAGTGGGTAGTATTTATTTTTTTTGACCATAAAGAAATTCATGTAATCACCTTTTAATTCTATCAGGATTAATCTTATTACTCAACTTTCCGGCTTAAAAAAACAGCAGGATTTCATGCAGTTGGCATGTCCATTCAGGAACGGTTTCGTGTTTGAGTGGCTCTAAGGCTCGCTTCACTAAAATTTCAAAACTCGCTCGTGCCTCGCTCAGGCAGTTGAAATTTTTAACGTTTCGCTTCGCCAAAAGCCACTAACAAACACTGCACAATGTTCCTGAATAGACATATCAACCGCTAAACTCAACTGTTTGACGGGAAATTTTCACGTCGTATCATATAGATAAATTAAGTCGGAAAGTTGTGTTATTACAAGTTACTATAACAGATGATCAGGGGGACTTGTCAATAAAAGATTGAAATTCTGCCCGGAAATTCGGAATTAGTTCGGCATTACCCCTACAACGATATTTATTATTCCGTCATTCCGGCGAAGCTTGTCCCGGACCCCGATCCGGGAGCCGGAATCCAGTCGCAGTTGCAAGAAAACCGATTAATTGGATTTTCTTTCCATACTCAGGCTCCTGGATGCCGGATCCGTCATCCCGGACACGATCCGGGACCGGCATGACGGAGTGACGAATGCTGCACAACTGGTAAGTGACGTTGTAGGGTTACCAAGGAAGCAGAAAAGGTCTCCATATTGATGGATTATCTTGAATGTCATACTATAAAGCTACCTGTGTAGTTTTTATCTCTGGTCAGGGGGAAGATGGCGGAGTACGGTCAGGGACCGGGACTCTACTTCAAGCTGATCCCCGGCCTTGACAACTTCCTCTTCTTCAGGCCACCCGTAAACAGTGTCTATTTCCCTGAGCCATTGTCCGCCCCATTCCGGCCCGGGAAGAATGAAGCTCAGGGCTTTGTGATGGGCGTTGAAAATAACATAAAAGTTGGCATCAGTGACCGGATCTCCCTTGGGATTGGGATTGGGAATAGTTTCACCATTAAGGAAGATTCCCAGGGAGCAGGCAGCTCTTTCCTCCCAGTTCTCATCGGACATCTGTTTTCCTTCCACGGTGAACCAGGCGATATCCTTGTTTTCCGCTCCGTGGATGGGAAGTCCCTGAAACCAGCGGCGCCGGCGGAAGACAGGATGTTCATGTCTGAAATGAATAAGGCGTTGACAGAACTCCAGCAGTTCCTGGTCCGCCTGTTCCCAGTCATACCAGGAGATTTCATTGTCCTGGCAATAGGCATTGTTATTGCCCTGCTGGCTCCGGCCAATTTCATCACCGCCCAGCAACATGGGAACTCCCTGGGAAAGTAACAGGGTAATCAGGCAGTTTCTTTTTAAACGGTTTCTGAGGGCGAGTATCTCCGGATCATCGCTGGGACCTTCTACACCGCAGTTCCAGGAACGGTTATAATCTTCACCGTCCTGGTTATCTTCACCGTTTGCCTTGTTGTGTTTATCGTTGTATGAGAAGAGGTCATGCAGAGTAAATCCGTCGTGGGCAGTGATAAAATTGATGCTGGCATAGGGCAGGCGGCTGGTATTTTCGTAAAGATCGGGACTTCCGGTAAAGCGCCTGGCCAACTCACCCAGGTTTTGCTCCTGGCCCCGCCAGAAGTCACGGATACAGTCCCGGTACTTGCCGTTCCACTCTGACCAGACCGCGGGGAAGTTGCCCACCTGATAACCGCCTTCCCCTATGTCCCAAGGTTCGGCAATGAGTTTAACGGTGCTGACCACCGGATCCTGCTGGATAAGGTCGAAGAAGGCAGAGAGACGTTCAACATCATGGAGTTCTCTGGCCAGAGCGGCAGCCAGATCAAAGCGGAAGCCGTCGACATGCATCTCCAGAATCCAGTAGCGCAGGGAATCCATGATAAGCTGAAGTACGTGGGGGTTGCGCATATTGAGGCTGTTACCGGTTCCGGTATAGTCCATATAATAACGCCGGTCCTCGGTGAGCCGGTAATAATAGGCGTTGTCTATACCCTTGAAGCAGAGCATAGGGCCGAGATGGTTGCCTTCGGCGGTGTGGTTGTAGACCACGTCAAGTATAACTTCGATTTCGGCCTGATGAAAGCTTTTGACCATCTGCTTGAACTCTGATACCGCGCCTCCGGGCCGGGAATCAGAGGCATATTCATTATGCGGGGCAAAGTAGCCTATGGAGTTGTATCCCCAGTAGTTGCTTAATCCACGGTCTATAAGGTGCTTATCGTGGATGAACTGATGGACCGGCATGAGTTCCACTGCTGTTATGCCGAGTTGTTTAAGATAATCAATGGAGGCGGGATGGGCCAGTCCGGCGTAGGTACCTCTGAGTTCATCAGGGATGTCAGGATTAGCCGCAGTGAAACCCTTGACATGGGTTTCATAGATTATGGTCTGGTGCCAGGGGATCTGCAGATGGCGGTCTCCGCTCCAGTCGAAAAAGGGCTGGGTGACTACGGAGAACGGGACACAGGAGGCACTGTCTTTGTCGTTCTTTACTTCGGGGCCTTTTTTGAACTGGTAAGGGAAAACAGCTTCGTCCCATTTTACATTCTCAAAAACAGCCTTGGCATAAGGATCAAGGAGAAGTTTGGCAGGATTGCAGCGATGGCCGCCAGCCGGATCCCAGGGACCATAGACCCGGAAGTTGTAAAGCTGGCCTGGTTCCACTTCCGGGATGTATCCATGCCAGCAGTAACCTGTTGCTTCCGGCAATTCCAGCCGGGTCTCATTTTTTTCTTCATCAAAGAGGCAGAGTTCCACCTTTTCCGCTATCTCGGAAAAAATTGAGAAGTTGGTTCCTGAACCGTCGTAGAAAGTTCCCAATGGATAAGATTGACCGGGCCAGATTTTCATATATGTCTCCGTTTGATTTATGATTAAAGGTTAAAAAATTGCGAATTATAAGTGATGGATGATCTCTTTATTCTGCCTACATCAAAAAAGGACAAATAGCCAGACGATCGCGGCATTGACCAGGGAAAGTAAGACTGCGGCAGACCCCAGATTTTTGGCCCTGCCGGAAAGAGTATGCCATTCATTGCCAAAACGGTCAACCACTGTTTCCACGGCAGTGTTCAATAGTTCTACAATCAGTACTATAAAAAGACTGCCGATTAAAAGAGACCGGCTTAGCCCATCATTGCCGAGCCAGATAGCCAGTGGCACAAGAAAGAGGCACAAAACCAGTTCCAGCCGGAAGGCCTCCTCATTAGCTAGGGCGGACCGCAGGCCGGCCAGGGACCAGGCAAGGGCCTGCGTGAGATGAATTAAACCACGACCGCTTCTCTTCTCTATCATGTTTAACTGGTTATTTTTTTTAAAGAGTTATGTTAAAAACACTTTAAAGAAAGTTTGCCGCCAGTTCAGCCAGAGGGCTACGCTCGCTTTTTTTTAAAGTCATATGGCCATGTAGCTCATGATCTTTTAAACGTTCGGCAGTATAGGTGAGGCCGTTGCTACTCGAATCCAGATAAGGATTATCGATCTGATAAGGGTCACCGGTAAGAACCATCTTGGTTCCCTTGCCTGCCCGGCTTATAATGGTCTTAACTTCGTGGGGGGTAAGATTCTGGACCTCGTCAACAATAACATACTGCCTGGGAATGGAGCGGCCCCGGATATAAGCAAGAGCCTCCATTTCCACGATATTATTTCTGAGAAGTTCATCAACCTTTTGTCTGACCGACTCCTTTCTCTCTTCATCATCCCTGCTGTCGTTCATCAGGTAAGTTAAGTTGTCAAATATGGGCAGCATCCAATGGGAAAGCTTCTCCTCTTTATCTCCGGGCATATAACCCAGATCCTTGCCCATGGGGATAATGGGGCGGCTGATGAGCACCTTTTCATACCGCCCGTAGCGAATTGTTGATTCAAGTGCGGCCGCCAGGGCCAGTAAAGTCTTCCCGGTTCCGGCCTGTCCCACCAGAGTGACCACTTCAATTTCGGGTTCCATCAACAGCTCCAGGGCCATACGTTGTTCTTTATTGCGGGGTTTTATATTCCAGACCTGCTCATAGCCGGTATTCAGGTGTACAAGCTTGTCTTTTCCATCTGCCCGGGCTAGGGCCGTATGCTTGGGATTGCCTTCATCCACCAGTATCACAAACTCATTGGGAACCAGATCAAGCCCTTTCCGAACCAGGACTTCCTTCTGGAAAAACTCATCAACTACCGAACCAGGGACCGTCATGTCTCGATAGCCACAGAACAGTTCATCAAAATCAACTTTCTGTTTTTCAAAGTCCATGACATCCAGGCCCAGTGCATCAGCTTTGAGCCGGGCATTTATGTCCTTGGACACAAAGATTACTTTTTCGTCTTGAGAAAAGAGGGTGTATGCTACCGCTATGATACGGTTATCAGTTACATTCAAGTCAAGGCCGGGATTTACGATCCTGTTTTTATCACTGAAAATTTTCAGGATACCGCCGTTATCCATTTCCACTCCTTCACTCAAACTTCCCTGCCTCCGCATGGCATCCAACTGCCGGATAGCCTGTCTGGCATTCCTGCCCAATTCGTCACTGCGCGACTTGAACCCGTCCAGTTCCTCAATAACAGATATAGGTAAAAGGACAATATTATCAGCAAAAGAGGTCAGGGAATCTGCGGTATGCAGTAAGACATTGGTATCCAGTACAAAATACTTTTTCATATAGATTTTTGAGTTAATTGAACCAGTTTCAAGGCTGGGCCGGAGCCGATCAGGTATTATCGTTTCTCTTTAGTTGATTAATAATTTCTTTTAGAGCATGATTCACATGCTTTGGCAGTAACTGACAGGTGCCGGCCCCCTCATGCCCGCCGCCGCCATAGCGGGAAAGCATTTTTCCGATATTAACCCGGCAGGTTTTATTAAAAATACTTCGCCCCACTATTAAGACGATATTTTTTTTCAGGCCCCTGACGATCCTTATTTCAACATTTCCCTCCGGGAAAAGGGTATAAACCAGAAAACGGTTGCCGACCGGGGCTTTTTTTGCTTTTCGCATATCAGTAATAATCACGTTGTCTTCCAATCGGCAGATTTGCCCAAGCCACTTCTGGCAGTTTTCCTGTTCATCTAAAAAACGCTGGCAGCGCTCTTTTACCTCCGGGAATTCAAGAACTTTTGATAACGGTATTTCTCTGATAACCCCTACCAGCCAGCAGAAGTATTCCCGGAAATCATCACCCAATCCGGTTCGGGGGTCAAGGGTATATCCCAGAAGCACCAAACCTGCAGGATTGGCAACCTCATCCATGGTAAGACGGGCGCTGTCTATTTTATCGGTTACCCTAAGCAAATCATTATAACTTTCAAAGGCAGGATGCTGATAATGATTATATATAACCCGGGCACAACTTGGTGCTATTTCAAATCTTCCTTTAAATTCAGAAAGTTCAATGCTTTTTTCCTTTTCTGAAATATGATGGTCAAACCACATTCCACAGCCGGCAGCATAGGGGAGATTAACCAGAATGTCTTTATGGGTGACCGTAACAAGACCATCCTGAACATCCTTGGGATGAACAAACCTGATCCTGTCTATTTCCTCAACAATGGTCAAGAGGACAGAACTTGTCATCCCATCCAGGTCACCACGGGTACAGATACGCATATTATCACCGGAACTCCTATCAGCAACAAGATACTCCATACCGGTCTCCATATAAAGGTTTTTCCTTTGCTCAGTAAGCGTTTACCCTGTTTTAGACTACCAGCCGGAAAGATAGCCAATAAACCCTAGTAAAATTCCTACAGCCAGATTAATCGTCTTGACCTTGATGAAATCCAGCCGGGATTCGGCCAAAAGAGGCAGCATGCCATGACCATCCTGAATAATGGAGCTGGCCAGCAGGGTGCTGAAGGGTATAGCTTTTTCAGCAAACAGGGTGAGAAAAATCAGGTGGGGGCCAGATTCAGGTACAATACCCACTGCGGACGCCACTAGCAACATTATCAGCTGGTTATTCTGCATCCAGGCTGTTAACTGGAAGTGGTCCAGGAGAATATGCATCAGAAAAAGGGCTCCCAGAGTCCAGCCGAATATCCGGGGTGCATGAACCTGAACTACGTGTTCCCATAGATGTTCTTCCAGAAAATGCTCCGGTACTGTGACGACAATGAAAAGAGCACCTGCTGAGACAATAAGTATAGTAATTTTGACCCAGTTCCAGGTCTCCGGCCCCAGCTTTCCTGCTAACAGCCCATAACTAAAGAGCGTCAGCGCTGTAGTTAACACCCCGCGGGCCAGAGAACAGCGCTCCCATTGCCTCTTGATCTGAGCCCAGTAAAAACAATGACACTCTTCAATTTCGTGGTATTCCAGTTCCCGGTGGCATCCTTGATCCCTGCCTGTTTTCCGGATCAGTAGCTTGTCAATCAAAATACCGGTCACCATACCGACAACAAATAAAATACAAGAGATAAAAAAGGCCTGAGCCGGGATCATGGTAAACATTACAAAGGCCTCATCCCCGCTGGTGGCGATCATGGCTGTGACCAGGGCCCCAAAACCCACTATGCGGTGGGAGTAGAGGGTGACTACAACAAAAACGCCCAGACAGCCGGGGATGACACCAAGTAGCCCGGCCATCAGGTATTGCTTCCATAAGCTGCCCCGAAATGCCTGTTGCCATAAGCCTCCGGTAAGGATATTGAAGTACTCCACCACGATCATCATCATTAAGACAAATCCGGTGATCATCAGGGCATGACTTATGCTCTCACTTAACATCTCTGTCATAGATATCTATCCTCCAGCCTGATTTCTTTTTTTCATAGATTCCATAATTTTTTTACTGTTTTTCCGGGATCAGGCCGAGTTGAGCCTTTACTTCAGCCAGGGCCTTATACGGGTCTGTTTCTTCAGTCAGCAGGACCTCTACTCCGGCATTACCCAAGACATAGCCAGGCCCCTTACCCTCCTGGGAATGTATGGTTATCAAGATATCAAGCTTATTTGCCAGCAGCCATTGAGCCACTTTAATTCCTTTGCCTCTTTCCAGATCAAGATAAGGATTGGTGAGCAAATATTCCTCAACTACCCTGCCGCTTACCTGGAGAACGCTGATTAACCAGAAATAAGGGGCTTCACCAAAATGACCGGAGACCTTCTGCCGGTCCGCCTCAAGAGGAATTCCCAGGATAAGACTTTCCCGGTCACGGGGCTGATAATGGATAAGAATACGATCAACATTCTCTATCTTCTGTTTAATCCGATTTACCAGTTCCCGGGACAGGTGGTGTCCTTTTTCCAGGTCCTTTATATTCAGGACCAAATCAAGTTCCACGAATTTATATCTGCCGGCATTCCTCGCCCAGATATTCTTGACCTCAATTACCCGGGAATCAGCCATAACAACCTCTCTGATCCTGTTCAAAGTATTGTAATCAAGTGAGGCATCAAGCAGGACCCTCACCGAATCAAGGAAGATGGCGATTGCACTTCTGAGAATAAACAGCACCACAATCAGGGCAGCATATTTATCCAGGTTGTAACCCACGGCACCACCTATGAGGGAACAGAGAATAACCAGTGAAGAAAGCATATCAGTCCAGATATGCTTGGCGTCGGCAATAAGACTTGGTGAGCCGGTTTCTTTGCCTTTTTTGAGTTCATAACGGGAAAATAACAGGGTTATCAGCAGGGTGAGCCCAATACCAAGGACAGCAAGCGGCAATCTGTCAAGAGCAGGCTGGCTGCCGGTGAAGACTTCCTGACAGATCTCATAACCGGCATAAAAAATCAGAAGGGAGGTGCCCAGAGCCACCAGGTTTTCCAGCTTGTAGAGGCCGTAAGGGAAAGATGGTGTGGAGCGTTGCGAAATTTTGATACCCACCAGAATAATGATTGAGGAGATAACATCGGAAAAGGAGTGAATTGCATCAGCTTTAATGGCCAGACTTCCCGAAGCAAAGGCCAGGCCGGCTTTCAGTGAGAGCAGCAGGAGATTGGTCAAAATAGAAAACAGGGCGGTTTTTTCAGCTGTATCCATTTTCTAAGGGGCCTATCTTCATGTTTGCGGGTGTCTGTTTGGAAATAAACCGGTAATAAGCAGATTGTTACTGACTCAACTTTCCGGCTTAAGAAAACTATCATGATTTCAAATGGTTGGTATAGCCATTCAGGAACGACTTCGTGTAATAAACACTGCGCAATGTTCCTGAATAAACATATCAACCATTAAACGCCTCTGCCTTACAGGAAATTTAGACGTTATATCATGTAGATAAATCAACCCGGAAAGTTGAGTTGCTGACAAAGTGACGTAGTTCCGGTCTCCACTAAAGAGATTTTATAGTCTTTTTATTTGAGGTACCAGAAATCCCGCAGGCAGTCAAATTTTATTAACTCAACTTTCCGGGTTGAAAAAACTGTTATGATTTCAGACGATTGGTATGTTTATTCAGGAACGGCTTCGTGTAATAAACATTGTACAATGTTCCTGAATAGACATACCAACGTATGGGTGATGATCCTATCTTTAACAGGGAAAAGTACTTTTAGTTAACAAGTTTAATTATTTACAATAAATTATTTCTGGCATGAAAAAACAAAAAAAATAAAATCTAAGGTATTAATGAGATTTCAGTAAACCGGGAATCATAGTTCCTGAAGATACTTACGAACTTAGGAAGTCTTAAAAAGCCGCATTATAATTATTCCCAGTTCATAGAGGCCGAAGATGGGGATAGAAAAAAGAAGAGCTGCCAGTATTTCACCGGCGCTGAGCAGAAAGGCGAGGACCAGAATTGACAGGTAAAAGTATTTCCTCTGCTTGATAAAGTAAGCCGGGGTAAGCAGACCTGTTTTAGCGGTGGCAGCCATGAGAAAAGGGATCTCGAAGGCGAGACTAAAGGTTATGCAGAGACGGATTACAAAGCTCAGATAGGAGCCGAGCTTGAGTTTAGGCGTAAGGCTCTCCCGGGAAAATTCCATAAAAAAAGTAAGCAATTCCGGTAAGATAACTGCAAAAGAGAAAAATATACCGGCAAGAAAAAGGACCCCGGCCCAGGAAACTATCCTTAAAACCATCACCTTTTCTTCTTTATAAAGTCCCGGAGCAACAAACATCCATACCTGGTAAAGAATGACAGGAAAGGCCAGACCCAGGCCGGCCAGAATCGAGACCTTCAGATAGGTAATAAAGGCCTCGGTAGGGTTGGTATAGACCAGCCCGGCCAAATCAGGACTGGCTTTAAACAGGGGAAGCATACAGAGCTGGGCGAGGGGTTCGGCAAAAAAAAAGGCCCCTGCCCCGCAGAGAAGAATGGTTAAAAATATTATTAAGACTCGGCGCCGCAACTCCTGAAGATGGCCCTGGAGGCCCTGGAGATGGTTCTGTAGGTACTCAGGGACGAGAGACATCGTCTTTACTGCCAGGTTCTGCAGACTCAGAAGAGGCCTCTTCAGCGCCGGGTTTGTCATCAGCTTTCTCAGAAGTCCCGGAGGGGAGGCTTACGATATCTTTCTCAGTCTGTTGATGCAGATCCTCATCTTCCATTTCTTCATCCAGGCTGTCTTTAATCTCCTGGGCTGTCCTTTTAAGTTCAATCAGCTGCTTGCCCAGCGATCTGGCAAGTCCGGGTAATTTCTCAGGGCCGACTACGATAAGAGCGATCCCCAGGATTACTATGAGCTCAGGCAGGCCGATACCAAACATTCCATTTACATGTCGAGGGAATTAATAAAGGATATAACTTTTACGCCATGGTAAAAACAATTAATTGCTTAAACCATTTACCTTTTGGTGTCAAGGAAGATGCCTGTGCATTGACTTTTTCAGTTTCTTTGGCTAAAGTACTGCTGTTTTGAGGTGGCAGCCTGCATCGATTTATCTGGTATGATATAACGTGTAAATTTTTTAGTGAGGCAGGAGTACTTGACAGTCGGGAAGTTGAGTTCAAAGGTCAAATTCAAACTGGAGCAAGGCGATGGCTAATGTTGTGGTAGTAGGTACCCAGTGGGGTGACGAGGGAAAGGGGAAGATCGTGGATCTGCTTACCCGCTATGCTGACTATATAGTCAGATTTCAGGGAGGCAACAATGCTGGACATACCCTGGTAGTTGACGGTAAGCAGCACATTTTCCACCTGATCCCTTCCGGTATACTTCATGAAGACAAACAGTGTTTCATCGGCAATGGTGTAGTCCTGGATTCCGCTGTGCTTATCCAGGAAATAGAAGAGCTGGAGGAAACCGGTCTGCCTATTACTCCCGGAAGGTTGACGGTGAGCGAGAGGGCCCATCTTATCATGCCTTACCATAAGGTACTTGACCTGGGCAGTGAAGCAGCCAAAAAAAAAGGAACCGAGATCGGTACTACCGGTAGGGGAATCGGCCCCTGTTATGGTGACAAGGTCCTGCGCTGCGGAATAAAGGCTGGAGATATGCTGGACCAAGATCTTTTCCGGGACAAACTCAAGGAAAATATAGAAGCCAAAAACCGTGTCATAACCGGCGAATTAAACGGTGTCCCCCTTTCATTTGAGGAGATATATCAGGAATTTCAGAGATATATAGAAAAATTGTCCCCCTTTATCGATAATGTTTCGGTCAAACTGGAGCAAGGCCGCAAGGCCGGCAAGGATATACTTTTTGAAGGGGCCCAGGGGACCCAGCTTGATATCGATCACGGCACCTACCCCTTTGTTACCTCCTCCAATGTGGTTGCCGGTAATGCCTGTACCGGTTCCGGCTTCGGCCCGGTCTATATCAATTCAGTTATCGGTATTCTGAAATCGTACACCACCCGGGTTGGAAAAGGCCCTTTCCCAACCGAATTGTTTAATGTCACTGGCGAAGAGATCCAGAAAAAGGGCAGTGAGTTCGGAGCTACTACCGGCAGGAAAAGACGTTGCGGCTGGCTGGATGGCGTACTGTCCCGGGAGGCAGTCCGCCTGAACTCCATAACCGGCTTGGCCCTCACCAAACTGGATATCTTAAGCGGTCAGGAGAAGCTTAAAATTGCCACATCCTACGAGGCAGACGGCAAGGTATACCATGCCATGCCCGCCAGTATCCGGACAATTGAAAAACTCCAGCCCGTCTATGAAGAGATGCCTGGCTGGCAGGAGGACATCACTGCTGTTCGCACCCTGGAAGATCTGCCGGTTCAGACCAGGGATTATATCAAAAGGATAGAGGATCTCAACCAGACTTCGGTTGATATTATTTCTGTAGGACCGGGCCGGGAAGAGACCATAATGCTCAAAAACCCTTTTGATAGCCACTCAACTTAAGGAATAGTTTCCGTCCTGTATAGCCGCGATTTGCCGCTGTCAGGTTGGGTATTCACCGGCGTCCTCCTTGTTGATAAAGGATGGCAAATCAGGAACCTGTTCATTTATGGGCGATTGAGTCATGATTTATCTTTACTTCCCTGGTAAGGCAGGTAAGGCCTGAACACAACAAGGTACCCCCGGCAAGTATTGTCATCAGAAGAGACAGGCTCAAGCCCTGATCTAGTAGAAAACCGAGCACTACCGGAGCAATGGCTGTCGTTACCACCATGATGGCCTGGACCATGGAGCGAATGGCCCCCAGATACAGGACTCCATAGCGTTCCGCCCAGACTGAGCCGGCAGCAGTGCTGGCAAAACCCTGGGTAATCCCGATTAGTCCCAGGTAAACATAGGCCAGCCAATTTCCGCGGCCCAAGCCGAGTAAAAGCAAGCCTGCAATCATGGGTAAAAGAGCCAGGGACAGGGCCCGACCGGATCCTATGCGGTCCACCAGGGGGCCTGCTGCTGCCAGGGAGGCCAGATGTCCGGCGGCATAGGCGGAAAAAGCAGAACCCACCAGCTGCAGGGGCCAGCCATGGATATCGGCGATTGCCGCCTGATGAAAAAGAATAGCGGTAACCACAAAGGGAGCAGCCACAGTAGAAGGCAGGATCAGATAAAAACCAGTATCCTTTAATACCTGTTCCCGGGTATAGCTAAAATTTTTACCTGTTCCGCCTGTTATGGATTGATCCTGTTCAGGTGCCGGGGTCCTGCCGGACAGGAATAAAAGCAGAGGCAGTATCAGAAGAACCAGCAGTATGGAACCGGTCAACCAGGGCGCCCGCCAGCCCTGGAAATTGATCAGGAAGACCGCACTTGCCGGCAGGATTGCTTCAGCCAGGGGAATTCCTGCAGTTGCCAGGGCCACTGCTTTGCCCCTGTGGTCGTGGAAGTATCTGGCGGCCGTGGTTACCCCCAGGTGGGCAATAAAACCCTGGCCACCGAACCGGATCAGGATAAAACCCAGACCCAGAACCAGGACCCCGGGAGCCGTTCCCACCAACAGGCAGCCTAGAGCCAGGAGTGCTACAGCCAGACTGGTAACCTTGGCCAGAGGCCAGGTATCAGCAAGCCTGCCAAACCTGAATAACAGGCAGGCGCTCAATATGGTGGCCGTGCTGTAAATCCCTCCATAAAAGGTATGGGAAAGCCCGAAGGCCTCGCGGACTTCTCCTCCCACTACAGAGACAAAGAAGGTCTGGCCGAACCCGGAGGTAGCAGTTGCTGCCAGGGCAAAAAAAGCAAGCTTGGGATTGGTTCTGATAAACTTCGGTAATTTGAAAAAAAATGGCAACAGGTTCTCTTGAGTAATATTTATTTAAAATCAGAAGCGGTTTCCCGGCTTCCCGTCATCCTTAAAGTGGTAAGCTGAGTCAATTCAGTTGGTGGAATCTGTCTTTTGCAGTGGATTAAACTACCGTTAGGTGCATATAGGCGGTAGAAAATCTGCCGCTTTCCGGAATAAAGCACATTATGCTTTCTCCCTGCCGGAGGCGGCCGGATTTCAGCAGTTCCTCCATGATGATGTAGATGGAGGCGGAGCCGGTGTTGCCCTTGTAGGCCAGGTTGGTAAACCAGCGATCGTATGGGATGGTGAAACCGATTGCGGCCAGGTGTTCGTAGAGTGGAATGCGGAAGTAATCAGAGGAGTAATGGGGCAGGAACCAGGAGATATCATCGGGATTGAGATTATGGGTCTCGATTATCCGGGGCAGGCTTTCATCTACCACTGTGGTCAGGATCAGGCGGTTCAAGAGCCTGGCATCCTGTTTGACTGAAAAAAACTCCCGGTTAAGGGCATCGGTCAGTGAACTGCATTCCCGCCAGCCGGTAAAATGTCCTTTTTTGTCTTTGCAGGCCCCGGCATACATGCAGGGTTCACGGCGGTGGGCATGGGAGACAATGTCGATCCAGTCAATCTTCAGGCTCTGGCTTTTGCGGCCGGGCTCGGAAGCCAGGAAGGCGGCCCCGGCTCCGTCTGAGAGCATCCAGCGTAGAAAATCGGCTTCAAAACTCAGGGCGGGCTTTTTCCCTAATTGGTCGATCTTTTCCTGTCTTGGTCTTTTTCCCAGAAATTCCGAGCGCAGGAAGGTAGAGGCCAGTTCCGAGCCCGTGGCCACGGCGTTGCTGGAGAGTCCGGTCCCTACATTCATCCAGCCGTACTTGAGGGCGGTTACCCCGGAAAGGCAGATGCCCGCAGTGCTGACAATTTCACAGGGGGTTTCGCCGAGCTCGGCATGAACCATGGAGGCATGACCGGGCATAAGCTGGTCCGGAGAGGAGGAGCCGCAGCACAGGCAGTCTATGTTTTTCGGGGTAAAATCCTCAAAGGGCTGGAGCCGGCGGATTGCCTCGGCTGCCAGACGGGCGTTGGTGTGGGTTATCTCTCTGCTCCCGGGGTCAATGGCATAGTACCTGGTGTTAATACCGTTGCTGGCAAGGATTATTTTCTTGGTCCGGGAGGGCAGGCCCCTGTTCATCCCCAGACGCTCTTCCATCTCCTCGTTAGTCACCGGATTATTGGGTAGAAAAGCGGCAAGATCTGTTATATAGACATTCTGCATTGTTTTAAATCCGCCTCTTTATAACCTGACTGCGGTATGGGAATTCCGGAGCAGCTCGGCATATCTCTGGTAGAACCTCTTTTCAGGCATCCTGGTGGGCAGTACGGCATTGGTCAGGGTGTAGTAATCCAGATTGTGGTGGATAATCTGATCTTTCTGCTCCTGATAGAGCCTGGTACCGGGCAGGGGGGTCATGACCGTAAGCATGGGAAGTCCAATTTCATTGGTCTCGATATACCGTTGAAGCCGGTCAAAGTCTTCCTCTCGGTAATCAGGAGAAATGATAAAGTCGCCGACCATAGTAAGGCCGATATCGTGTAGAATAGCAATGGCTTCGGTATTAACTGCTGCTTGGTTGGCCTTGTTCATGTTCTGGAGCCGTTTGTCATCAATTTCCTCAAAGCCGATTATCACCGCCCGCAGGCCGGTTTCGCGCCACTTTTGAAAAAGCCCGGGGTCGGTCGTCACTGAATCAGAGCGGGCGTCCGCCAGATACTGTTTTTTTATTCCTGCTTCCTGCAGGGCCTGACAAAGGTTACGGCTGTGGGCGGGGTCGGCAAAGGTATTGGCGTCTAGAAGTCTGATGACCGGAATATCTTCTAAGAGCTCTATATCCCGGATAACCGCCTCCCTGGATCTGGTCAGATACTTGCCGCCGGTCTGAAACTTTAGGCAGCAAAAAGAGCAGTTGTGGGGGCAACCGAAGGCTGTGCTTACAAAACCCATGTTTAAACCCAGCCTGGGTAGCAGGTAATGGCCGCGATAGTCCTGGACCAGCTCGTAGGCCGGAGGCCGGTCATCCACCAGATCGACCCGGCTGCAGATATGGGACGGGAAGCTGAGCCTCTGGCCGGGACTGGTCCGGGCAACTCCGGGAATGGCGGCTGGTTGCCGTCCTTCTTCCAGGACGGCAACCAGTTCGGCAAAAGTCTTTTTGCCCAGGCCGGTGACTATATAATCAACCTGGGGGCGGTTGAAAAATTCCGGATCAGAGCTGGCCTGGATACCTCCGACCACCACTATGGAGCCGCAGGCCTCTTTTACCTGGTCTGCCAGGCTGAGCATGGCGTTGGCTTCGCAGGTAACCCCGGTTATTCCGGTTATATCCGGGGACAAGGAATCAAGGACCTCCGGCAGGCCTTCCGGATCAGCCTTTAGGTCGATTATCCGGACTTCATGATCCTGCAGGTTTCCGGCCAGTTCTTCCAGGGCCAGAGGTTCGCCCCGGAAGATCTGTTTCAGGGAGTCAATACTGTATCGTTCTTCAGGTATGCTCCGGCCGCAGTTGGGAGGATTCAGTAGCAGTACCTTCATCTTCCGGTCAGTTCTTCCTCTGAAAACCAGCATAAAGGGTCTTCAGCCAGATAATCTCCGGTAACCTGATAGGCATGGCCCCGGCAGCCATAACAGACCTGTTTTAACCAGCATCTGGCGCAGCGCCCCTTTATATTGCGGCGTATATCTCTTAATTCGATAAAGGGTTTACTTTTTTTCAGAATGTCTTCCAGCTTGGTCTGCCGGATATTCCCTGCAGACACGTTTACCCCTGGACAGGGATATATTTCTCCATTGGCAGTCACTGTACAGGAGTATTCGTGGCGGGCGCACTGGGAGGCAGCCAGGGGCGGATGTGGAATCCAGTGGTTGCCAAATTCATTCCGGTCCAGCTCAGACAACCTGTTAAATAGTTCTCTGATTTTCCCGGACTCCAGTTCCAGTTCAGGATGTTCTGTGGCCCTGCCTTGCTGGGTCATCATTTCTATATAAGGGATTATCCCCCGGTTGCGGGCCCAGAGCCAGAGTTCAGGCAGTTCTTCGTAGTTCTGCCGGCAGATAATGGTCTCAATGCCCAGAGTGTGTTGTTCATCAGGATAACCGGCCTGCTGCAGGAACTCCAGCCCGTTTATTATTTTTTGAGCTGCCCCCTGTTTGCCGGCCAGTTGATCCTGGAGTTCAGGATTGCGGCTGTTCATCTTGACTACCACCGAGACCTGTCGTTCAAAAAGCCCGGCCGCGATTTCTTCAGTTATCAGGGTCCCGTTAGTGAAGAGGTCGACGGTTACTCTGTGTTCTTTGAGGTAGTCAATAACCGGAAGCAGGTCTCTGTAAAGCAGGGGCTCACCTCCACCCAAGATAATGATTTTTCTGGCCCCGAGAACAACCGCCTGATCCACGACATCGAAAACCTCCTCCAGGCTCAGTTCCTGTTCCAGGGGAAACCCGGAAGACGCATAACAGTAAATGCAGCGCAGATTACAGGCCCTGGACAACTCCAGTTCCATGGATAAAAGACCGTTTTTCGCTCTGGCTGCGGCGATTTCTTCCGGGCTGAATTCAAGTCCCCAGTGTTCACCAAAACATTTCATATTAAAACCTTTTTTTATTCAAATCCCGAGGCGGCAGAGCCGGAAGCTTTCAGCTGTCACCTGACAGTTGTCAATATTATCTATAATCAAAAAAACGTTTAACCTTGCTGCCGCTTCCCTGATTCATCTTGGCCAGGACCTCTGCGGTTCTTTTTATTTCTACCGGGGGCCGCACCCGGAGACCGGCCTGTAAAAGGTCGGCAATCCTGTCCGCCGAAAGAAAGTCTTTATCAAGGCCAACCACTACGGTGATGTCATCGGAGAGATCAAAAGAGGAACGGACTTCCAGGTAGAAGGCCCTGACTCCTTCGATTTCCTGGAGGATATAAAAGATCATTTCCGGATAAAGGGTTGTACCTTTGTACTTTAACCTCTGGGCCAGGCGTCCCTGCAGGGGGCCCAGTCTGGGAGTCTGCCAGCCGCATTCACAGGGGGTCTCTTCAATAGTTGCTATATCACCTGTCCTGAATCTGATCAAGGGGAAACCTTGCACTCCAAGAGTGGTAATAACCAGTTCCCCCGGCTC
The DNA here is from genome assembly GCA_046497465.1 of Desulfobia sp. Classification (GTDB taxonomy): domain Bacteria; phylum Desulfobacterota; class Desulfobulbia; order Desulfobulbales; family SURF-16; genus JAWLDV01. The sequence continues at coordinate 20,286 of JAWOFO010000070.1, forward strand.
ACCGCTCGGCAAAGTGTTCCCCTCCCGGTCTATGGTTTCCGCGATTAATAGTTCGGGATGAATATGGCCGCCCTTGCCGGCAGTGCATTCGCAACAGGCGGTTTCCAGTTCTGTTGCTCCGTAGGACGAGCATAACCGGGTCTGCCAGATATCAGAAAGTTTACGGCCCAGGGGAGTAAAACTGTAATCCGGTTGTCTGATTGGTTCACCGATGGTTACCAGTGATTTTATTGCGGATTTTTCCGGTCTCAGGCCTTTTTCCTGTCCCCATTCTCCCAGTTTAAGCAAAAAAGAGGGAACCCCGATAATTACGTTGGGGCGGAGTTGTTTTATGAGTTCCCATTGTCTGGCCGGTTGTCCGGGGCCACTTCGAATGACCGAAGCACCCAGCCGGACAGCCCCGCTGTAATAAGCCAATCCGGCAATGAAATTTCTGTCCAGGGTAACACAGAGCAGAATGCGGTCATTTGCTTCAAGACCGGCTCCCCGAAAACAGATCTCTTCATTGAAGGCAAGTCTGGTCAGATCTGAATTGGTGTAAGGTATAAGGATCGGGGTACCGGTGGTTCCGGAGGTGAGGGCCAGGTCTACCTGTTCTTTCTCGGAAACAGCGATAAAAGCCCCGGGGTCAGCTTCCAGATCCTGGTGGCTGGTGAGCGGAACCTGATTCAGGTCAGCCGGGGTAATCTCTTCCGGATTTAAAGCCAGCTTCTTGAACAACTGTTGATAATAGATATTGCGGGAGGCTTGCCGGAAATGTTTTTTTAAAAGCTGGTCCTGTTTTTTTTTTATGTTTTCCGGATCGCTTTTACGCCATTTCAGGGCCTGGTCAAGTGAGTAGTCCATTTATGTCTCTTTTGATAATATCTCTAACTTCTTCGCGTAAAACCTTGTGTGGTTGGGGAATATGAGTGTATCTCCTTGGCATAATCTGAGGGGAAATGATGAGCTTTATTCCCCCGGGATTGAGTAGTCTTCCACCCGGGGGAAGCAGATCGCCTGAGCCCAGGATACAGACCGGCACAACGGGACGGCCTGTCTCCATCGCCAGCCTGAAGGCCCCGTTGCGAAACCTCTGCATTTCTGGTTCCGGGTTGCGATGCCCCTCTGGCCAGATAATCAGTGAACTTCCCCGGTCAAAAAGTTTTTGGGCCTCATTTACCAGATTTTCCCATCCCTTACCGGCATCAATATAACCGGCCTGTTTCATGGCCCAGCGGTAAAATGGAATCCTGAAAGGCCAGCTGGTGACAAAGCTGTTTTCAAAAGGCAGAGCCCCGAAAAGAAAAGGATCGGCTGAGGAGTTATGGTTGGCCACAAATATGGCGGGCAGGGATAATCCCCCTGACCTGTCTTCGACCGTTACCGGTGCCATCATAGAGGCAGTTTTTATTATTATCCGGCCATATATCCTGATTCCGTTTCGGAAGGCTTTGTCTGAGGGCCTGAAACAGGGGAAAAGGTTGGCGACTATTATCAAGGGAAAGCAAAAAAAACAGAACAGGGTGATCACGATAAAGAGAGGCCAGAAATATATATTAAACAGGAGCTTCTTTACCTTCATTGTTATTTTTATGGACCATTTTTATCAAGAGATCAAAAAGATCCTGGATAGTTCTGACTTCATACAAGTCTTGCTGATTAATCATTTCCGTGGCAAAGGCTTTTTGCAATGCTACCACCATATCAACGGCATCAAGACTGTCCATATCCAGATCATCATAAAGACGGGTCTCAGGCCGGAGTTCTGTTTCTTCAAGTTCAAATTCATGAGTAAGTACCTTAATTATCTTCTGCCTGATCTCTTCATCAGTTATCATTTATCTGTCCAATTCCCGACTGTACCTGAAGGGCTCATGGTTTATCTGTACCCTTCAGGAGTAAGGCTGTGTTTACTCCGCCGAGGGCAAAATTAGTTTTAAGGACATAATCCATCGGGCAAGGACGGAGTCCTTGGACCAGGTCCATTCCCTCCAGTTCAGGGGCAAGGTTTTCAAGATGCAGCGTGGGTACGATCTCCTGACGGGCCAGCATCTCGAAAACAACTATGGTCTCAAGGGACCCTGCTGCCCCCAGGGTATGTCCCAGATGACCCTTGAATGAACTCACCGGGATATCATCTCCGAGATTTTTTCTGATAGCTGTTCCTTCGGCAATATCACCCAATATGGTTCCGGTTGCATGGGCATTGACATAATCTATTTCGTTATGGCTTATCCCGGCTTCTGCTATTGCTTGATTCATGGCTTTTGCTATAGTTTCCTCATCAGGATTGGCAATGTGCCGGCTGCCGTTGACGAGCCCAAAACCCCTTATTTCGCCAAGAATATTAGCCCCCCGTTTTCGGGCTGAATCCAGGCTTTCCAGCACCAGTATACCACTGCCGCCGCCGCAGACCACCCCGTCCCGTTGGCTGTCAAAAGGTCTGGGGGCCAGAAGGGGCTCTTCCGTACATCTGGAAGCCGCCTTAATTACGTCAAAGACCATGGTCACTGTGGGGTTGGTCTCATCAGCCCCGCCGCAGAGCATTATTTCCTGACGGCCGCTTTGAATCAGGATATAGCCAAGACCGATCGCCTGGGCGGCCGAGGTACAGGCACTTGCCGGAGCCCACTGTTCCCCCCTGATTCCCAGGGCAAGGCAGACATTGGCTGCACAGCTGTGTCCCATTATCTTGAAGAACATCCCGGACCTGACCTCTTCAATGCTTTTTTTCGGGATATAGTTTTTATAGAACTCTTCGTAGACTCCGGGAGAACCGGTGGTAGAACCAATGGCGACACCGGTATTACCGCCTGTAAGGGTTCTTTTGTCAAGCCCGGCCTCTTCAACAGCCTCTCGGGAGGCTATTACGGCGTAAACCGCCATATCCCCCATAGTCCGGCGCAGGGAGCGGGGCAGGTATTCGGAGCTGTTAACAGCAGGAACCGGGGCGGCAATATATGATTTAAGGCCTTTTATGTCTTGCCAATCCGGCATCAGCCGGACACCTGAACAGCCCTGCCAGACTTTATCTATAAGGAGTTCAACCCCCAAGCCATAAGGAGATACCGCTCCCCGCCCGGTAATGACTACCCTTCTTGTCGGCACATTTTCACCTTGTTAATAATGGGTACTTATGATTCATCTGTCTAACCCTGAACCGTGCAAATATACTATAATAACCATGTTATTGCAATTTTTTACTTCCTGTTTTCCTTTTACTTCCCACTGCTAAGGCGACTGAAGTCTAACCCGGGCTTTTCCAAATAATTCTTCTGCACTCCAGATTTTTGTTTTATTGCCGGAGTGTTTTAACTGTCGAGCGGTGCGGCTGACAGAAAGAGCATGGACCAGGGGGTGAGGAGAGATAAGGTCTTCCGGCCGGGCTGGTTTCTCCTCAAACTCCACTGAATTCAGGAGACATATACAGTTGTCGGCAGTTTCAGCCTCGCCCTCGAGTATCCAGGCAACAGCGCCGGGCTCGAGAACAGGAAAATTTTTTTTGATCAGGCGGTGTCCGGCATCTGTCAGGACTTGGCTGTATGTTTCCACTCCTATGATAATAGCTCTACCGATTATATTCCGGTTTATCGCTGCGTTACCTTCTTCCAGGGCCCTGAAAAAGGGCCAGCTGTAGTTGGTGAAAGTGTAGGCAGGCCCGTTAATTTCAAACAGTCGACTTATATATCCTGCAGCAGTATTAAAAACAGAATGAGAAAACAGGGTGGGAGACATCTGGCCTTCGCCGTTATCGAGCAGAGTATCAAGTGCGGCAAAATTGGTTGCCAGAGGTCCGTAGGCGGTGCCAATGAATATACCTGTTTGCATTTTATTATTAAATGCGGGAAGATCGGAAAGGGCGTGTTCAGATACTGTTACAGCCAGGTTAGTAAAACTGTCAGCCCGTCTTAGCTTGCGGGTAAATGAGGTCTCCGGAATTTTGTTTCCTGTTATGGCTATAGAGGAGATCTGCACCATGTTTATCCGGCCCCCTCCAAAATTAAAGCACTGTTGCTTCCGCCAAAGGCCAGTGATGCAGTGATTCCCAGGGGACTGGCCAATTTTCGGCTTTCTCCCTGGGGCAGGGGTTTAAGGGCAAGCCTAGAGTCGGGATGGCGGCAGCCCGCAGTACCGGGAGTAAATCCTTTATTTAGAGAGAGAAGGGTGAAAATCGCCTCAATAGCTCCGGCTGCCCCCAGGGTGTGGCCAGTAATTCCTTTTGTTGAGACTATTGTTATTTCCTTATGGTCTGCAAATAAAGATTTCAAGCCATTCATTTCAGCCGGGTCATTGGATGGTGTTCCTGTCCCGTGACCATTTACATAGGAAATTTTCTGCTTTTTTCCTGTCTGCTTAAGGGCCATGTCCAGAGCTGATTTCAGGCCGCGTCCCTCTGGATGGGGAGCAGTGGGATGATAAGCATCAGCCGCTGCTCCATAGCCCTGAAGCCAGCCAAGAGGAGAGCAGCCCCGCTCATGGCAGTGGTGTTCTGATTCCAGGATAAGCACCCCGGCCCCCTCACCCAGGTTCAAGCCATCCCGGTCCCGGTCAAAAGGCAGGCAAGGTTTTCTTGAAGTCAGTTGCAGACTGCTGAAACCGTTATAGGCAATTCTGGAGAGTTCGTCCCCCCCTCCGGCGATAACTATATCGCTGCGGTTATCAAGAAGCCAGTTGCGGGCCAGACCGATGGCGTCCGTTCCTGAGGCGCAGGCGTTGGTAATGACCGCTGTCGGTCCCCTGTTACCGGAAAATGTCTGGAGGGCGGAGGCAATATTGCCTGTCAGATAACGTTTTACCGGTTCCAGATCAGGCTTCAGCCCCCGAAGCCAGGCAGAGTAATAATTTTCATCATTGAAGTTGCATCCTACTGTAGTGCCGAAGATCATGCCCACCCGTTTGCCTTTTAAATTGTCCGGAGCAAGGCCCGCCTGAATCAGGGCTTGGACAGCGGCATTTATAATCAGAAGAATGGTGCGGTTTATCTGTTCTTCAGGCCTCTCTCGAAGATGAGGGAAGTATTTTCTCTGTTCCGGATGGCAACATACAGCCGGGGCAACAAAAACGGGGTAGGGAAGAGTGGACGGGAACAGCCATTCCGGGACTGTTCTGCATCGTACTACTCCATTGCAGAGATTAGCCCAGTTGGTCTGCACATCTTCACCTGCCCCGGATATGCATCCCATCCCCGAGATGGCGATTTTTTTTTGCGAATCCTTATTCCGGATATTTTCTCTAAACAAGTTTTGTGTTTGATCAATTAGTTATTTTTCAGACGTTCCTCAATGAAGCTGGCCAGTGCATTGATAGAGGTAAAGGCCTTGCGTCCTTCATCCATATCTTCAATCCGGACCCCGAAATTTTTTTGAATAAGGACAACCAGTTCTACGGCATCCAGAGAGTCAAGCCCCAGCCCCTCTTCAAATAACGAGTCGTTGTCGTTTATTTTTTCAGGGGTTATTCCGGTTAATTTGAGGTCTTTTACAATAATTCCTTTTAACTGTTTTTTTAAGTCGTCCATAAATTTGAAAATCTCTTGATTGATGTTGATAATTTTATTCTTAAGTTGAGCGATTCCCAAATTAACCACCAGCCGTGACAGGTCCTCACCCGTAAGGAAGCTGTTCCGGCAGGTTGAATAAAATAAAATTGTTCAGTTTAGGTTGTTGATAATTTCCGGGTTTCCTGTATTTCAATGGGAACACCTTTGGTCACTGCTTCCAGAAATCGTAGAAATTGTACCACTGGTATGGATGCTGGGCCAGATAATTTTCCAGGGAAGAGGCAAAGCGCTGTCCCCATTTCCGCATTTCCTGATTTCGGTTATGCCGGTCTGCAGGTACTGGTTGGAAAATATCCCATATTTTTATAGTGTAGCTTTTATTCCCGGTTTTGGCGGTAAAAAGCACTATTACCGGGACAGAGGTGCAGGCGGCCAGGATATAGGGAGTAGCCGGCAATCTTACCGGATTTCCCAGGAATTCAACTTTTACTTTTGGTCCACCGGCATAACGGTCTCCCATGACAGTCACTATTTCCCCGCGTTGCAGGGCTGCTGTAGCTTCAATCATGCCGCCCAGGAAACCGTTATTAGGGATAATCCTGAAAGGCCGCTGCCAATTTTTCAGATCAAAGTAGTGCCTGGCCACAGCTTTTTGATCATAATGCATTAGAGAATGGACCCTTGTCGGCAGTTGATTGAGATGGGCCAGGGCGGTTTGCCAGTTACCTACATGGGCTGTAACCAGGATTACCCCGTTTTCCTCCCTGATTATTTCCTGGAGCCGGGATTGCCCATAGAACTCGCCCTTTAAAGAGGCCTTTTTCTTTAAGCCCAGCCAGGCCCTGTCCACCAGTATTTTGCCAAATGAATGGACCAGGCGGAAAGTATCCAGCCATCTTCCGGCCCTTGACTTTAAGGGAAAACGCCGCCTGAGGTAAGGAGCGGTTTTTCTGTGGACCTTCCGGCTGAACAGGACATAAACCATGATCACCGGTGCCAGCAGAAGATAGGCGCCTCTCTGGCCGCTGCCGAGAAGAACTACATAAAATATGGAGTGCCCCAGGATCTCTAATTGCTTCTTCAGTCTTTTTCCCATTTTTTATTTCTTGCTTCTCACCTTGGACTTGCCGGGAATTCGCAAGTACCGAATAATCGTATAGACAAAAACTGCCACAAAAAATCCCAGCAGCGGGCCGACCAGCAGGGAACCCAGCAGCCATTCCCACAATCTCTGGTGTACCTGCAGGACTAGAGTGTCCCAGGATATATCTGTCAACCAGGTACTGTTGCGCATAAAATAACCTGTTTCGATACATATTGCCGGTACAAGAGGCGGAGCGCAGAGCTGGCTGGCAGCTACTGCCGCTGGTTTGTTAAGGTGGAGGCGGTGGCAGACATAGATAATTACTATAGTGTGCACGGCTAACAGGGGCAGCGCCCCCAGGAAAATACCCATCCAGACGGCAACCGCCAGTTGAAAGCTTGTGCTGTGTTCCAGGCACAGTTTTTTTACCAGCTGGACAGGATGGAAAACAGACAGTTTTTTAATACCCCCGGTGGTTATCGATTTTTGTCGGTCAATATTTTTTTTATGGGGCAGGGGAATCAGGGCCCGGCAGATAAGAACGGTATGTAAAACGGTCAGCCGCAAGTTATCCCTGAGCCAGTGAAAGTGAGAGGTCCGTCTGTTTGCCTCCGGATAATAGACGTTAACAGGTACAGAGGCAATGGGAATGCCGGACCAGGCCGCCCTGGTGATTATTTCCACCTCGAAATCGTAACGGCGGCTTCTGGTATTCAAATAAAGTATCTCCGGGATCGGATAAAGCCGGAAACCACTTTGAGTATCAGGGAGATCCAGGCCGCATTCCAGTCTTACCCAGAAATTGGAAAATGCCCGGCCGAACCTGCTGGAGCGCGGCACCTTATTTTTCGACATCTCCCGGCAGCCGATTACTATAATACTGCGGTTTTTTTCTGCTTTTTTGACCAGCAGGGGTGCTTCCGCCGGATCATGCTGGTCGTCGGCGTCGATGGTAATTATGGCATTACCGCCCATTTTTAGGGCCTGCCTGGCTCCGGCAAGTATGGCCGCCCCTTTGCCCTGATTGTTATCAAGTCGTAAGATCCGGCATTCGGTATCGTACAGTTGTTCTATGCCCTGATCAGTGCTTCCGTCATCAACCACCAGGACCGGCCACCCGGTTTTTATAGCCCTGCCAACCACATTCGGCAGGGTGGAGGCGTGGTTATATACCGGGATAATTATTACAGGCTTCATTTCAATTATTTTTTCACCGGAAAGGGCCAGGACTCATACCTTCAGGTAATCCCAGATCGGGCCTTTATAGCCTTTTTTGTGAAGGTGATTGATTCTCTGCTGCATTACCATAAAGGGGTAAACCCGGTCAAACCTGTTTTGCCAGTCCTTTTTCAGTCTTTGATCAATTTCCTGATGGCTGATGGCAGGTGAAAAGTAAAAGACCGGGGCAAGCAGTGACTGATTTTTTTCAATTATGCCTTCAGCTTCGGCCCTGGTCTTAATCCCGGTATCCGGAAGTATCCTTATTCCGGCAATAGCAAAGATCACAGTCCGGCGCAGTTTTTCCAGGTTGGCCAGGCCCTCCTCCAGAGTATCTCCGTCTTCACCGGGACCACCGAAGATAATAAAATGAGCACAGGGTATATCAAGGGAGACAGTGAGCTCATGGTTTGCAAGGACTTCCTGAAAGGTGAAGCCTTTATTAAGTCCGGCCATAGTCCGGTCGGAAGCGGCGTCAGTACCCATTTCCATGGCTGCCAGGCCGGCTCTTTTCATCAGGGCCAAACCGCTGGAAGTAAGATTTTCAGGCCGGAAAAAGGCGCACCAAGGGGTAGTATTACCTTTTCTGATCAAGGCTTCGGCTATTTCAAGATAGTGTTCTCTGTTGTCATTAAAAGTGGAATCAGAGAAAAATATATAGTCTGCCCCCTGCTCCCGTCTGATCCTCAAAAACTCCTCGGCCACCTCTTCCGGATCCCGAAAGCGATACTTTTTCCCTTCCAGGTTGGGGTATGAGCAATAGGTACATTGGTGAGGACATCCTCTTTTGGTTTGGATATTGAGCATTCCGCCATACTGCAGATAATAATTAACATTTTTTTTCTGATATACGGTGCGGCTCCAGGGATATTTTTCGGGATCAGGGCGTATAATCCCTTTTTCAATATTTTCTCCTTTTTTCATTTTATCGGCGAGTTGAACAAGAGACTTTTCCCCTTCACCGATTACCCCGCAATCAGCCTTAACAAGCTGCATTATTTCTTCCGGCATGATAGAGAAGGCTGCTCCTCCCACAACAACCGGTGCTTTGGTCAGAGTCCTGATAATCTCCATGCTTTTTCTGGTCTCTTTCAGGAGCGGTTGAGGAGAGTTGTAATCCATGGTGTCTATATTACGGATGGAGATGCAGATGAGGTCATAAGATGAGTTCTGCAGAAAATCAGCAAGGGCTTCAGTACCTCCCTGGGCCAGCAGGTCGAAATGCTCGCTTTTATGGCCGGCCTTTTCAAGAGCCCCCATCAGATGGGCAATACCCAAGGGATAGACGGGATAAGGTTCTTTCACTTGGTTGGTAGAGATCAGGAGGCATTTAATTCCCATTATTTGATTCCGTATGCCATTTCCGGCGTTTCCGGGAAAGATCGACAGGGTTGCGCCAGGTATTGTCAGCCATTTCTTTTTTTACCACCTTGTGGAACAGGCGAGCCATGTGCAGAGATTGTCCCATCTCCTGGTAAAAGGTTTTCCATGAATAGTGATACATTTCCTGGAGCTCATCAGGAGTCATGTATTTAGGCAGGAAACAAACCTCACTGGTGGTGTACCTGTGCCAGTCCCGGTGCAGTATCCGGCCTTCCTTTTCGAATTGGGCTGTGATCGGGGTATGGGGGAAAGGGGTCAGAATGGAGAATTCCGCCATATCCACATCTAGTTCCAGGAGAAAATCGATTATTTTTTTTATGTAGTCTGCATCCTGGTTGTCCGGCCCCAGGAGAACTGCAGCCTCAACTCCTATACCGTTGTCCTTGAGTCTTTTTATTCGTTTACGGATCACCTCTGAAGTGTCAAAAATAGCCTGGTAAACATACCAGCATCCCGCCTTGGCTGCCTGGGCAATTACTTTGTCTTCGTCCAGGATGGGGTGGCTGATCCATTTTTTACCCAGGGATTCCAGGAGGGAAAACAGTTCGAGTACCCAATTTCTGTCCTGGGCCAGTGAATTGTCGACCAGGAAAATACGATTGTTGTCAATCCCTGACAGCTCTTCAGCAACCTTGTCCATGGGACGTGGTCTGAAGATACGTCCTCCCAGATAAGCCGTGGCACAGGGAAAACAGTTGAATCTGCAGCCTCTGGAGGCATGGACAAGGTCAACCATGGGAACTCCCCGATAATTATAGTGTTCGTAGTTCAGTATATCCCTGCGGGCCGGATTCACTTTACCTATTTCCGGAAAATCCCGGAAATAGTTGTAAACCGGCCTTAATTTATCTTTCTGCCAGTCGTCCAAAACACCTTTAAGGCGGCCGTCTTCCACTTCTCCGAGAAAAACAGAATCAACGTGTTCAGAAACTTCTTCGGCGTGAAGCATGGTGGCAATACCACCAGCAATTACCTTGATGCCTTTATCCCTGTAATTTGCCGCGATCTCAAATCCCCTGGGGAGCTGACAGCTAAGCATCATGGAAAGCAGAATCAGGTCAGTTTGGCTGTCAGGTTTGACTGTTTCTACGTTTCCGTCAAAAAATGATATCTCATAGTGTTCTGGAATTTCGGCGGCCAGGCATACCGGACCGTGGGGCGGCAGATGGAATTCGGTTTGTTCCGGAAGCTTTGGCCATTCAGGATAAATTATTGTTATATGGGGCATAATTTTATTATATTAGCTCAACTTCCGGATTGGTTAATAACCCGAATTGAGAGATTGTTATGATGGATTGTCTTATAAGGGGCAGATATATTTTCGTCTTTATTAACTAAAATTATTCTGTCCCCGAGAGAGCACTATATAACAGTAAATCTGGCGCTTGTTCGATATTTTTTTTTATCTTGAGATATAAGCGGAGGAGATATCTCCGGTACAATATCCACTTCACCGGTGACTATCTGCAAAGGGTAATCTACGGTAGCGAGCCAGCGTTTTGCCTCCCAAAGGGCATCTTCATAAGGCTGTTCACTGAAAAGATTGTAGACCGGACCGGTGAGACCATAATGGGCGGCCGTCTCGGCCAAAGAAATATTGGCCAGGGTATAACTGAAAAGGGCCGGGCTGGCCTGGCCTGGTCCTGGTTTCAGGGACTCACAGTAGGCCAGATCGGTCTGGAGAGAACCTCTGCGGGTTCCGGCCACCAGGCCTACTGTTCCGGAAGAGGGCAGACGGCTGCCCTGCTGATCAAGATGGCCATCTCTTTTCAGGGCTTGTCCCACTTCAAACAGAACAAGTCTGCTGAGTTTATCCATTCGTCCCCAGCGAATCGGTAACTTCCCTAGTATGCTCATGACTTCAGAAGAGGGCCGGTCCTGGGTCAAGAATTCATATCCGGAGGTTATTTTCATACTTAATGTTTAGTTGTTATGTTTTCAGTTAAGCTTACAGTACCAGGCAAGCGCATTCCAGTTGAATCTGGCCTCTTACCGTACAATAAGAGACAAGATCACAACAGAAAGCGAGTCAAATCTGTCCTTGAACTATTAATCCTGATCTTTGAACTTTTCAAGGGTCCTGATCATGTCGTCAATAAGCCTGGGTAGCTGTTTATGGAGTATTTTTGAAAAATTATAGGCTATGAGCTGTTTTCCTTTTTTGCCTCGGGTCAATTGATAGATACTGTTATACTTATCTGTTCTTTTACCTTTTATTTTTCCCCGCCAGATAATTTTTCTAGTTGTCATGTTCCGCAGGCGTAAATCAGCTTCCAGGATTACCTCATAGGAGACATAAGGCAGGCCTATTATGCGCAGTAGCCAGGCATAGACCGAGGAACCATAGTAATATCCTCTTTCTTTTACATGGGATCTCTGCAATACTCCCTCCAAATGATAGTCCGTCTTCTTGTAGGGGTCCCGAGGCAGATAAGCAACCTCGCGAAAGCCTCCGGAATCCCGGAGCCCGGCTGCAATGGCTTCGGTGATGGTATCTTTCATCGGCCTCGAGTTATAAGGAGAATAGGCGGTATAGATTTCCGGCATTTCCGAGGCAATATCAACCCAGAAAACTCCTGGAATATAGCCAAGCCACTTTTGATTCTCACTGCCCCGGATCTGGGAACGTAAATCGACAAAAGTCTCAACTCCAACGGTCAGGTCCAGAACTTTCCGGACAGGGGCTTTTTTTTCAGAAAAAGGAGGTTGTTTAAGAGACAGGTCCAATTCAGGAGCGCTGCAACCGGAAACAAGAAGGCATATGGTTATAGCCAGAGACAGCCGGGCTTTAGTGCCGGAGGTGCAATATTGCATATATCAACCCTTCAACATTACTCATTGTTTTTATAAGTTATCCTGTCAAGCAAGGATTTCCCCTTTTTCTTTTTGCCCTTAGAAAGTAATGATTTTTCGGTATTTTTTTTACCACCTTTAGAGGTCATAAAAGAAGTCTTGTTTTCTGAATGGTGTTTTTTTTCTTTTATAGCCCCAAAAAGGGTTTCCCTTCTTCTGGCACCTTCCGGCTGTTCAGTTTTTTCTTTGTTCGGAGTAGGCTGGTCATCAGGATTTACAGCCTGTTGTTTCAGAGGCACTGTTTTGTTTTCAGCATCTGCAGGTTTGCCGGCTTTTTTATCCGGTTTTTCCCGGGCTGGAGGCCTGATTTCAGGGGCAGGTTTTTTATCCCGGAACTCAGAAGAAGGGGTGTAGCGTCTGATTCCGACGGCCGCATTTTTTTGTTCTTCGATGTACTGGGCTGTTTCAGATCCTTTAAGTTGATAGAAAGTGCCTTTAAGATAATGTCTGGCTTTAAAATCAGTTGCAAAACCGTGCAGGGTTTCAGAGCTTCCTATTATCAGAACCCCATCCGGAGCCAGGCTGTGAGCCAGTTTTTTGAAAAGCTTTATTTTATTGGTCTGGTTGAAATAAATAGCTACATTCCGGCAGAGAATAACATCAAATTTGCCAATAGCCCCGAAATCCTGCATCAGGTTAAGATGTTTAAATTTGGCCAGTATGCGTACCTCGTCATTGATCTGCCAATTTGAACCGGTTTTGTGGAAATATTTTTTCAAAAGATTTTCAGGCATGCCCCGACTGATTTCAAACTGATTATACTGTCCGTAACTCGCCTGAGCCAAGGCTTTATTTGATATGTCTGTTCCCAGAATGTGGATATTGTAACGGTTCAGATCGGTAAGCATTTCCAGAAGGATTATGGCAACAGAGTATACCTCCTGTCCGGTTGAGCAGGCCACACTCCATATCCGCAAAGGAGTAGGTATGTCAGGGTACTGCTTGCAGCGCTTATCTATGAGGTCTGGGAAGACCTTGTTTTTCAGGAGTTCAAACGGTATATTGTCCCGGAAGAAAAAGGTTTCGTTAGTGGAGATGGCATCGATCAGGGCCTTTTCCAGATTACTTCCGGAATGGGCTTTGGCCTTCCGATAAAGTTCCATAAAACTTTTACAGTCGGCAAGTTTCAGCAGAGGGCCCAGCCTGTTTTCCAGGAGATAACCTTTATTTTCGCCTATATGTATTCCAGATATATCAAAAATATAACGGGAAAACAGGCTTATCTCATCAGGGTTTATTTTAATCATTGTACTGTCTTGATTATTTCCTGGGCCAGAGAATCAAGGGGGGCCACTATATCGGCCAGGCCTGCCTCCACTACAGCCTTGGGCATACCGTAGACAACACAGGAAGCCTCATCCTGGACAATAGCCAGGGAACCGGCTGCCTTGGCTACTGAGAGTCCCTTGCTGCCGTCCGACCCCATACCGGTCATAATCACGAAGGTTGCCTTTGAGCCATACTCCAGGGCTACGGAGCGGAAAAGATAGTCCGCCGAAGGTTTACAGTTGTTTTCAGGGGGGGCATCCGTAATTCTAATGGCCTTTTTCAGGCCATTATTTGCTGCCACTTTCATCTGTTTACCTCCGGAGGCGATGTATACTGTATTCGCTTTGATTTCTTCCCCGTCTTCGGCTTCCTTTACTTTCAGGGCGCTTTTCCTGTCCAGACTATGGGCAAGAGAGGCAGTGAATAGCGGCGGCATATGTTGGACCAGAAGAATGGGAATTCCGATATCGCCGGGGATTTTAGGTAGTAGCCGGGCAAGGGAATTGGGACCTCCGGTAGAGACCCCAATGGCTATTACCTGGGATTTTTCTCTGCGTTTAAGGGGTTCTGCCGGTTTGGGAGCGGCAGCCGGTTTTTTTAGGGTGGCTGTGGGTTTTTTTCCTGGTTTTTCTTTGAACCGGCGATTGTAGATGTACTCTTTCAGGAGTCTGGTCAGTTCAGTTTTGATAGCCTTGATATTGTCATCAGCCGAGTCACTGTCCGGTTTGGGGATAAAATCCAAGGCCCCCAGCTCCAGGGCCTGTATGGTGGCTTCGCTGCTTTTCTGGGTTTTGGAGCTCAGCATAATGCACTCGACATTCAGTCCCTGCTGATTGATTTTTTCCATGAGCTCCAGCCCGTTCATAATCGGCATTTCCACATCAAGAGTCAGGAGGTCCGGCTTCAGGGTGCGGATTTTATGAAGAGCTGTTTTACCGTTATTGGCAGTGGCGACTACCTCGACATAGTCGAGTTCAGCCAGTATATCAGTTATAATTTTTCTATAGAAAATGGTGTCATCAACTACCATTAGTTTTATGGACATGGGGATAGGGTGTTGAGATTTAGGCTACAAGACCAAGGCTCAGGGCATCTTACGCCCTGCAATCGCGTTTTTTTATTTATATTGCCAGGACTTCATCAAGGTTGAGAATGGCCATTAGTTCCTTATCCTTGTTCCTGAGAACACCGGTAAAGAATTTCCCTTGAACACCTTTAATATTGGAGGGTGGTTCTGAAATGGCGCTTTTGGGAGCAGTTACTATATCGTTTATTTTGTCGGCCAGTAGACCTATATACTCATCTTCTGAATTGATGATGATAATCCGGCTGCTTTTCTTTATTTTGGAGGGGCCATAGCCAATTTTCAGGCTTTGGTCGATTATGGTGACAATCTGGCCCCGAAGATTTTTTATACCTATCACGTATTCCGGAGCCAGGGGGACCTTGGTTATGGCCAGGTCGGTATTGACCTCCTGTATACGGGAAATATCAATCCCGCACAGAGTGTCATGCAGATAAAAGGAAGTAAAATGAAGTTGATCTTCTTTATCCGGAATTTTTGAAATAGGTTCATTATCCATTGTTTTTTTAAGAGGTTGAGGATATTCCTGGTTTAAGGTGCAAGGACGCTTTTTTCAGCCGGTCAAGTTTAGCTATACAGGGAGCTATTTATTAAGATACCCATAAATTTTCTGGAGAAGTTGTTCTTTATCCAGTTTAACCTGATAATCGTCAACACCTACTTTTTTCCCTGTGGCTATATCTTCTTCACCAGCCAGGGAGGTAAGGGCAATAACCGGCAGGTGGGATAGCCGTTCATCATTTTTTATATTACGGGTAAGTTCAAAGCCGTTCAGGTTTGGCATCTCGATATCGGTGACCACCAGCGAGATATCTTCGGGGTTTTTATTCAGATAGTTCCAGGCTTCCTGGCCGTCCGCCGCCCCGATTACTTCATAGCCTTCCGAGGCAATAAAACCCTTGACCTGGGCCCGGAAAAAGCTGGAATCTTCGGCCAGCAGGATTTTTTTGCCGGAGGATGAAACCGGGGCCGCTTCTACATTGGAACGGTATTCAAGTCTTGATGTCCGGTGGTTAAACCATTCGGGATTCAGGGCCTCCATCAAGCCGAAAATATCCACTATAAAAGTGGTACGATCCTGAATAATGGCAGAACCACTGATGCCTGTTTGTTTGAGAGTGACTTCATCCATCACTATATCCTCTTCTACAATTTCCAGAGGGGGGATGGATAGAAGGCCTATCTCCCGGCCGGCAACCCGGAACAGGATAACGGTAATCTCTTCTCTTTCCTCCATGCTATCAACATTTGCAGCTTCTTCCAGGGCATAGACAGGTAGAGAGCCGTCCCGGTAACGGATTACCTTTTTGCCTCCTTTAAATTCGATGTCATCCGCCTTGACCTGTTCCACCCGGACGACAAGGTGCAGGGGGACGGCACAGTACTCCTCCGGGCCGTTATGAAAAATCAGCAAAGTCTGACGGGTTGCCCCTTCTTTGATTTTATTTTGTTTTTTTTCTTTCCTGGATTTGGCCTCTTCCGCTACAGCTTGGAGTTCAGCGGTTCTGGCCAGGCCGGCGGTATCAATGATCAGGGCAACACGACCGTCACCCATTATGGTGGCCCCGGCATAGACTTCACAGTTTTTGAGATGGTTCCCCAGAGGCTTGACCACTATTTCCACAGTATCATGAACTGCGTCAACCGCCAGTCCATAACGGAAAGAGCCGGCCTGGAGAATAGCAACGTTGATATCAGATTGAGTACTCTCTCTCCTTTCCTCGGGTTTATTTTCCTGTTTCCCAGCCATTTCGGCGTCTCCATCCTTTGAGTCGGGGCTGGTCAGTCGGTTGTCATACAGGCCGCTTCGCCTGTCCGGCTTGAACTCTCCGGTTTTAGGATCGTAATAGGTGCTGCGGAGATTCATGATGTTGCTCAGTTGCAGGAGAGGTATGAGTTCTCCTCTCAGAGAAAGGATGTCCGCCTCACCTATTTTTTCCACCCAATCTCTGACCTCTGAAGCAGGGATGCGTAAAAGTTCCGCCACATTAACCTGGGGCAGGGCAAAACGTTCCTCTGCACTTGAGACCAGAATGCTGGGCATAATGGCAAGGGTCAGGGGAAGTTTTATACGGACAGTAGTCCCCCTGTCTATCTCGGAGATCAGGTCAATCTGTCCCCCCATTTTATCCAGGTTGTTTTTGACCACATCCATACCTACCCCGCGGCCGGAAACATCACTGACTTCTTTGGAGGTGGAAAAACCGGCCTTCATGATAAGGTTGTTTTTTTCCTTAACTGAAAGGCCTGCGGCCTTATTTTTAGTTATCAGGCCCTTTTCCAGTGCTTTTCGGGTTAACTTATCCGGATCAAGCCCCTTGCCGTCGTCCTCGATTTCGATAAGGACCTGCCCGGACTCGTGAAAGGCCCGCAGGTAGATATGGCCGGTTTCCGGTTTCCCCTTTTTTTTTCTCTCGGCAGGTGATTCAATGCCGTGATCACAGGAGTTTCTGACCAGGTGGGTCAGGGGATCGCCAAGGCCTTCAATAATGGTCTTGTCGAGCTCCACGTCTTTACCTTCCAGGGTAATTTCTATCTGTTTACCCAGATTACGGGCCAGATCTCTCACCACCCTGTTATACTTGTTGAATATATTGGCTATCGGCTGCATGCGGGTAAGCATAATAGTCTTCTGGAGGTCAGAGGTGACCATGTCAACCCGATGTCCGGCTTCATTTATCTCTTTATCGCCACCGGTGAGTATGGCCTGGAGAAGGGTGTTCCTGGACAAGACAAGCTCTCCGGCCCGGTTTATCAACTGGTCAAGTACCGAGACCGGAACCCGCAGCGATTCCGAACGACTGAAGTCAGTTGACTTCCGAGATCCCTTCTTTTTTGGGGTTGGTTTTTTTTCGTTTTTTTCTTCACTTTTTACGGAAGATTGGCTCTCCTGCTCCAGGGCAGGTTCTTTTTCCTTATCCGGGTATTGGGGGGCGGATTTTTTAGCAGAGAAGTTGAGGGCCGGGCACTCCTGTTCCCTGCCTTGTTCAATGACGGTTATCTGATCATCGGACAGGTCAAGAAGGGAGCTGATAAGATCAGGTTCAATAATGGTGGCAAAGAGTGCATATATCGAATTTTTGTTGGCCGGTTCAAGTTCTTCCGGATCCCCCACTTTACTAAGCTCCGGCTGGACACTGATTATTTCTCCGGTATCTTCCAGGTTGGAAAGGATATTCTGGGGGGTTTTACCCTGGAGATGAATGTCTTTTCTGAGATCGTATTCCAGGATATACAAAATTTTGCCGCCAGTTCTGGCCCGGCTGATATCATCTTCACTGACCGTGAAACAGGGACCGCTTAAGATGCCGTCTTCTTTTCCGGCAGCTGTCTCTTTTTCTCCCTTGGTCAGGGCTGTTAATTCGGCTAATTTGTCTTCAATATCCTCCTCATTGCTGTCCGCCGCATTATCCAGAAGTTCACCGAGCCGGTCGAAAGAGGTAAGCAGGGTGTTGACGATATCAGGAGTTGGAGTTAATTCATAACTACGGATTAAGTCCAGGATATTTTCAATTTTGTGGGCCAGCTTCTTGATGTTGTCAAGGGCCAGGAACCCCCCGCCGCCTTTGATGGAATGAGCGGCTCTGAATACCTTGTTGACCAGATCTTCATCAATATCAGCACCACCGCGTTCAATCTCCAGAAGATCGGTTTCTATGGTCTCCAGATGTTCCTTGGATTCTTCTATATAGATTTTCAGGGTTTCATCATCCATAGGTATACTTTCTCTCCGATTGAATTGCGGTAGATTTTTTACGCTTGAGTTCAGGGTATAATGATGATATGTATTTTTATTATAAATATATCTTCATTGCAGGTTATAAGTCAATATCGTTAAATAAGATCACGATCTATTGGCCCCCAGCTTTTCAAGGTCTGAACCGGCCTCCGGCCCCTAGCCTAAAGGTCTTAGGTAAATGATTCAAAGAGTCAACTCTGGCAGAGACGCAGAAAATGTCAGGAAGATTAAAATGTTATTAATTAACTCAACTTTCCGACTTGATAAAACTATTATGATTTTACTATTATGATTTTACTAAAAAATTTGCACTTTATATCATACCAGATAAATCAATCCGGGAAGTTGAATTAATTAACCAAAGTTGGCCTGGTAACGTTTCTGAAATTCCTCCAGAGTAAAACTGTGCTCCTGGGTACCGTAACATTCAACGGCAAAGCTGGCGCATGCTGCCCCCATGCGGGCGGCATCCGTAAGTTCCCTGCCCAGGACAAACCCCTTTAAAAGCCCGGCACGGTATGAATCACCAGCCCCGGTAGGATCCTTGACTTCCCTGGCTTTGGCTGGCGGGATATTTTTCGGTTCTTGATCCTTTCTGTATATTATAGAGCCTTTTTCTCCCAGGGTAACGATTATTGAGCTGGTATAATCCAGCAGCTCATTTTTGGTAAAACTGGTTGTTTCTTCGATTAACTGTAGTTCGTAATCGTTGGCTATTAATATACTGGAACCGGATACAAGTTCCAACATCTGATCTCTGGAAAAAATAGGGGCCTGTTGACCCGGATCAAAGATAAAGGGGATACTGTTCTCTTTATAAGTTCGGGAATAGCTGAGCATATCTTCCATATTGCCCGGCGATATAATGGCAATGGTATCTTCGGCTTTCCTGTCTTTGATCTGATAGTTTGCCTGATGTTTCATGGCCCCGGGATTGAAACCGGTTATCTGGTTATCTGATTTGTCTGTAGTAATGTAAGCTGAGGCAGTCAGTTCATCCTCTATTTTGCGTATGCCGTCCATGGTTATACCGTGTTTACGCATCCAGTTCTCATAGGGACCGAAATCTCTGCCTACAGTGGCAAAAATTGTTGCCTTCTCTTCCAGCAGAGCCAGGTTGTAAGCAATATTTCCCGCTGTACCCCCAAATTTTTCCGTAACACTGTCCAGCAGGAAGCTGACGTTAAGGATATGGATTTTGTCAGGTAGGATATGGTCAGCAAATTTGCCGGGGAAATCCATAATTCTGTCATAGGCTACCGAACCTGATATTAAAATTTTCATTGTATTAACTCCTGATAGCTGATTATTATTTAGGTCTGTGATAGATTTCGACCTAATTGCTTATAATCTGGCAAAAGATCTATTATGATAGTTGTTGAAGAAAGGTTCAAAGGCATCTTTAAAGTTCATAATATTATCAAGCTGGTTGTTTTTGTCAAATTAAGATAGCTACGTTCCGATTATTCCACTTCAATAAATTTGTTTTTTACATACTATTTTTTGTTTTCGCGTGAGTAATATTTATGTTCTTAAGATATTAATTTTTAAAAAGATTGACTGGCTATTTTTTATCCAATAAGATTATAATAAATTTTAAAAATGATCTTTGAATCCAGGAAGTTGAATATACAAATGATAGTACCGGATCAGGTAGGATATATACTTGCCTATAAAAAAACAGTCGTTAAGCAGAGGAATTATGGATAAATCCGATAAGATTTACGTGGAGAAACTTTACAAGATATTTGGTCCTGAGCCCGAAAAAGGATTAAAGTTGCTTGAAGAGGGTGGAGATAAAGATGCGGTCCAGGAAAAGACAGGTATGACGGTTGGTGTTCAGGATGCCAATTTTTCAGTAAGAGAAGGAGAGATTTTTGTGGTTATGGGACTTTCCGGATCAGGAAAGTCAACCTTGGTGCGGATGTTTAATCGCCTTATTGAACCGACCAGCGGCAGTGTCAAGGTCAATGGCGAGGATGTCCTTGCCATGACTGATAAGCAGTTGGTTGAACTGCGCCGCCAGCATATGGCCATGGTTTTTCAGTCTTTTGCCTTGATGCCCCACTTGAGTGTTCTGGAAAACGTAGCCTTTGGCCTGGTAATAGGTGGAGTAGCTAAAGACAAGAGGTTGACCCGGGCCAAAGAGGCCTTGGAGCAGGTGGGGCTCTCTGCTTATCAGGGAGTTTCTCCGGCTGAGTTGTCCGGAGGTCAGCAGCAGCGGGTGGGTCTGGCCCGGGGGCTGGCGGTCAACCCTGAGATCATGCTTATGGACGAGGCATTCTCCGCCCTTGATCCACTGATCAGAACAGAGATGCAGGATGAACTGTTGAAGATTCATGAACATCAGGCCAGGACAATTATTTTCATCTCTCATGATCTGGATGAGGCCATGCGGATTGGTGACCGGATCGCCATAATGGAGAACGGCTGCATTGTCCAGGTGGGCACTCCGGAAGAGATACTGCAGAAACCGGCTAACGAATATGTCCGGGCCTTTTTTCGGGGGGTTGATCCTACCCATATCCTTAAAGTACGGGATATAGTACAGTCTGAAGCTGTTGGCCTGCAGGCTTCCGAGGTTTCAGTGGAAAAAGCCCTTGAAACTTTGACTGATCAGCATCTATCCTATGGTTGCGTGATAGACCAGGAAGGTTGTTTTATCGGCCTTGTTTCCAGTGAATCCTTGCAGGACTTGTTAAAAAAAGACTCAGGGGATGAAAAGAAACTGGAAAATGCTTTTTTTCGGGAAGTAAAGCCCGTTAAGGAAACTGATTCCATGCAGGATATTTTACCGGAATTGGCTTCAAAGCCCTGGCCCCTTCCTGTTATAGGTGAGGATGGTCTTTATAAGGGAGTGGTTTCCAAAAATATTTTTCTAAAAACTCTTTATAGGGAAAACGGGGAAAAATAAAAGATCAGGAATTTGCCAGAAGACTTTATATTAAGATATAACTGACAACTGACCGGTGGTCTGCTTATTTTAAAAATGTGCCAGTAGCTTTCAGTACCGGTGTATTAACGAGGCCTATATATGGATTTAACTATTTTGGAAATCGATAAAAAAGTTATCCCTCTTGACAGGTGGGCTGATCAGGCGGTTGACTGGCTGGTTCTGAATTACCGTGATTTCTTCCAGCTCATTAAATGGCCGGTTGAAAAGACCTTGGAAGGTCTTAATATAGGCCTGAACTCCCTGCCGCCCTTTGTTATTATTGTGGTTATAGGAATTATAGCCTGGCGGGCTGCCGGAATTAAGCTGGCTTTGTTCAGTATTATTACCTTTACCCTGGTCGGACTTCTGGGGATGTGGGAGGATACCATGACTACACTGGCCATGGTTCTCTGTTCAGTAGTTTTTTGTACGATTATCGGGATCCCGCTGGGTATATGGGCCGGCCGCAGCGACACCTTTGAAGCCTTTTTAAGGCCTATACTTGATGCCATGCAGACTACCCCGCCTTTTGTTTATCTGGTCCCGGTTGTTATGCTCTTCAGCGTTGGTACAGTAGCCGGGGTACTGGCTACCATCATTTTTGCTCTACCCCCTATAATCCGTTTGACCTGTCTTGGAATCAGACAGGTCCATCCTGAGCTGGTGGAGGCGGCTCTGGCTTTTGGGGCAACCAGGCGCCAGGTACTCTTTAAGGTCCAGCTTCCCCTGGCCAGGACCACTATAATGGCTGGCCTTAATCAGACTATAATGATGTCACTGTCCATGGTGGTGATCGCTGCTCTTATCGGAGCTGGTGGCCTTGGTATGCCTGTGGTCCGGGGCCTGAATAATATGAATATAGGACTGGCTGTTATTGGCGGTGTCAGTATCGTTCTTATGGCTATGGTTCTGGACCGCATTACCCAGGCCCTGGGAAAGAAATAAAAATTAGCACTTGGTATCTAAAAATTTAAGGAGGAGATAATGTTCAGATTTATCCTAAGCCGGTCTCTGCTGATTGCGGCAGCGCTGGCTGTCTGTTTTATTTCAGGCTGTGGCAAGAGCAGGGAAGGTAAAAAAGAAATTATTCAACCGGCCCGTGCTACCTGGAATACCGGTTATTTTCAGGAGGCCCTGGTCAGGCGGGGGCTTATTGAACTTGGCTATGAGGTTAAAAAGCCCAAGGATCTGCAGAATTCCATTTTCTATCAATCCGTAACACTTGGTGATGTGGACTACTGGGCTAATGGCTGGTTTCCCCTGCATAATAATCAGCTGCCAAAGAATTTTTATGAGTCCGCTGATACTTACGGCTATGTACTCAAGGAAGCTACTCTTCAGGGCTATCTGGTCTCTAAGCCCGAAGTGGAGAAGTATGGTATAAAATCACTTGATGATTTCAGGAGACCGGAAGTGAAAGAGGCCTTTGATTCCAATGATGACGGCAAAGCGGATCTGGTTTCCTGCACCCCGGGATGGGGATGTGCCAACACTATAAATCATCATCTTGACGTTTATGGTCTCAGAGGACATATCAACCCCACTGATGCCACTTATGCCGCAGGTATGGCCCAAGCCATTGCCAATTACAAGAATAATAAGCCGGTTTTCTTTTTTACCTGGGCTCCCAACTGGACCATTGCCAAGCTGAAACCCGGGAAAGATGTAATGTGGATTAATGTCCCGGAAATTATACCTTCGGATAACCAGAAAGGTTTTGAGGATAGAATGGTGATTTCCGGGGTTAAAGGAGCGGTAACAGACCCTGTAAGGTTCGGCTTTGTAGTAAGTGATATAAGGATTGCAGCTAACAGGAAATTTGTTGAGGGGCATCCGGATATCAAGAAGTTTTTTCTGCTTTTCAGTCTGCCTTTAAGTGATATAAACGCTCAGAACGCCAAGATGAATGAAGGTGAGGATTCCGAGACTGACATCCAGCGCCATGTGGATGAGTGGATTAAGAAAAATCAGCAGAAGTGGAATGGTTGGCTGGAGGAGGCCAGCGCTCTTCAATAGTTGAAGGCCTATGATGGACGGCTGAACAAGTTATTTACTGTTTATGCCGAACTGTCAACTTCAGTTGGTGATTTCTGATTTCTGATCGGTAATTTTTAATTCGTAATTTTTAATTGTACCACCTGTGGAACGTGCCAGGGCTGCCAGAAGGATATTGTAATCGTAAAGGGCCTTGTAGAACTTATACTTTGTCTGGGTGAGAAGTCTTCTGGCGTCAAGTACATCCGTATTGGTACTTAGCTGTTCCTGGTAACGTCTGCGAGTCATTCTGAGGTTTTCTTCAGCCTGGCTGACGGCAAGTCTGGCTGGCTTGATATTGGTGTAGGCGGTGTAGGCCTGTTCAAAGTTGTTTTTTACTTCCAGACTTACCTGATCACTGATTTCATTGAGAAGATGTCTTGCTTCCCGGACTCCGGATTCAGCCTTGTTAACCTCCTCGGCAGTTTCCCGGCTGTCCCAGAGTTGCCAGACAGCGGCAATGGTTATGGTGTTATCTTCCGGTTCACTGAAATCACTTAAACCTTGCCCGTTTACCAGGGGATCGGTGCCATATCTGCTGTGGCCTGCCCGCAGGCTTAATGTTGGATAATAATCACTCCGGGCCAGATCCACTTTCTGCCCGGCGCTTTTCAGATTGTAATTTGCTTTTTTAAGTACAGGCCTTTTTTTAAAGGCCTTTTTCAGTAGATTTGTCAATTTTGTCTTAAATATGGTCTCCCGGGCTTGATTTTTAATGCCGAATTTGAAGTCTAGAGGCTGATCCATGAGAGTGGCCAACTGATATCTGGCCAGCCTGACTCTGCTCATGGCAGTCCTGGCATCCTGTTTGGCATTGGCCAGGTTTACCTTGGCTTCCAGGAGATCGTTTAAGGGAATAACCCCGTGGTCATAAAATTTTTGAGCACTGGCCAAATGAGAGTTTAACTGGACCACAGCGTTATCTGCGACCTCTCTGTACTTTATGGCCTTGAGCAACTCATAATAACTCTTAGTGGTCTGGAATATTATTTCCAGGCGGCTTAACTCTGTCTCTGCTTTGGCGGTTTTAAGGCCTATTTTTGACAGGTTGTAGTTATTTATAATCTCAAATCCGGTGAAAAGAGGTTGTTCCAGGTAGATCTCCATGGCCCAGTTATTATGCTGTCCCATGGTAACCTCCCCGGTACCGGCGGAGGAACTGAAACTGCTTATTTTATCTTTATATGTGTAGGAGTAATCAAGGTTTATTTCAGGATAAAAATTAGCGGCAGCCTTCTTTTTTTCATGTCCAGCCTGTTGTTTCTTTTCTTCGCTGCTTAAAATCCGGGGATTATTTTTTACAGCCTTGTCTATGCACTGTTGGAGATCGAAAATCGACATGGGTTGATTTTGAGCCAGAGCGGTAATTCCGGTATTAAGTGTAACAATGAGACAGAAAAGGATAAAAGGTTTTGGATGCTGCATGGAATATTATTTGTTTGATGTTGGCCGTTTGTCAGTCCAAGATTTTTAATGTTTTTAAATTCATTAATTTTTTGAGTCATTGCAATAATTGTTACAGTTAATTTTGACTTTTTTACAAAGGGAGCCCTTTACTTAAGCAAGGGCAGCATGGTTTTGAATTCCGGGGTGCCGGCCTTTCTCAATAATTCATATATAATCATTTCAGCCGGAGTTAACACAACTCCCAGCTCCCGGAGCCTTTCCTGGCCCAGGTGGTCGTTCACCGGATTTCTGGAGGAAACCGCATCAGCCACCACCCTTACCTCATAGCCTTGTCTGAGAGCTCCTATGGCGCTTTGATATATACAGATATGAGTCTCCACTCCGCAGAGTAGTATGGTGTTGACTTCAACTGACAGTCTGTTCAGGAAGGCATTTACCCCTTGGTTATCCAGTCCGTTAAATTCCATCTTGTCCGGGCAGGCAATATCTCCCAGCAGTGCCGCCAACTCCGGGATAATCGGCCCCACTCCTTTTTTATACTGGGTACTGGTTATAACAGGGATATCCAGAGTACGGACCAGATGGATCATCAGTGATATATTGCGAACCACTTGGTCAGCTTCGTGGATATGGGCCATAAGACGTTCCTGGGGGTCGACCACATACAGGCAGCACTGAGAGGCGGTTAAGAACTCCGGTTTTATCATATCCTTTTAGTTCCCGATTTTTTTACCTTTAACCAGGTCTTCTACTATGGAAGGATCGGCCAAGGTTGAAGTATCTCCGAAGTCTTCGGAATCACCTGCCGCAATCTTGCGCAGGACCCGGCGCATTATTTTGCCTGACCTTGTTTTGGGAAGTCCGGGTGCCCATTGGATGAATTCCGGAGTAGCTATTGGTCCGATCTCGGAACGGACATGTTTACACAGTTCATCTTTGAGTTCTTCACTTTCGGTGGCCTGGGAGGTCAGGGTAACATAGGCATAAATCGTCTGTCCCTTGACAGGATGGGGCATCCCTACTACAGCTGCTTCGGCAACCGCTTTATGAGCAACCAGGGCTGACTCGATTTCGGCAGTTCCCAAGCGATGGCCGGAGACATTTATAACATCGTCAAGGCGGCCCATGATCCAGAAATAGCCTTCATCATCCTTCCGGGCTCCGTCCTCGGCGTCGTATACATTGTCGTAACGGCTGAAATATGTCTTTTTGAACCGCTCAGGATCGCCGAAAACTCCGCGCAGCATACCAGGCCAGGGGCTGCGTATTACCAGATGACCACCTTCGTTGGCATCGGCTTCGTCGCCTTTTTCGTTAAAGACGGCGGCATCAACACCGGGTAGCGGAAATGAAGCGGAACCTGGTTTGAGCGGAGTGGCATAAGGCAGCGGTGAGATCATGATGCCGCCTGTTTCCGTCTGCCACCATGTATCAACAATGGGCAGTTGTTCTTTGCCAATGTTTACATAGTACCACATCCAGGCCTCGGGATTTATAGGTTCTCCGACTGTGCCCAGAATCCTGAGGCTGGACAGATCCCAGCGTCTGGTCGGTTCATCCCCTTCTTTCATGAGTGCCCTGATAACGGTGGGGGCGGTATAGAAAATATTTACCTGGAATTTCTCGACAATTTTCCAGAAACGGTCCGG
This sequence comes from Desulfobia sp., assembly GCA_046497465.1. GTDB lineage: Bacteria > Desulfobacterota > Desulfobulbia > Desulfobulbales > SURF-16 > JAWLDV01. Next base: position 46,423 of record JAWOFO010000070.1, read on the forward strand.
TCCCGGATAGGAGGGAACACCTTCAAACATGAGGGAGGTGGCTCCCAGTCCCAGCGGGCCGTAAAGGATATAGGTATGACCGGTTATCCAGCCGATATCAGCAGTACACCAGTGAACATCGTCATCCTTTACATCAAAAACCCATTGAGTGGTATGTATGGCATAGGTCAGGTAGCCGCCGGTAGTATGGACCACGCCCTTGGGTTTACCGGTGGAGCCGGATGTATAGAGGATAAAAAGGGTATCCTCGGCTTCCATTGATTCAGGTTTGCATTCATTGGTTATATCAGGAGATTCCACCTCTTCATGCCACCAGGTATCACGGTCTTCCCGCATGCTGACCTCATTGTCGCCGCGTTTTACCACGATGCAGTTTTTTACGCTGTCAGAGCCATCAAGAGCCTCATCGGCATTCGGTTTCAACGGTTTGGTTTTGCCGGCCCGGAAAACCGCGTCTGAAGTAATAAGTACTTTGGCCTCACAGTCCTGGATACGGTTTTTCAGAGCTATAGCTGAAAAACCGGCAAAGACTACGGAATGAATGGCTCCTATTCTGGCACAGGCCAGAAGAGCAATGGCCAGTTCCGGTATCATAGGCAGATAGATGGCAACCCGGTCACCCCTTTTTACCCCTTTTTTCTTAAGAACATTGGCAAACCGGCAGACTTCAGTATGAAGCATCTGATAGGTGTAGACCTTGATGTCTTCTTCCGGCTCACCCTGCCAGATTATTGCTGCCTTATTACGGCGTCCGTTTTCCAGATGGCGGTCAAGGCAGTTATAGGAGACATTCAGCCTGCCTCCGTCAAACCATTTAATTTCGGGTTTGGTAAAATCCCATTCCAGGACATCATCCCATTTTTTATCCCAGGACACCAGTTCATCGGCCCTTTCAGACCAGAATCCTTCCGGATCTTCCATCGAGCGCTGATAGGCGGCCAGGTATTCGTCCATATTTCCAATCCTTGCCCGATCACGTCCTTTTTCGGGGGGATTAAAAATCCTCCCTTCGCTCAGCAGACTGGTAATCTTATCTTCAGTTTTACTCATAAAAAATACTCCTAGTCTGGTTTTCAATTATTGTCCATCCAGGATTCCGAGGTAACCGGATAAAGCTGTTGGGTGCCGGCATTCAGGTATTAGCTTATCTTGTTGTCATTATTAAAAAGAGCTAACTGCCAACACCTGATATTCATTATCCGGAGGCACTCTTTCCGGATGAAGATCTGGTAAATTTCAAGCTGCGGGAATAACACCTTTTTCAGAATACCTGATTTCAAAGAATTTTATCCTGATACTGACTTGTACCACTGTCTGTGGAAATAAAATATGTGCTGCTGTTTTATAATCCTAATATTCCAGATTCGGTATCATGATATAATCAGGCCAGATTTTTAACTCTTTGATTTAACCTTTTGAGATCAGGAAATCTGAAACTAGATTCTTCCACCGGGAAAACCCTGCTGGAGGCAGGCAAGGAGGAAGAGCCTATGCATGAAAAAGCAAGTCTATCGCATATGAGGTGGGATTGCAAATACTATGTGAAACAGCGCCGAAATCCTGAATAGCCACAGAAGAATTTATCAGAAAATCGAACAGGGCACTGATTTGCCATGCCGAAGCTCCAGATTTTCATTATTCGTTGTGACTGGCCTGCCTGGTCCAGCCATGCTGGTTTGTATGGCAAAATAAAACCCAGAGTAGGTTGGACAAGCAAAAGGGGGGGTAATTTCCCCAGAGCGTGGCAAGCGGCAGTAAAAGTCCATACCTAAAAAACAGCCGGCAGAGGTGTGTGAAATTGTGTGAAACTCTCAATTTCCCTGCCGGCTGTTATCTCTTTATTTGTGACACTACAATAGTGCCAAAACGCAAAAAAGGGATCACGGCCTTTCAACCGCAACCCCTTGTTATCTCTGGGGTGAGCGATGGGATTTGAACCCACGATCTCCGGGGCCACAACCCGGTGCTCTAACCGACTGAGCCACGCTCACCACTCAAGATCTGTCAAACAGAGAGCATTGTATCTATAATAAATTGCACCTTGATTGGCAAGGGCAAAAACATATCTGATCTTAATCAGACAGTTTTTCTTTGCAGTACATACAGAACTTGGCCTGCTGCTTGATTATCTCGGAACAGTAGGGGCACTCCTTTTTGTAGTGACGCTGCAGTATGGTAAGTATCATCTCGTCGCACTTCTCTTCGATCTCTTGGTTGGTAAAGGTGTGGTTGCGGATAGGATCAATACAGGCAAAATCGTCCAGCTCCTCAAGCAGATTACAGGCCCTTTTTCGACCGGAGAGATCAGCGTTATCGTCCAATACGAGCTGCAGTGCCGGGCCCAAGTCATGTTCTTCAATACAGTTCTCCAGAGCTTCCAGGGCCTTTTTTTCCTGCTGGTAGCGTTTACTGTCCTTTTTTAATTGTTCAGGGTCGAGAACGCAGCCGGTAAAGGCCTCACTGCTGCCTACCACCATCATTTCACCCTTTTTTTCACCGGGAAGCTTCATATGACGGTAGGAACCTAAATGGCCGTATTGTTCTTCAATGTGCTGCCATCCCTTGACATATGGAGGGCATTCATTGTTAAGACATACAAACATTATTTCCGAACCCCAGCCAAGGCCGTCACCTACCGGTATAAAAGGTGTTTTGCAGCAGGTTAGGCGGCCGTTACAGTGCGGACAGAAGTGTTCTTCCTCTGCATACATTAGGTATTGACTAGTTGATAGCATATATTACTCCATCCTGTATATTTGAATTTTTTATTATTTGTCCCAGGAAATTGCATCTTTGACTGGGACCTTCGTAGTTTCTTTTTCAGAAAACAGAATAACCATTACCAATGAAAAAATAAATGGTCAGCCAGCAGCTGATCAGGATTTGAAACAGTGCTGATTAAAGGCGCTGTTGCGGTTAGCGGGTATGATATCAGCTTGCGAAGATTTTTTATTTTTTTGAGTTTACAGTATGTCCAGGTGATCCCGAAAGGCTGTAATATAAGGCTGAATATAAATTTTTTATGCATGTGATTCAGCAAATTGCCATGAAGTACACCCTGTACAGCAACGTTTTTTTTATTAACCGTACCACGAAACAATTTGTGAATCCACAGATTAAACTCGGTGGTTCCTTTTATCCCCTTTATCTGAAAATGAATAAATCTGATCCGGGCATCCTGTTAACTATCGTCCGGTTCCCCTTAAAATAACAGGTATTGTTTGCAGCAGCAGTTTCAGGTCCAGAATCAGGGACCAGTTGTCTATATATTCCAGATCCTGTTGCATCCAGACCTCAAACCTGGTATCGTTCCGGTTTGTTACCTGCCATATACAGGTAAGGCCGGGTTTCATTGACAGGCGCCGCCGGTACCAGGGCTGATAAAGGTCAACCTCCTCCGGAAGGGGCGGCCGCGGACCCACCAGACTCATTTCATTTTTCAGGACATTAAATAACTGCGGCAGCTCATCAAGGCTCATTTTGCGGAGAATTTTGCCGGTCCAGGTAATGCGGGGATCGTCCTTCCGAGCTTAACTTGACAAGTACGGCGATAATCAGAAGCAGGGGGGAGAGAATGACCAGCCCCAATAAGGAGCCGAAGAAATCGATAAGGTTTTTCAGCAGCAGTTCCGTCTCTTTTTGAGATACTGAGGAAAGGGCGATTGTGGGTAGTCCGATAAACTGGTCATAATAGAGGGAGGCTGTCTGCGGGTAGCCGCTGAGTTCCTGGAGCTGCCAATCCGGGAGAATGCGGATATTAACCCCTATTTCTTCGGCAAAGGAGATGTAGTAGTTGGCATCTTTTATGTCCTTGAGTGGTATGGCAAAGACTACTTCATCTATATTTTTTTCGGTCAAAAGATGTGCATAGTCCGCCAGAGTGCCTATGATTTTTATTTTGATCATAAACTCAAATAAAGAAAAAAGTCAAGATGATAATGGAATTGTAAAGAAAGAGATTGACTTTTTCCATCTTCGATAATAACATCGTTTTGCTGTTCATTTAATCCACCGTGTTAAAGAAATGGTAAGAGATTAAGACTATTTTATCAGGTTAAAATCAATAATAACCACATGAGTAAAGATAAAGTCTCCAGATATACCGAAGCAGGCGTTGATCTAGATAAGGCCAATGATTTTGTCAATAACATAAAATCCCTGGTTTCTTCCACCTTCCGGCGGGGAGTCCTTACTGATATAGGGGGGTTCGGGGGCTTATTCGCCTTGGGAAACGACCGTTATGAGGACCCGGTTCTGGTTTCCTCCACTGACGGAGTGGGAACCAAGTTGAATATAGCCTCCATGTGCGGACGTCATGATACGATAGGTATAGACCTGGTGGCCATGTGCGTAAACGATATCGTAGTTTCCGGGGCCAGGCCCCTGTTTTTTTTGGACTATTTTTCCGTAGGGGAATTGGATACCGAAGTGGCCACAGAAGTGGTTAAAGGCATAGCCAAGGGCTGCCGGATCGCCCAGTGCTCCCTGATCGGCGGTGAAACTGCGGAAATGCCCGGCCTTTACAGACCGGGGGAGTATGATATAGCCGGCTTTGTGGTAGGTATAGTCGAGAGAAATAAGATTATTGACGGCTCCGATATCAGGGTGGGGGATAAAATTATAGGTCTGGCCTCAAGTGGTTTACACAGCAATGGTTATTCCCTGGTGCGTAAGATCTGTTTTGAGGAGCTTGGTTTTTCCATTAATGACCAGCCCGAGGAGCTGGAGGAAAGACTGGACCAGGAATTGCTGCGGCCCACCCGTATATATGTTGAACCTGTACTCAATGTTTGCAAGAATTTTCCGGTACGCGGTTTTGTCCACGTCACAGGCGGCGGTTTGGTTGACAACATCCCCAGGATCCTTCCCAAAACCTGTAAGGCTGTGCTTTATAAAGGAAGCTGGCCGGTTCAGCCGATTTTTGATTTCCTCCGGTCAAAAGGCAGTATTCCCGAGGCTGAAATGTACCGTATCTTTAACAACGGCATCGGTATGGTGGTACTGGTAGATAAAGAAATTGTTGATGACGTGATGCAGCAGTTCAGTGCCTTGGGGGAAACTTCTTATGTAATAGGCGAAATCGCCCCCCGTAAAGGTAAGGAAGCGCAGATCTCCATATAAAAGATTCCGGGTTCCGATTCTCAATCTTTATTTTTGAGGTTCAGGCTCTCCACAGTCCCGCCCCCCCCCTTTTATTTTATAGATGGCATGGGGCAGTGCAGCCAGAACCGAGGCCAGATTTTCTTCTGCCCCTTTTTCGCTGCCAGGGAGATTGATAATGAGAGAGTTTTTTCTGATACCGGCAATCGCCCGGGAGAGAACGGCATGAATGGTTTTGCCGAGACTGGCCTGCCGCATAGCTTCACTGATACCCGGGATTTCCTTTTCAATTATTTCCCTGGTAGCTTCAGGGGTTACATCCCTTGGACTGACTCCTGTTCCGCCGGAAGAGAGAATAAGGTCGACCCGTTCCTTGTCTGTCCATTGGCAAAGAATCTCTACAATTTTTTTTCTATTGTCAGCAACCATAGAGCGCTTAACCACCTGAAAGGAACCATGGGCTTCCAGCATTTCAGCCAATCTGGGGCTGCTGGTATCTTTCCTTTTCCCGGCGGCTCCCTTGTCACTTATAGTCAGGATGGCGCAGGTATATGGTTCCTTCACTTTTTATCCTCTGACCCTGATTGCCTGGCCTCAGCTGTAATTTTATCCATTATATGGGCAGGCACCTCTTCATAATGAGAAAATTCGGAAGTAAATGAACCCCGGCCGGCGGTAATAGAGGTAAGGTCCGGTGTATATCCCAGGATTTCGGCCATTGGCACCTGAGCTTTTATCACTTCCGTCTTTTCTTCTGAATTTATACCGATTATTTTACCACGACGGCTGTTCAGGTCACCTACCACGTCACCCACACAGTCCTTAGGAGCAAAGATGGTTAGATTATGAATAGGTTCAAGCAGCGTGGGCTGAGCCTGTTTTGCCCCTTCTTTGAAGGCCAGTGAACCGGAGATCTGGAATGCCATTTCCGAGGAATCCACGGAGTGGAAGGATCCGTCCACCAGTTTAACTTTCAAGTCAACAGTAGGGTAGCCGGCCAGAACTCCCTCTTTCATGGCGTTGACAATACCATGTTCTACCGCCGGGATATACTGCCTGGGTATGACCCCGCCTACGATGTGGTTTTCGAACTCAAATCCTTCGCCACGAGGCAAAGGTTCCATTTCTATCCAGGAATCGGCAAATTGACCGCGCCCCCCCGACTGTTTTTTGTGTTTACCCTGGACTCTGGCAGTCCCTTTAATTGTTTCCTTATAGGGAACTTTAGGCGTATTTAACTGAAGGTCTACTTTGTACTTGCGTTTAATCCTCTCACAGACAATCTGGAGGTGTTGCTGCCCCACACCGGCCAGAATGGTTTCTTTGGTCTGATCCTGACGTTCCAGCTTCAGGGTAGGGTCTTCAGCAAGTATTTTAGTTAGAGAGGTAAAAAGCTTATCTTCTTCATCTCTACTGGTAGCTTTCACCGAGAAGGCCATGGTGGATTGAACAGGATCGAGACCTTCATAAATCAAGGGGCTTTCTTTTGTTGCCAAGGTGTCGCCGGTCATTGTCTCCTTGAGTTTGGCCGCCGCTGTTATCATGCCCGGGATGGCACTTTCAGCCGGGATAAGTTCCTTCCCTTCCAGGATATAAAGCTGACTGCATTTTTCCATTTTATCTTTACTGGCATTGTAAAGAGAGTCACCTTTCATCACCCCGGAAAAGGTTCGAAAAATAGAGAGTTTTCCGGAAAAAGGATCTTCTGTTGTTTTAAAAACAAGAGCGGAAAAGGGACTGTCTGTAGAGGGAACAACCTCTGCCAGTTCTTCCGTTCCGGGTTTTGTACCCACCTGGGAAGGCCTCAGATCCGGAGAAGAAAGAAAATCGTTAATGGCATTCAGGATAAGTTCTGACCCTGAATTGTTGGCAGCGGAGCAGGGGATGGCAGGAGAGAGGTTGCCTTCCCGTACGGCTTTGGACAGGCCCAGCAAAAGATCGGAGTCATTAAGCTCGCCTTCCTCCAGAAATTTTTCAATCAGCTCGTCATCTGTTTCAGCCACCTGTTCCATTAGTTCTTCTTTGGCAGCGGCCACGGTTTCAGCCATTTCTTCCGGTACTTTATCAGTTTTAAAGCCGCCCTTTTCATCGAAGATGCAGGCTTTATTGTTAATAATATCTATTAATCCTTTAAAGTTATCTTCACTGCCAATGGGCAGGTAGCACATTGCCGGCTCAAGGGGCAGGTGTTCTTTGATTTCAGAAATTGTCTTTTGAAAATCAGCCCTTTCTTTGTCCATCTTGTTGACACAGACTATGCTTGGCAGGCCGTTATCTTTGACATAGTCAGCTATTTTTTCGGTCTGAAATTTTACACCTAATCCAGCCTCCACCACAAAAACAGCATTATCAGCCACCCGGCAGGCAAATTTTGTTTCATTTATGAAGTTGTCATCACCCGGGGTGTCTATCAGAAATATCTGGTGTTTTTTCCAGGTATAGTTATGGAAGGCATTGCTTATAGAAAGATTTCTTTCTATTTCTTCCGGTTCAAAGTCAAGTACGGATGTCCCCTCATCTACCTTGCCCAGTTTCCTGGTCTTACCTGATGTATGCAGAATGGCCTCAGCCAGAGATGTTTTCCCGCTTTTGCCATGTCCTACTAATGCAACATTGCGAACTGCTTTAATATCCTGCATTGACTTCCCTCCCTGTTTTTAATGAGAAATCAGGGATTGAGCATTATCAATTCGTACTTCCAGCCAGTTATCCCTGATCTCCGACTCGTAATTCGTAGTTTAAAAATGAGTCATACTATTCAGAATAGCCTTAGAAAGTCAAGTTCATTTATTGATTAAGTTCCTGGTTTTTTGTTGACCGTACCTGAAGGTAAGTTATTTTACAAAATGGATTTGAAAAGAGCGAAGTTAACTGTAAACTCTTTCATTATATTCTGGAGGAAACTATGCGGCTGGTTAAGACTGAACAGATGCAGTCCTTTGATTCGATTGCCATCAATGACTACGGTATTCCCGGAGTGGTTTTGATGGAAAATGCCGGGCGCTGCACTGCCGAAATAATAGGAAAATATTTTGGCATTGCCGGTGGCAGGAAAGTCGTTATTTTTGCAGGTCCCGGTAATAACGGCGGCGACGGTTTGGTGATAGCCCGCCATCTATATCAGCAGGGAGCTGAAATCGTGGTTTATCTTCTGGTTTCAGAAGAAAAGATTAAGGGAGATGCCCTGGTTAATCTGAATATAGTTAAGAAGCTTTCCATCCCTGTCAAGACAGCTTTTTCTGTTGAAGATGTGGCTGATGAAGATATCAGTCAGGCCAGGCTTTTGGTCGATGCCCTTTTCGGTACCGGCCTGAAAAGGACAATAACGGGGCATTTTGCCGAGATAATAGACCTCATTAACCGGGTTGATTTACCGGTTGTGGCTGTAGACATGCCTTCCGGCCTGGATGGTGACAGGGGGATTGTGCTGGGTAGCTGTGTTGAAGCTGATTTGACCGCCACTTACGGGCTGGCCAAGCCCGGACAGTTTACTTATCCGGGTCATAAGTATACCGGCAGACTGGAAGTTGTGGATATTGGTATTCCTCCTGAAGTGGTGCAGAAGAGTCCGCTTTCTTGTGAATTACTTGATCAGACTGCTGTCCGGGGTATGCTTGCTGACCGTTTCCCGTGGGGTCATAAAGGAAGTTACGGACATCTGCTTATTGTTGCGGGTTCCAGAGGTAAAACCGGGGCTGCCATTTTAACAGTCAGGGGTGCGCTCAGGAGCGGGGCAGGTCTGGTCAGTCTCTGTGGCGGGATAGAGTTAAACGGTATATACGAGTCCGTTCTCATGGAAGCGATGACCATTTCTGTTGCCGGTCTGGATAACGGGGCACCGGGAATCGATGATTATTCTCTGGTTAAGGAGGCAATGGCGAACAGGAATGCTGTTGTCCTGGGTCCCGGCCTGGGTCAGGAGCAAAAAACCGTTGATCTTATAAGAAAGATATACTCTGAGGCTGAACGGCCTCTGGTTATAGATGCGGATGGTCTGAACTGTCTCAGCCGGTCCGGAGGCTCTCTTGAAAACGTTTCAGGGTTTTCCCGGATTTTTACGCCTCATCCGGGAGAAATGGCCAGACTAACAGGTCTTTCTACAAGGGAGGTGCAGGAGGACAGGATGGGAGCAGCCCGGGAATTCGCCGAAGCCAATAAGGTTTATCTCGTCTTAAAGGGGGCCGCCACAGTGGTTGGCTCGCCGGATGGACTGGTCGCCATTAATTCTACCGGCAATCCCGGTCTGGCTACAGGCGGCACCGGTGATGTGCTCTCGGGCATAATAGGAGGTCTTCTGGTTCAGGGACTTTCTCCCTGGCAGGCCGCCTGCCTGGGGGTTTTCGTTCATGGCCGGGCTGGAGACATACTGGCTGAACGGAACAGGCAGGGTTTTCTGGCCTCGGAGGTCGCTGATTTTCTTCCCGCGGCTTTTGAGGAGATCAAAGAGGTTGACAGTTAATTCCCAAAAGGAGGGACCATGCTCAAAGTTAAGGATGTTATGACCAAAGACGTTATTTCTGTTCAATATGATATCTCTGTTAAAGAACTGGCTGATGTTTTATTTGAAAACAGGATAAACGGGGTTCCGGTGATGGATGAAAACAACCGCCTCATCGGGGTGGTTACGGAACGCGATCTTATCGACCAGACCAAGAAATTTCATATACCTACTATTATTACCTTTCTGGACTCGGTATTCATGCTTGACAAGGGCAAGAAGGTGGAGAAGGAAATCCAGAAGATGACCGGTACCACGGCGCAGGATATCTGCACCAGAGATCCTGTAACCCTGTCCCCGGAAACCGGTCTGGATGAAGCCGCGACAATTATGGCGGACAAGAATGTTTATACCCTGCCTGTAATAGAAAAAGGCGAGTTGATCGGGATCGTAGGTAAACTTGATATTTTGAAGAGTATTACCAGGGCCTCATAAGATATGATAAGAAATTGTTTTTTAAACAATTTCTTGAGAAAATCAAAACGATCCTGGTCATCATCAAATATGGTACGGCGATCTATACGCGGACAATGATGTGGTGAAGAGCCCCAAGACCGTCTATCCGTGATTGTCTTGGCATGTTTGCACGATATCAAAAGCAATCAGGCGCATCAAGTTAATAAGTTAAGGGCGTCCCCAGCGTTCATTAGCCGCATAAATCAAACCGCCGGGGTATAAAGTGTTACCCCTTTTTAAGGATTTTGTTCGGATTTTTATTGTAATGTTACACCGGGAATAATGCTGAAGAGGTAGACAAGCCTGCCTCCGCAACTGGAACAGAAAGGTCCTGGCCGTTCAGATGGCTGCCCGTCTTCAACGCTTAAGAGCATCGTGAGGTCCCGGAGACAAGTCATGATCATCCGGTGGAGATCACCAATGGAGAGTCCGCAGTTGGCATTCATGAAGCCCTCTGGAAGGACATGCTGGAGAAAAGGGCTGATAAACTCAAACATTGACTAAAAAACTTTTTATGGTACGATAAAAAGACTGGAGGTCATGAAATGAATATAACGAACGACATAAAGCCCATCACTTACCTAAAAAGCTGTGCAGCCGATGTGCTAAAACAAATTAACGAAACGCATCGCCCTGTAATTAT
>JAWOFO010000066.1:0-7178 GCA_046497465.1 Desulfobia sp.
AAAAAGGGCCCCAGACGGATGATCTCCCGGTCGGCAAACAGATTATAGAGGAAGGGCTCAACGTCGTCAAGCCTGTCCGGGCCCCCGAGATTAAGAAGAATTATACCGGTTTTTCCCTTGTTCGAATTCATACTGCAATCTCTTCTTGACCGGATTCTATCAGGTCTGCAACTTCGTCCGGAGTAAAAGTAAGATACTTAAAGATCTTTATCTCAACTGCAAAACAGACCCGGAAGTTATCCCTTATAACCTGCTCCAGCTGCCGGTCTCCCTCGGCATAGCGCTCCAGGATCGAGGTGAGACGCTCTTCCAGGCTGACGATCCTGTCGTGGTTGACCCGCTTGTCAGCGTAGTAGACGATCATCTTTTCAGAAAGAGGCTGTGCCTCCCCTTTTTCCAGGGTGACATGCTCCTCCACTATCTCGGCAACCTCGCCATATCCCAGTCCCCGGCATATCTCCCCGCCCCGCAGGTCATGCCAGCAGTCTCTTTCCAGGCACTCGGATTTGGCTATATCGTGGAGCAAGGCACCGGCAAGGGTTAAATCAGGGTTAAGCTTCCAGCCGCAAAGGTTAACCCCGTGGACAAGCAGGGCTGCAACCCGGGCCACTACCAGGGAATGATCACGGATATGGGAGTACATACCGTACTCGTCCATCAGGTCATAACATGTAACGGGATCGGGTATCATTGTCTCCGAAATTACCCGGCGGAAAGCCGATGCACGGTATCAACCACAAACCTGGCCTTTTCCGGCGGGGTTTCCGGCAGAATGCCGTGACCAAGATTAAATATATGGCCGTGAGCCCCTTTGCCCTCTTCCAGGATACCAGCCAGCCTCTTTTCCAGCCTGTCTTCGGGCAGCAACAGGGCGCAGGGATCAAGATTACCCTGAACAGCGATATCCGGGCCGATAATCTTCACCGCCTCACTTATACCGATCCGCCAGTCCAGCCCCAGGACATCAGCCCCGCAGGTCCTGGTCTGCTCCAGCAGGGTGGCGCCGTTGTTGACAAAACAGATCAGGGGTATGCCACAGGGCTTCAGGGCCGTAATTATCCGTTTGATATAAGGAAGGGCATACTCCCCGAAATCGCAGGGGGCCAAAATCCCGGCCCAGGAGTCAAAAATCTGCAGGGCCTGGGCCCCAGCCTCGGCCTGGGCCTGGAGGTAGGAGATTACACTGTCGGTCACCTTGTCCATCATCTTTTTATAAAGGCCCGGAGTGGCGTACATCATCTTCTTGGTCTGAAAAAAACTCTTGGACGAGCCCCCTTCCACCATATAGGTGGCCAGAGTAAAAGGTGCCCCGGCAAAGCCGATCAAGGGCACTTTCCGGGCCAGTTCCTTCCTGAGCAGACGGATGGTGTCCATGACAAAACCCAGCTTCTCAAGCGGATCAGGGACAAGAAGTTTTTCCACATCTCTTTCGCTGCGCACCGGCTCCGGCAGTACCGGCCCTTTCTTCTCTTCAAAGGCAAGGGGCATTCCCATGGCTTCCAGGGTAACCAGGATATCTGAAAAAAGAATAGCGGCATCCATTCCCATGATATCCACCGGCTGCAGGGTAATCTCTGCAGCCAGCTCCGGAGTCTTGCACAGCTCCAGAAAAGAGACTTTACCCCGGACCTTGTGATAATCCGGGAGATAACGCCCTGCCTGACGCATGAACCAGACCGGAGTATGGCTGACTTCTTCACCCCGGCAGGCTTTGAGGAAATTTGTATTCATTTACTCTGTCCTTTACTTGAGATTGAACGGAATATTCAAACAGATACCCTGCCATCAGGTTATTTTCTTAGATTCGTTCAATGGAACATGCGTGCAAAAGGGCTCTTCCTCCAGATAATCCCCATAAATCGCATATGCCCTGGCCCTGCAGCCGCCGCAGATATTGATATATTCACAGCTGCCGCAGCGCCCCTTGTAAGACTTAAAGTCACGGAGACTCTTGAAAAGTTCGGAGTTTTCCCAGATATCCTTGAAGGACTGCTCACGGATATTGCCGGCAGCCATGGGGAAATAGCTGCAGGGAAGGAGATTGCCGTCCACGTCCAGGAGAGCGATCACCTGCCCGGCCACGCAGCCCTTGGAGCCGCCTGTAGAGAACTTGAGTGTGCGCCGTTTCAGGTCGTCTCCCAGTTCCCTTTTCTTCTGACTGAAAATCCGGTAATAGCTGGGAGCGCAGGTAGGCCGGACCAGCATCTCCTTTTCCTCCTTTTCCATATCGTAGTGCCATTCCAGGATATCTTCATAGTCATCCAGGGAGATGAGTTCGTCCATGACATCCTCGCCCCTGCCGGTGGGCACAATCATGAACATATACCAGGCGGTGGCTCCCAGCTTCTTGGCCAGCCTGTAGACATTGCCGATATCGTGCTGATTGCGCTTGGTAAAGGAAGAGTTGACCAGAAAATCGATGCCGTTTTCCCGGAACAGCCGGACGGCATTAAGCATACCGTCAAAGGCGCCTTTCTGGTTACGGAAATTGTCATGTATCTCAGCGGTGGAGCCGTCCATGCTTACGGCCACCATCTTTATATCCGTCTCCCTGATCCTGTCGCAGGTCTCCTGCGTTACCAGGGTTCCATTGGTGGCCAGGCACATGCGCAGGCCCTTCTTTGATCCGTAGTCGGCAAGATCGAAGACATCCCCCCGCAGCAGAGGCTCTCCCCCGGTCAGGACAATCACCGGCGAGGCGTAAGAGGCGATATCGTCCAGGATACGGACTCCTTCCTCCCAGGAAAAATCAGGATGGTTCCTGACTTCCAGTTGCGAAGAAGAACGGCAGTGCACACAGTTGAGATTACAACGGCGGGTAATTTCCCAGGCCAGCCATTTCGGTACAAACTCCATAACAAGTCCCTCTGTTCAGGCTGTTTTTTCACCTGAATCAAAATATCTTCAAATCCATGCCGGACTCGAGCCAATCTTTAACGCAGCCGTCTTAAAAGGCCCGATTCAGACTCTAATGGTTCCAGATTAAAAATGTTTAAATCAACTTTCCGACTTCAAAATATTGGCATAATTTCAGACGGTTGGCATCGGTTTTCCTGCAACTGCGCCTGGATTAACCGGTCAAGCCGGGGAATGACGAATAATAAATATCGTTGTAGGGCTAGCCACTATGATACAAAAAATGAATACCAGTTGCCAACAACATGATATAGTATAAAAAAGGTCCCGATGGCAAGGAAAAGTTCTTGATAACTTATATTTACCTCATTAAACATTAAATTTACAGATTAGATTTAAATTATGGTCCGGATATGCTATAGAAAATAATTCTTGCCTGTCATCAATGAAATTGACAGCTCAACTTTTCGACTTTTAAACCATAACCCCCCAGTTACAACCTATGAAGATAGCACTGAGCTCTACAAATCCTGTTATTGGTGATTTCCAGGGCAATTTGGAACAGATAAAGACCAGGATAGTCCAGGCCAGGGAGGCCGGCTGTCAACTGCTGATCCTGCCGGAATTAGTGCTCAGCGGCTCTCCGCCCCTGGACCTTTTAAGGAGGCCGTCTTTCCTGGAGGCCCATGACCGGGTATTTGCCCGCCTGCTGGCGGATACCAGGGATATTGCCGTACTCTGCGGCCTGATAAGCCGGGACATTTCAGCAGATGGCAAAGCCGCCCTGTACAACAGCGCAATCTTATTTGAGGAGACAAAGGTTAAATTCGTTATTCACAGATATTTCCTGGAGGACTGCGGCGGCTTCAGGCAGAGTCCGCATTTTACCCGGGGAGAGATCTGCCTGCCCGTGCCCTTCCGGGGACTGCGCCTGGGGATCAGCATCGGTGAAGAACTCCTGCCTCGGCATAACTGCAGCTCCAGGGATATCTACAGTCCCCATGCCGACATCCACCACGGCGGAGGGGCTGATCTCTTCATCAACCTGGCTGCCACCCCCTTTATCAAAGGAGGAGTAGAAAGCAGGCTGGACCAGCTTTCCGGAATCTCCGGCAAATACCGGACCCCGCTCCTCTATGTCAACCAGCTGGGGGGGCAGGATTCTTTACTTTTTGACGGCCAGTGTCTGGCCCTGAACAAGGAAGGCCGGCTCAGCCGGTCCACTCCGCCTTTTGAGGGCGGTATGCTGGTGGTTGACAGTGAGCGGCTGGACCCGGCGGATGAGCAGGAGAAAGAAAACGGCTCCCAGGATCTGCACCATATCCTCCGGGGAATTGTAACGGGCATCAGGGATTATGTGCATAAATCAGGTTTTTCCAGGGTGGTCATCGGCTTAAGCGGCGGTATTGACTCGGCTTTGACCTGCGCCCTTGCCTGCCGGGCCCTGGGTCCGGAAAACGTCCTGGGTGTGGCCCTGCCCTCGGCCATCTCCTCTCCCGGGAGTATTGCCGATGCCAGGCAACTGGCAGAAAACTTCGGGATCAGATTCGAAATCATTCCCATCAAGGAAGCTTTTCAGGTAATGAAGGCCGGCCTGGAACCCCTTTTCCAGGGGTACCGGGAAGATGTTACCGAGGCAAACCTGCAGGCCAGGATCCGGGGCACTTTTTTGATGGCCCTGGCCAACAAGTTCAATCGGCTGCTCCTTGCCACCGGCAATAAGTCGGAAGTGGCGGTAGGTTACTGCACCCTGTACGGTGACACCTGCGGAGCCCTGGCCCCGCTTGCCGATATCCCTAAAACCATGGTTTATCAGCTGGCAGGATTGATCAACAGGGAAAGCGGTCCGGAACAAAAGGGAGCTATTCCGGAGTCAAGCCTGGCCAAAGCCCCGAGCGCCGAACTCATCCCCGGTCAGAAAGACCAGGATGACCTGCCTGACTACGGAACTATGGACGCGATCATTCAGTACTGGCTGGAAGAAAGACTCTCTGTTGCAGAGATCATCAACAAGGGCTACGATCCCTTGCTGGTTAAAGATCTTATCCGGCGCCTGGAAAAAAATGAATACAAGAGACACCAGCTGCCGCCGGGCCTGAGAATCACCTCCCGGGCCTTTGACCTTGGAACTGGTCGTCCTATAACTGCAGGATACTGGCAAAAGTATGACTGACCAGGAAAAATCCCGCCTGATACTCCTTTTTTTTCTCATCCTGGTTTTTATCCTGATTGTCAGGGAAAATCTGGTCAAACGGCCGGAAAAGGTCTATCAGACCGCCTCCGGCCGGATCGAGATGTGCCTGGCCTGTCACCAGGACACTGTCCTGGACAAGGCCCATGCCGGTAAAGTTATAGGATGTTCTCCCTGCCATCTCGGCGACAGACTGGCAGTAAGCAAGGAAAAGGCCCACAAGGGAATGGTTATCAATTCCGGGGACCTCCGTATAGTGGAAAAAACCTGCGGTGTAGAGGGCTGCCACAGCCCTGACGTCAAAAAGGTCAGGAATTCCCTGATGGCCACTAACCGGGGAATCCTGGCAACCCTGCTTTACTACTGGGAGGAAGCCCCCCACCAGGATGGCAACTTTACGGTAAGAGATATAATGAAAAGCGGTGAGAATTCCCTGGCCCTGGACTATTTCCGCAAACTCTGCGCCACCTGCCATCTCTGGAAAAAACGCGGTGATCTGTCCGGTTTCTTCGCCACCAAGGGCGGAGGGTGTACCGCCTGCCATAACCAGGATAATCCCGACCTCCCCCCTGAAAAGGCCCAAAAGAGTCATCCCTTTATCACCAAGAAAATACCGGTGGAAAACTGTGTCCGCTGCCACAACCGGAGCGGCCGCATAGGCATATCGTATAAGGGCGAGTATGAATCTGAAAATTACGGCACCCCCTACCGGCAAGGAGAGATGTCCCCCAAGACCCTGCCCGGCGGCCGTTACTACCTCTCGCTTCCCGCCGATATCCATTACCAAAAAGGCATGGCCTGTATAGACTGCCACACCAGGGATGAGATCATGGGAGACGGCAAACAGTATGCCCACTACGAAGACCAGCTCGAAATCCGCTGCCGCAGCTGTCACTCCGGAGAGGAGGCAGAAGACAGAAGACTGACGACAGAGTTCAGCGGCAGGTGGTCGGTAGCCAGCGGTGAGTGGCAGGACAAGGTGCAATGGCAGGTGGACAGAAGAAAAAAAAGCGGCGGGGAGCAGGTGGTATTCGGCCGGACAGCCAGGGGCAACAGTCTCGACCACCTGGATACTGACAGCGAGGGCAGATTCCTCACCGGAAAACTGGACGACAAGAGGCATCCCTTGAATCCCCCCAAGAAAGGGATCTGCGACGACCCGCTTCACGGCAGGGTAAGCTGCGAGGCCTGCCATGCCCCCTGGGTGCCGCAATGTTACGGCTGTCATATCAAGCGCGACATGACCGAGATCCACCTGGACAAACTGGCCATGGAAGAAACAGCCGGCTGGTGGGAGGAGGGCCGCTCTTTCCTGCGTTATGAAGAACCCATGCTGGCGGTCTGGGACCAAGAGATAGTGATTGTCACCCCGGGCTGCCAGGATATCGTCACCCTGGTAGACGAAAAGGGAGAGGCTGAAGATGCCTTTAACCGGCTGACCATGGCGGCGCTCAACCCCCATACCATCCGGACCAAAGGAAGGGACTGTGCCGGCTGTCATCTCTCCCCCAAGACCCTGGGCCTGGGAGAAGGCAGGCTCTGGAAAAAAAACGGGGAATGGTTCTTCGAATCAAGCCATCAGGGACTAAAGACCCATGCCGGCGATACCCCGCCTCTGGACGGTTTTGTCACCATTACAGGAGAGGTGCTGCAGCACAGCTCCAGAGAAGATCTTCGCCCCTTTAACCGCAAAGAACTTGCCGGGCTCCTCAGAGCAGGGCAATGTATAATATGTCATAAGGATTACCAGGACAGGGCCTGGCAGGACTATACCCGGGAAACCGAATGCCCGCTTTTCAACTAACAGCAAACCTCAGGTCAAAATCTCCAAACCAGCAGCTCTCCCTCCTAGAAGGTTCTCCAGGTACTGCCTTCCGTGTGGGTGGAGCCGTGATAGTGGCAGTCCGTGCAGATCTTCTGGGGCTTGGTCCTGGTACAGTCATTGGGATTGTGAACCAGGAAATGGACCGGTATGTCTTTTTCCCCTCCCGGCTGCCCGGCGTTCTTTTTGGTTAAGCGTCCAAGTACGAAAAAGTTGTGGGTGTCCGCCACCGTGATTTCAATGACCTCCACCTCTTCCCGGTTTTCCCGGCATACCGGATCATCCAGTTCAAATTTCCCGAGATCGGTT
>JAWOFO010000068.1:0-16763 GCA_046497465.1 Desulfobia sp.
TTTAAAAAATATTTTTACGCTTTCTGGGTACATCTTATAATTTCACCCTCAGCAGATCCAGAGCCCTCTGCTGAATATCGGTAGGAGTGCTCATTTTGAAAAATGGGACAGCTCCGGATAGCCTGGGTGTCACCCGATTTTTGGTCAAGGTGCTCAAATCTTTCAGGAGAGTGCGAAAGCTGTGAACAGGAAGAAAGTCATGCGTTGAAGTCTCAGCTTCAACAAGTAATCGAACTTCATGAACGTGACTGGCAACTGGGGTCGCCTATAAGAAAGTAAGTCAAGAAAAAACAGGAAAACACCTTAAAACGGACTTCAAATCCGCAGGTCGGGGGTTCGAATCCCTCCGTGCGCTCCATAATATGAAAGGGTTTCAGTTTTCTCGCTGAAACCCTTTTTCAGTTCTTCTACTTCCTTCCGCTCCAACAGTGTAACATGCGCTGTGTAAAAAGTGGTTGCAGGGCGGATGATTTTTGTGGTCAGACTGGTTCTCTTGCCCCTGCTCATAAAATACATTATCTTAGCGAGAGAATGCTTTAACACACCACCTTCACGGGTAACGAACAACACCGTGTGAATCAATAGACTGCGCAAAAGACAATCGAAAAACTGGGCTCCTTGATTGTTGATATTGGGCAAAATGAATATGGTAAGAGGAGAGAATGCCTTTTTTATCAGATCAGAACAAACTTACATCAGCACGGCAATTGTTTGAAGACATCGGCGCGTTGATTGATTTCCGTTTTTCCGTTCGCCTTTGGGACGGATCCATGGTCCCCCTGGGACACAACGTTGATACTGATTTTTTCCTGTCCATCAACGGGCCCGGCGTTCTTGGTTCACTTCTTAGAAAACCCACCTATGAAAATCTGCTCAAGCAGTATGTCAAGGGTCACATCGGCATCCATGGCGATCTCATTGATTTTGTGACAGTAGCGCGGGAAAAAAGGCCCAAGAAAACGCTCAAAAATATCAGCAAATTTTCCCTTTTGAAAAAGGCGCTACCGTTTCTTTTTACGCCAAGCGGCGATATCACAGTGCAACACGAATACGCTGGCAACGAAGTTGGAAGAACAGAGTCGCGCCGGGACAACAAGGAATTCATTCAGTTTCATTATGATATCAGCAATGACTTTTATAAATTGTTTCTTGGCACAGGGATGCAGTATTCCTGCGGCTATTTCACCGATGAAAAGAACTCCATCGATCAGGCCCAGCATGATAAGCTTGAGATGATCTGCCGCAAGCTGCGCCTGAAAGCAGGCGATAGAATGCTTGATATCGGCTGCGGCTGGGGTGGATTGATATGCCATGCCGCCCAAAATTACGGGGTCAGTGCCCATGGAGTGACCTTGTCGCAGCGGCAGCATGATTTTGCCAAAGAGAAAATAAAACAACTCGGCCTTGAAGAGACTGTGAAGGTTGAGCTGCGCGACTATTCAACCCTTGAAGGGACCTATGATAAAATTGCCAGCGTCGGAATGTTTGAACATATCGGTATCGCCAATATGCCAAATTATTTCGGAAAGATACATTCACTGCTGCGCGACCGCGGCATCCTGATGAACCACGGTATTTCACGTCACGCCAAGGCGACCAAGTGGGAGGTGAAGAAGATTCGGCCGGAGAGACGGTTGCTGCTGAAATATATCTTTCCTGGCAGTGAGCTCGATAATGTCGGCCATACCATTGACATGCTGGAGATATGCGGCTTTGAGGTCCATGACATGGAGAGTCTACGCGAGCATTATGCCTTGACCACACGGCACTGGTATCGCGGGCTTATGGCCAACCGAGAGGAGGCTATCCAATATGTGGGCATGGAAAAATTTCTGATGTGGGCTTTGTATCTGGCTGGAGTTTCCATCGGATTTAACGACGGCTCCATGCATATCTGCCAGGTGCTTGCGACCAAACATGCTGCCAAAGGCGCATCCGGTCTCCCGCTGACCAGAGCGGATCTGTATACATAGTTTAGGCAATAAATACACCACGAATTTTTTTGGAACTTGGCAACAGGTGTGAGTGATCAGCTATGCCATAGCAATCAATTAAAAACGTATAATTGTTTGAGACAATAACACTACAATCGGCACAACCAACATCTAGATGGTGTAATTTCCCCATTTATTCCCTCCGAACGTCAAGGCTAACCGGCCACCCAAAGCGGTGTGGCTGTAGCGCAGCGAAAGCCGCACCGCTTTGGATGGTCCGAGTTTAGCCGCATGTTAGGGCATTGGCTGGCCATGGCTCCAAAGCTCATATTCACTTAGGTCAATATTTTCATTCCAAATAATAGCATAACCACCATTCTCGATATTAAATGCTTTGAAGAATACTGGGTTCTTCAAAGGCTCGAACATACTTTTTGATAAGAGAGGCCGAATATCGTATTTTCTTTTATCATTATTATCAAAGACGACCATCAATGTATGATCATCGAGCGGTGTTGCGTTTTTGATTCTTGGGATTTTCATGATTACTCCAACGGTGGAAGTTTTCGGAACTCTTGTTTATGCCACATTTCTTTCAATTCATCTTTGTTTAGTTGCGCCCATTCAATGACAAGTTTCTTTGCCCGTTTGGGTAAATCTCCTTCTATCATTTCAAGTGTTTCAATGTTAAATAGCCCAACATGCTCCCCATAAACGGCGTGAAAGTGAGGTGGCGGATGATCACCAAAGAA
The DNA here is from genome assembly GCA_046497465.1 of Desulfobia sp. GTDB lineage: Bacteria > Desulfobacterota > Desulfobulbia > Desulfobulbales > SURF-16 > JAWLDV01. The sequence goes on from JAWOFO010000068.1 coordinate 2,687, forward strand.
CAATTTGATGATAATTCCATAGAATCTTGCTATTTCGGGCATTTGAACCACTCCTTTTTGATGATTACCCTAACGCCCCACTCACCGGAATTTTTGGAGCGTAGCGAGTAAAATTTCCGTGTGGAAAAGCCACTTCATATGTCTTTCCTGCAAACATAACGTTAAACATGAGCGGCGGCGTTTTTTGCCGTCCGCTCGATGCGCTGGTTATGCCTCCTTCACAAGAAAACGATAAACAGCAGCAGCGGCTGCTGAATCATACAGAGGGTTGTGTGTTCCGCCATCGGATTCCCCGACGAAAATGCTTTTATCGGCAATAAAGGGCGAAGGGTAAAAATCGTTGCATGCCCTCCATCTCATCCATGCTTCATATTATTTTTGTTAACAAAACTTGATCAGGGAAGTCAATAAGAATTTGCTTGAAAGTGGAATCGACCCAGGTGCTCTTTATCTATAGTGCTCACATAAACTGATACACTTCTGCTCAGCTAAATTAATTCGTAGTTACGTAAAAGGAGATACCGGCTGCCTTTGAGGACTTGCTTGTCATCATCAGTCAGGGCAAAGGAACGGGTATAACGATGTTTGCCGATCATGAAGGGTAATTTCGGCCACCAGATCTTCTGACAATCCATGCATTGCAGACGATGTAGTAACAATTTTAAGAGGGCCTGCTTTCTGCCGAGAACATAATGGCATTTGCCCAGGTAATCTGCTGACTGAAATTCAATACCTTTGAGATTGAAAGCATGATACAATATTGAAGTGGACATGGTAGAGACCTCCTTTTGAGTTGTTTGCTTGGACAACAAACAACATGTCTCTTACCATGTCCTTTTTCAATTATTTTTTATTCCAGGTACTCATTATCCGGAAGAGCCGCTTTTATTTGAAACACGGGATAGGAGTTTTTCAAGATTGTCGTTAACCCCAACAGCTAGCTGATAGCGTTTAATTTCATTACCCATGAAAAAGCTTTGTATTGCTTTGGTTGGCCTTCCTGCAATGGGGAAGAGCACGCTTGCCCAAAAATTAAAGGCAAACATTACGGAGGAAGGATTTCAAGCAGAAGTCTTCAACAATGGACAAGTTCGACGCGAGAGTATCGAACAGGACACCTCGAAGGTATCGTTCTATCAGTCCGAAAAAGGAAAGCAAGTATTGGAAAATATTGCCCATTATAATATCAGAAGGGCACAGGATTTTCTTGCCAAGGGGGATGTAGTCATACTTGATGCAACGAATGCCACGGAAAAACGCCGGCAACTGATTGAGAATTCCTTCAAATGCCCCACACTTTTTATCAAATGTCACTACAGTGATGAAGAGATCCTTAGTGCAAGCATTTGGCAAAAGACTAAAATGAGTGAATTCGGCCATATGAGCGAACTAGATGCGTTCAGCAGTTTCGAGCAACGAATCAATTTCTACCAGCAGATCTATGAACCTTTGCAAACGGAGCGCAACCACTTAACCTTTGATACTGTAGAGAACCATATTCTTGACGTGAACCTGGCCGACAGTATTCCCCATTATGTGCTTGTACGAGATGTGCTTGTCACTGACTGGATCAAAAACCTCTACCTTGTCAGGCACGGAAAGACATATTATAATCTTGAAGACAGGATCGGAGGAAATTCCACCCTTAATGACACAGGTTGGCAACAGGCTCAATTTCTGGGTTATCATTTCCGGAATACACGAATCCCCAGGATTTTTGTCAGTGAAAAAGAGCGGACTCACCAAATGGCACGAGCGCTATTGAATTATCAGGACAGTAAACTTATTGTGATTCCCGAATTCAATGAAATTGACGCGGGCATCTGCGAGAATATGACCTATGATGAAATCAAATCCAGGTATCCCGAGATCTTCCGGAAACGGATGAGAGATAAGTATAATTACATCTACCCTGAGGGAGAAGGATATATCACATTGTACGACAGGGCAATCAAAGGTCTGAAAAAAGCGTTATTTCTTTCAGAGAATGCCGACCATATGATGATTGTGGGACATCAGGCCGTAAACAGAATAATCCTGTCATACTTTCTTTATCGTAAGACAGAAGACGTACCATTCACCTATGTACCCCAGAACAAGTATTTTCATATCACCAGCGGACTGCAGAACAAAAGCATCAAGATGCAGAAGTTTACAGATCTGACGTAATCCTGCATTCAGGGTGTATTTGCGCGGCAGGGGAAAAATTTACTTTTGCATATATGGTCGGAAAAGGAAAAGGAGAGTTAATGACTAAAATAACAGGACCCTTTGTCATCCTGACGGTTTTGCTGGGTTTTTTTGCTGCCGTTACTCTTCTGCAGGCATGCCAGCGGGAAGACGGGTACAAAGGCATCAAACCGGAAGAAGTCATCGGCCAGGTTGAACTGCCCGGTTTAAAGGACAGTGTGGAAGACAGCGCCGGCCGGCTGTATGAAAAAGCGAGTGTGCGGCAGACACAGAAGAGCGGTTCGGTTATGAAACCAATACCGAATGAGATAAACACAAAATTGCCTGACTTTTCGAAGTATAAGGATGTAGAGAAGAAAAAAACCGCATTTTTTGATTTTCTGCGGCCGATTGTCCGGAAGGCAAACCGGGAAGTCCTGGAAGAAAGGGCTCATGTGCTCTTAAAATGGCGGCAATTTCGGCAGGGGGATGAGTTATCCGATAAGGAAATCGAAAAACTCGAGTCGCTTGCCGGAAAATACCGCGTTAAGACAAAATATGGCGAAGGCTTGGAATTTTTCAGGAAAATGCTGATCCATATTGACAAGATTCCGGTATCGCTTGCATTAACCCAGGCCGCAAAGGAATCGGCCTGGGGAACCTCCTACTTTGCCCGGAAGGGCAACAACCTTTTCGGTCAGTGGTGCTTTGAAAAGGGATGCGGCCTAGTCCCGAGAAGGCGTCCGCAGGGGGCGAGTTATGAAGTCAGGGCCTTTGACGATGTATCGGAATCGGTCCGAGCCTATATCCGGAATCTGAATTCCCACCCGGCATACAAGGAGCTGCGCATTCAGCGCTACCGAATGCGCCTTGCGGGAAAAGAGCCGGATCCCCACCTGATGGCAGGCGGACTTGAACAGTATTCCGGAATCGGCATGAAATATGTGGCGACAGTCCGGCAGATGATCCGGGGCAATAAGAAATTCATGGGTATTCATGAGCCGGCTGCTGACATCTAGCAGCGGTATCTTTTCCAGGTCGGCAAACATTTATAAACACGCGTAGCGCTTGCAGCGCAAAGGTAAAAAGTGATGAAAACGTCCGTTAAATTTTTTAACTGTATTCTCGCCGGCACTTTTATGGTTTTGGGCGTTGCCGGAAACGCCGCTTCCGAAAAGAAAACCGCCCGGATCGCCTATGCAGAATGGTCCTGTGCAACAGCCGCATCCAACGTGGTCAAGGCTGTGCTGCAGGAAAAAATGAACTATGATTGCAAACTGGTACCAGTGGATGCCGAGGTCATGTGGCTTTTAACAGCCAGCGGAAATATGGACGGTTTTGTTTGCGCCTGGCTGCCCAGCCTTCACCAGTATTTTTACGGAAAAGTAGGGTACAATGTCGTTGATCTGGGGCCTAACCTGAAAGGAACAAAGGTCGGCCTCGTGGTCCCCGGCTATGTAACCATCGACTCTATAGACCAGCTGGAGGCGTATGCCGAAAAATTCAACAGGAGGATTACCGGGATTGAGCCCGGAGCAGGCATCATGCGTTTCACTAGAAAAGCCATAAAAAACTACCAGATAGAACACATGAAGCTGATTGCAGGAAGCGGCGCTTCCATGACAAAGGCTTTGGGCGAAAAAGTCAAAAACCACGATTGGGTGGTTGTAACCGGCTGGACGCCGCACTGGATATTCGCCAGGTGGGATCTAAGATACTTGAAGGACCCAAAAAATGTCTACGGCAGTTCGGAATCTATCCATACCATAATCAGAAAAGGCCTTAAAGAAGACAAACCCCGCCTGTACCAGTTTTTAGACAACTTCAACTGGCGGCCCGATGATATCCACCAGGTAATGGATATGATTCAAAAAAGCGGTGCTCCTTATCAAAGTGCCGTTAAATGGGTGAATCAGCATCCCGAGAAAGTTAGAACCTGGCTCGCGAAATAATACAGTTTACGATATCTTCGTTATTTGGCTCCTTTGCCCGAAAGATTGGAGAAAGACTCGGAATTGAAGCGAGTCTCCAGACAGTTCTACAGGTACTTAGCGTTACTGTCAGTCACTGTTTCCGACTGTTTGATATCAGCTTTATAAAAAATGACCGGGGCCGAAAGAGAACTTGAGATTCAGGATATAAATTATGTGGTTAAAATGGCTTCCCATTAGATGGGGGATAAGCAAGTTGGCCCGGACCCACGGATTCCTTGATCCTCTGACCGTTCTGGCCAGGGTCCGAAGATTTGCCCAGCCCTCCGAAGTCCGCGAGCCCCTTGAACTGCTGCGGGCCGGTATGGTTTTTCACGCCAGGGGTCTTATTAACAGCAAGGCCATCCAGCATAATATGGACTGGGTCTGGCCCTACTGGGTGGAGAAGCAGTTTGATCCCCTTGATTCCTCTTTTATTCCCCGGGCCTTTTCTCTTACCCATATCAATCTGACCCAGCGCAACTGGACTGCCGTGGGCCTGCCCTGTTGCGAGACAATAGTAGTGGTGGATCCCCGGGGGCTGGTTATGCCATTTCTGGACAGCTGGGGCCTGGACAGCTGGATTATAAATGAAAACGGTGATACCCTCCTTCCCTCCAAGCTGCCCACCGTCGAGCAGCAGCTGAAGTTCGATGATAAGTTACGAATCAGGACCCGGGCCCGAACAGAAGATATGGAACTTGTCACCAGCGTTTCCGTAGAAAATCCCCGGAATCCGGTCTGTTATCTGGATATATCCGCATATTCCGCGGGCCCGGCCTGGGCTGTGGTCTCCGCAAGGCCATATAATCCGGAAGGTATCAGTTTTATCTATGAGGCGGCCTGTGAAGAGGGGGGACTTTCATGGCTGATCAACAGGAAACAGAGAGTGAACTTTTCCGAGGTTCCGGATAGACATACCCTCTCGGACTATCACATGGGGGATGTCTATCTCCGGCTGCCAGAGGGCGGCAGACAGAAAAAAATGGTATGCGAGGTGGGAATGCTGACCTCTGCCTCTCTGTTTAGGTTAGAAAAGGGCAGATCCCGGGTTTTCCGGGCGGAGATACCTCTTCAGGTCCACCATCCCCGCTTTTTCTCTCCCTGGAAACTGGCGGAAGCTGACCGGAAAAGTGCTCAGGAATCTGCTGTTGGTCTTGAGCGGCTGGAAGAGAGCAGGGACTGGAATCAAACCCTGGAAGGCTCCTGCCGGCTCAGGGTCCCGGATAAGCATTTCAGGTTTCTTTTTGATACCGCGGTCAGGAGCCTGCTGCTTCATTCGGTAAACAGCGTCTATCCGGGACCTTTTACCTACCGCAGGTTCTGGTTCCGGGATGCGGCCTTTATTATGCAGGCCCTGCTCAATACCGGATTCACCGACAGGGTGGGCAGGCTTCTTTCTTCTTTTTTCCCCTATCAGACCAAGGAGGGGTTCTTCAAGTCTCAGGACGGGGAGTGGGATTCCAACGGCGAGGCCCTGTGGACCTTTTCCCGCTATTATTCTTTAACCGGTTCGCTTCCCCCTGAAAAATGGAAAAAAAATATCTACCGGGCCGGCCGCTGGATAACCAGGAAAAGAATTTCCTCCAGCAAGAAGGTACCATATGCCGGCCTGTTTCCTGCAGGTTTCAGCGCCGAACACCTTGGTCCCAATGACTATTATTACTGGGACAACTTCTGGGGCATTGCCGGCCTTTATGCTGCCGCCCACCTGGCGGAACTTTATGGCGATGGGAACCGGGCTGATGAATTCAGGGAACAGGCTGAAGATTTTTCCCAGGCTGTGGATACCAGCCTGAAAAGGGCTGAAGAAAGAATCAACCGGGCGGCAATGCCTGCTGCACCTTTGCGCAGGCTTGATACCGGGGCCATAGGTTCTCTGGTTGCCGGCTATCCCCTGCAGCTCATGGAGGCGGACGATTTCCGCCTTCTGGATACGGCGGAGTTCATTCTGGACAGTTACCTGGTCAAAGGCGGTTTCTTCCAGGATATGATTCATTCCGGCATAAATCCTTACCTTACCATTCATCTGGCCCAGATCCTCCTGAGGGCCGGCGATCAGCGTTCTTTCGACCTGATTTCCGTGGTTGCCAGGGCAGCCTCGCCCACAGGGCAATGGCCGGAGGCTATCCACCCCACTACCGGTGGCGGCTGCATGGGGGACGGCCAGCATATCTGGGCTGCCGCAGAGTGGCTAACCGTGATCCGGGACTGTTTTGTCCGGGAAGAACTTTTTAAGGACCGGCTTGTCCTGGGGGGAGGGATTCCCCGGATCTGGCTTGAACGGCGGGAAGAGATGTATCTGGGTCCTACCTTGACCCGTTTCGGTCCGGTCTCCGTGCTGATTGCCCCTGCTCCCGGCGGAGTCAGGGTGTCATGGTCGGCAAAATGGCAGAACAGAGAGCCCCGGATTGTGGTGCGTCTGGCCGGGTATGGAGAAATTACGGCTGAATCAGACAGGCAGTCGATCTATTTAGCCAGGGGCTGAAATTTCCAGGAACCTTGTCTTTGTACTGTAAATCTTTAAATTTTGAACCATAACCAAAAATTAAAAACTTTTTATCGAGAACTCCCAACTATGAAAATACTTATGATGACCAATACCTATAAACCCCATGTGGGAGGAGTTGCCCGTTCCGTAGACTCTTTTACCGGAGAGTATCGCCGCCTGGGACACCGGGTAATGGTGGTGGCCCCGGAGTTTGAAGGTACTCCGGAAGAAGAGGAGGATGTGGTCCGTATTCCGGCAATTCAGAATTTCAATGGCAGTGACTTCTCAGTGCGCCTCCCCATCCCTTGGGGCCTTAACCGGCGTCTGGAAAAATTTCAGCCCGACATTGTCCATTCCCATCATCCTTTTCTGTTGGGTGATACCGCCCTAAGAGTAAGAAATCATTTCGGAATTCCCATAATATTTACCAATCACACCCGCTATGAACAGTATACCCATTATGTTCCACTCGATTCCCCCCTGCTCAAGAGTTTTATAATCAAGCTGGCAGTTGGCTACTGCAATCTTGTTGATCACATCTTTGCCCCTAGTGAAAGTATAGCCCGGCTTCTCAGGTCCAGGGAGGTCCAGACACCCATTGATATTGTGCCCACCGGTGTTGATGTTGACTACTTTGCCGAAGGTGACGGCAAAGGCTGTCGCCGCCGGGCCGGAGTGCCGGAAGATCATTTTGTGGTAGGACATGTCGGCCGCCTGGCCCGGGAAAAAAATCTCCTTTTTCTGGCTCGTGGTATCTTGAAGTTTATGAAGGATCATGAAAACACTTGGTTTATGGTTGCCGGCAGAGGGCCGGAAGAAAGGACTATAAAGGCCCTGTTCACCGGAGCCGGTTTGGAGCACAGGCTGGTGCATCTTGGTAAACTCCAGGGCCGGGAGTTAATTGACTTTTATCATGCCATGGATGTATTCGCTTTTGCCTCTCAGTCCGAGACCCAGGGTATGGTTCTGACTGAAGCCATGTCTGCCGGCAAACCGGTCGTGGCGGTGGATGCTTCCGGAGTCAGGGAGGTAGTCAGGGACGGTGAAAATGGTTGGCTACTGGCCGTCGAAGACATAGATGATTTTGCCGGAGCCCTGTCCCGCGTGTTGCTGTCCGACCCGGAGCAGCGCAGGTCTCTGGTGCAGGGGGCCCGCCATACTGCGGAGCGGTTCTCCATAACCAATACTGCTGAGAAGGCCCTGCGGATATATGGGAAGTTGATTGAAAAAGAGTATGAAGAGCAGGATCTTGAGGATACACTCTGGTCTGAGGCCCGCAACCGGCTGGAAACGGAATGGCAGCTGGTCAGGAAGCTGATTGACGCGGGTATAGACACCATCAAGGAAAAAAGCGGCCTCAATGGAAGACGATAAGGGTCAGAAAAACGGCCTGATTATGATTCAGATCGATGGCCTATCCAGAACTGTTTTAAGGCGGGCACTGGAAGAGGGCCGAATGCCTTTTTTAAGCAACCTGCTGAGGCGGGAAAATTATCAGCTCAGTCCTCTCTATCCCGGGATTCCCTCCACCACACCCCGCTTTCAGGGTGAATTGTTCTATGGGATTAAAATGATCGTTCCGGCTTTCAGCTTCCGGGACCATATTTCCGGCAGGATACTCAGGCTTTATGATCCCGAGGCTGCCGGGCTGCTCGAGGCAAAAATGGAGAAGCAACACCAGGGGCTCCTGAAGTACGGTTCTTCCTACGCTAATTGCTACTGCGGAGGCTCGAAGGAATGTCATTTTTGCACGGTCTCTTTCGGTCAGAACCGTCTTTTCCGGGATCTGGACCTGCTAAAACTTGCGGCTACAGCCTACAGGTTCTTCAGGGCCATTTTGAAATCCTCTCTTTTAATTGTTTTGGAATCGGTGTTGGCGTTTTTTGATTTTTTTCGTGGAATTTTAAGTGGTTACAGCTTATATAAGGAGTTGAAATTTATTCCCAGCCGGATTGCTGTTTCCATACTGCTCAGGGATTTGGTAAAGGACAGTGTTATTATGGATCTCAGGGAGGGCAGGCCTATTGTCCATCTCAATTTTCTGGGTTACGATGAACATGCCCACCGCCGCGGTCCTGACTCTCTTTTTGCACTCAAAACCCTGAAGGGAATAGATGCCGCTATAGCCCAGATCTGGAATACCGCCCAAAAAGAGGGGGGCAGGCGGTACAGCCTCTGGATATATTCTGACCACGGCCAGGAAAAAGTTGTCCACTACGAGAGCGAACAGGGTAGGACCCTACGGGAGGCCGTGGACAGCGTACTTTACGATTACGAAAAAGAGAAGTACACCAGCGGCAATCATTCGGAAAAAAGGGGTATTCAGTCATTGCGCTACTCTCTTTTAGGAGGCCGGATTATCAAGAAAATTATCGGTTTCAAGGTCTTTAATAATGAGTTAAGAAGAGATAAAGCCGTGGTAACTGCAGTGGGGCCGCTGGGCCATCTTTATCTTGCCGAAGAGCCTGACCTGGAAGAAAAAAGGCGTCTAGGCCGGGCACTGGTGGAAAAAGCGGCCATCCCTCTGGTTCTAAGCATTGACGGCAAAGGCGGGATTCTTGCCTGGAACAGGAAGGGCGAGTTTGTTCTGCCTGGTCAACCGGTAGAGATTCTTGGGGCTGATCATGCCTACCTGCAGGAGGTTGCAGCTGATCTGATTAAACTCTGTCACCAGGAAGATGCCGGGACCTTTGTGATTTCCGGCTGGCGGGCTGGAGGGACTCCCCTGAGTTTTCCCATTGAACAGGGGGCCCATGGCGGCCCGGGATACCTGGAGACCGATGCCTTTGCCCTGCTACCCCGGGAGCTGTTTCCTGATCATTCGGAAGCGGCCTATATCAAAATAAATGAACTGCGCCGTGTCGCTTTATCTTTCAGGTCAGCGTTTGAAAAATAAGTATATACAGGCAAACAGGGCTTACTGAGAATTCACAATTATTTACTATCTCCAAAGTCCAAAGTTCTCTATCCGTCATCCCGGACACGATCCGGGACCGGCGTGACGAAAGAACTTTAGACTCTCAAGTTACTATGCATCTTAAACTTTGAATATTTTTCGCAAAAGTGCCCGTTTGAGGGTGATGACTTACAATATCCACAGCTGCAGGGGCTTTGACAAAAAGATATCACCGGAGAGAATTGCCCGGGTCATCGCCGGTTATGAACCGGATATTGTCGCCCTTCAGGAAGTTGATGTCGGTAAACTGCGAAGCGGCGGGATAGATCAGGCCCGGGAAATAGCCGGCTTTCTGAAGATGTTCTGCCATTTTCATCCCTCCCTTAATATAGAAGAAGAATTCTATGGCAATGCTGTATTAAGCCGTTTCTCTCTTCAAATGGTCAAGGCGGACAGGCTTCCAGGGATAAAACGGAAGCCGGGGCTGGAGCCCCGGAGTGCGATCTGGGTAAAAATTGATGTGGAGGGTATTCGGGTTAATTTTATTAACACCCATTTGGGACTGCGCCGCCCGGAAAGATGCCGCCAGGCTGATCTCCTGACCGGCAGCAGGTGGCTGGCAAACCGGGAATGCGACTGTCCCGTGATTCTGGGCGGGGATCTCAATTCCCAGCCCCGCTCCTATGTCTACCGGCGCTTCCAGCGGCTCCTCCGCGACGCCCAGTGGAGAATAAAAGGGGAAAGGGAGAAACCTACCTGGCCCTCCAGGCTGCCCTTTAACAGAATAGACTATCTCTTTGTCAGCGACGGCATTGAAGTGAAAAGCGTCCAGGTCCCCAGGACCGGTCTGACCAGGACCGCCTCCGATCATCTACCCCTGATTGCTGATATCATAGTCCATAAGCGCTGAAGTTTTTAGCGATGACCAAATTTAAAGCTTTCGTAATTATATTTACCATCCTGACCTGCCTGGCTGCAGGACTGGTCTCTTTAAGCAAGGGACAGGGTTTCTTCGGCTGGTTCACCTTCCTGGTCAACCAGGATACCCAGCCCCTGCTTTTTATTGCCTTAATGGTTTTAATGCCTATTATCGGCTTTCCCTTTTCCATCTTTCTGGTTCTGGCCGGGATCAAGTTCGGCATAGCCTGGGGTTATACTCTGACCTCCCTTACCATGGCGGTCCACCTAACCTGTTCTTACCTGCTGGGCCATTCAATATTCAAACCCTATCTTGACCAGATAATGATGAAATACCGGATGCAGCTCAGCGATCTCAGGGAGAAAACCAGTTTATTTCATCTCATTCTGTTTGCACTTATTCCCGGTTGTCCCTATGCCGTGAAAAATTATACCCTTAGTCTCAGCGGTCTGTCCTTCCCCGCCTATTTCGCCGTGGGCTGGACAACCCAGCTGATCATGGCCCTGCCTTTTGTGGCCTTTGGCCGGCACGCCGCCAAAATGAACCTGCGCTGGGCTTTTTTTTTACTGGTCTTTCTAATAGTACTATATCTATTTCTGCACTGGCTTTACCGCAGATTAAGCGGGAAGGAAGAGAGTCTGAAATCATAATAGCTTTCTCAAGTTGGAAAATTGAGTTAATTATTTTGTTTTATGGGTAAAAACGCCGTCCCAGTCCGGCGGCGGCATCTCCTTCTTAAGGCTGGCGATTCTTTCCTGATAAAGATGGTACAGACGACAAGGATTACCAGCCGCCAGTTTTGCAAACAGGTCCTCCGCGCCGGCAAAATCCTTTTGATAGTATAAGTGCAGTGCTTCCTCAAAAGCAGCAGCTTCCTGTTTCAGACCCGGATCAGGCTGGCCTTCACAAAGCGGCTCATACAGGGCTACCGGTTTTTCTCTGCCCTTAACCCGGACCAGATCAATAAAACGACAGTAAAAAAGATCGCCTATCTCTCTTCTGGTATACTCACTGATCAGGATAAAGGTCCCGTAAACCTTGTTGAGGCCTTCCAGCCGGGAGGCCAGGTTGACATTGTCACCGATCACTGTATAGTCAAAGCGCTGCTGACTTCCGAAATTGCCGGCATTCATCTCGCCGCTGTTTAAACCGATGCCGATTTCAATTTTCGGAAACCCCTCTTTTTGCCAGACCGGCTGCAGTTCCCGGAGACGTTCAAGCGAAGCCAGCGAGGCCCGGACCGCCTTGACCGCATGTTCCTGATCACTCAAGGGCGCTCCCCAAAAGGCCATAATAGCATCACCTATATACTTGTCCACTGTGCCGCCGTATTCCATGAGAACACTGCTCATGGCAGTAAGGTAGTTGTTCAGCAGTCGTCCGATATCCCGGGAAGACATACCCTCGGAGATTCTGGTAAAATCACGGATATCACTGAAAAAAACGGTAAGGTCCTTGACTTCGCCTGACAGCGAAAGTTTACGGGGGGCTTTGATAATTTCACTTACCAGTTCCGGCGAAACATAACGGGTAAAGGCCTTATGCAGGAGACGCTTCCGCCTGCCCTCGAAAAAATAGTTGGCCAGGGTTACCAGAAGGAATACGGCAACAATGGTGAACAAAGGGTAGGTGATTCCCACCAGCCTGCCCTGCAGAAAATTATACCAGGAACCGGCAAAGGTGGCCAGCAGGCAGAGGATCCCGCCCAGACCACCGGCCAGAGCGGAAGTATAAGCCAGGAGTGCACTGAGCAACAGCCCGCCGGCAACAATCACGGCATAAGTCAGGCCTATTTCGGTATAGCGGTCATAGATCAGGGGATCCCCCTTCAGGAGGTTATCGATGGTAACTGCCTGGAGTTCCACTCCTGGATATATGCTGGAAAAAGGGGTGGAACGGAGATCAAAAAGTCCGGCGGCAGAGGTGCCGATCAGGACAATCTTCCCTTTGAGGTTTTCCTGCTCCCCATCAGTCAGGAGATCAGCGGCAGGGATGTAAGGAAAGGACTTTACCGGGCCCCGGTAGTTGATGGTCAGCTGGCCGCGCTCATCTGTGGGAATAAACTGCTCTCCAACACTGATTCCCAGAATATCTTTCCTATTCCATTTACCGGACCTGGAGATGTGGACAGTTATCCCTCTTTCCTGCCGGGCTATTCTGAAAATTTCAAGGGCCAGGGAAGGATAAGGTATTTGATCCAGGCTCATAAAAAGCGGGACCTGCCTGATGATGCCGGTGGGTCCGGGGTATACATTGATAAAACCTTCACTTCTGGCCCGGGAAATTTCCGGGATATTTAAAATGGCATTATAAGCCTCTATGAAATTCAATTCAGAAAACCCGGCCTGGAGAGAATCAAGCCTGATGTTGCAGGAGGGAAAGGGCCGGGCCGGAGTAAGTTTGCCGGAAGGATCGTTTAACATGGCATAACCCAGGACGCTGGGAGAACGGGCCAGTATCTCACCTAGGATGAGATCGTGATCCAGGGCGGATTTTTTTTTTAAATTTTGCAGCCTGGAGGCTGGCAGGGGATCAGCCAGAAAACTGTTTAACTCATGCAGATAATTCTTGGGTGAAGTCCGGTCCTCTTCGGCGAAAAGGATGTCAAGACCGATCACCTCAGCCCCGGCTTTTCTGATCCTGCTAACAAGATCCGCCATGATATCGCGGGGCCAGGGCCATTGACCGATTTCAGCCAGGCTCTTATCATCAATATCAACAATTACCACCCGGCCGCTTGTCGGGGTACTGCCCCTGAGGCGGAACATGACGTCAATGATCCGGTTATCCATAGAGGCCAGCAGTAAAGGTTTCCTGCTGCCAAACGAATAAAAGAGCAGGGCAGCCAGCAGGGTAACCAGACAGCCGATTTTAAAGGGCGAAGCTTTAAGGAATGGGTTTAATTTATTAATAAACCCCATATTTACTATTCAGCACTGTCTTCATCTTCAACCAGATAATCCTTCAACTTCTCGTAAAGACTGTCAGGAACCTCCTCATCATACATAAAAGCCCGGGCCTCCTTACCAGTTATCTGCTCCTTGACCTCCATAGGAAGGGAACGAAGTATTGCCACCCTCTCCGGTCTGGGTTTTTCTTTTTTCCCTTCAAACATATCCTTCTCCTTTTTACATGATTCTGATCGATTTACGTTTTTTGATATTCTGCTAGCGGTCACCGCCATAAATCCCGATATAAGAGGCATCAGGAAAATCAGCCGCGAAATTGCCCCCTATGGAGGAGGCTCCGGGACCATAAAAGGCGCCGTTGAATACGCTTTCCATGACATCATTGTTGACAATTTCACCTCTGACAGCCCCGGCGGCTTTGCCGCTTGCACCGGCAATAACCCGCAGATCCATTTCTTCCGGAAAAGCAATAATTCCGGTAACCGCATCCGCTTTATCAAGGCGGCCGAAATCAACCAGTAGATCAAGGCTGCCCTGAAGATCGATTAGCTGGCGGAATTCCGACCCGGAAGGGAGGGTCCTGTCAATCTTAGTGGCCAGGGCCTGACCGCTATAGCTGGCAATCAGCCCGGAATCAACCAGAGAATTGATCTCTTCGGCTGGAGTCGGTATCCCGGCAATCCACCTGCTGCCCGGAAAGTGAGCGTGATAAGTAACATCGGC
>JAWOFO010000058.1:0-4250 GCA_046497465.1 Desulfobia sp.
CCACTAATTCGTGCAATATATTGATACAATCCTTTAATGACAAAAAAGATGTACACGTACGTCCCCTATATTATATAGCTTCACTTCTCCGACCTTTCCTTTTTCTCCATTTGCAAATTCAGATAATTCTTCGTTTCCCCAGAGGGAGCCGGTTGCTGAAGAACTACGCCCTTATCGCCGGAAAGCCGGACCCTGGCCTGCAATTGTACCGGAACCTCCTGGAAGCCAAGAGAGGACCAGAGAATTGCTGTTTCAAAAGTTAAACCCTGGATATCAGAAAGAATCTCAGCCTTACCGGTTTGTCGGTGAATTTGAGTAAAGTTAAGTAAACGGGTATCTATAATTTCACTGGCGGACTGGTAACCGGTTACAATTTTTGAACCAGCCGCAGGGCTGTCATCTATTTCTAATTTCTGCTTCTGAGGGTCAATTCTTATCCTCTGTTTCCTCTTATTCTCCTTTGTGAATCCACCAACGTCTATTCTTACTTCAGGATTTTCCTCCCGGCAGAAGATAACCCCGCCGATAAGAAGATTCTCTTGCTCGTATAAAAGATAAATGATTCCCGATAAGGTAAGGTCAGGGTGTTGATGATAACCGCGGATAAGCTCATCTTCTATCTTCCCCTCCACGATTTCTTTACTTGTAAGAACAAGAGGTTCGGCATGAGAATAGCGGGAAAGATTAATGTCTTCCATATCGTTTGTCCAGTCGTCCAGCTTCCCGTCAAACTGAAGGGGAACCGTGTGCTTTACCCTGACGGTGGAAATCTGTCCACTTTTATTTGGAACAGCTACTCCGGCGTTGGCCAGTAAATTAGTGAGTAACTGCCGCTGAGTTTCAGCCTGTTCTTGCCACGGCTCTATAGTTGTCGCTATAAGACTACCCTTCTCTATCTTCTGTTCCACTGCCACCGGGGGAGCTTCTTCCCTTGTCTCCAGTCCGTAAAACCCAATATCAACTGACCAGTCATTTTTCAATGGGCTATGACCACAACAGTGCCCGCCGAGTAAAAGCCGGGCATCAGGGGGGACCGCGGAGAGAGCGCCCTTTATCGGGGTTTCGTCCAGGGGCAGGAAACTGGCACTGGCCACTCCCCAGAACAAGGGGTGATCTTCTATTCCACTGCGGGTGGCTGAATAATAGTATGCTTTACCCTCTTCCTCCGCGTCAACTTCATAGCCGGGCAAGCGGGAACAGGTCTCACAGGATAATACGAACACTGTCTTTCCTGCCTTTACCAACGCAACTATCTTCTCTGTATCAGCCTTATCTCCGGCAAGAATAAAAAACGGCACATCTGTCCTGTCTGTAACGTCTACAAAAAGATCCTGCTCTATCCCGGTCATCGAAGCTATCCGGGAGGCAGATATTTCCCCCATTAAACCTATCGCGGTTTGCTCAACTGCCCAGGCCGGACCGTCTAAATATCTCAACATATTGAAAAACAATGTTCTGGCTGCCGGATGCTTCCGCTGCTGTAAAACCTGTGCCTGGCATAAGAAGGCTGTCCCCTTTCCTACCCTTAATTCTACCAGGGAAGCATTTTCACGACGGGTCGCCCCTAAAAGAACCCGGTATGCTCCGTCCGTCCTCATCTTAACCGCATTAGGCCTGATAAAAACATCATCACTTATCCGCCCGTCTTCAGGAGACCATTCCTTGAAATCACATGGCTTTAAAGCAGAAAACGCTGGATGTCCAGGGGCATATACCTGTACTTCACGGCTGTAGATCAGGTCTTTGTTGGTCTGATCCCATCCCCCACGGTCAAACTCGGGAATTGAGGAACGTACTGCTGACCAGAAAGGCAGTTCCAGGGGCAGCCACCGGGGAGCCTGCTCCTGCTTTAAAGCCAGTAAACGCCCCCCGGCGGCAAGATATTCCCGTACGGCAGCAGCGTTTCTGCCCAGAGCATCATCCGCCGCCCCCGGGGCAAGCAGCACGATTGTATTTTCAGCAACTTCGGGGATATCCTCGGATACCCTGTAGGGTACATTCAACTCTTCCAGAGCTGCCGCTGTTGCCGAATCTATTTCCGGGACAACGACAAGACGACGATTTGAGAGTGAAAACGAAGCAAGTGAAGACGGAATCACGTTGATGGGCACCCGGTCGTATTCAAGAAACCGGCCTGCTTTTTCTTTAACCTTGACGACCATCTCTGAAACTTCATTTACCGGGGTAAAACTTACCTCTAATCTATGCTGTTCCGCCGGGCCGGGTGTAATTTCCCAGGATTCAGTCTGAAGACCATACTTACAGGTTACTGTCAGGGATACTTCCGCGTCCCGGTCATTACAAACCACAACCTCGCGCCGAAACGGTTTACCCTCAATGACCGTGGCCTTACGGGGCCAGACAAAACCGACAACCGGAGCCAGACCCCGGGCACCTTCACTGCGAACATCAGGAAACCGCCACCGATATTGTTTATGCCCACCTTCTGTACAATCATTTTGAGACAACAGTGGGCCTGGTTCCAATGTAGGCCAGTGGGTTAAACGGTGGGACATAATTCCGGAAACCCCGTAATAACGCATCTCTAACATCTGCTCGCGATAGAGCCGGGCCTCTTCCTGATGCCAGTCCTGACGATCGGTATACTCATAACCGTTGGGTAGACGGGTTTCACCACGTCCCCCCATCCAGAACTCACCCAGGATTAAAGGAGCTGTGCCTTCTTTTTCCCATTCCCGCATGATCCGGCTGTACTGTTCCTGCATGTGTACATGGATGATCTCCTGGCGGGGGTGATAATAAGCGGCTCCTGAATGTTCAACTATCGCCTCCGGATCATGCTTTTTGATAAATTGATCTAATGTTAAGGCAAATTTTTCCAGTTCCGGGGTTCGCTGGTCCCGGATTACTTCATTTTCCATATCCCAGATTACGACCGAAGGGTTGTTGACATCCCGCCAGTACCATTCGGAAAATTGTATCTCTGTATTATTTAAAAAATCTTCAGCGCCCCGGATATACCATTGCTTTTTACCACATATTATCGAACTCTGGTTAATCACCAGGTACCCTGCCTCATCAGCCGCTAATGTCGCCCATACAGGAAAAATTTCAGCGTGCAGTCTAATCGCATTAAAATTAAATTCCCGTTTTAAAAATTTAAGAGCTTCGCGGTTATAGACCCGGGCTTTATCCGGAACCAGGGAAAGTAATTCCCGCCGCAAAGCCCCATCCCCAAGTAAACGAACAGGTTTACCGTTTAACATAAAATCTTTGCCTTCAATCCAGAATTCCCGGAAGCCGAAACGGGTTTCCCATGACTCTGACCGGCGTCCTGCTTCCACCGTGGTACGAAGAATGTATAAATGTGGGTGTTCCGGACTCCATAAGTTGGGATTTTCCCAGGAAATACTGCTCTCTATCTTAACTTCCCTCTCTCCCCTAATAAAATGAACAGGGCGTTCAGGAAATTGCAAAACCGGTGCAGTTCCATGAGGCCACTCATAAACGGCCTGCTTTATGGCAGCCCCCTCTACTTCTTCCTCCATATCTTTACAAATCCAGGTTTCTGTTTTTAAAACATTTTCCCTGGTGGAAGGTTTTACTCTGATCCGGGCAACATGTACTTCCTCACGGGCTTCAAAATAAATGCCTCCTCTTATCCCCCCTCCCACATAAGCCTGGAGGCGGCCAGGCCGGGGACCTAACTGACTTACGGCCCGTTCCTTTTCTTTATCCACCACTGCTGTCTCATCCTGAACCAGAATGGCAATTGTGTTGAGGCCGGGCTGAATCAGATCAGTAATCTCCAGGGAAAAGGGAGTAAACCCTCCTATATGACTGCCTGCTTCCTTCCCGTTGACAAACACTACACAGAAGTGGGCTACGGCATCAAATGTAAGCCACATTTTTTTCGGGGAAAAAGAAGACCCTAAATCAGCCTCCAGGGCATACCAGGCATGAGCATAATTGCGTTCAGAACACCACTGGTCAGGGAGGGAGCAATTTTTGGTGACAGCTATTACCCCCGATTTGTCAACAATGGCCAGCTTTGACCAGCCGTTTAACGGCCTCCATATCTGCCGGGCATCAGGTGCCGGGTCAACCATGCTCCCCGGAGCCCGCTGGAACCGCCAGTCAGGGACTGCCTTCTGTAACGCGCCCATTTCCCCGATTGCCAGCGTAGAGGCCGGCTTTGAGGGCGTCTTCAATAATTCTTTTTTTCCCTCGTTGAGCCAGGGTATGGAACGGCCCCGCGCAATCTTGATAACGCCTGTGCGATCATCTCG
>JAWOFO010000044.1:0-5783 GCA_046497465.1 Desulfobia sp.
CGGCAAGACCTATATCCGGTCAGTACGGAAAAAGATCTGGGAGGTAATGGGAGACAGAAAAGATCTCGATCTGGAGAAAAAAGAACAAGTATCAGGGCTGATTGACAGCCTTATTAAACAACCAGCCGGGGGTTAAAGTGTTACCCCTTTTTAAGGATTTTGTTCGAATTTTTATTGTAACGATACAAGTAGAAAACGGCAATCCCAATGACTGTCAACGCGTGTCGGGCCACGTTATCGACCACGCGATCGGTGATTTGCTTGTGAACATGGTAAACAGCCAGAATATCGACATCGCCTTAACCGTTCACCATGAACTGCAGGCCCGGCTTGATGAAGCAGATCGCTTGCGTTATCGGCAGGTCGAACGGTGTCGTTACGAAGCCGATTTAGCCGGCCGGCGATACTCGAAAGTCGATCCTGATAAGCGGTATGTCGCCGAGGTTCTTGAAGCTGAATGGAACGAAAAACTTCGTGCCCTCGATGAAGCGCAGTGTGCATATGAAACCGCAAGAGAACGTGATGTCGCCACTTTTAGTCAAGAGCAGACCACTGCATTACAGAGCCTGGTCAGTGACTTTTCCGCCATATGGGAAAAGGGTTCATTGTCCAATCGTGATCGCAAAAGAATCGTCCGTTTGTTGATCGAAGATGTGACCATACTCAAAAAAGATCAATTGACCTGTCATATTCGTTTTAAAGGGGGTATGTGTAAAACGCTTAATTTGCCGTTACCCCAACCGGCATGGGAGTTAAGACAAACACCACCGAAGGTTGTCAAAGCCATTGATGAACTTCTTGATAATTATCCGGAATTCGAGATTGCAAGTATTCTAACAGCAAGTGGTCTAAAAACCGGGACCGGCCAGTCGTTTACACCGGAACACGTTGCGCGAATTCGCATTGCCTACCGTTTGCCTAATCGCTGGACACGACTTAGAAAACAGGGTAAATTATTGGCACGTGAACTTTCAGGAAAACTTGGTATCTCTTGCGACAAGATCCGGCGGTGTCGTGAACTCGGTCTAATCACTGCCCATGAGTATAAGAAAGGTAAATACCTCTACAACGAGCCTGAACCCGGATTAGTGGATCGAAATCCACAATTAAAAAAGTTCGCACACTTAGTCGCTTCTGACACTACAAAGGAGGTGCAGTATGCAACATAGCCCTTGTCCGCCCCTGTGAGCCGCCCAATCTCTTGAAAGGACACCTCGCTGCCCAGCTGCAGTGCCAGGGCTTTGACGATTTTTTCCAGTAATGCCGGTTTGTGGATTCCCTCCAGGGTTAGCAAATCCCTGAACAGGTAACTTCCGGCTAAAAGCTTTACCAGCTCCTCTTCCCGGCCTCTGGATATCACTACCTCCGGATAGCCCCCATAAATCAACCGCTGTTCCAAAAAACGCCGTTCCTGGAGCAGTCCGTAATGACCACTCATTTCGCCGAAAGAAAGAGGATAAAGGATGAATTCAAATTTTCTGCCTGTAAGGGGTTCAGAAATGCTGGAGTTGAGATCCAGGGAGGAGGATCCGGTGGCAATTGCTTGGACTTCCGGAATCTGGTCAGTCAGCAGTTTCAATGTAATCCCGATATTGGCAATCCTCTGGGCTTCATCAATACAGACAATGCGGTTTTCACCTATAATGGCCCGTAACCTGGTAGAAGTCACTTCCTGGAGAAGTTCACGTACGTCCGGCTCATCAGCGTTAAGCATCAGATATTTTTCACCCGAACGCTCCAATACCTCCTTAATCAAGGTGGTTTTTCCGGATTGCCTGGGGCCAAGCAGAATAATCGCTTTACCTTGAAAAAGACGGGCTTCAATGCGTGGTATGAGCTCTCGAAATACGATTATCTGGGAATTCATTCCAAAATTATTACACTATAACGGGAAACAGAGCAAGAATAATTCAACTAGAGCCTTGAAAACTGATTATCATTGATGAAAGTATTATATCCCCTCTCCCATTTCCTTCAGGACCTTGTCATTTGCCATTATTGGCCCGGTCTCCGGTATACCTTTTCCACCTCCCGGGCCACCCTGTTGATCTGAAATAAACGATCAAACTTCTCCTTTCCCCGCCGCCCTGTCTCTACAGCTAATCCGCGGTCATCAGCCAGAAACTGAAGGGCTCCGGCCAGCTTCTGATCATCTCCGGGAGGCACCAGGAAACCGGTTTCCCGGTCATCCACCACCCAGCCCATACCCGAGCCGGCCACGTCGCTTGCCACCAGCGGTTTCCGGTAATACATCCCTTCCAGCAGAACCAAGCCGAAGGCCTCTGTCCTCTCCACCGAAGGCAGACAGAGACAGTCAGCCCGCTCCATCAAAGCCCGGAGCTGATGATCAGGCATAAACCCGGCCAGGGTTACCTTGTCCGCCACTCCCGCAGTCTCGATAAGTTTTTCAAGTTCCTTTTGCTTTTCTCCCTTGCCGACTATATAAATCCCGACTCCCCGGGTCCCGGCCGCAGCTCGGATCAAAACCTCATGCCCCTTGTAGTAAGTCAACCGGCCTACGGCCAGGACATTGAAGTTATTTTTATCCAGCCTCACCGGCAGACCGTCCCGGCCGGGTTCAGTGCCGGCCTGCCCGCGCCCGTATCGCTCCGGATCTATCCCCAGGGGGATAATCCTGCACTTTTCCCGCCATTTCCGCAAAGGGAGACTGCTCTCCATATAGGGTTTCGAGGTGCAGATAACCACGGCAGCCCGGGCCAGCATCAGCTGCTCAAAAGGCTTATAAAACTGATAGGCCAGGGCCAGGGAGCGCTCGATTTTAGAGGAGACCACATCCGAGTGCCAGTGAACGATCCAGGGAATTTTTCTGACGGAAGGCAGGAGCAGGGCCCAGAAGGCGGAGGGGTTGGGGAGGTGAAAGTGAATGAGGTCAGGTCTGAAGTCCCTGACCAGACGTTTAAAAGCCCCTGGGAAACCTGGGCTCAGCGGGGTGTAAAAAAACCGGCCATAAGCGGGGACCCGGTAAACGGTAAAACCGGAGAAATCCTCTTCCCCGGAAGGCTCATCCGGTCCCTGGTGAACCAGGGCGGCAACTTCCACCCCCTGTTTTTTCAGGGCTGGAAGCAGATCGCCGCAGAAATTTTCAATCCCTCCGGCGTAAGGCGGAAAGTACTTGCCGACATGTAAAACTCTCATAAAAAAAACATACCAGTAATAAGCCGGATTTTCAGTATGTTTATCTTATATTCAACCAAAACATTCTTTGCAAATTGAAAGTTAAACCTTAGTACCTTCTTACAATGCTGTTTTGAACCCTAAAAAAGGGATCCTGAGGCGAATTCAAGGCCTTTGAAGAATTTTTATCTTGTTAATTCAGCAGGATATTCAGGTCCGACCCCGTAGGGAGTAGGCGTAGGTAGGAATAGGAGAAAATTTATGCACAAAATACCAAGGAATTTATGGCATTGCTTCACTTTTTTGCATGAAAATATTGGCATAAATTACATTTTACGAATATAATCAAGCCATGAAACGAAATCTTTATGAAAAGCTGCTGGAGTGGAGAAAATCAGTCCGACGTAAGCCTTTGCTGCTCAAAGGAGCACGGCAGACGGGAAAGACGTACCTCCTGAATGAATTCGGTCAAAAGGAATATGAATCCTGTATCTATATAAACTTTGAAAGAGATGCGTCTGCAGGTGATTTCTTTGTTGACCGGCTTGATCCAAAGGAACTGATTAAAAATCTTTCAATTTACGTCGGTCAAAAAATACGGCCCGGCCGGGATTTGATTGTTTTTGACGAGATCCAAGCCTCGAACAGGGCCTTGAACTCCTTAAAATATTTTCAGGAACAAGCGCCTGAATATCATATAGTCGCTGCCGGTTCCTTACTGGGTATTACTCTTTCAGGTCCGGGTTCTTTTCCTGTTGGCAAGGTCAATTTTCTCGATCTTTATCCCTTATCCTTTTTTGAGTTTCTGGAGGCTGTCGGGGCCAAGGAACTTAAAGAACTTGTCCAAAGCAGACAAACTCCGGAACCATATCCCGAGCCTCTGCATAAGGAACTCCTCCGGCAGCTGCGCTCCTATTATTTTACGGGAGGAATGCCGGAAGCAGTGTATTATTTTGCCTCATCCGGTGATTGGGAAGAGGTTAGAGAAGTACACAACGAGATTCTGGGGGCATATGTACTGGATTTTGCCAAGTATGCCGCAGGCCCGGATATTCCGAAATTAAGAATGGTGTGGGATTCCATTCCGGCTCAACTGTCCAAGGAGAATAAGAAATTCATCTTTTCCGTACTGAAAAAAAGCGCCCGGATGAGAGACTTCGAAAACGCGATCCAATGGCTGGAAAAGGCCGGGCTTATTCACCGGATTTTCCGGGTAAATACAGCCAAACGGCCCCTCAAGGCCTATGCGGAAGAAAACATTTTCAAGGTTTATACCCTGGATACAGGATTGCTTGGAGCGCTTGCCGGCATCCCGGCCAGGATACTTGTACAAGGGGACAGAATATTTCAGGAATTCAAAGGGGCATTAGTGGAAAATTTTGTAGTCCAGGAACTCAAGGCCACCCGGGGTTTGGATCTCTATTACTGGGAAAGCCGGGGAACAGCAGAGGTGGATTTTCTCTGTGAAAACTTTGATGCAATATTCCCGCTGGAGGCGAAAGCAGGAATCAATCCACATAGCAAGAGCCTTAAATCGTTTGATCAAAAATTTCATCCCCCTTATCTCGGGCGTACCTCGCAGTTAAACTTTAAGCAGGATGGCCGGCTATTGAACATCCCCTTATATGCCGTATCCCTGTTCCCTCTCCCCCCGAGAGATGGATAGGCAGTCCTATATCCCCCCTCTCCCTCCGGGTGAAGGATAGGCAGTCCTATATCCCCTCTCCCTCCGGGAAGGGATAGGCAGTCCTATATTCCCTCTCCCTCCGGGAGAGGGTTAGGGTGAGGGGTATAAGAGTCCTTGCACCTTGACACCATGGTGTTTTGGTGCTACTGTAATAAGTAAACAATCTAAAAAACAAGGAGGCACCCATGAGCCGGCTATCCATTACGCTTGATGATGATTTGCACCGGGCACTCAAAGAAACTGCAGCCAGACAGGGACGCAGCATCAGCAAAATCATTGAGGAAAGTCTGCAGCTTCGCGGCATTAAATCCATGGATAATGCCCGTAAACTGGTGGATCGGGCCCGATCACATGCCCAATGCAGAGAACAGGAGGCTATTGACCTGGCTGCTGAGGAAACCCGTGCCCACAGAACACAATGAGCAGCCGTATTTACGTTGTTGATACCAATGTACTGGCTGCCGGCCTTATTACCTTGAACCCGGGAAGTCCGACTACCAGGATCCTCGATGCCATGCTCAATGGAACCATATTTTTTCTTGTTTCCACCGAACTGCTGCAGGAATATCGAAGTGTTCTGCTGCGCCCCGGACTCACTCGTCTGCATGGCCTCACCAGGCAGGAAATTGATCAGATTCTGACAGAAATCACAGCCAATGCCGTCTGGCGCGATCCCCAGCCTGATAAAGCTAACCCATCTCCTGATCCGCAGGATGCCCACTTATGGGCTCTCCTGGCGTCAGACCCCAAAGCTGTTCTAATTACCGGGGATAAACTGTTAATTGACAATCCCGGACCTCAAAGTTCAGTTATCACCCCGGCGGCCTGGGTTGAATATAGTCAGCATTAATGACCCTCTTGCCTCTTGAGTCTTGAAACTTCAAGCTGCCATATCCACAACTTCAAGTTGCTGTCCTTTAAGTTCCTTGAAACTTGCTACCTGATCCTTGAAACTCATTAT
>JAWOFO010000040.1:0-156069 GCA_046497465.1 Desulfobia sp.
TAACCTTCGGATATTAAAAATGAAAAATAAACTTTTATCTGAACCAAGTCAAATGAATCCAGGAAACAAACAAGTCATACCTTCTTGACGTTATTATCAATTCGGGCTATATCTTGGGAGAATTAAATAAACCACTTAAAAATAAACGGCATAAAGAGTACTTACCTTGGAAAACAGTTCCGGAACAAGCACTGCACATAAAATAAATAAACTGCCCGGTCCGATTATGGGAGCGGTAACCAGACACTGGCCCTATATCCTCTTGGGCGCCGTGATAGTTCTGGGGACCTGGCTTCGCTTCATAGCCCTTAACCGTTTGGGGCTGAGCGGAGACGACACCCTCTTCTACTGGCACTTCATGCTGGAATGGGCCAGGGGGAACCACGTCTATGAACTGCCTTCAGGAAGTATGGAAGTATACCGGCCGGTCATTTTCCATCTTTACCACTGGGCCGCGGAATTTTTCAACTACCAGGACTGGTCGATCAAGGCCCTGAACGCCGGTCTTGACTCCCTGAGCATGGTGCTGATCTACTTTGTCTGCCGGCTCCTTACCAGGAACAACCTCCTGGCCGTGCTTTCGGCCACGGTCTATGCCTTCCTGCCCCTGTTTATCGCCTTCTCCCGCACGGAACTGCTGCATACCGCCTCCACCACGTTTATTCTTGGGGCTGCTTTCTTTCTCGCCCTGTTTCTGCAGTCCCGGAAACCGATATTAAGGGAGATATGGCTGGGTCTTTCCGCTGTTGTCCTGGCCCTGTCCTTCGGAATTCACCAGGACCTGGTCCTGTTTGCTCCCGGCTTTGCGGCTATCGTTTTTCTGAACGCCTTTCCCAGGCCTTTCACCAGAGAGCAGGTCGTTCGCACCCTTAAAGACCTTGCTGTCTTTCTGGGGTGCTACCTGGTCACCATGCAACTCTTCGGCTTTCTGGCGGTCATTTTTGAAAACAAAGAGGTAGCCCGGCATTTCAATATTTTCTCTTTGGAAGGTCTTCTTTTCTACCGGGAAGCCTTTTACGGGCTCATCGCCCTCTACACCTCCGACCTCCTGTTCTACCTCTTCCTGGGCACCGTCATCGCCGGCGTTTTCCTGACCATTTACCACCGCAGAAAAAACGAGGTGATCCCCCTGCTGTTTTACGTCCCGCTTATATTGATCCTCTCCTATATAGTCTTCTATCCCCTTGCCATGAATGCCGCAGGTCTCCCCAAAGTGGTTCCCAGGCTATTCATGCCTGGTATCCCTATGGTAATTATCCATATCTTTATCTGGTCGGCCCTCTTATTCAGTACTTTTTTCTCCCGGAAGCAGATGAGCACAATTCTTGTCTGCCTCTGTCTTGCCCTGGTGGTGGTCAACTTCGTCTTCTGCAAGAGGACTACAAGGGCGATGGTGGAGTCCCTGCCCCGGGAAAGAGCGGCCATGTACACCTACTATGCCCCCAACACCATTGTCTCTGATGTTTCCGATCTCTTTAATCCGAAGGCCTATCCCACCTCGGGCTATAAAATTGTCTACGACTTTATGAGGGACAAGGTGGACAGTGATAATAAGCTGCTGGTCACCCCTTATATCCATAACTGGAACCCCAACCGCCGGGGATTCACCCTCTATTTCCTGGATAATGCGGTTTATGTCTTTGACTGTGAAAAAACCTTGCAGGAATATGTGGCTGAAAACAATGTGGAGTACATTCTGTTTGCCGGCTTCCATTTCAAGCCCAAGAAAAAACTGAACAACTACGACAAGTACGGTCTGGGCAAATGTTACGGCATGGGGCCAGGACAGTATACCCTCAAAAAGGAAGTAAAAGCACTGGAGGCCTTCCTCAAGAAGAACGAGGCCTCGCGGATCTTTACCCACGGCAGAAGCGCCATTTTTGCGCTTGACCCGGCAAAAGACAAATAAGAATCCCCTTCTCTCAGGCGATAAACTGATGAACAACAGCATCTTTACCGGCAAAAACATCCTGATCACCGGCATCTGCGGCACCGTGGGCCGGGAGCTCCTGCGTCAGCTGCTTAAAGAGGCACCGGCCAAGATAACCGGGCTGGACAACAGCGAGACCGAACTCTTTTTACTGGCAGACAGGTACCGCCTGGTTCCCGAGACCGACTTCTTTTTCGCCGACATCAGGGACCTGGACAGCATCAGCCAGCACATGCGGGGGGTGGATATAGTCCTGCACGCCGCGGCCATGAAGCACGTCATTGTCAGTGAGCGCTCCCCCCGCGATGCCATCCGCACCAACATAAAGGGGGTGCAGAACATCATTGATGCCGCCACGGTCAATAATGTCGACCGGGTGATCTTTACCAGTTCGGACAAGGCGGTAAATCCCACCAACGTCATGGGAACCAGCAAGCTCATGGGTGAAAGACTGATGACTGCGGCCAGTGCCCTGAGCCCGGAAAGCGGCCCTGTTTTCGCCACCACCCGGTTCGGCAATGTCCTGGGTTCCAGGGGCTCGGTTATTCCGGTTTTCAGGAATCAGATTGCCGGCGGCGGACCGGTGACCGTGACCGATCCAGCCATGACCCGTTTTATCATGTCCCTGGAACAGTCGGTCCGCCTGGTTCTTGATTCCGTAGCCATGGCCCGGGGTGGAGAGGTCTTCGTCACCAAGATGCCGGTAATCAACATCAAGGACCTGGCCCGGGTAATGGTTGAAATGACAGCCCCCCTGTACGGCTATGCCTCTGATGAAATAGAACTGGAGACAATCGGGACCAAGCCCGGGGAAAAGCTGTACGAGGAACTGATCAATGAAGAGGAAATAAGGCGCTGCCTGGAACTGGAAAAATACTTCATAATCATACCCGCCTTCAAGTCGGTATACAGTCATATAACCTATGAATATCCGGATCTGGTGTCTCCGCAGGTCAGTCAGGCCTATAATTCGGCCAGGGAACAGCCTCTGAGCAGAGAGGAACTGCGGAAATTCTTAGAAGGAAACTCCCTTATATGAGGTTGAATAAAAATTCATGCGCGTACTGATCTTAGGAGCTGACGGCTACCTGGGCTGGCCCACAGCCATGCATTTCTCCAAAAGGGGACATGAAGTGGTGGCGGTGGACAACTACTTCCGCCGCCTGGCCGCAACCCAATTGAACTGCGAATCCCTGCTGCCCTGCCCCAACCTCCATAAAAGGGCCGAGCTCTGGCGGGAGCTGACCGGAAACAAGATTACCGTCCATATCGGCGACCTTACCGACTACCCCTTTTTAACCTCCATCCTGGCAAAGTATGAGCCGGAGGTGGTTATCCATTACGCGGAACAGCCTTCTGCTCCTTATTCCATGATAGACCGGAAAAAGGCGGCCTTTACCCTGCACAACAACCTGACCGCCACCCTCAACCTGGTCTACGGGGTCAGGGAACACATGCCGGACTGCCATATCATCAAGCTCGGCACCATGGGGGAATACGGCACCCCGAATATCGACATTGAAGAGGGCTGGCTGGATATCTCCCATAAGGGGAGGACGGATACATTTCTTTTTCCCAGGGCTGCAAGTTCCCTGTACCACACCACCAAGATCCAGGATACAGACATGCTCTGGTTTTATGTCAGGACCTGGGGAATCAGGGTAACGGACCTGATGCAGGGCCCGGTCTACGGCATGACCACCGGGGAAACCGGGGAGGATGAGCGGCTCTTCCCTTTTTTCCATTATGACGAGGTCTTCGGCACGGTGCTCAACCGTTTCATCGTCC
This sequence comes from Desulfobia sp., assembly GCA_046497465.1. Classification (GTDB taxonomy): domain Bacteria; phylum Desulfobacterota; class Desulfobulbia; order Desulfobulbales; family SURF-16; genus JAWLDV01. The sequence goes on from JAWOFO010000040.1 coordinate 3,719, forward strand.
AGGCCGTGGCCGGTTATCCCCTCACGGTTTACGGCGGGGGCAACCAGATAAGGGGCTACCTCAACCTGAAAGACACCATGGCCTGCGTCCACCTGGCTGCCATGAATCCGGCCGGGCCCGGGGAATTAAAGATATACAACCAGATAAGCGAAACCTTTTCGGTAAATGAACTCGCTGAAAGGGTGCAGCAGTGCGGCGGCAGAGTGGGCTACGATGTAGATATCAATAAAATAGAAAATCCCCGGGTGGAGAAGGAAGAGCACTATTACAATCCCACCTATTCAGGACTCAGGGAACTGGGCCTTGAGCCCCACTTCCTGACGGAGGAGGTGTTGACCGATCTTTTCCAATTAGTGGCCAGGTACAGGGAAAAAATAAGCCGCGACTCCATTTTTACCGGGATACAGTGGAAATGAAGGAATCCCTGATATTATTAAGAGCCATAGGCGGGTCACTTGGTTTTATTCTCATTATCCTGTCATTTATCCGATTCAGGTCCCGCCTGATCCGCCGTCGCGGTTTCCTGATCTCCTCACTGCTGGGGGCTGGACTTCTTATTGTCTCAATAATACCGGATACGGTAAATATCATTGCCGGTATGTTACAAATGGATAACCGGCAATACGGCCGTCTTATCACCCTGCTGATTCTTTCCAGCTTTCTCTTGTGGATCATTGTTCTCAGCCTGATTAACCGCAATACCACAAGATCCATCCAGTTTGATTTCCTGGTCAGAAAACTGGCAGTGGACAACTTTCTGGCCCGAAACGACCTGACCGCAATCAAGTATATAACCATCATAATTCCTGCCTTGAACGAAGCGGAAAACCTGCGTCACATACTTCCTGAGATGCCGGCGGCTATTTCCGGACAGGAATGTTGCGTATTGGTGGTTGATGACGGCAGCGATGATGATACCGTTGAGGCGGTCCGGGAAAATAAAGGACTTGTTGTCTCCAATCCCATAAACCGGGGAGGCGGGGCGGCACTCAGGCTGGGTTACGATATAGCAACTGCCGGAGGTGCCGGAATCGTAGTGACCATGGACGGGGACGGCCAGCATATCCCCGGAGAGATAGAAAACCTGGTCAAGCCCATAATCGAGGACAGGCTAGATATAGTTATTGGCTCAAGAATACTCGGCAAGAGGGAAAAAGACAGCATGATACGCTGGCTGGGTATCCATATTTTCAATCACGTCATCAACCTTCTGGCCGGCACCAGGATTACCGACTGTTCCAACGGCTTCCGGGCCTTCCGGGTGGCATCCCTGCAGAAAGTCCTTCTCAGGCAGGACCAGTTTCATACCGCGGAACTAATCATAGATGCCGCCAAAAAAAAGATAAGGATAGGAGAGGCGCCGGTTACTGTTCTGCGCCGTCACACAGGAGCAAGCAAGAAGGGCAGAAATATGAGCTACGGACTGAACTTCTCCAAGACTGTTTTTAAAACATGGCTGAGAAAATAAATTCCACCATCGAACATCCTTTTCAGACGGCTTTCATTATCGGCTCACCCCGGTCGGGAACCACAATTCTTGGAGAAATCCTAGAGTCTCACCCCGGGGTGGCTTATTTTTATGAACCATATTATATATGGTATTATCACACCAGGGACCTCAGCACCGACTATATCCCCAGGGAAGATATCGGGCCGGTTGAGGCTGCCTGGATCCGCAGGCAGTTTCACCGTCTGTACAGGACAGGAAGCAAAAATCTGGTTGTAGACAAATCGCCGGAACATTCCTTTAATATCCCGATTATTCAATATGTTTTCCCTGAAGCCAAATTTATCCACATCATAAGAGACGGGAGGGATGTCACCCTGTCCATCAAAAAAGAATGGCTCAAACGTAAGAAACTGGTTGAGCGACAAGATCCTATTGATTTAGTCAAAACAGTCAATAACATGCTGAAGAGGCAGCCTCTGCTGTATTTCAGGCTGCTTGCAATCTGGTATGAATTAAAGAACAATTTTTCCTTAAGTAAAGATAAATACTTCAACAAGGCGAAGTGGCGGGGAGAAGTAGGCTGGGGACCCCGCTTCAGGGGATGGGAAGAGATCCTGGATTCTGTCCCGCTTATTAATTTTCATGCCCGCCAATGGCTGGAATGCCTGAATCAAATCCAACATGACCTGCAGTCCATACCGCCTTCTAATATCCTGGAAATATATTATGAAAACCTGGTTTCGGAAAACAGCCAGAAAATAATCGAGCAAGTACTAAGCTTCCTTGATCTGCCTCCATCGGCAGACTTTCAGAACAACAGACCAGCAATTAAAACCTTTAACACCAGGAAATGGTCGAGGGAACTGAGCAGAGAGGAGATAGAGGAGATTACTCCTGTCCTGCAGGCCAAATTAATCGACCTGGGTTATGAACCGGCTTAAGCCTTCCCTGATAGTTCAACAATCCATCCCATAGCAGCATAGACCAACATCTGCATAAAAAACAGAAGACCTACCAGTATACCGGATTCAGGGGGCAAACCAAATATAGCAAAAATATAGGCATAAGCCCCTTCACGCACCCCGATACCGGAAAAGGATATGGGCAGCATCTGGAGCAGCAGAACCAGGGAGGCCATCCAGGAAATATCTATTATTTCAAGAGGAACGTCCACCGCCCTGGTAAGAAAATATACTCTTAGAATATAAATCATTAACCAGGCAATAGTTAACAGGATAATCCTGAAATAAAGATAAGGGCTGCCTTGACTAAGGCCGAAATTATGCACCCTTATCTTCAACCATTCCCCCCACTTCTTTGCAGGGAGAATCTTTGCAGAAACAGATCTTACCATCTCCTGGAAGGACGAAAAAACAAAATAAGATATAAAGATCAGACATAATACCAGGGCGCTAATCAGTATAGGGGCAGTAGTAAAGATCAATTGCTCAAGGTTGTCATCCGGAGAAGGATAAATTAAAAAAGGTATCAGTCCTGCCGCCAGGAGCAGGGAGACAAAAATGGATCTCTCAAAAAGAGTGGCTGCCAGAAAACCTGTCCCATCCTTCCGGCCCCCGGTAACCTTACACCACCTGACTGCCTCAGTTCCGAGGGCGGTAGGCATGAACAGGGCATAAAAACGGGTAATGAGATTAATGCGGAACATCTGGGAAACCGAATGTTCGATCTCGGTATTCTTGACTAAAATCGAATACTTCCAGGCATGGATGACAATACTGGCCACCCCGAGAATGGTGGAAAGAATCCAGAAGGATATATCCACCCTGGTCAGGGCTCCCTTCATGGCCTGAAAATCAATGAGCCGGCAGAGATAAAAAACCAGGGCCAGGGAAATGGCCAGCTTTAACCATAACTTTAGTCTCCTCCCAACCTTCATCTACCGGGTGCCTCCGGTTTTTCCTGATTCTTGCCGGTAAACACATCCAGCCAGATCTCCATGCCCAGCATGAGGTAGAGGGTGAAATAATGCCAGCGCAGGCGGGGATGGGGCCTGGCCTTTAAGACACTCTGGACAAAATCCGGATTGAACAGGCCGCTTTTCTTCATGCGCTCCGGGCTTAGATATTCCTGAACCAGGGGCTTGAGATGAGCCAGGTAAAAGTCGTGGGCCGGAACCTGGAAACCGCTTTTCGGTCGTTGCAGAACCTCGTCCGGCAGCCAGCGGGAACTGATCCGGCGCAGCAGGCCTTTGAGCTGGTTATCCGGCATAAGTTCACTGCGGGAAAGGGAAGAGGCTGCGGCCACCAGTTCCAGGTCAAGAAACGGGACACGTACTTCCAGGCCCCGGGCCATGCTGACCCGGTCCTCGTTCCAGAGAAAGTCGTTGACCATCTTCTGGGAGAACTCATAGCCGGCTGCCTTTTCAACGCTATCTCCGGGCATTTCCGGCCACATATCCTCCATGAGCTCAAAAGCCCCGGGGAGTTCGGCATCGAGCATTCCGGGGCCATACAGCCTCCGGCGTTCTTCCGGGTCGTCCCAGATATTGCGCAGGATGCCGTAAGCCCGGGCCATATTCGGGGCGGCCAGGGTCTCCCCTCCCCTCTTCCACTCTTCATATTTGAGTCCCAGCATATTGAAAAGCCCGGAAGAAATATTGCCGGCGGTTTTACGAACCAGGGAAGGAATCAGTTTATGAAAGCGGTCTATTCTGGCCATATAACTGTGGATATTATAGCCGTAGAAAATTTCGTCCCCGCCCAGGCCGGAGAGGGCAACTTTAACGTGGCCGGCTGCAAGCCCGGCAACCAGGGCGGACTGCAGGGCATTGACCTTGGGGACTTCCAGATGATGGATCAGATAGGGCAGCCACTTACGGAGGTCAACCTCGACTTCTTCCTGAAAATTCCTAACTCCCAGAATTTCAGCAGTCCTTGCCGCACCTGCCGCCTCAAAAAGGGAATCCCCGGTTTTGATGGTAAAAGTGGGATAATAGTTGTTATGAACTGCATCTGATCCGGAGGCCAGAGAAGTCAGGATGCCGGAATCGATCCCGGAGGACAGGTAACCGCCCAGGGGCACATCACTAATCAGCTGCCTGGTTACACTGTGCTCAATGGCCTCTGCCACTTCTTCGCCGGTACCCCGGAAATCAGACGGTTTGCAGGCGGCAGATGAGGAAATCCCGTGAAAAATATCTATCTTGCCATTCTGCCAGCAAAGCAGGTCACCGGGAGGCAGCTGCCTGATCCCCTGCCACATGGTCCTCTCCCCGGGCAGGTAACGGAAATTCATCAGAAGATGGAGAGAGGCGGGATCAAGATCAGGGGATCCCGGCAGGCCGGCAAGAATGGCTTTGGCCTCTGAGCCGAAAAAAAAATTATCTTTTTCCTGGTAAAAAAACAGGGGCTTTATGCCTATGGGATCCCTGGCCAGAAGCCCCTTTCTTTCCGCCCTATCCCAGAGGGCAAAGGCGTACATGCCGTTCAGCCTTTTAAGGGAATCCTGTCCCCACTTATGCCAGGCATTCAGTAGAACTTCGGTATCGGAAGTAGTTCTGAAATCATACCCCAAACCAGTCAACTCCTTCCTGAGTTCACGGTAGTTATAAATCTCGCCGTTAAAAACCAGGCTGAACCGGCCGTCAGGGGTAGTCATGGGCTGTTTGCCGGTTTCAAGGTCTATAATGGCCAGGCGGACATGGCCCAGGGCGGCCTCCCGGTCAAAACACATGCCCCGGTCGTCCGGGCCACGGTGATTGACTGCCGCCATCATGGCGGCCAGTCTGTTTTCTTTTTCCTCCCTGGGAAAAGGATTGCCGAAAAAGCCTGCTATTCCGCACATAAGGACAGTGAGGAGTGAGGAGTGAGGAGTAAAATTGGTGTAACCTCATTTATATGCAAAGAGTTCTCTATAGAAAGCAAGATAAAGCTAAGCTACTTGATACCAAGCTGATCTTTAATTAATCCTACCAAAGATTCTTTTATTTCAGCGTGACGGGGGACAGGCGCCTTCTTGCCATTATGGGGATTTACATAAATGTCATGCTTCTTCCCATGCCTTTTTAAATAACATCCTGCTTTAATAAGATCTCGGATAAAATTACCCCGCTTCACACGGCTACCTCAATCTCCATTATCTGTGATCCGGGATGACGGGCAGTAGATTCATCCTCCAACAATAACTGGTAGGCGTCTTTTATGTTTTCCTGTAATTTCTCTAATGATTCACCCTGGCTGAATACTCCAGGTACTTCCAGAAACTTGCCGACATACCAGCCATCATCAAGCCAGTATTCAAGTGTGAAATGACGCAACATGGTTATCCTCCATATAGTCCAACAATACAAATTACGATCACATGGTTATCCAGCCTTTGGACCATTCACATATATCCGTTATCTTGCCTGCTTTTATACAATAATCATTCTTAAGCTCGTTTGTAAATTCTAAAAACTCATCCGCATCTTCCCGTTCTTTAACCATCACTTCCTAACCGCCAATTCCCATTCCTAAAGCGTTTGACACTTGCCGGATAATTGCTGACCAGATCTGCCACAAAGGCTGCCACATCAATCTTATCGGCAAGCAGCCGGCGGCGTTTTTCCTGCCAATACTCTTTTGGCCCGGCAAGCAGGTCGTCCATAGCCTCCTTGATCCGGGGCCAGTCAAGGTTAAAGACATTGCGGACCAGGCCGTAAACCTTTTCCTGTTCATCGGTATAACCCCGTCCGGTCAGGGCCGCGTAAACCGCAGGAGTTCCCAGTACCGCGCATTCCGAGGCCATGGTGGCGCTTTCTCCCACATAAAGAGAAGAGTAAGCCATAAGATGATGAATCTCTTCAACCCGGCCCTGAAATTTGAAAGTCTGAAGATCGGCAGGCAGGGGGCCTTCGGCCGAGATAACCACCCTGCCCTTTTCATTCAGATAATTGGCGATACTTCGCAGGAGTTCCACACTCCAGCCCGTCTCACTGACATCGTGGCTCGCTCCCCAGGAAACGGTGCGGATCAGGAAAGTGGGCCTCTCCCGGTCCAGGCCGCAGGCCGCCGCCTTTTCATAATCGGGCTGAAAACGGTTGGGATGGAGGTAAGAAAGTTCATGATAACCCGGGTATCGCAGGTTCCAGGGCGGCAGCCAGGCCTGGTAGCATTCCGGGACCACCACCAGGGAAGCGAAGGGATAGGTAATCAGGTTGGAGAGCCGGGCGTTTTCCGTATCATAGAAAATAACCGCCGGCACCCCGGTAAAGAGACGGACATGGGCGGGGTTTACCCCGCCGATCCCAGTCATGATGTCGGGCCGCAACTCTCTTACCACCCTGAAAAGGGCCCGGTCCCTCCTGATCATCTCGCTGAAAAGCGCCTTCAACCCCCCTTTGCCGGGATGATCCGACAACACCCGGTGGGAAATGTCCAGTCCGTCCAGGAGATCCGTGGCTATCTCCTTCCTGCGGGAGGTAATAACCACCTCGTGCCCTTTTTCCTGAAGTATCTTAACAGCCGGCCGGAAAAAATGGACATGGGCGGGATGACCGATATCAACAAGAATTCTCATATCAGTCTTAGTCAAAATGATCCACCCGGTCATAGCGTGACTGGGTAATCTGCTCCGAGACCATGCCCAGGAGAAAAACCATCACACCCACACTTAAAAGCAGGCCGGACATGTTGGTGAAGCTGTGCCTGGTAAAGAAAGTATAGCCGTAATAACCCAGGCCGGTGAGAAAGAAAAAGAGGCTTACCGGCAGGAAAATTTTCAGGGGGGAAAACAGGGTGGCAATCCGGATAATGATAAGAAGGAAGCGATAGCCGTCCCTGATGAGCTTGATCTTGCTTTTACCCACCCTTTTACGGGCCTGGATGGGAACAAAACCCACAGTCTGGCCGCTGCGCAGGTAGGCCAGGGTGGAGGTGGTGGGATAGGAGAAAGTATTGGGAAAAAGGGCCAGATACTTAAGGACAATCCGCCGGTGGAAAACCCGGAAGCCGGAGGTCAAATCCGGGATCTTGAAATTGGCCACGTAACTGGCCAGCTTGTTGTAACACCAGTTGGCCATCCGGCGCCAGACCGTGGCCTGGCTCTCCCCCTTCCTGGCCCCGATAACCAGGTCATACTTCTTCGCTTCAGCCAGCAAACGTGGAATATCCGCCGGATCGTGCTGGCCGTCGCCGTCCATCAAAACCAGCAGGTCACCGGAGGCATTCCTGATCCCGGTTTTTACCGCAGCCCCGTTGCCGATATTATAGGGGTGGGATACCACCCTGGCCCCGTTTTCCTCGGCAGCCCGGACAGTATTATCCGTGCTACCGTCATCCACCACGACTATCTCATAGTCCGGATAAAGACTGCGGATACGGGCCACGGTGCTGCCGATAACCTGCCCTTCATTCAGGGCCGGGATTACAACAGATACTTTCAATAAAGTCCTCCTTGGCTATGGCTGGTAAATTATTTATTTAAAATTGACGGATAGAGTTAAGATAACTTCTTATCTCAGCGATAAAGAGTAATGCGTCAGGCAGATTCTTCCTGAAAATCCCGAACATCAATTCATCATCTACCTTTTCATAATAATGAACAATAAGATTTCGAAACATGGCCATTTTTTCATAGGTAGGCAAGTTGTCACGGGAAATCACCCCATTTTCAGCAAGAACCAGGAATAAATCCCTGTAACTTTCCGGCTCACGCATACCTTCATCAGCAATTATATGCTGGCCGACATCAATAATACCTTCAATTATAATATGGAGGGTTCTCTCTACGAAACGCCGGTTCCGGATATCCTGCCGATAGACATCCCAGGTGATATCATCTGCCGCCTTCAATGAGTTGATGTTCGCCTGTATGTCTGCCAGAATTCTTTCCACAAGGATCAGGTCAACCATATGTTAAACTCCATATATGACTTTCTCCACATATCTTCTGTGCAGATATAAAAAATCTTCAAAAGTCTTGCGTCCCTTAATTTCAAAATCTTTTCTGGCCCTGGGATCGGTCTCATATATAAGCCGTCCTTTCTTGCGTACTTCGTGTTTCAAAATCTCACCGGCACGATTTAAAACTATTACATCGGGTTCTTTACCTGTCTGCCGGCTTAACTCAGCGGAAAAGGCCAAAAAATCAAAATGACTCTGCTGATTCTGAAAAAGTATGATACCCAGATCGATATCACTTTCAACCCTGTTTTTCCCGGACGCAATGGAACCGAAGAGATAAGCAGCCACGATCTCGGGATAATTACGGCAGCAGGACTGTATAGTTTCCTTCAGGTTCTCCATGATATTCACAGTATTGCCAGCTTGGACTGCTGGAAACTTTTCCAGAATCCTGAGGTTGACCGGATCAGCTCATCATATTCTTCCGGGGTATAGACCAGGATATCCATGGGAACGCCGATATCAAGCAGATCGAAAAACTGTCGCGGTCTCTCGATAAAAGCCTCATCGGTATCAGCCACGATAACGAGATCGATATCCGACCAGAAATCTTCTGTACCCGTGGCCGCGGATCCGAAAAAAAAGGCGGAACGCACATTGTGATGAGCTGAGAGCTTTTCCCGCAACAGTTCCATCAATTCATTCCTGTCAAAATCCAGTATACTGACAGGTAGGCGGCTCTTTTCCAGAATCGGTCGGTTACGGGAGGTCATACGGTCTTCCATTTCACAGACTTAGCTTTTCCATTAAAAGGGCCCGCCATTTACCATTGTCCTCCTGATCCTTTCCTGCCCAGCCCAGGTTCTCCAACAAGGAAGCCGCTTCTTCTGCCTGGCGTCCCTGGAGGCCGGAGACAATCAGATGGGCTTTTTCAGCAGTTAGACGGTTGATATCCCCGGCCAGATTATACAAAACCGAGGCGGTCAGGTTGGCCAGGATCAGATCGAATTCCCCCCTGATTTCTGAAAGGGGCTGGTCAGTTATGCTGACTCTGCCACTGAGACTGTTGGCTTCTACATTTTTTCTGGCGGTTTGCACCGATTCCGGATCAATCTCCACTCCCAGGACAGCCGCCGCTCCCAAACCGGCGGCCATCAGGGCCAGTATCCCGGAACCACACCCTACATCAAGGGCCCGTCCCGGGAACTGTTTTTCAGCATATCCTTCCAGCAGGCACATGGCCAGACCGGTGCTGGGATGACTGCCGGAGCCGAAACTGAAAGCCGGATCAATAACAATGTCCCCGGCTAATTCAATTTTGCCCCCCTGCCCGGCAAAACCGGTTTCCACAATTTCCGGGGCCCGGCCCTCCCCTGCACCGGTATCTATCTTTCCCAGACAATTCTGCAGGCTGACAAGCATCCTGTCTATATCTCCAGCTGCCTCCGGACGTAGAACAAGATAATCATTTATTAACCCAACATCAGCAGGAGTCTCAAAGCACTCTTTCAGTTCACGGGTGACCCTCGGGGCCTGCTCCGGATCAGGGAGCCTTATACGGACAACGAAGTTATTTTTCAATGTCCAGCTATCCTGCATTCAACTTATCTGGCCTGTTTCTCTGCCGCCGGTTCAGCTTCGTAGACCGGGTCATCATGACCGAATACCACCTTCCGGAAAAAACGGATGGTCTGCTGCCGCCGCTTAAAGGTCTTGACATGCTCGCTGATCAGGTCGGTCACCGGCAGCCTCATGATTGCCATTTTATAATCGATATTGGAAGAAAAACTACTGTCCAGATACCAGGCATAAATCAGCCCCATCATCATCCCCGGGGGCGTAAAACCCTCGCCGCCGTTGATCAGGCGGGTATAGAGGAGTTCATTGTCGGCTGCGGGGCACATCCGGACCAGCCTGAGATATTGATCAAGCTCATCAGGCTGAAAATAACACCCCCTGTCATTCTCCGGCCGCAGATGGAGCTTGAAGGCCCGCCCCAGTTTAATCCCGTCTTGGCTGATATCAATCATCTCCTTGGCAGCGGCATAGTTGCCCAGCAGGGACTGGCCCAGGCCTACCAGGAAGGCGAACTCAAAAAGGTTTGGATCTTCCGGAACATCCTCTCTTATGTAGATACGCTTATCTTCCGGACCGTAAAAGGACATTACATTATCCCATTTCTGGCTGCGGTGCCAGTCCTTCTCCTTCAGGACTTCCAGGCCATCCACCAGATTCAGGTGTTCGGGGCGGATATCCTGGTGACACCATAAAATATCTGTGAGCCTCCCCCTGAGTCCGTCCCTGAACTCCCATCTTTCCAGGTGCTCCTCAAACAGGACCCTTTTCCGATCAAGTGTCAGGGTATCCTCTTGAAGACAATGGCTTGTTTCATAATAAGGCGGGAAGTCTCCTTTGGCTCCCCTGGGAATATGCTCCCGGATAGCCTGTATTGTTTTAATGGCCCGGGCCAGGGATCCAGGATTATGCTGCATCTTTCCGTCCTTTAAGGCCGATTCGGAGAATATCCTGGCCTCAATCGGGGCAAATCCCATTTGCCGTACCCGGCTCCGGTCCAGATAAATAGGTACCTTTTCTTCCACGGCGTAGTTCTGCAGAATGCTGCCCGGAATATCCTGGAGCCCCAGAAGCAGGACCTGTTCGAAGAGTCCTTCCACTCCGCCGGGTATGTTACGGTGATAGGCATTGATAAGATCAGATACGTAAAATCTCCGCCGAGGATTGTCCAGGGCGACGTCGGTTTCCCCTTTTTGGGCCCAGATATTGGCAACCAGAATTTTCAAAGCCTCCTGATTGGCCCGGATAAGCCCAACCAGTCCGGGAATCTGCAGGATAGGTGTAATACTGCTGTACAGACTGCCGGGGGCAAAGACAATAATATCCGCCTCCTTAACAGACCTGGTCACCTGTTCAGGGATGACCGGATCCTCAACAAATTTAACAAAAACCCGGTCAACCGGGCTCTTGCGATGGGAACTGCTTATCTTGCTTTCCCCGGAGACCATAACCCCGTTGGCATAAAGAACCTTAAGATGACCCGGGGTGAGGGTGCAGGGATAAACGGCCTCGGGTCCGGCCCCTATAAGTTCGGCAAAGCGGGAAAGACCATCCATCAGGTCCCCGCGGCCAACTTCCGGACCGTCGTAATCTCCGCTATAAATCGCTGCGGTAAGCAGGAGGTTGCCCAGACAATGCGGCCTGGCCAGAAGGGGCCGGAGGCGCGGATCGGTAAACAGTCTGGCCAGCAACTCCTCCAGGCCCTTCTTAATTGGCCCTGGCAAATCATCGACTGAAAAACCCGTAAGATTTATCAGCTCCTCAGGGGATCCGGCTCTCTCGCTGAACCGGTAGTTAAAAAGGCCGTGAAGGATTCTGACGGTACTACAGGCCTCTTCTTTATCCAACCGGTATTTATTACGCAGTCTTCCCTCCTGAATGGATGACAGGAGGACATGCCGTATATCCCCTAGGCCTATGACAGGAAGATCCTTCAAAAGTTCCCCGGTTGAGCCGCCGTCATCCGTGACGCATACAATGGATGAGGTCCTGGGAAAGACCTTTTTCAAGCCCTGGAAAGGATCGTCCGGCCAGTCGGGATTCCGGCTGTCACCTCCGATCACATTTGCCAGACCGGTGCCTCCTCCCAGGGCAACAACCTTCAACTTACCGGTGTCAGTCTCTTCAATGGTATCAGCCATATCAGACAGACCAGCGGAAATATGGGACGGAACTTCGGGCGGCCCGAAGAGTACCAGTTCGATAATCTTTTCCACCAGGCTTTGCCGGGGCAAAAGGTCAAAAGGTTCAAACCTGGAGCGTGCCAGTCTTCTAAAACATCCCGCTACCTTATCTTCCGTGGGCATATGTCTTGGTCCAGGACTCAAGTTTAAGATTATGGGTTAAAGCCCTGTGGCTGCCATCTGCCTGCGGACCACCGCCTCGGATTCGCTCAGGGCCTCCTTTTCCTCCTCTTTCAAGGGGAACTCAACAATCCTTTCTACTCCGGCCCGGCCCAGAACCACCGGTACTCCCAAAAAGCAGCCGGAAAACCCGAATTCGCCCTCCAGGTAAGCGGCACAGGGCAACACCCGCTTGCTGTCTCTGAGTATAGCCTCCGCCATTTCCACGGCTGCCAGACCGGGAGTAAAATAGGCTGAACCGGTTTTCAGGTGGCCGACAATTTCAGCCCCACCCTGCCGGGTCCGCTGGACAATCTTCTCCAGCTCTCCCGGGCTGAGCAAGTCGGCAACCGGCACTCCGGACAGGTTTGCCAGCCTGGTCAAAGGAAGCATATTATCGCCGTGAATGCCCATAACCATGGCACTCACATCACGGGAGGCTACGCCAAGCTCCTCGGCCAGAAAAGTACGATATCTGGCTGAATCAAGGACCCCGGCCATCCCAACTACCCTGTTTTTCGGGAATTCCGAGACCTTAAAAGCAGTGTAAACCATGGCGTCAATGGGATTGGTTACCACGATAATTATGCTGTCAGGTGAATATTTCACCACCTGGCCGGTACATGACCTGACAATATCCACGTTTTTGGCCAGAAGATCGTCTCTGGTCATTCCTGGTTTCCGGGCCAGGCCTGCCGTGATTATAATTACATCTGACCGGGCAGTATCTGCGTAATCGTTGCTGCCGATAACTTTGACCTGGAAACCGTCAACCGGGGCTGACTGACTCAGATCCAGGCCTTTACCCTGGGGAATTCCTTCCACTACATCCAGAAGAATAATATCAGCCAGACCGCGGGCTGCCGCCCAGTGCGCAGCCGTAGCCCCGACGTTGCCGGCACCTATTATGGTTATTTTATTTCTCATATTCTGTTTCCTTAAAACTTTACCTTACGTCTTTCTCTGTCTAAAAACTCTTCCACCCGCTTGATGTCCTTGGGAGTATCAACCTCCACGGAATCATGTTCGGTGACCACTACCTGGATATCGTAACCGTATTCCAGGGCTCTGAGCTGCTCCAGTTTCTCCAGCCGCTCCCATTCACCTTCAGGTAGACCAACAAAGGTAAGCAAAAAGCCTTTGCGATATGCATAAAAACCGAGATGCTTGTAATAAGAGGAAGGCCTGACTTCATGGGGCTCCCTCTGAAAAGGTATGGAGGCCCTGGAAAAATAAAGAGCCCTGCCATGTATATCAAAAACTGTTTTAACATGATTGGGATCATCTATTTCCTCATCTCTGACAATCTTGTAAATCAGAGTTGCCATGGGCAGAGATAAATCGTTAAGAAGGGGTCTGGATACCTGCTCTACCACTTCCGGAGAGAAAAGAGGTTGATCACCCTGGATATTGACTACCACATCGTTCTCAGCCACGCCCATAATCTCAACTGCCTCGGCCAGACGATCCGTGCCGGAATTGTGATCCTGGTGGGTCATAATGGTTTCTCCTCCAAACGAACGGACACAATCAGCTATTCTCTCATCATCAGTGGCCACCGCTACCCGGGATAAAAGAGAAACGGAGGAGGCCCGTTCATAAACCTGTTGAATCATTGGTTTACCGCAAATCTCGGCCAAAGGCTTACCCTCAAATCGGTTTGAATGATACCTGGCAGGAATAATGGCCACAACCCGGGGTACTGATGGATGTTCTAAAATCATAAATTATGTGTTATATGTGTGTTATATACTATCCTGACCTGAAGACTTTTAAACTGGTTCCAACACTTCGCGTGGAAACAAAATAAAAACATTTTCATAATTCCAACTGCTTGTGTTCAATAACAAGGTAGCTGTTCTAATCGAAGATAAACCCGGAAAAAAAGAGGCGGCCCTCTCCCGGAACCTGCAAATCCCTTTGACTGAATCAGCAGAGGGATATGACTTTCTCCTGGTTTATGCCGGCGACAGACTGGAACTACGTAAATGCAGTACAAAAGGCCCGGGACCACTATATGTCGATTTCAGCAGTAAACCTCTTGACTTCAGGCGCCGCCGCGGTGGAGGACGAAAAGAGCCGCTGGCCAGAGCAGCCGGCCTGAAACACAACAACTGCCCCGTTATACTCGATGCCACGGCCGGTCTTGGACGAGACAGTTTTATCCTTGCCGGACTGGGATGCAGTATATATTTACGGGAACGTTCACCTGTTGTTGCTGCACTTCTGAAAGATGGCATATTAAGGGGATTAAAAGATAAAAAAATCCGGCCGATTATGGAGCGGATGCAGCTTGATATCGGTGAAGCCAGATCAATTGATATTATCCAGCCCGCCATCGAAGTAGTCTACCTTGATCCCATGTATCCTGAGAATACCCAGAAAGCCCAGGTGAAAAAAGAGATGCAGTTCCTCCGAAAAATCATAGGCCGGGATAATGACATCCCGGAACTGCTGGCCTGGGCCCTTAAAGTAGCCGTCAACCGGGTGGTTGTGAAGCGACCCCGAAAAGCACCCCCCATAACAGGACCTTCCCCCTCATTTGCCATCAAGGAAGGAAAACACCGGCTTGATGTCTACTTCAATTAAACCAAAGCCGCCTTAGCCAGGGCCTCTTCCATTTCCTTAAGCCTATCCCCGTTTAAATTGACCGGAACAGGATATACTAGAAGCCTTTCCATAAGAGTACTCGAGGCTGGCAGGGCTGAACTGTCATATATCACCCGCCTGCGCCCCTGGGAATCTTTAAAGGGCCATCCTGATCCCGTTAAACTGGAACCGGAAATAAGATGTTCCCACTTGGGATAAAAATGCCAAGTATTCTCGCCAAATGGGATGGCTCCGGCCCCGTTTTCTTTCAGTATCCCATTTACTTTAGCGGCTTTATCCCGATCAGGAAGGAAAAATCCCAGAAAGGTGGCACTGTCACCTTCTTCATCAAGAATATTACGGAAAATTACTCCCGGTATTCTAGAAACCGCCTCTTTTAAAGCCGCCTTGTTCTTTTTCTGACTGGCTATCATGCCATCCAGCTTGGCGAGTTGAGCCAGGCCTATAGCTCCCTGAAGTTCCATCATCCGGTAATTAAAACCAATAAAACGCCGGCCTTCACCGCCGCGGCCTCCGGGATTTGCTATGTGATCATGACCGTGGTCGTGATATTCAGACATATTCCGCCAGAGGTCCTCATCATCAGTAATAACCATACCACCTTCACCGGTAGTCATAGTTTTTACCGGGTCGAAAGAAAAGGTGCCGCATCTGCCAAAGGTGCCGACTTTTCTACCCTTAAGCGATGCCCCGGCTGCCTGAGCGGTATCCTCCACTACCGGGATATGGTGACGGTCGGCAATCTCCTTGATCTCTTTTATACGGGCCTGGGCACCCAGCATGTGAACCGGAATGATTGCTCTTGTTCTGGGGGTTATCTTTTTCTCCAAATCCCCCGGGTCCATATTAAGAGTCTCATCCACTTCGGTAAATACAGGTAAGGCACCGGACTCGAAAATAGCCTCCCAGGTGGCCACAAAAGTAAAACACTGGGTGATCACCTCGTCCCCGGGGCCAATCCCAAGGGTCCTCATTGCCACCTGTAAGGCGGCCGTACCCGAACTGACCGCCTGTCCATAGCCGACTCCACAATATGCGGCAAATCTTTCTTCAAACTCCTTTACTTTATAAATACCTTTACGCTGGTCAGCAAATTCATATCGAAAGAGAACTCCGGTATCCAGCACCTCGTTAATCTCCTGTCTTTCTTCTTCGCCAAATATTTCAAAACCCGGCATTATACAGATACCCCTTTTATTTAATAAAGCTACAGCCTTGACACCTGCAATCACTCCCTATATGTAGATGTTTAGCCTCAACTTATTGATAATATATCTAATTTCTAATTAAAAAATCACCAACCCTGATAGGCCTCTTCATAAATCCTGATAATGTCATCTCTTAATGGCACTCTCGGGTTGTTTTCCACCGGCCTTGTTACCCCCAGGGCTATATCTGCCATCTCCTCTAGTTTATCATAACTGATATCAAGGTCAGAAAGACTCTCCGGTATACCGACTTCACGATTTAGCTCGAAAAGTGCCTCTACCGTTGTCCGCGCGGCTTCCCTATAAGTAAAAGCACTAACATGATAACCCATAAGTTCGGCGATACGGGCAAACTTATCAGGACTGCCGATAATATTGTATTCTACTACATAAGGCAACAGAACTGCATTAGCAAGACCGTGGGGAATACGAAACATACCGCCCAGAGGATATGACATGGCGTGAACAAGTCCTACTCCAGCTGTTGCCAGAGCCTTACCCGCCAGCAGACTACCAAGCAACATAGCAGAACGGGCCTCCAGATTATTACCGTTGGCATAGGCAAGAGCAAGATTGGCGCTTATGAGCCCTATAGCCTCCTTGGCATATATATCTGATACGGGATGAGAGGCCAGGGATACATAGGCTTCTATGGCATGGGTTAAGGCATCTATTCCTGGGGCTGCGGTCATCTGGGGAGGAAGTGAAACAGTTAATTCAGGATCAAGAACAGCCCCGTCAGGATAAAGCGGGTTACCATTCATGCCTCCCTTACTTTTAGTTTTTTTATTAAAGAATACAGCCGTAAATGTAACTTCGGCTCCGGTTCCGGCAGTAGTAGGGACCATTATCTTGGGGACTCCGGGCTTGGTTATCTTGCCCAAACCCAGATAATCCTCGGCCTTGCCGCCATTGGTAAGGAGAATGCTTACCGCTTTGGCTACATCCATGGCAGAACCACCACCTATACCAACCACACAGTCGCAACCGGACTTCCCGGCAATTTTAGCCCCGTTATCAGCAAGTTCCAAACCGGGTTCGGGTTCTAAATCCTTATAAACCTCATAAGGAATACCTTCCTTTTTTAATGGCGAAAATAATTTTTCAAACAGGCCGACTTTTTCAAGTTCGGGATCTACAACAAGGAATGCCTTACTGCCTCCAAGATCCTGGACCATCCTGGCAAGATCATCAATAATACCGACTCCGAATTTAATTTGAGTGGGTTGAGTGACTGTGAATTTTTGATTCTGGATCATTTCTTTACCTTACTAACAGATAATTTCTGATTATAATGGATCTTGAGGAGTTAATTCTGAAACCAGGATGTTTCTGTCATCCCCTAAACCCGTTATAGGCAGAATAATTATTAAAAAAATAAACTGTTCTTCTATGGTTAATCAAAATTAATACATTATTATAATTACCACCTAAGTTTCAGCTTGGCAATACATAAAAATTGTAAACGCTTGCTAAACATAGGTTTTTGTAAAACCATGACCATGATTATTACCGGTCAATAAAAAATCCAGGAGTACCGGAATTAAAGGAAAGGACATCACCCGTTTTATACTAACTTCACATTGGTTTAATTATGAAATCAGCATATTGGGTCATTTGAGGGTATCTTCTCAATAAATCGGGGGGATTGCTTTCTCCGGCACGGTACTGGATTCCAGCTTTCGCTGGAATGACGGCTGGTTGCCTTGTTTCGTCATTCCGGCTAATCCCGGATCGAAGTCCGGGACAGGCGCCGGAATCCAGAGGGCTCCCACCCAATTATTGATGTTACTTCTTAGTTAGACTAACTACCTTATCCTGCTATCTTATTTATATGAGGTCAGTAAAAAATGGGTGATGTCCTGAATTAAAGGAGAATTGAAAATGGAATACAGGGAAGGTAAGATCAACAGGGTATTTATCATCCGCTTCGATGATGGCGAAGACTGTCTGCAGGAAATTGTCAACCTGAGCAAAAAAGAAAATGTCCGTAACGGCTGGTTTCAGGTTATCGGCGGTCTCAGAGAAGTTGACCTGGTTACCGGCCCCAGAAAACCAGTTATACCCCCGGAACCGGTCTGGGAAAAAATGCAGGACGGCAGGGAAACCCTGGGCTGCGGCTCGGTCTTTCGGGATGAGAACAATGAGCCCAGAATCCACCTTCACAGTGCCTTGGGATTACACGGCGACACCCTTACCGGCTGCCTGCGCCAAAACAGCAAGGTATATCTCGTTATGGAAGTACTGCTCATGGAAATCAGCGGCTTTACAGCCAGCAGACCCTGGTATCCTGAAGGAGGGTTTAATCGGCTCAGCTTCTCCGGCTAAAAAAGACAAAAATACTTTTTCCTCCTCGTATCATCTCCAGTCCCTGACCAAATCTATAATAGTTCGGGTACCTATTCCAGAAGGACCTTTAGGAACATAGGATTTTTCCGTGTAATCAAAGGCGGTGCCGGCTATATCCAGATGGGCCCAAGCAGTTTCACCTACAAATTCCTGCAGAAAGGCCCCGGCGGTTATTGTTCCTGCCGCCCGGTTACCAACGTTCTTCAGATCAGCCACTTCGGATTTGAGCTGCCTGGTGTACTCCTTACCGAGGGGGAGACGCCATAAAGATTCACCGCTTTTTTCTCCCGCATTCAGGATCTTCTCAGCCAGGTTGTCATCATTGGCCATAAGACCGGTATAATGATGTCCCAGTCCTATGACTACCGCCCCGGTCAAAGTAGCCAGGTCCACCACTGCATCCGGTTTATACTTTTCAATACCGTAAGCCAGGGCATCAGCCAGAACGAGCCGTCCTTCAGCATCGGTATTATCGACTTCCACAGACTTGCCTCCATAATGGGTAATAATGTCCCCGGGCTTAATTGCGGAACCTCCAGGCATATTTTCAGCAGCCGGAATAATGGCAACCACATCAACATTCTTAGGCCTCTCCTTGCCTATAGTCTGCATCGCCGCCATAACCGCAGCGCCGCCGCACATATCGAATTTCATCTTTGCCATATCCTTGGCGGGTTTCAAGGATATACCGCCTGAATCAAAAGTAAGTCCTTTGCCGACCAGTAGAAGGACGGGAACTTTACGGCCGCTTCTGTACTCCAGGATTACCACAGCCGGCTCCTCTTTCGAGCCCTGGCTTACGCCAAGCATACCCCCCATACCAATTCTTTTCAGGTCTTCTTTCTTGAGAACAGTGCAGTAGAGGTTTCTTTCTCTGGCCAGATCCCTGCCGAAATCAGCAAAACAGGAAGGAGTCCAGACATTGCCCGGCTCATTGGCCATATCCCGGGCCGTAATCCCTGCTTCCGCAGCATTTTCTCCCCTGCGGGCCGCCTTCCTGAGTGAAGTAAGACCTGAAGAGGCATAAAGGCTTATCTTTTTTATATCAACCTCCGGGGCATCATTATCAGGATCACTGTCCTTGCTCTTATACTTCCGGAAGCTGTAACTACCCAGTACCAGACCTTCGCTGAGAGCCTCGGCCATGGACCTGTCGTCAAAACCATGTTCACGGGGAAGAACAATTTTCAGCCTTTCCGCCCTTAATTTCCGGGCCTTGACCGACACAGCGCCTCCGACAAGCCTGAAAGTCTCCCGGTCAAGTTCTTCCTTGCCAAGGCCAACCACAAGAAGACGACCGGCCTTTATCCCGTCAATTTTCTTATCAGGATAAACAAGCAGCAACTCCTCCTTTTTACCTTTAAAATCACCGGCGGCAAAAGCCCGGTCTATAAAGGCTTTAACCCGTGATTCACTGCAGAATGGGGACTCATTCTGTTTCTCCCGGGCAAAATAAACAAGCAGATCTCCTTTAAAATCTTCCGGGGCAACGCTAGTTAAAGAAATCATTATGTGTCCTTATTAAAGAAGGTTGTAAGATTGAAATGTTAAGGACCTGGATTAAGAGCGATTCAACAAGAATAATAATCCACAATAGCCCTGACCATATCTGGAATAGTGTAATTTTCAGGCTGGACATCCACTACAAGCCCATTATCTCTGACCGTTTCAGCAGTAATAGGTCCTATTGCTGCTATCTTGACATCCTTCATAAGGTCATGGAGTTCACTTGCCCCGTCTATGGCCAGCATATCTATAAAATTGGTCACTGTGGAAGAACTGGTAAAAGTGACCATATCTATATTCTTTTCCAGCAGTTTGTCCTTCAGATACTCCCGGTGTCCTTCCGGAGCGACATTTTTGTATACCGGAACAATGGTCACCGCGGCCCCCGCCTTACTGAGTCTGTCCGGTACCACCTCTCTTGCCTTCTGGGCCCTGGGTAAAAGAATGTTGAGCCCCTCCACCCCCTCTTTTTCAAGGGCGGCAGCCAGTCCTTCACCGGTAAATTTCTCAGGAAGCAGATCACAGATAAGACCATAATCTTTCAGGCGATCTGCTGTTACCTTGCCGACAGCCGCGACCCTGCACCCCTTAAGGGCACGACAATCGAAACCTTTATGAAATAAACGATTAAAAAAATGATCAACGGCGTTGATGCTGGTAAAAATAATCCAATGGTAATAATCAAGTCTGCTCAGGGCTTCATCCAGATCATCCCAGGAGTCAGGAGGCTTAATGGCAATAGTGGCAAACTCAAAACAGTCGGCGCCGTATTCCCCGAGCAGGGCAACCAGTTCACTCGCCTTATCCCTGGTTCTGGTCACCACGATCCTGCGGCCGAACAGAGGCCTTATCTCATACCAGTTAACCTTATGGCGAAGTTTTACAACATCACCTACAATAGTAAGCGCCGGCGGTTTTATGCCCTGCTCTTTGACAATATCGGCGATATCGGCCAGGGTGCCTACAACTGAACGCTGGAAGGGCATGGAGGCCCAACGAACAACAGCAGTCGGTGTTTCCGGATCCCGGCCGTGTTTTATGAGATTGGCAGCGATGGAGGCTATATTCTTGATCCCCATATAAAAGACCAGGGTGCCGATTCCGGTGGAAATTTTGGCCCAGTCAATCCTTGATTTGTCCTTATCCGGATTCTCGTGACCAGTGATATAGGCGACCGAAGAAGTGAAATCACGATGTGTAATGGGAATGCCTGCAAAAGTGGCTGCTGCTGAGGCAGAAGTAACTCCAGGTACAGCTTCAAAATCAAATCCCGCTTCGCTCAGTGCCTCCAATTCTTCCCCGCCCCGGCCATAAATAAAAGGATCCCCACCTTTAAGGCGAATAACCCTCTTACCGGCCCTGACCCGATCTATCAGCATCTGGTTTATCTCTTCCTGGGTATGACTATGATGCACCCCCCCTTTTTTTCCAGCATAGATAAACTCGGCATCTTTCGGACAGTACTCCAGGAGCTTAACTCCTGCCAGATAATCATAAATAACAACCTCGGCTTTTTTCAGGACCTCCAGTCCCCGCAGGGTTATTAGAGAAGGATCTCCCGGTCCGCCGCCAACCAGATAGGCCTTGCCTTTTTTCCCTTTATTTCGGCTTGTCATCTTTATCCCATCTCCCTGCCATACACATCAGCCAGGATTTCTTTACCTCCGAGGTCAAGGAGCCTTTCAGCCAGAAACCTGCCAAGGCCTGACGGATCATCAGCCGGGCCGGAAACTTCCTCTCTGATAATGCCACTGCCGTCTACGGCGGCAATCAATCCATTCAAAAACAGCTTGTCGCCCTTAAGCTCTGCAAAAGCCCCGATCGGCACCTGACAACCACCTTCAAGCCTGTCAAGAAAGGCCCGTTCGGCAATAACCGTCACCGCGGTCTCCGGGTCGGCCATAAAATCGAGGCCGGCCAGCAGTTCCTTATCAGCCCTGCGCAACTCTATGCCAACTGCTCCCTGGCCAACAGCCGGCAACATTTCCGAAACACTGAAATAAGAGGACACCTTGTCCGACATATTCAGGCGGTTGAGTCCGGCGGAGGCTAGAATAACTGCATCATACCGGCCTTCGGCCAACTTTCGCAGCCTGGTATCAAGATTGCCCCTTAAATCTTCTATAACCAGATCACTACGCAGATTTATCAGTTGCGAACGCCGGCGAAGACTGCTGGTCCCTACTCTGGCCCCGTCAGGCAACTGATCAAAACCGGCATAATCAAGAGATATGAAGGCGTCTCTGGGATCCTCTCTCCTGGTAATAATACCAAGATGAAGCTCATCAGGAAGCTCTGCTGGAACATCTTTCATGCTGTGGACAGCCAGGTCAATCTCACCCCGCAGCATGGCCTCTTCAATTTCCTTGACAAAAAGCCCCTTACCTCCGACCTTTGCCAAAGGGACATCGATTATCTTATCCCCTTTAGTTACAATCTTAACCAGCTCAACCCGAACATCCGGATAATGATTTTCGATCCTCTTTTTGATATCGGCACTCTGAGCTACGGCCAGCTGACTGCCTCGAGTACCTATTCTAATTAAATCCTGCATATTTTAAATTCTCAATTCTCAGTTCATGATTCTCGATTTCAGGCCCCCAATTACCTGTTGGAATCCTGAATTCCCCCCCCCGGACCTTTAATGTCCGCAGGTGGCGCAGCTCCCCTTGATGCAGCCACCGCAGGAACCTCCGGCATCAGATGACGAACTGCTGGGTCTCTTGCAGCAGGCATAAGAAGACATCATTTTCTCCAGGTCTTCGCTGCCGCAGTCCGGACAGACCGGCTTGCTGACGCCGATAACCAACTCTTCAAATTCCCTGCCGCACTTAGTGCATTTAAAATCATACAAAGGCATATTGACTGATTAGTTATAATTCAACTTTCCGACTTAAGAAAATTATTATAATTCCAGACGGTTGGTATAGCCATTCAGAAACGGCTTCGTGTTTGAACAAAAAATCTGCACGTTGTATCATACCAGATAGATCAATCCAAAAAGTTGAAATTATGAGTTATGAGTAAGGCGATGTCGCCCGGTTTCGACCCGGGACTCATGAATCCGGACCCAGTACCTCAATCAGACCGGCGGCCAGGAGGGGGATCATCAATTCATGGTGTCCTATAAAATTGTAGCCCTTTCCTCCTTCAGCAGTGGGTCGATTCACCACATTGGTCATTGTCCTGTAATGCCGGATAAAATCGAAATTGGCAGTAGTAAAATTATTTACCTCATAGCCCAGATTCCTGGTGACTGTAAGGGCCTTCAAAAAAATTTCCGGCAATAGTACTGCTGAACCAATATTGAGAAAAGCTCCGCCGGAAAGACCTTTTAAGATACCACAAAAAAGCTGGAAATCGTGATAGCTGGTCTTGCCTATGGAGGCACCATCTGCGGAAGGATGCATATGAACTATGTCAGTCCCGACGGCAACATGTACCGTAAGCGGGATATCCAGACGGGCTGCCGAGGCAAGAAGACTTAAGTGGTTATAAGGATAATTCCGGTCAATAAGATACTCCCCCATGGCCTTTCCCAGGCCGATATCCCTTTGGGCTCCTCTGTTTATGGCCTCATTAACCACCTCACCGGTCTCGCGGGCCGCCCCGAACTGTCCTTTTCCCAGGACATCGCCGACTTCCTCCGAAGTCTTCCCGGCCACGGCCACTTCCGTGTCATGGACAATCCCTGCGCCATTAAAAGCCAATGAAGAGATCAGCCCCCGTTCCATAAGATCGATCAGGACAGGATTTAAACCGACCTTGATTACATGGGCCCCCATGCCCACCATAATCAATTTGCCTCCACGATAACATTCGGCAAGTTTTTCGATCAGCTCGGGAAACTCCCTGCCGGTCAACTGGCACGGCAAGGACCGTAAAAAATCCCTAATACCTGCCCCGGGTGGGAAAGGACTGGCAAAATCATCAACATTTACCTTGCTGACCCTTTCATGGAGTGAATAGGTATGAAGTTCAGAAAAATCAAGAGGAGAAAACTCAGCCATGGCTTAAGGACCCATAGATTCTTTCATCCACCAGCCAGCATAACATATGTTCTATCCAAAGATGAGTTTCCTGAATATGAGGAGTAATATCGCTTGGCACATTCAGGCTGATATCGGCCAGAATAGAAAGCTTACCGCCCGAACCACCAGTAAGTGCGGCGGTCCTTATCTTTTTTTGCTGCGCTGCCTTAACAGCCTGTACTACATTGGGCGAATTACCGCTGGTGGATATTCCCATAACCAGATCTTCCTCTTTAGCCAGGGCCTCGATCTGCTTGGCAAAAATATCCTCGCAGGAAAAATCATTGCTCACACTGGTTAGTATTGAGGTATCAGTGGTCAAGGCCAGAGCAGGCAAAGGAGGCCGGTCGATTAAAAACCTGTTCACAAACTCGGCAGCCAGATGCTGGGCATCGGCGGCACTGCCGCCGTTACCCATGATAAGCAGCTTCCCTCCGTTATTGAAAGTGTCAATCAACCAATCTACCAACAGAAGTAAATCATCCTTCCCATTTTCCAGAAAATCCTTCTTGGCCTGAATAGAACTGTTCAGACTTTTTTGAAGCAACTTTTCCATTATAAATCTATAACCTGTTTGCTAAAATATACCTAATCTCTGCCCATTTCTATTAGCTGGTAATAGCTACCCGGCACTTTTTTAAAAATGGACAGATACTTACTGGTCTTAACACCGGCGGCTTTTCATTAATATATAGTATTAATGACAATTATATGGTAGATTGTCAGTTCCGCACTAAGTTGTTTTCCAAATAAATTGGTAAAGGTATATCAGGGTTAACATTTTGTCAATATAAACCTAAAAAAGCAATTTAAACAAAATGATATAAAAAACCCAGTTTAAAGGTGGAAAAAATATCCAGACATAGGCGAACAATCAGGATCAATCAAAGGATTATTACTCCATCAATTAAATCATACTCTTAAGGTATTTCTTTCCATAAGAACAATAAACATCATTAAATAATAATCCAGAAGGGAAAAGATCTTATTTATTATGAGTGAGACAACATCATTTAAAGAAAGAAGAATGGAACCAAGATTTCCTATGCAGGACAAGACTTATGCCATCTTACGTCAACCGGCAAATAAGATAGGAAAAATTCTGGACATCAGCAGATCCGGCATGTCTTTTACCTACCTGTCAACAAATGGTGAGTTGTCAAAGCCGACCCGTGGAATCGACTTACTAGCTGAAGATGAGGGGATTTTTGTGGAAAATCTGCCTTTCAGATCGGTAAGCGATAATATGGTCAAACATAGTCAGCCTTTTCGACAGATAACAATAAGGCGCCACAGTATTAAATTCGAAAATCTAACCGAAAAAAAACTGACAAGTATAGAAGCATTCATAGAAAAATACAGCCTCGGTCAGCAAGAGAAACAATAATCTTATTAATTGCAATAGTGGCAATAATACTCAGCTTGAAATTATTATTTTTCCTGTCCTTAAACCCCTTTTCACGATGATGTAATTCTCATACTGATATCACAGCTTGTCGCGGAATGGGTCAAACCGCCAACGGATATCAGATCAACTCCTGTTTCAGCAATGGCTCGAACATTATCCAGAGTTACTCCCCCTGATGCCTCGAGAAGTGCGTTCCCCGCTGTCAATTCAACAGCTTTCTTCATCAGGGAAGTATCCATGTTGTCAAGCATGATAATATCAACCCCCGCCTCCAGACACTCATTGACCTGACCGAGGTTCTCTGTCTCTACTTCGATTTTAAGAATGTGAGGAGCCCGTTCCCGGACAAGTTTAACTGCAGGGTAAATACCGCCGCAGGCAGAAATGTGGTTATCCTTAATAAGAATACCGTCAGTAAGATTAAAACGATGATTGCTGCCGCCCCCGACTCTGACCGCATATTTCTCCAAAACGCGCATACCCGGAGTAGTTTTCCTGGTATCAACAATTTTCACAGGCAAATCTTCCACCTTGTGAACAAAAAAGTTGGTATAAGTGGCAATCCCTGAAAGACGCTGAATAATGTTCAAACCCACGCGCTCAGCCCGCAACAGGTCAAGTGCCGGACCCTGGACCCTGAATATTGTATCTCCGGCCTCTACCCGGCTACCGTCTTTGATTACTTCGTATTGCAGATATGGGTTACAGAGCAGGAAAAGCCTAACTACAATATCCTCAAGCCCTGCAACAATAAAATTATCCTTGGCAATAAACTCTGCTGATACTTGTTGGTCCCGTCGGAAAATGGCCTCACTGGTAATATCGCCATTACCGATATCTTCAGCCAGAAAGTTCTCCAGTATTCTATTAAGAGCAAGTGGATCCATAGTTAAAACCATAGTAAAGGTGGAGAAGCCCAGCCCGTGGGCAATTTTTGTCAAAGATTCAAGGTATAATTACAGGTACGTTTTACAGATATATTTAAAAAATTATCTAGGTTTAAAAAAAAAGCAAAATATTTCGGATTAACTCTCCAATATCTAAATAAAAAATAATTACAACAGCCAAAAGCACACAGATAAGAGTTATATAAAAAAAGTGCAGCTTGATTGCATTTTTTGCCTCTTTCCTATTATCAGCAGTTGAGGTTTCTTCTTTTCTCTTGCTTTTTTCAGTACTCTCCGGTTGATCCTTACCCGAATTACTAGATTCGGGCAGTGAAGGACCTGTCAACTGCCCTTCTTCGGACTCTGCTGCTGATGGGTTTTTTATCTGCAGATCTTCTGCACATTCAACGATAATCCCGGGCCCGATCTTCGATTTATCGGCAACAAAACCGGTTAACAAAGCCCTGTCACAGATAATATTAATCAGGCGGGGCACTCCTCCGGAAAATGAATAGATCTCGTGAATGGCATCCCGGCTGAAAATATTCCGGGTTGCGCCGGCTACTTTGAGGCGATGTCTTATATAATCAGCTACTTCAACCTCTTTCAGTATCTCCAGATTATAGTTTACTGTAATCCGCTGACGGATGGCCCTGTTTCCGGGGTCCAATAAAATTTCATTAAATTCACTCTGACCTACAAAAAAAATGTTAAGGAGTTTAGCATTCTCTTTTTCTATGTTGGACAGCAGTCTGACGTCCTCCAGTAGTTCATTTGATATCCGCTGGGCCTCATCGATTATCAGCAGTACTTTTTTACCGGCCTTATAGGCCTGGTTAAGAAAAGACGTACAGATGTAAATAAAATCCCCTTTATTTTTCGGTATATTCTTAAAATAAAAAGAACGGGCAACAAGTCTGTAAAAATCCAACTCACTAAGGCCCGGATCAGCTATTCGCGCCACAATTACGTTTTTATCCAGACTGTTGACCAGGGCATTTAAAAGAGTTGTTTTACCGGCCCCCACCTCACCGGTTAATAGCAGGAATCCCTTGTTATCCCAGATCCCATACTTAAGTGTGGCAAAAGCCTCCTTGTGATTCTCTCCCAGCCACAGAAACTTGCTGTCTGTAGTAATCTGAAAGGGTTTAGTCTTCAGCCCGTAATGTAATAGATACATTGTTTAATCAAAAACCTCTACTCCCCAGATATCGCGGGCATATTCCTTGATCGTCCGGTCGGTCGAGAATTTTCCCATACGCGCTACATTGAAGATAGACTTTTCCAGCCAACTCTTTTGATCCCTGAAAGTCAGAGCTACCTTTTTCTGGCATTCCAGATAAGATTCCATGTCCAGCAAAACAAGGTAAGGATCATCCTCAGCAAGCAATTTATCGGTAATCGGACGGAACAACTCCTTATCGCCCTGGCTGAACATGCCGCCAGCGATTGAATCAACCACACTTTTGACCACCGGGTTATCCTGATAGATCTTATAGGGAGTTCTGCTCTTATGAAGTTTTTCATAGGCAGCCCTTTCAGCGTCCAGTCCGAAAATAAAAATGTTTTCATCCCCTATCTCTTCTTTTATTTCAATATTTGCCCCGTCCAGGGTACCTATAGTCAAGGCCCCGTTCAAAGCAAATTTCATGTTTCCGGTGCCCGAGGCCTCTGTACCGGCAGTAGATATCTGCTCGGAGAGATCGGCCCCCGGTATTATCTTTTCAGCCAGGGAAACATTAAAATCTGGAATAAAAACTACCTTTAACAGATTTCCAACCCGGGGATCATTGTTCACCACCTCTGCTACCGAATTAATCAACTTTATAATCAGCTTGGCCTGGGAGTAAGAAGGAGCAGCCTTTCCGGCAAAAACTACCGTGCGCGGGGTAATATCCTGATCCGTACTGATGATATGATGGTACAGGGTAATAACATGCAGGATATTTAAAAGCTGCCGTTTATATTCATGAATCCTTTTGACCTGAACATCAAACATCGAATCCAGGGAAACTTTAACCTCACAGACCTCCAGAATCAAATCTGCCAGTCTTTCCTTGTTTTCCTGTTGGACAGCGGCCCATTTCTCCCGGAAAGCACTGTCCCGGGCCAAAGGTTCAAGCTGACGGAGCCTGTAAAGATCGGTAATCCAGTCATACCCGATATAGTCTCCTATAAGAGAGGCCTGGCCGGGATTACATTTCAGAAGCCATCTTCTCGGGGTTATACCATTGGTCTTACAGTTGAATTTACCGGGATAAAATTCATGAAAATCCTTGAACACACTGGTTTTAAGCAATTTAGTATGCAATTCAGCCACCCCGTTGACAGAATGACTGCCCACTATGGCCAAGTGGGCCATTCTGACTCTCTTTTCCGGAGTCTCAGCTATAATGGACATGTCCCTTAACTTGCGTTTGTCCCCGGGGTATCTTTGGGCCACTTCATCAAGAAAACGCCTGTTTATCTCATAAATTATTTCCAGATGCCTCGGAAGAACCTTGCCCAGAAGTTCAACTGACCAGGTTTCCAGGGCTTCGGCCATCAAAGTATGATTGGTAAAGCCGAATGTCTTAGTCGTTATATCCCAGGCCTTTTCCCAATTCAGCCCCTGCTGATCCAAAAAAAGCCGCATCAGTTCGGCAACGGCAATAGCTGGATGGGTATCATTCAACTGAACTGCTATCTGGTCGCTGAAATGGTCAAAATCGTCATTCTTTTTCATGTAGCGCCGCATTATGTCCTGAAAAGTGGCAGCCACAAAAAAGTATTCCTGTTTAAGACGCAGTTCTTTTCCTTCCCGGACTTCATCGGCCGGATAAAGGACCTTGGAGATGGTCTCGGATCCAACCTTACTCTGTACAGCACTTATATACTCACCGCGGTGGAAAAAATAAAGATCAAGCTCCCGGCTGGCCTTGGCCGCCCAAAGCCGCATATTGATAACATGATCGTTATTAAAGCCGGGAACCAGCATATCGCAGGCCATGGCCACAACATCTTCTGTATCAATCCATTCTGCCCGGTAATTACCATTCTCATCCACATAGCTGTTCACCCTGCCGTAAAAATAGACCGAGTAGACAAAAGAGGATCTTTCAAACTCCCAGGGATTGCCGTAGCGCAGCCAGTTGTCAGGGAATTCCAACTGCCAGCCGTCTATAAATCTCTGGCTGAACATACCATACTCATAATGGATCCCGTAGCCATAGGCCGGAACTTTCATGGTGGCAATCGAATCCATAAAACAGGCAGCCAGGCGCCCCAGCCCGCCGTTACCCAGACCGGCATCCTCTTCCTGCTCCTGAATTACCTCCAGATCATAACCCAGCTCCTCGAGAGCCTGGTATACTTCATCCAATAGTCCCATGTTAATCAAGGAATTACCCAGGGACCGGCCTACCAGAAATTCCATGGAAAGATAATAAACCCTCTTGTTTCTCTGGCTGTAATACTCTTTTTGGGTCTTAATCCACTTTTCCACCAGGACATCCCGCAGGGCATAGGCAAGAGACTTGTATACGTCACGGTCACTGGCCCTCTCCGGATCACGCCCCTGAAAACTCAAGAGATGATGCATGATGGTATCCTTAAACTGCTCTACCCCTGTAGAACAGAAAATAGAGGCATAAGGATGGCATGAATATTCGTTATCAGTAGAATTATTTGTCATATTCCTTTCCTTTCATTACTTTCTGGTATAACTGTTGAAAATTTAAACGTTTATCCAGCATTATCGGGAACTGATTACCTTACCAGTTCAGAATAATACTGATCAATATGACTCTTCAGCCAGGCAAGCGCTTCGTCCCTGCTTCTTATCTCACCTGTTACCCGGGCCTCTTCCGCCTCCCGGAGAATGTCTTTAAAGACCGGTCCCGGCGCCAGACCCAGGACAATTAAATCATGCCCTGTAATCAGTCCCGGCGAAGCAAGGGCCGGGGATACCTTGCTTTTGAAAATATCATATACCTCACTAAAAAGTTCAGCCAATTCCTTTTCCATATGGACAGGCCGTCCCGGACCCTGGCTGGCCAGGCTGTCAGCTATAGCCAACATAAAAAGCCCCGGAAGATCAT
Organism: Desulfobia sp.; assembly: GCA_046497465.1. Classification (GTDB taxonomy): domain Bacteria; phylum Desulfobacterota; class Desulfobulbia; order Desulfobulbales; family SURF-16; genus JAWLDV01. The sequence goes on from JAWOFO010000040.1 coordinate 34,006, forward strand.
CACCCAAGGTCTTTACCAGCCTGAGACAGGCCCGGGTGGTTATCCCTTCTTTGCGGCGAACGTTACTCAAATGAAAGGGCCACATATGATAACCGACCAGACGACTGATTTGAAAAGTTTTGTCTCTAGACCAGCGAAGACGAGCACCAATCACTTTGACCTGATCTGCCCCGAACCGTTCGTGGTTGTAAAAGGTTATCCTTTTATCCCGGATCTGCACAACATCCGGTTTTCCCAGGTCATGAAAAAAAGCCGCCCACTTTAATCTGCTGCTGATCCCCTGCCGGTTTAAAAATTTTTGTATAACCTTTTCTTCCTGGAAATACTTCCCGGGATCCCGGACAATCTCTTCCATGGCACAAAGAGCGGCCATATTATGATCCATGACATCAAGGTGGTGGCCGGACGGTTGTTCCACCCCTCTGCCTCTTTCAATTTCCGGAATAATATATTTAAAAAGACCAGCGTCTCTGATTCCGGTCAGGGCCTGGCAGCTACGGTCCGATGACATGATAAGATCCAGTTCGTAACTGACCCTCTCCGGGGCCACCCTTTCAATCAAATGCACCTTGTCTCGTATTTCTCTTTCCGTAACCTCATCCAATGTAAAGCCTAAGGTGGCCTGTAAACGATAAGCCCTTAACAGGCGAAGCGGATCATCATTAAAGGTCCTGCCGGATACAGTCCGGACTATACCATGCTCCAGATCAACCCTGCCAGCGGCTGGATCAAAAAGAGAACTTCTGACAGACTGCCACAGTCCGGAGGGAAACCTCAGTGCCATGGCATTTACAGTAAAATCTCTCTTCAACAGGTCCTCTTCAATACTGTCCACTCCATCCTTAAAACCGGCAAGATCAATATCGTATCCCCGCCAGACCACCCTGGCCACTCCCTCCTTACTGTCAAGCAGGACAAAAGTACCCCTGAGAGCAAGTGCCAGTTTTTCAGCAAAATCAACTCCTCCCTCTATTACTGCCAGATCAAGATCCCTGGCCTTTTCCCGGGAAAGCAGGCCGTCCCGAACCGCGCCTCCGACTATATAGACCTTAAGATCAAGATCCAGAGCTATTTTATTGACAGCTTCCAGCAACTCCCGGGGATATCGGGTCAACCAGGATGTATCAATCTGCATAAGTTACAAAATTACCGCTTCTTATTGCGAATATAATGGTTGACATATCGTGTTCATAGTCTTAATCATAAAACCCCAGATCTTAATACGCCTATGCAGATAGCCCATATCCAACTTAAACATATTAATTTTTCTGATTACTCTTTTTCCCTGCTCCCGGAATCGTATCCGTCTGAAGTATCTGAAAAATTAAAAACTTCGATAAGCCACCTGGGCATTCTCCATCCACCTATTGTGAAAGCAGATGAACAGAATTTTTCCTATCAGATCATAACCGGAAGGAAACGTTTAAATACTGCCTATTCTCTCGATTTCAACTGCTGTTGCTGTCTGAAACTGCCTTTTGATCTTCCTTATCTGGAAACACTTAATATCGTCTGGGAAGAGGCGCTTTACTCCCATTCCCTCTCATCTCTCAATCAGGCGGTTTTTTTTGAAAAAATCAGTAAAATCTGCTCAATTAAAGAGATCGCCAGACTTTTTCTGCCATTAATCGATCTACCACCTTCAACCGATTACATAAACAAAAAACTCCAGATTCTCCGACTGGACCAACCTCTGCAAATTGCCCTGCATAAGGGAAGACTGAATGAGCAGGTCAGCCTCGAGCTGGGAAGATTGCCTTTTTCGGACAGAATGGCTCTTTTCGAGGTCATTGAACTTCTGAAGCTCAGTGCCGGCAATCAGAAAAAACTGACCAGATCCTGCTGCGAATTGGCCGCCCGTAACCGAACCACGGTGCTGTCCATATTATCCCAACCCAAGCTGGCCGGAATAATCAACAGTTCCAACTCCAACATCCCGCAAAAGGCTGGCCATTTCATGAAAGTGCTCCATGAAGAACGCTACCCGCGACTCACAGAAGCTGAGAATGACTTTCGCCGGTTTGAAGCAGGACTGTCTCTGCCTGCAAACATCAGAATAAACCATGACCCGTCGTTTGAAAAAGATGAACTTAATCTGACGATAACCTGTCCCGGCCGAAAAGAACTTGAAAACATACTGAATAAAATAAGAAACTGAACTACTCTCCTACAATTTTGACCAACACCCTCTTTTTCCGGCGCCCGTCAAATTCACCATAAAATATCTGCTCCCAGGTCCCAAAATCAAGCTGGCCCTCAGTAATGGCCACAACTACTTCACGTCCCATTATCTGCCTCTTCATGTGGGCATCGGCATTATCCTCATAAGTATTATGTTTGTATTGGGAAACAGGGGCATGGGGAGCAAGTTTCTCCAGCCAGACATCGTAATCATGGTGGAGGCCGGATTCGTCATCATTGATAAATACGGAAGCAGTAATATGCATGGCATTGACCAGACACAATCCTTCCTGGATACCACTCTCGGCCAGGCATTTTTCTACTTCAGGGGTAATATTGACAAAATCCCTCCTGGTCGGAATATCAAACCAGAGTTCTTTACGATAGCCTTTCATCAGAGAACCTCCCTTCTAGAGATTAACAATAAGGAACGGAGAAAACTCAACCATTCGTCCAAACCTTCCTTGACTTTGCCCGACTCCTCCCTGAATCGAGATAAAGGTCCCCGGCGGTAAGCCTGTTTCCTGAATACATCTTCACTGGTGGAGGAGAGGGCTATTATCTGTAAACCAGGATTAATGGACAAGGCCTCTCTGGTGGCTTCCTCCATGGAAAAATTAAAATAAGATATTAAGTCGGTTTTGGTTATGACAAGGGCTTGAGAGCTTTGGAAAACAGAGGGATATTTTGCGGGCTTATCAGAACCCTCAGGCACTGAGATCAGGACAACACGACAGTGTTCGCCAAGGGCAAAAGTTGCAGGACATACCAGGTTACCTACATTTTCAATAAAAATAAGATCAAATTGACTGCCGGCAGCCTCTTCCAGTCTGTGCAGTCCCTTATGGACGAGAGGGGCGTCAAGGTGGCAGGCCCCGCCAGTGGTCAACTGAACTACGGGAACACCTTTAGCCCTGATACGTTCGGCGTCTCTTTCGGTCTCAATATCTCCTTCGATAACCCCAATTCTTGATTCATTGGCCATAATCTCAATGGTTCTTTCCAAGAGCGTGGTCTTTCCCGAACCCGGACCGGAAATCATGTTGATCGCAACCGCCCCCATGGATTCTATATGCTCCCTGTTGGCCCGGGCCGCTTTTTCATTAGCCGCCAGCAGACTCTGATGAACCTCGACAGTCTGAACTTCCCCCGCTTCACTACCACCTGCAGAAGAATTTTGGCATCCGCACGCTTCACACATTTTTCCCCCCTGTTCAACTTTCCGGCTTACGCTATATTAATACCAAAGCGACATTATCTCTGTAATACGGAAATATTATAATCCAATAGATCTGCTTTTTCAGCACGAAGCTACCAAGGATTCTATTTACATCTATGGTAACCATAAAAAATCAAAAATTAGTGATGCCTGATTTTGGTTAGATCATACCATCTCAACCTGCAGCAGAACCAGCTGTTCTCCTCCCTCCGGAAATGCATGGTCTCTGCCGCAACTTGAACAGACGGGCCAGGCATCGACATGACTTTCCAGTAAAGCGCCGCAACCGCTGCACCGGTAGACCGGGGTCGGTGAAACTACTTCCAGTTCAGCCTCCCGGCACAGTACATGCTCAGCAGCCAGAACTTCAAAACCGAACTTGAATGAGTCTATGACAATACCAGATCTGGGGCCTATCTCAACCCTGACTTTCAGGACCTTGCCTGCCTTGTTTTCTGTTACCAGCCTTTCCAGTTGATCTAAAAGTCCCTGGACGAGAGAAAGTTCATGCATGTAACCACTCTTTCAATCGATTTTCCACCATTGCTGCTACAACTTCAACCTTGGAGGCTAAAAGATCAGAGAGTTCCGTGCCGACATTCAAATCAAAAGGTACTATACCGATAAACTCGACAAGATCAGGAGATTCGCCCCTGAGTTCACAAAGACTCATAATCTCAAGAAAACCAAGTTGGTGGGGAGACATGCGTAACTGGACATTACCCCCCTGCATTTCCTTTCCGCTCAAAGTACATATTGTTCCGGGCAGACTGTCAAGAGCTAATACATCGACAACGATAAGCCGATCACATTCTTCCAGAACAGAAGCCATATACATCCCGGCAGTGCCGCCATCAACCAGTTTCACTCCTGCAGGAAAAATGGTTCTGTTTTCCAGATGGCGTATAACATGAATCCCGAATCCCTCGTCCTTGAGAAGAAGATTACCTATACCAAGAACTGTTATCTGCATATTATCAAAAAAACAACCGGTCACCAAGGCTATAGCTATACACCCCCTGTCCGGTAAGCCTCCACCATTAAATCAACTGTAAATAACTCAACTTTCCGACTTATTTATATCTATATGATACAACGTGAAAATTTCCCGTCAGACAGTGGTGTTTAGAGGTTGGCATGAAATCCTGCTGTTTTTCTTAAGTCGGAAAATTGAGTAAATAAAAAAGCGATGATGGAAAAAAAAGAATCCCCACCATCGCTTTTAAAAAATCAAAAAATACCAAATTTTTAATTAAAAAAGTCCCTTAACCTTACCGGTTTGGGTATCCACATCTATTCTGCGGTAAGCAGGATCGGAACCGGTACCGGGCATAAGCGGTATAGTGCCGGCAACCGGAACGACAAAACCGGCGCCCTTATAGGTTAGGATATCTCTAACCGGAAGGGTCCAGCCTTTGGGCACACCTTTGAGCTTGGGATCATGAGAAAGAGAGAGATGGGTCTTTACCATGCAGGTACCCAGTTCTTTCATATCCGGATCCTCTTCCAGTCTCTTGAGTTTGGCCTGGGCTTCGGGAGTATAGCTCACCCCGTCAGCGCCGTAAACTTCCTTGGCGATCAGTTCCACCCTCTTTTTCAAAGGGGCATCCAGGTCATAAAGCAACTTGAACTGATTTTCCTCCTCACAGGCATCCACTACAGCATCGGCAAACTCCAGGGCGCCGTCACCCCCGAGTTCCCAGTGACGGGAAAGGGCGGCCCTGGCACCGGCCTCTTCGCAGAGACGGCGTACCGCCTTGATCTCATTATCAGTATCAGTGTAAAAAGCATTGATACAGACAACCGGATTAATTCCGGCCTTTTTGACGTTTTCAATATGGTGAATAAGGTTTTTGCAGCCCTCTTCAACCCAGCCGACATTCTCGCCCTTATACTCTTCCGGCATGGGTCTGCCCGGTACCGGAATAGGCGCGCCACCATGACATTTAAGGGCCCGGATGGTAGCAACCACAACCGCACAGTGAGGCTTGAGGCCACTGAAACGACACTTGAGGTTCCAGAATTTTTCAAAACCGATATCAGCTCCGAAACCGCTCTCAGTAACCGTATAATCAGCCAGTTTCAGGCCAACCCGGTCGGCAATAATAGATGACTGACCGATGGCGATATTGGCAAAAGGTCCGGCATGAACCAGGCAGGGCTGACCTTCCAGGGTCTGCATAAGATTGGGATTGATGGCCTTGACCATCCAGGCGGTCATGGCACCGTCAACTTCCAAGTCTGCCGTAGTAATAGGCCGGTCCTGGCGATCATAGGCAACCACAATCTTGGCTATCCTTCTCCTCATATCCTCCAGATCATTAGCCACAGCCAGGATTGCCATAATTTCCGAACTTACGGCAATGTTAAAACGGGACTGCATGGGAACGCCATTCATCTTGTTATCGCCGAGCCCTATATTAATCTCCCTCAGGGCCTGAGCACAGAAATCCATTATCCAGGTAAATTCAACTTTCTTAGGGTGGATGTCAAGCCGCTTGAGGTTTCGCTTGGCCAGCTGTTCGTCGGTGTAATTACTCTCATGCTGCATCCTGGATGTAAGAGCAACCATACCGAGGTTATGACAATTCATGATATCATTGATATCACCAGTGAGCCCCAAAGAAAAAGGCGTCAGCGGTATACACTGGGCCAGGCCGCCGCCGGCGGCGCTGCCCTTGATGTTCATAGTCGGACCGCCGGAAGGCTGGCGGATAGCCCCGATTACCGACTTGTTCCTTTTCCCCAGCCCCTGGACCAGGCCCATAGCGCAGGTAGTCTTGCCTTCACCAAGTGGGGTAGGGGTTATGGCGGTTACATCGATGTACTTGCCATCCGGTTTGCTCTCCTGACGACTCAGAATCTTCTTATAGTCAAGTTTAGCTACATAATGGCCATAAGGCAGAAGCTCTTCCTTCTCAAGGCCAAGTTGATCACCGAATTCATAAACGGTATGCATATCCTTCTCCGCATCTTCGGCAACTTCCCAGTCCGCGTATTTAGTTGGATCCAAAGCCATAAATCTCCTCCTTGGTGATAGTTAATTTTAAAATTCAGCCGCTGACATATCTTTACAAGAGAAAAAACATAATAACTAAAAAATCAACTTTACACAACCACATAGTCAAAAATGCCCGGAAACTTGGCTTTAAAGTCACTCAGAAGAGGAATCATGACCTCGCGCATAGAAGGATCAGCCCCTTTCGAGGTACGGAGGCGAAAAATGTGGAGCCACTCCAGAAGATTGGCATAGACAATGATTTCCGTCTTACAGGAATTGGGCAAAACAGTCCGGGCCGCTTGAGGTGTAACGGTCTCCAGCAGCTTCAGATAAATATTCTCGGATTCGCTCATAGCCTCGAACCACTGCTTGTATTCCGGACTTCCCTCAGTGAAAAACATCGGCTTTATAAAAGTAACCTGGCTACCGAACTTTTCGTTACTGTAACGGCAGTAACGCTGACTTTCCTGCAGGAAACTGCAGGGCCGATGCCTGACGATTTCGTGACTTACCGCCCGGTTGACCGTAAATTTTACCGCTATATAACGATGTTTGGCCTTAAGATCGATTGAAAATTGATCCACTTCCGCAAGCGGGACTTTTCTCACCTCTATCCCCTGTTGGGGAAAAAGGCCGTGCCTGGGCAGAAGGTCCTCAAAAAAAAGTGGGTATCTGCCGGCCAGAAATTCTACGGCGGCCTTGACTATCTTAAGCCTGCCGTAATCTATATAAAGCTCCCGAAAGGCCCTCATGGAACCGGTAACCAGCAGTCTTTTCTTTTCCAGGCGATCAATTTGAAAAAACCTGGGCTGGGCAGCGAAAAAATGGCCGGCCTGGGACTCCAGGTCAAAATCTATCTGAAGGGTAACCACAGCCATTTCCACTACGGAATTATGACCCTGTTCTATTATCTTTTTGATAAAAAGAGGGGCAGACTCCATGGTTATCTTATCTTCACTTTTATAACATAGCCGGCCGCACTTCTCTATCCTGATAGCCGGACTTTCAGTATCAAGATCCTCCATGATTTCCCAGGACGGGGATATTATCTTCAATTCTCTGCCTCTTAAATTTCAGTTATCAGTTCAAAGAATTTTCTACCGTCCGCAGAGACGGGTTTATACGGTAATTTTGAAATTTGAACATCGAATGACGAATTTGGAAGGTTTCTACTTCAACGTTCCACAATTCATCATTCATTACTCTAGGTTTCCTTTCAGGACATCTCCCATTTTTTACTGACCTCATATAAATTAAGATAGCAGAATAAGACAGTTATTCTAACTAAGAAGTAACATCAATAATTGGGGGGAAGCCCTTTGGATTCCGGCGCCTGTCCCGGACTTCGATCCGGGATTAGCCGGAATGACGAAACAAGGCAGCCAGCCGTCATTCCAGCGGAAGCTGGAATCCAGTACCGTGCCGGAGAAAGCAATCCCCCCGATTTATTGAGAAGATAGTCTCAAATGATCCAACATGCTGATTTTATAATCAAACCAATGTGAAGTTAGTATAAAATGGGTGATGTCCTTGTTCCCTTTCCCTTGACAATATCCGGAAAGACTTTTATGAGATAATCCACTTCGGCCTCTGTGCTGTAAATACTCAGACTCAAACGTACTGTACCGTAACCAGCAGGAACATTCATGGCCTGTAACACATGGGAAGGTTGACAGATACCTGCCTTACAGGCAGCACCCGCAGAAACGCAGATGCCCAAATCATCAAAGCGGCGCACCAACTCATCTCCCCTTACCCCGGGTATTCTGATGCTGCAGGTATTGGAGAGCCGCTTACTGCCCCCTCCGTTTACTGCCGCCCCTGGTATCACCTCCTGCAGACCTTTTTCCAATTTGTTCCGAAGATACCTGATACTATTATCAATCCCTTTAAGATTGGCTGCAGCCAGCTCACAGGCCTGTCCCAGGCCAACTATACAAGCCGTATTCTCTGTACCGGAACGCCGGCCATTCTCCTGTCCTCCACCGGGAAAAAAAGGATAAAAAGGAGCTCCCTGCCGGACATAAAGGGCTCCTGTCCCTTTGGGTGCATGAAACTTATGGCCGGACATGGAGAGATAGTCCACCGGTATCTCTCTCATATCAAGGGGAATCTTGCCGACTGCCTGGACCGCATCAGTATGGAAAAGTACCTCATATTTTCTGGCTATCCGGGCCAATTCTTCAACAGGGAAGATAACACCTGTCTCGTTGTTGGCCCACATAATGGTTGCCAAAACCGTATCGTCGCATAAGGAATCCTCAAACTCACGGAGATCAATTCTTCCTTCCCGGTCTACAGATAGAGTGGTCAACCGGTACTCTCTGCCTGTTATCTCTGTAAGGTTTTCACAAAGATTTTTTACCGCCGGATGCTCTACAGCTGTAGTAACAAGGTGCCTTTTCCCCGGAAAACTCTTCAGGGCGGCAAGAATTGCGGTAACATCGCTTTCCGTACCGCAACTGGTATAAATGATTTCTTCAGGCCTGCAGTTAAGCAGGGAGGCTGTCTGTTCCCTGGCCTCGGAAACTACCCGGGCTGCACGGGCACCAAGGAAATGGCCGCTGGAAGGATTGCCGTAGTCTTCGCCGAAAAAGGGGAGCATAGCCTCCACCACCTGAGGCGCCACTTTAGTGGTGGCATTGTTGTCCAGGTATATGAAGCGGTCTTTATTCATTAATTCTATCGACATGGATCTGTTATTTCTTTTTGAGCTGCCTGAGCTAATCTCAACAAGAACATGAAAACCGGGAGGTTCAGTAACTCAACTTTCCGACTTGATTTATCTATATGATACAACGTGAAAATTTCCAGTCAGACAATGGTGTTTATTTGCTTGTTTTTCTTAAGTCGAAAAATTGAGTCAGTAATAAAAGCAGATCGGCAGGCATCATCGTATCATGGTAGGTTTAATAGTCAAGCATAAACGCCCGTATCGCATCAACGATGAAAATGCCGATAGATCCTGGCAGCAGACCCTCTGCCTATGCCCGGGACCTTTTCCAGATCCTCGATACCGGCATTCCTGATACGTTTAAGACTGCCCAGTTCTTTAAGAAGATCTTCCTTCCTGCTCCTGCCTATCCCCGGAATATCATCAAGCTCAGAAACAAAAGTTTTCCTTTGTCTCTGGCGGCGGTGAAAGCTGATGGCAAATCTATGGGCCTCATCCCTGATCTGCATCAGGAGCAGTAGCAAGGGGGAATGGGCTGTTAGTTTTACTGGGTTTTTCCGGCCCGGCCGGTAAATCTTTTCGCCTTCCCCCTGTCTTTCTTTAGCTATACCGGCCACTTCGATCCTGCCTGTCAGATCAAAACCCTCAAGGACCCGGCTCACTATATTTAATTGACCCTTGCCTCCGTCAACCAGCAGGAGATCGGGCAAATCTCCTGCTTCAACCCCTTTTTTAAGCCGACGCCCTATAACCTCAGCCATCATAGCGTAATCATCAGGGCCTGCCACGGATTTTATATTATAATGCCGATATCTTTTTTTATCTTTAGAGCCGTGCCTGTAACTGACCAGAGAACCGACAGCATTGCTGCCGCTGATATTGGAGATATCCAGGCATTCAATCCGGTGGGGTTTCCTGGAAAGTTGCAACCTTTCAGCCAGTCCGACGGCCGTAGCCTGCCAGGACTTTTCCTTTTTATCCTGATCCTCAAAAACCTGTCTGGCATTACAATTGGCAATTTCCACCAGCTTTCGCAAGTCTCCCCTTTTGGGTACTTTTAAACGGACTTTAATTCCTGACTTCTCTCCAAGATACTCCGAGAGAAGCTTTGGCTCAGAAGTTTCAAAAGGCAGGGCAATTTCCCGGGGCGCGCTTTTATCGCCATCAAAGTAATCCCGGATAACCTCTGTAAGTATGTCTCCGTCTTTACCCAGAGGTTCGGCCAGAAAAAATGAGTGCTGACCGGAGACCTGCCCCTTTTTAACAGTTAACATGGCGACTGCGGCAGAAGTACCTCTTCGGGCAAAACCGATCACCTCTCTATCCTGACAGTCTGCCCCGGCAACCAGTTGTTTTTCCAGGGTCGAAGACAGGGCATTAATCTGATCCCTGTAGAAAGCAGCCTCTTCAAAACGCTGATCATCAGAGGCCCTGGTCATTTTTTCTTTGAGGACCCGGACAAGGTTACGGTCCCTGCCTTCCAAGACCATCAAGACTCCGGAGACCATTTCCTGGTATTTTTCCTCATCAACATTCCCGGAGCAGGGGGCAATACAACGCCCCATCTGAAAGTTCAGGCAGGGACGGTCCCGGAGAGAAACATCCTTTTTCTTGCAACGACGAAGGGGGAACAGGGAATTAAGGAACTTTAAAGTCGCCTTCATTGTCGAAGCAGAAGAATAGGGCCCGAAATAGCGGGAGCCGTCTTTTTTCTTTTTTCTGGTCACCAACAGGCGGGGCCACTTCTCCTGTACAGTCACCTTTATATAAGGATAGCTCTTATCATCCTTGAGCCGGACATTATACCTGGGCCGATACTCCTTAATAAGAGAGGCCTCCAGGATAAAAGCCTCTTTATCTGTCCGGGTAATTATGGTTTCAACACTGGCAACCCTGCCCAGCATGACTGCGGTCTTGGTGGGAATTCCTCCTTTCCGGCGAACATAGGAGGCCAGCCTTTTTCTCAGGTTCACGGCCTTACCCACATAAACAGCCCTGCCCTGCCAGTCATACATAATATAAACTCCGGGCTCCCGGGCCACTGACCTTAAAAATTCGGCATTAATAACCTCGGTGGGCTCTTTTGGGGTCATTACTTAAAGATCAGCTCAGTTCAGGGTTAACAGCCAGCACCTGTCCATTCATACGAAATATACCAGGCAGCTTTCAACTATCAGCAAAAATCCATCCTGGTATTTCTCACTTTTCACTCTCATTCTTCCTGACATTCTCCTTAATATACCCCACTATCTCCCCCACATCATCCATCACCCGAAAAATATCCAGATCTTCTGCTTCGATGCTCCTTGAAAAAACAAGACTATCCTGCAGCCAGTCAACTAAGCCCTGCCAGTAGCTGCTGCCAACTAAAATGATGGGAAAAGGTTTTATGCGTCGCGTCTGGATAAGGGTAAATGCCTCAAAAAGTTCGTCCAGGGATCCGAAACCGCCCGGCATACAGATAAAGGCCATGGCATACTTGACCAGCATAACCTTGCGCACAAAAAAATACCGGAATTCCAGGGGCAGATTAGTGTACTTGTTTTCTTCCTGTTCATGGGGGAGAGATATATTAAGTCCTATGGAACGGGCACCGACCTCAGAAGCCCCTCGGTTGGCGGCCTCCATTATTCCGGGGCCACCGCCGGTCATAATGGCATAACCGGCTTTACCCAAACCACGGCCGATCTCCACCGCCATCTGATAAAACTTGTCATTCTCTCTTATGCGGGCCGAACCAAAAACTGAGACAGCGGGTCCTTTCACCGAAGCCAAAGAGTCAAAACCTTCAACAAACTCGGACATTATCTTAAAAAGACGCCAGGAATCACCTGCCTTGAAGTCATCCAGAACATACCGCCGTTTTTCTTCATCTTCAGGACTATATGGAAATCTCATATCAAGCTCATTGGTAGAATTTCAAGGCTCAGAAATATTAAGAAATAAAACCCTGCAAATCAACAAGTCAGATGAAAACCGGCACACACGTTAGCACCCTCCCCTGTCATCCGGTTAAAGGTCTCCACTGCTTTAGCGGTAGGTTCTTCTATGAGGACTATCCCCTGTTCCTTCAGATAATTTCTGAGTTCTTTTGTGGCTTTCATCAGGCCGGGTTTGCCCTGGCCCAGAATTATGGTATCAGGTGCGGCCTTAACCATTTCTCCGATATCTTCCGGTACCACCGAATGGCCTGATTTTCGCCACCAACTCCCGTTGACCCCCCGGGGAGTAATAAGCACATCACTGGTATAGGTTCTGCCGTCAATTACTATTCTGCCGAACTCATAACTGGTAATCATAAGCCTTTTCTCCTTGCATCCCGGGTTTATAAGACTTAGTATAAATAAAACACCTTAACTTCAGAATCACTATAACATACTCTAATTACAAATTATTTACGAGGCCTTAGCAAGATAATCATAAAAAACTCAAAAAAACAGGACCTGTCTGCATATGCCGAAAACAATAAACAGGGAGTGCCTCTGTGAGTACAATTTCATTGACACGGATATTATTGAACCGGTCAGCCACGGCAGTGATCAGGAAAAAATATTTCTATTCAATAAGATCACGTAGAATGCCACTGATGTCTTAAAAAGCCCTGAAATCTTCAGTTCTACGGAATACCGCTGATTACCGGCCATATCAACAACTCATCACAATGAGCTTAAACAAAAAATTTAACAATTTCTATCCAAAATAGCAACCTTGCGGGGCCATCAGCCGCTAACAGGATCCGGGGAATACCGTCAGAGACATGATTTATCATGATTGGAAAAATTAATTAAAAAAATCCTACCATTACGGTATAATTTATGCAGTGGTCATTGCATTATATATATATAAAATAAAACAAGAGAACACTCACTAAAGATTAATTTTTCAAGGGAGTTATTCTTGACAGGACACAAATCGGTTCAATGGCCAAGCAGCTTAATATAAGAGAAGAGTATACCGATAATTACGGTAATCGGATCCTTACCGATAAAGGCGGCTTTTCCCTGATGGAGATGGTAATAGTTCTTGGTATCATATCTATCATGGCCGCCATTGCCATCCCGTCCTTCCTGGACTGGTTACCCCGTTACCGGCTCAAATCAGCCGCCCGCGACCTGTATTCAAATATGCAGAAGGCCAGAATCGGGGCAATAAAAAGCAATAAGGACTGGGCGATTGTCTTTGATGCTGCTGCCAACAAATACCACCTATGCTCTGATAAGGGGAGTGATGGTTCATGGTCTGGGGTGGGAGATAACACTGTTGAAAGGACTGTTGATCTAGACGATTACCAAAGCAATATACAGTATGGACACGGCAAGGCTGCTCAGAGCGCCACCTCGCCCCCGGGAGCTTTTCCGGGGGACGATATCAGCTACAACAGTAATGTGACCACTTTTAACCCTGTAGGTACCGGCTCCAGCGGTTACGTCTACCTGGAGAACTCGGAAAATACCGCTTATACCGTGGGAAGCCAGAGCAGCGGGGTAATTACTCTAAAGATCTGGGACGGTTCAAGTTGGGAATAGTAAGACCAAAATAATTTCAGGCTTTTTATTAAAATTTTTTAATAGATTTATGTGTAATACTAAAAAAAATTTATTCAATACAAATCAAAATCAATCTGACTGTCAAAAAGGCTTCACCCTGGTTGAACTGATTATCGCCATGCTTATCTCAGGTATTGTCATAATCTCTATCTATACCGCTTTCAGATCTCAGCAGAGAAGCTACCTGGCCCAGGAACAGGTCTCTGAAATGCAGCAGAATATCAGGGCCGGAGTCGGTCTGATGGTAAACGAAATCCGCATGGCAGGGTATGATCCCGAACAGACCGAGAATTACGGAATAAACGGTACCCAGACAGACGTTGACACCCTGCAGTTTACCGCTGATCTTAACGACGATGGCGGATCACCCGGTTCAGGGGAAATTTTCCTCTACGAACTCTACGACTCGGACAGTAACGGCAATAACGACTCGTTGCGCAGGACTCCGGGAGGAAGTGCTGTCGCCAACCACATAGAAGAACTCGAATTTTATTACATCATGGCCGACGAATCGCGGACCCTGACTCCGGCTAACCCGGATGATATTCGCGGCGTAGAGATCTCCATCCTTGCCAGAGCCGCCAAGCCTGACCATACTTTTTCCAACACGGCGACTTATACTACGGCTTCCGGGACGGTATGGGGCCCTTATAACGACAGTCACCGCCGCCGTTTCCATACGGTTACTGTTCAATGCCGCAATATGGGATTATGATCCTTACGTAATAAAAAAGCTATTTGAGCACTTAAAACCATGCATTCAATCACCTTGTGGGAAGAGATAAATAAAACCAGAAAACGGGCAGAGGAAAAGCAGCGAATTAAAATTCTTGAAAAAACAGGAAAGGCCTTAAATAAGCTCTCCCGGGAATTTCATTTTCAGGAAGCCTGGATTTTCGGCTCCTTGACCAGGGAAGGAGGCTGGCGCTCCCACTCGGATATTGATATTGCCCTGCAGGACCTGGATAAGTTTGAACTCTATTCCTTTGTGGCGGCAATCCAGGAAATTACAGATCTGTCTGTGGATGTCGTACGCCTGGAAGAATCGCCTTTGGCCCCAAAAATTAAGAGAGAAGGCATCTTATGGACACCCAGGGAAAAGTAACCGTATTCCTGAGTGAATACGATATGCAGCTAAATGAAATCAATAAGATTTATGACCGGCTGGAGAAAAAATCAGTGAACTGTCAGGAAAGCGCCCCTGGTGAGGAACTGGTGGAAAGTACCGGCTACTGGCTTCATAATCTCTATTCCGCCTTCGAAGACCTCTTTAAACTGGTCTCAAGTTTTTGGGAAAACAATATAACCGGCAATGGCAACTATCACGTCAATCTTTTAAAAAGAATGCGGGTGGAAATCCCCGGAGTAAGACCGGCTGTTATCTCTGAAACCAGCCATAAGCATCTTGATGAATTGCGAGGCTTCAGGCATGTTTTCAGACATGCCTATAACTTCGGTCTTGACGAGGAGAGAATTCTTTTTCTTTTAAACAGGGTCCTGAAAACCAAGAGGCAGATAATGGCCGATTTGACTCAATTCAGAAAAAAATTTTGACTAATTGTTTATGGTGTTTTTTTGAGAAGGCAGCACATGCATCCACTATTAAGCAAAGACAATCGGGGCTTTACCCTGACTGAAATCATGATCGCCCTGGCGATTTTCACCATCGGCATACTGGCGGTAAATGCCATGCAGATCGCTTCTATCAAGGGCAACAGCAAGGCCAGACAGATAACCGAGGCCGGTAATCTGGCTTGTGACCGTATCGAAAGAATCATCGCCCTTGACTATGACGACTCTGCCCTAGCTGACGATGACGGGGACGGAACTGATCAGGATGCCGACCTGGACGGAGTGGATGATGACGGCGGTAATTTCGGCCTGGATCACGAGACCGCGGCAACTGCAGACCATAGTACCATATCAGTTGACGGTAACTACAAGATATTCTGGAACATAGCGGTTGACCAGCCGGTTTATAACAACAAAACCATCAGATTCATCGCTGTTTATGACGATGATCCTGCCGACGGCGGCAAAGGAAAAACCGTCTTTGACTACATCAAGAAAAAATAATGGAACCGGAAATATCTACAAAAAAAATAAGCGCCAATGAACAGGGATTTGTCCTGGTCGCTTCCATGATGATCCTGCTGATCCTGGTTATCATCGGGGTAAGCGCCACTACCAATACCACCATAGAACTGCAGATAGCCGGCAACGACAAGGTGGCCAAAAAGATCTTTTATAAAGCGGACGGAGGCACGGAACTGGCCGCCGAGGTCATCGAGCATAATATTGCCTGCACCGGCTTCGACAATGCCGCCATTCACGGCATCTATGCCGACACCCTTGATTTCTGGCAGAATCCGGTTAACGCCACCAGTACCAGGCCTGAGTTCGGCGACCGGGACTTCTGCTATCCCGGAGATATCTGTAGCGGGGTCAGTATGGAGGTCACCAGCCTCAGCGTCGGCAGCGAGACTGTCTACTCTACAGGAGCCGCCATCCAGCAGCACGCCGGCTACGAAGGCAAGGGCAAGGGAGCGGCAGGCTCCGGGGCCTACCTGCTGTACGATGTCTATTCCCGTTATCAGGAAAACTCCAACAGTGAAACAAGGGTCCGGGTGGAATGGCGCCATAATATAGGCCAGGAAGGCAGCTGTTACTATTAAGAGGCTTGTCAATACAGCTTTCAAGAGGTACTGTCATGACAGAAAGAACACATTTTCGGCTAATTACAGTCAAAGCACTTCTCCTTCTCCTTTGCAGCGGCATCTATCTACCCGGCCAGATCCTTGCCGCCTCCTGTTCGGAAGGAGTGGCTGAACCTCCATTTCTCAGTTATGGCAGGGTCGATCCCAATGTCCTCCTGATAATAGACAACTCGGCCAGCATGTATGACATGGCCTACCTGGAAGATGCAGCCTACTGCTTTGACGACAACTACACCTTGACCTCCAACTATGCCGGCTATTTTGATCCCGAAACCTACTATCAATACAACTCGGCCGCAGACAGATTCGAAGAGACCGGCGGCAGTACGGCCTACTCAATCTGCAACAGCGCCGCTCCCGGCACTGTCTATCACAGCAACGGGGCCGATGCTGACAGCAGTCACGCCTGTATAACCATTGACGAGAGCGTTGAACCTAACTCGCTTACCGTCTTTGCCGCCAAGGGCAATTTCCTTAACTGGGCGACCTCCTCCAAGTTTGACGTTGAAAAAAACATCCTTACCGGCGGCAAACACGATGATAATAACACCCTGATCATGGAAAACAGGGGGTGTGCGAATCGACGCTTTCTAAAACAAATCGGCCTGGCCGACGGCAGCAATCTGACCCTGGCCATCCGTACCCCCATAGAGGAAGAAACGGCCTACAGCGGGGACAACACCACCAGGATTGAGATATTTCCGGTTACCGAGACCGGTTTTGACAATTCTTCCTGTCAACTCGCAGTGGAAGAACTACAGAAGGATAGTCCCAACCAGGGCCAGTTTAAACAGTACGTGGACGACTGTATGGGCTATGAGTCAGGAGGGGGTAGCGACCCCCTGGACAACCGCCATGCCACTTTCAACCACTCCCTGCATTACTGCTGGTATCTTTCCAGACACGGGGAATGGCCTCCTGGAGTCGGTTCGGTCAACAGTATCCAGAACGACTGCGAACTAGTCTACAATGACGGCGGCCTGCCGCCCACAATAACTCCGGACAATCGTTCCTATGTCTGCTACGGTATCTATGACGCTGAGACCCCCCATGATGAGCGCGCCGGCTACGTAGGCCGCTGCTGGGAACCTGAGACCACCCCGGAAGGCTGTACCGCGGTAACCTGCACTGATCCCGACGGCGACGGTGATCCTACCAATGATGTGGATGTTCTGCCCCAGGCAGAGGACAATCCATACCACGAACCCTTCTGCGGCGAAGACGGCCATGTCTACTATTGCGACGGTAACTTCAATGAAAATCAGGGAACCTGCGTCGGCAGCCCCGGAGTGTTCCGGATGAAAGTGATTGAAGAAGAAGAAGGGGATTGTGATGAGGCGGCAATCACTCAGGCCGGCTGGACCGATGATATGGATACCGCCACCTGTATTGAACAGGCTCTCAGAGATTACTGCGGTAGTTTGGAAGTCCCCGAGGTCGTTGACCCCTCTGATCTGGCCAGCCAGTCAGGAGAGTTCTGGAACCTGCCGGCAGTACTCATCGATTCAGGGTCGGTGGCCCAGATCGATGAACCGGTGGCGGTTCTGAAAGGACATGTAGCAAGGGACTCGGCCCCTTCCGGCCTTCTCCAGGAGGTGAGCGGTGATCTCAGGCTCGGGGCCATGACCTTTAACGACGACGGGGCAGCCAGTGAATGTACGGACAACGACAAGATTTCCTGTAAATCGGGAAGCATGGACGGCGGCCGGGTGATCGCCGAGATTGCCGACAGCAACGCCACCGGCCACGTTGACCAGTTGATCGAGTCTATCAACGATATCAAGGCCCTTTCCTGGACCCCGCTGGCGGAAGCGATGTACAACGCCATCGGCTATTACGGCCAGGATACCAGCCGACGCCTGAACGTGCCGGACTTTAACGCCACATGTGACCCCGTCAACTACTGGTGCCAGAACAACAACATCCTGATTCTGACCGATGGGGCCTCCACAACAGATCTTCACCAGGACCTTCAGAATTTTGTCGGTGTAGCCGGCCAGAACGACGGCGACAATGATGACAATGCCAGCTGTGAGCCCTTGTCCGGCAGCACCTTTCTTGATGACCTGGCCTACTATGCCCGGCAAAGCAACGCTTCCAGCCTCTATACCACACCTCAACTGAATGAAGAGGACAAACGTAACATCAAAACCTACCTAGTCTCCTCGGGTTCCCTACGTTCAACCGGCAATGATGAATGCAGTCCGGACATCCTCATGCAGAACACCGCCCTCAGCGGCGGCACCTCCCTCTTCAGTTCAGAAGACCCCCAGGAGCTGGGAAACAACCTCCGCCTGATCTTCAGTGAGATAACAACCAAGGCGTCTTCGGGATCAGCCGCCTCGGTTATTTCCTCTTCCCGCAGCGGAGAAGGAGCCCTGTACCAGGCCATCTTCTGGCCGAGCAAGGAACCGGAAAGCGATTCCTTTGAACTTGAATCGATCAGCTGGACAGGTGATGTCCATGCCCTTTTTGTCAATGAAGAAGGGGAAATACATGAGGACACCGACGGAAACCGGGCCCTGTCCGGCAATGACAGCCGGGTAGTTCTTTATTTTGATGAAGAGGCACAGATGACCCAGGCCTGCTACGATTATCACGGCGAGGGCAACTGTACTGACTCCAGACCCCTGCATGAGATAAATTATCTCTGGTCTGCGGCAGAATGGCTGAGCAAAATTGCCAATGCCTCCTTTGTCACTCCCAACTATAACGCAGACGACGTTTACTATAATCGTGACCCCTTTATCTCCAACAAAAGACAGCGCTACATCTTTACCTGGAACGATCTTGACAATGACGGCATAGTTGATCAGGCGGATGAGGTCCTTCCCTTTGTTGACCGGGACTCTTTCGGGGATCCCATAGACTGGGGCAACGCCACTCTTACGGTCTCCGGCAGCCGCGGGGACGTACCCCATGACTTCGGGGTCTCCAGCAGTGCC
The DNA here is from genome assembly GCA_046497465.1 of Desulfobia sp. Lineage (GTDB taxonomy): Bacteria > Desulfobacterota > Desulfobulbia > Desulfobulbales > SURF-16 > JAWLDV01. The sequence goes on from JAWOFO010000040.1 coordinate 53,290, forward strand.
TCTGTAAATGGAATTGTCAGCTGGATCAGGGGGTCTGACAACAACACCATGCGGAGCCGGGAAACAGTAAAATATTTTCCAGGTGAGGCCTCACCGGAAAAGACCATAATTTGGCGCTTAGGCGATGTTATTAACTCCACCCCCACGGCAGTAAGTCGCCCGGCGGAAGGATTCCATTTCCTCTACCGGGACTCGACTTATGCCGAATTCGCCAAGCAGTACCAGAACAGACGGCATGTCATTTACTTCGGAGGCAATGACGGCATGCTCCACGCCATAAACGGGGGATTCTACAACCAGAACAGAACAAAATTCTGCCTTACCCCTGAACGTACTGCCGACGGGGACTGTGACGACCCTGATATGACTGTCCTTAACAATGAGGCCCTGGAACTGGGAGCAGAAATGTGGGCCTATGTGCCCTACAACCTCCTGCCCCATCTCGAATGTCTGACGAATAGCGACTATGACCATAAGTATTACGTAGACATGAAGCCCAGGGTTTTTGATGCCCGCATCTTTGAAGAAGACGAGACTCATCCCAACGGCTGGGGGACGCTTCTGGTAGGAGGCATGCGTTTCGGCGGAGCGGCGGTTAACGCCACCGAATTAAACAGCGCCAATGATACCAGGATATTTAGTTCAGCCTATTTTTTCCTGGATGTTACCGACCCGGAATCACCTCCCGAATTTTTAGGAGAAACAACCTTCACCACAGATCCCGAAAAGCTTGATCTGGGCTATACTGTAACTGCTCCTACCATTATTTCCATGAGAGACAGCGCAGATGACCAGCAGTGGTACCTGGTCATGGGCAGCGGTCCCACCAGTGTCGAAGGTGAAAGTAACCATAAGGCCAAGGTGGCTGTCCTTCCCCTGAACTGGCTGAACGATCTGGATGCTGATCACCCTGCAGGTCCCTCCACCAGGAAAGCACTGCGCATTACTGATAAAAAACCGGGGGAAAGCGGCAATGAGGCCGGCACCTTCCCCCTGGAAACCGCTGACAGTTTTGTCTCCTCATTGGTAGCTGTTGACTTTGAACTTGAAGAAAATTACAAGACCGATGCTGTCTATTTCGGCACGGTGGACGGCGATTTCACCTCAGGCTGGAGTGGGGGCCTCTATCGCCTGGTCAGCCGTGAAATGTCCGGAGGCAGCCAACAGACAACTTTACCCAGTGAATGGCTTGACCTTTCCCCTAGTCAGGACATCAACGGCACCGACTACCTAAGTCCCCTGATTGACACAGACCAACCGGTAACTGCCCCTGTTGCCATAGGTACCGATGAAAACAACTACTGGATCTATTTCGGCACTGGCCGTTTTTATAGCGGGGCCGATAAAAACAACTCCTCCCAGCAGGCCTTTTACGGGATCAAGGAGCCCATGACCTGTGACGGGACCTTGACCTGGGAGACGGTGGAAACAAACTCTACTTCAACCACCCCCGGAGACCGTGGTCTGCTCAGAGTGGACCAGATAAAGGTGACCGAGACAACCGGAGCCCTTAGCTGTGAAGATAATACCACCAACTGTTTACCGGTAGAAGAGGGAAGTATGGTCACCACCTTTGCCGGTTTAAAGTCATATATTGCGGACAACGACTGCCAGGGTACACCCTTAGCGGCAACCGGCGGCACAGACGGCTGGTACAGGAATTTTCAGGAGCCCCGGGAAAGAAACCTGGGCCAGGCCACCCTGCTGGGAGGCCTGCTGACCTTTACCAGCTATCAGCCCTATGAGGAAGTGTGCCGGGCCCGGGGCCTCTCCAGTCTCTACGGCGTCCATTTCCAGACCGGTACCGCCTGGTATGAACATGTTTTTGATGAAGATAACGAATTAATATCCGATGAGACGGTCCAGGAAAAGACCGAACTGGGAATGGGGCTCTCCCTGACCCCCAACCTTCACATCAGCGAAAGCAAAGAGGGGCCGACAGCCATGGTCCAGACAAGTACCGGGGAAATCAAGGAAATCGACCAGAAGACACAGCCCATCAAGAACTTCAAGAGCGGCCGGGCCTCCTGGAGACAGATCGATTAACCACTGCTACCGCCCACCCGGGAATACACTTTCCGCATGGGCATTAAGTAATTTTTTTTAATAACTACTTAAATAATTTTTATACACCTCCAGTCAGATATAGAATTTTACCTTATGAGACTTGCAAAGAGATGTAGAAATATCAAAGATCGTTTTCCAACCCCCGGGAAAAAGAGGGGTGAAGAGGGATTCATCCTGGTCACCTCACTGCTTGTCCTCCTTGTCCTGGTGATTATCGGAATCAGCGCCACCACCAATACCACCATTGAACTGCAGATAGCAGGCAATGCCAAGGAGGCCCAAAAATCTTTTTACCTGGCGGACAGCGGCATAAACGTGTCGCCGCACCTCATCGCCACAGCAGTAGAAGACGGTGCTCCACCCACAGGAGTTGATCTGGGCGCGGTCCGCTATGTAGCCGGAGATAACGGCACTTCCCTTTACCGGCAGATAATGGGTTATGACAGTTACAACGGGGGAACTGATAACCAGGCAGCCCGCGAGTTCGCCTTCAACTCCGGCAACAACAAACGGTACGGGATAACCATTGATGTCAAGAGAGAAGAGGCAGTACATCAGGCGGGGGGCGGGGTGGAATTCGCCGCCGGGGCCGAGGGCGCCGGTACCGGCTCAAGCGGCGGGGTCGCGGTGCAGTACAGATTAAAATCCTTCAGCAGCGGGCCGCAGAATACAGCCAGCGTCGAAGCCGGCTACCTCAAAGTAACAGGTATGGCGGAAGGAGGTTAGTATCATGCCACATAAGCCGGGTATCGTTATATCTTCTGTCTTTTCCTTATTACTGATTTTCCTGACTCACGATGTACAGGGCTTCTCCGAGCCCAATAATTCCACCTACGAATGCCAGCCTGTCTTCCTGTCCAGTTCAGTACAGCCCAACATCCTGATAATTCTGGATAACTCGGGCAGCATGAACGAACTGTCCGTGCCGCCCTCAGAATCTTATGCCGGACCGCCGGTAGGCAATAGTAAGTACTACGGATATTTCAACCCGGACTATTTTTACCGGTGGGACGGTAACAAATTCATTCACCAATACAAAAAGATCGAGTACGCAGGCACCCCTGGAAGCGACGGCTACTGGCAAGTCAAGGACCTGAACGGCAATACCCGTACCCTTCATGATACCGAGATTGAGGCCGGTGACAGTTCGGGCCTGTGGGACGGCAATTTCATGAATTACGCGGCTATGCGCAAAATTGACGTGGTCAGGAAAGTCATCATGGGGGGACTGGCCACCTCCAGGCAGGGGGGAGGGAACCAGATCAACATCGGAGAGGCGAGCACCAGGTACTACAACCATGACCTCCAGGACCCGGGGCCTGCAATTACCCCCTTTAGCGGCAGCAAGATTTACGAGGTATACAACGGCTACCTGGATATCTACTCCAACTGGCCGGATTGGCAAAACTGGAACTATGACGGCCGCTACCGGATCAGGATTGATAAACAGGAGGAGTATGAACCCCGGGATTTTGTGGACGGCAACCTAGCCGGAGTTCTGCAAAAAGTGGGAGACCGGGCCAGATGGGGAAATGAATGGTTCAATTACGGCACCGGCAACAATGAAAGCGGAGGCTATATTGCCTCCACCATCGGTGCCAACATGAACTCCCTGATCACCGATCTGCAGAATACCCCGGCAGACACCTGGACCCCGCTGGCCGAGGCCTACTACGTAGCCGGCCAGTATTTCGCCCAGGAGGATATAGACTACAGCGCCACCTCGGATTACAAGAACAACCTGGTTCCCAACAACAACCTGGGTGACGATCCGTACTACAACGGCAGTGAAATGGTGAGCTGCGCCAAGAGCTTCGCCATCCTGCTGACCGACGGGGCCTCCACCATGGATGCCGACATCCCCTCCTACCTTGCGGATTACGACAATGACGGCAACGACACGGCCTGCACCACCGGCGATGAAGCAAATTATAATACCTGCGACTACTATGACGCCGGCACCGACTACCTGGACGACCTGGCCCTCTATTACCGGACCACCGATCTGCGCAGCGCAGGGTTCGGCAAAACCAACCTCCCCGGGAGCCAGCATCTCAACCTCTATACCGTTTTCGCCTCCTTTGGCACCGCCAATCCGGAGGCGGAAAGCCTGCTTAAAAATGCTGCCATAAACGGGGGCTTCGTGGACCTGAATGGCAACAACCTCCCGGACCAGGTATACGAGTGGGACAATGACGACGACGGCAACCCGGACACCTACTACCGGGCAGATAACGGCTATAAACTGGAACAGAACCTCTTAAACGCCATCTACAATATCCTGAAACGGGCCTCTTCCGGCAGTGCGGTCTCGGTTCTGTCCGGTTCCGCCGAAGGGGAGGGCACCCTGACCCAGGCATTCTTCTATCCCCGCTCCAACCGACAGGTCCGGAGCACCTCCTCCATCAGCGAATTCAAATGGCTGGGGCACCTGAACTCCTTCTTTGTGGACTCCAAGGGAAACCTCAGGGAGGATACCCCGGATGCTTTCGGGGCGCAGGATCAGAAGCTGGATATAACCCGGGATAAGGTGATCTCCTTTATCCGGGAAGACAATGCCGGCACGGAATGCTACGGCGGTGAGACCAGGATCAGGGTCTGCGAGGTCAATGGCACTTCGCCGTACCCGAATCCGGGCCGGAGCTGCACCCCGCCTTCCGGCTGCAACGACTGGCCCCTGGACAGCAGTTCCTACCACCCCCTGTGGTCGGCGGACAGGGAACTGGCAGCCACAACCGCTGACGACCTGGCAGGAACAAACCAGACGTACCGCCATATTTTCACCTATATCGACATAAATAACGACGGTGAGGTGGACGATCCGGGCTTCAGCGGCACCACCGGACAATGGCAGGGCGGCACCCCGTATTCCCAGTTTGACCATCGGCATGAAATAGTGGAATTTAGCACCGGCTCCTCCACTGAAATCACTCCCTACCTGGGAGTAGGCGATGATGCCGCCTGGAACTACCTGGGAGCAACGCTTAACACCAGAGCGGACAACCTGATCAAATGGGTCCGGGGCCGGGACATAAACGGACTGCGCACCAGAACCTTCGACCATGACGATGACATCGGAACCGTTGATCAGACCTGGAAACTGGGCGACATTATCCATTCCCAGCCCAGAACAGTCAGCGAACCGGTGGAAAACTACCACGTCATCTACGCAGACGAATCCTATCAGCACTACTATGACGCCTTCAAGCACCGGGAGACCATGGTCTACGTGGGGGCCAACGACGGCATGCTCCATGCCTTCACCTCCTGGGAGTACAACGCCACCACCAAAAAGTTCAACCCGCCGGCCGCAGCTCCCGGTGATGAAAATATCGGTACTGAGCTGTGGGCATATATTCCCCAAAATCTCCTGCCCCACCTGAAATGGCTTCCCGACCCGAACTACGTTCACACCTATTACGTGGACCTGACCCCCAAAATCTTCGACGCCAGAATCCTGGCGGATGACACCCACTACAGCGATGCTGACCATGCCGCCAACTGGGGAACTTTTCTGCTCGGCGGCTTCCGGCTGGGCGGGGGCACTATAGAGGCCCAGGAGGACTTCGACTATGACGGCTCGGTAACCGGTAATGAAACCAGGACCTTTTCCCCGGGCTACTTCCTGATCGATATAACCGAACCCAGGAACCCAAAAGTCCTGTGGGAGAAAACCTACGAAAACCTCCAGGCCACGACCTCGTTCCCTGCAGTAATCCGGGTCCAGGATAAGTGGTTTGCGGTTTTCGGCTCCGGCCCTTCCGGCTGCTCCGGGAAAAGCAGCCAGAGCGGCCGGCTCTACATTGTCGATCTGGCCACCGGCGAGCCTTACAGGAACAACGGTAACGACTGGCTGTTTGCCACGGACAGCAATAACGCCTTTGTCAATTCCCCCGTCACCCTGGACAAGAAACTCAACTTCAACGTCGATGCCATCTACTTCGGCGAGGCCACCAACACCAGAAGCAGTGATCAGGGCGGTAAAATCCACAAGATCTTAATTCCCTGGGAATGCGACTCCACAAATTTCACCAAACAACAATGCTACGAAAATACGGCCCACCTGAATTACGGCCACTATATCGACGAACCCGACAATGCCACCTCCCCCTGGTTCCGCTTCGAACTATTCGATGCCGGGGAGCCGGTTACCGCACCCCTGTCGCTCAGCCTGGACAGACGGGACAACATCTGGGTCTACGGGGGCACCGGCCGCTTCTTCAGCAGTGATGACAAGAACTATACAAACAACCAGTACCTCTTCGGTCTCAAGGATCCCTTCTACAACCGGAATTACGCCCCCGATGATATTGAAGCCCCGGGAGCCGGTGAATATTACCGGAACTATTCAGGGAGCATGGATCAATTCTCAGCCAATATGACCGATGTGACCGGACTCGTGATCGGCAGCGACTCCAGGGTCTACTCCGGTCCCTCCCTCAGTTACCAGGGGACCTTTGACCAGCTTATCTCGGAAATCCGGGACACGGACGGCTGGATCCGGACGATCACCGGCAGGGAACGTAATCTGGAAAAACCCCTGGTCCTGGGCGGCGATGTCTTTTTTTCCACCTTTACCCCAAGCAGCGGGGTCTGCAGCTCCGGGGGATCAAGCAGGCTCTACGGTCTCTATTACGAGACCGGGACCGCTTATCCAGAAGCGATTTTTAACAATTCCAGCTACGAAGAGATTATTGATTCGGATACCGTAACCCTCAACAGGACGTATATAGATCTGGGCCGGGGAGTGTCCTCCAGGATGCAGATCCATGTCGGAGAAACCGATGGTGCCAAGGGTTTTGTCCAGAAAAGCACCGGCGAAATCACCATTAAAGAGGTCAATCCCAGCCTTGACCTGAAGAGCGGCCTCTATTACTGGAAAAATTAACCCTAAGCACATTCCGGGCAACGTACGGCCATGTCTTCCGAAAAACCCGGACTGAAGGTACTGCTGCCGCACTCCCGGCAGACCAGGGGTTCAAGGGATTTTACTACCGGGTTGTAATACAGGAAGGCGGTGGTCTCTTTTCTGCCTGCCGAAACCCTGTAAAATATCTTTACTACCGGGCACCTGAGGAGCAGGACCCCGCAGAGCCTGAGGCTGACTTTTATGCTGTACTTTTTAAACAGGTCCTCCTTCTTGGTGCTGAGTTCAAGTGGAATAATGTCTATTTTCTCTTTCCTGTCAGCAATGAGCTGCCCGGAAAGCCCCGGACGCTTAAGGGAGTCCTCCATCTCCTGTCTCAAGGCGGTATAGTATCTGTTCAGGTTCGCTACATCTCGCCGGTATCTCCGGTTCATACTCTCTTCAAAGGGTTTGAGTTCCCGGGCAAGAAGGTCGCGGGCCCTGACTGCCGCCAGGCTTTCCAGCCTCCTGGTCTCTTCCCCGGAAAAATCAAGGGAATATGACCCGGGGGGAGACTCTTTTGCCACCTCCTCCAGGCCGCCGGCCATATGGTCAATCCCGGCCCCGGTTTCCCGGTTAAAGGCAAGGGGCAGCAGCCCCTCCTTCTGTTCATCACTCTGGGCAAGATAGCTGCAGTAGAGGATGATATACTCGCACATGGTCTCGGCGCTTTTTTCCACTTTGCCCACACTGTTGCGAAAACTGAAAACCTCCTGGATCAAACGGTCAAATCCGGCTTTCTTCAGATAAGCAAAGTTTAAGGTCCATCCTGTTACCGGAATCCGGCTACAGGCGGTGTTGACCATCTTTTCCAGGAGGGGGGAGCCATAGTTGATCAGGTAATCACCTTCGCCATCCCGGCCGAACTGCAGGACCAGCTCTTCGCCGACGCCAAGTTCCGTGGCCAGTTCCTCCGGCAGCAGGACATCTATTGCCGGCCCCCGGTCTTCAACAGCGCCTCCCCAGGAAGTAACAAAACAGCTGACGAACGATTTCAGGCTGCCGGCTGCCTCAGACCTCATAATCCTCTCCAAAAAGTTTATCATCCAGTTCCCTGGTCTTGCCGTACTGGTTCTTACAACGCTTGATCCTGGTCCCCAGCCTGGCGAACTCCCGGCTGCGCTCTTCCTCTGATTCCGAATCCACCCAGATATCGTAGACCATATCCCCGAAATCCTTTTCTCCCCGGACCCGTCCCAGGATCATCTCGATCTCCCCGATCACCATCTCGAACATATTTATCTTCTTATCCAGGATCTCCAGAATATGCTCTTCCAGGCTTCCTTCACCGCAGAAATTGTAAATCATGACCTCATTCTGCTGGCCCAGCCGGTGCAGCCTGCCGATACGCTGTTCAATCTTCATGGGATTCCAGGGCAGGTCATAATTAATCATCTGGTGACAGAACTGCAGGTTCCTCCCCTCGCCGCCGATTTCCGTAGTAACCAGAATATCCTTGGCATCCCGGAAAAGATCAACAGCTTTATCCTTCTGCTGATTGGTCAGGCCGCCGTGAAAGGTAAGGTGGGGGATACGTTTCCAGGCCAGATAATCAGATATTTCTTCCAGGGTTCCGAGATACTTAACAAAGATAATCATCTTACCCCGGGTATTTTTAAGAAGGTGGAGGAGGGCCCGGTTTTTTCCGGTTTCGCCGGTTATGCTTCGGCAGAGATTGCCTAGGGCCTCGATCTCATCCCGGAAACGGGCAAGGCGGTCATCATTATCTCTTTGAAGACGCTCCAAAGTCATGGCAAGAGCCCTGGGAGAAGAGCCGGCTTCTCCCAAGAGGTTCTTCAAGAGCAGCCTCTTCCGTAAGCGACCGCTCTGCCTGATCCTGCTGACCAAACTGGTTATCGTCTCATAAAGCCTTAATTCTCCGGGATCCGGAACAACCCGTACCGTCCGGGCATACCGGGGTGGTATGTTGATGGCGGCCAGGGCCCTGGTGTTTCTTATCATAACCCGGTCCAGAAGACCTTTGAGTCTCTCCCGGTTCCTCGGACTGACACTGTCTCCCCTGGTCACGAATTCATTCTTGAACTCAGAGGAAGTCTTCAGAAGCCCGGGTTTTAACAGGGTAATGAGGTTGTAAAGCTCCATGAGATTATTTTCCACCGGCGTGGCGGTAAGAAAAAGAAGAAAACGTTTCTTGAGAGAGTTAACCAGCTTCCAGTTCAGGGTGTTCTTATTTTTCAGGTGATGGGCTTCATCGACAATAACCATGTCATATTCACGTTCCGTAACCTCGGAGAAATTCTTTCTGGATTTGGCATGATTAATTGAGGCCAGGACAAAGGAAGCCTGCCAGAATTCCCGGTTTATTTTAATCCCGGGATCGTCAGTGGAAAAGAAATCCAGACCGAACTTGACCCTGAGTTCTTCCTTCCACTGGCTCACCAGGGGGGTTGGCGTGAGAATGAGAGCGTTTTGCACCATACCCCGTTCAATGTACTCCCTTAAAACCATTCCTGCTTCTATGGTCTTGCCCAGACCCACCTCGTCGGCAAGCATGGCCCGGCCCCGGAAGGTCTTCAGGACCTTGCGCACCGTCTCCACCTGGTACCAGAAAAATTCAATCCCGGGCAGCAGGGGCAGGCAGATAAGACTTTCAAAGGAGTTCCGGAACCTGATCCTGTAAGCCTCGATGGTTGCCTCCAGGACTTCAGGGGGCATGAATTTCTTTTCCGACAAGATGGAGTGAAAAGAGCCTGAATCAAACTCAAGGGTGACAGGAATGGCCGGCGGAGACTCCTCCTGCTTCGTCTCTGCCTCCTGAGGCGGAGACTCCTGTCCGGATTCATCCTTTTCAGGGACAGTACTGTTTTTCTCCTCTTTTCCCCCCTCTTTCCGGAGCCCGGGCTTTTTCAGACCGGCCTTTTGCTCTTCCAGCAACTTCCGGCAGTATTCCTCAATCCCTATAATCTGTTTCAGATGACTGTTTTTCTTTTTGGCGGGAAGCCCGAAATCAGCAATCAAGAAGCGGTACTCTTCCAGGATCTTCAGGGCCCGCTGGTATTTTTGATCATCTATAAGGAGATTTATAAATTCAGAATAACTTTCAATGCCAAGCTCACCCAGGCGGAAGAGGTGGGAATAGCCGTAGAGGACCACGTCGTCTTTCCCCATTTCCCGGCCCAGATCGACCAGAGCCCTGCCTACTGACTCATCGTCGGGGTAAGCCTTCAGGGCTTTTTTGAAATAGAGCAGGGCCTTCTGAAGCCTGCCGTTATCCCAGCTTTTCAGGCCCTTGTCAAAACAGTAGTCCGCCCTTTCCAGGCGAAGAAAATCACTCTGAATATCACTTTTTTTCTTAGGCGCCTTTTTGGACCGAACCTTTTTCTTCTTTTTCATAACCCTGCCTGCTTACAAGTACAGACCTGCACCTCCCGGCAGTTTAAATGAGGTGCACGGCCAGGATTTCCTAATTAAATCATATCCGAAGTTATCTGCAACCCAAAATCCAATCAACTTAAAAACTGTTGCCTCCAAAAAATAATTGTTGTACCGGTCTTCCGCCTCACAAAGCAAAAGGTATTATCAATTGTTATTATACCTTTTTTCTGTTAAAATCGGTTTTTTGTGATTTCAGATTATAAGGAGGCCAAGAAAAAATGCCTGATAAGAACTTTGAAGAATTCTTAGAAGAATCAACCCGGATTCACGGCCATATATGCGCCGGCCAGGTTATAGGAGTACGAATGGCCATGATCGGTCTCAGAGAGATCGACATCAGTGACCCTAAAGACAAAGAGCGCAAAAGTCTGTATATCCTGGTTGAGATTGACCGCTGTGCTACTGATGCCATTCAGAGCGTCACCGGCTGCAGTCTCGGTAAACGCTCCCTGAAATGGCTGGATTACGGGATAATGGCCGCCACCTTTGTCAATCTGACTACTGACAAAGCAGTGCGAATCACCTGTCTGGAGGAGGCCAGAGAAAAGGCAAAAAGCTACGCGCCTGAAATAGAGGACAGATACAAACAACAGCTGGAGGCGTACCGGGTAATGCCGGAAGAAGAACTTTTCAAAATCGAAAATGTCCGTCTGGAGATCCCTGAATGTGACCTGCCCGGCCGGCCCCTTAAGAGACTGCAGTGCCAGGAATGTGGTGACTGGGTCCAGGACTGCCGCGAGGTAAACAGGGATGACAGAATACTCTGCAAAAGCTGCGCTTTTGGCCGTTACTACAGTTTAGTCGAAAGTTGAAAGATTAATCCGGTACTTTAAAATGCAGAAACAAAGCATCCCCTTGGATCAGTCCGTAGGCATGGTTTTGCCCCATGACATCACAGAAATAACTCTTGCTGCTGAAAACGAAAAACCCTACAAAGGCCCTGCCTTCAAAAAAGGCCATATAATTAGAAAAGAGGACCTGGAGCATCTGCGCCGGCTGGGCAAGGAACACATCTATGTCCTGAGTCTGGATAGGGATGAAATACATGAGAACGAGGCTGCCCGCTTCCTGGCCGATTCCCTGGCCGGCCCCGGGATAATCTGGTCCGGCCGGCCCTCGGAAGGCAAACTGACCATGCTTGCCGAATATGACGGCCTTCTCAAAGTTGACTCAGAAGCCCTTTACCGGTTCAATCTCCTCGGTGAGGTTATGTGCGCCACCCTCCATAATAATACCCCGGTCAAAAAAAGAGCCCAGGTGGGGGCAACCCGTTTAATACCCCTTGTCGGCAAGCGGGAACTGGTGGAAAAAGCTGGAGCTGCAGCCCGGGAGTCCGGCGGCATTCTTAAGGTAAACCCCGTACCGGAGACCAGGGCCGGGCTGGTTATTACCGGCAATGAGGTTTATTACGGAAGAGTCAAGGATAAATTCGAACCGGTTCTTAGGAAGAAACTGGGAGAACTTAATTCAACGGTTATGGTAACCCGTTTTGCCCGGGATGACGAAGAGGCTATTGCCGGAGAAATCAAAAACTGCATTGAGAGCGGGGCAGATATTATTGTTACCAGCGGCGGCATGTCTGTTGATCCGGACGACAGGACCAGGGCCGGTATCAGCCGGACTGGAGCGGTTGATATAGTGTACGGCACTCCGGTACTCCCGGGGGCAATGTTTCTGGTCGCCAGAATAGGCAAAGTACCGATCCTGGGACTGCCTGCCTGTGGCATGTTTCACGGCACCACTGTTTTCGACCTGATTCTGCCCCGGATACTGACCGGAGAAAAAATAAGCCGGGAAGACCTGGCTGCCCTGGGCCACGGCGGCCTCTGCCGGCAATGCAAAAAATGCACTTATCCGGCCTGCAGTTTCGGAAAATAAATCAAAGGCTATTCCGGACCAAGAATCATCCAGGAATGTTGGGCTATCCGCCCTCCTGCTTTTTCCCTGCCACTGATGACCACCCTGGTCACCCTTTTTTTCAGAGGCATCTCATTTTCTATATAGACCAGGTTCCCTTCCATGGATGCCTGACGCCAGCCCAGGCCGGTTACATAAACCCCCAGAGTACCGGGTACATAACGCTCCGGATAAAGCAGCCTGGCCCCGAAACAAGGAATAACCCGGGGCTGTTCCGGCTCAGGAGACGGAATCTTTTGAGTGACGGGCAGATCAACTCTTTCCAGCACCTTGCGGAAATGCTCCATGGTGGACCAATCGTCTCCCAGAATGGCATCCCTGGGTATTAAAAAGGGAGAGGTATCCCGGCTGACCGAACCGGGATCCTGGGTCAGAATGGCCTTATATCCGGAAGAACGGGCCTCTTCCAGAACAATGGAGTTATACTCTCCGTATGGAAGGGCCAGAAATTCGGACCTCTCTCCAAGCCTGGCTTCCATGGTATCGGCACCCTTCTTAAAATCCTGCCGGATCCATTGCCGATACTCTTTCTCATCCATCCCTCCGGGACGATCTATCAGGTGGGGATGGGACCAGCTATGATTCTGGAAAGAGACGCCGCCGTCTTTCATCTCCCTTATCTCTTCCCAGCTCAGGATATTGCCGTATTCCTGCTCTGTGGCCCTGACATAGATGAAAACAGTAAAGGGATAACCGTAGGATTTCAGGACAGGCCAGGCCTCGGTATAAGTACTCCTGTAGCCGTCATCAACCGTAATAACCACCGACTTTTCCGGAAAGTCTCCGCCCTCCTGTAAGCCGGCTACCAGCTCAGAAAGGGAAATCACATTATAGTCAGCCGACTCCAGCCAGGCCATCTGTTCCTTAAACTTTGCTACACTGACATTTGTAGTCGGATATTCGTCTTCTCCGAAACGATGGTAGATCAAAACCGTTACCCCGGAAGAAGCAGCGCCTCTGCTTTCAGATATCAGGGGCGGAAGCAGCAAGATCAAGTGGCCTAAGACAATCAGCAAGGATATAAAACCCGAAAAATTTATCTTGTTTCTTTTTCTCAACACTGCCATCACCTCTGCTGTTAAAATTCAAAAAAGTTCACAAGTACGGTCACTCTTACAAAAAAGCCTTACCTGGTCTCCAAGTCCTTTCAGAAGTAAAATCAAGAAAAGAGAAAAGGGGACCTGGGCGGCCTCTTCTCCCCTTTATTCCCGATCTCCCGGACTCGATTGACAAGCCGGTTAGCAAGGCGCTTTCCCCTGGCCCCGGTTCCTTTTATCAAAAAATCATTTAACTGAACATCCCGGTAGTTGCTCTTGGCCCTCCTGGAAGGCGGGAAGTAGATCCTCAACCTGTCAATATCTCCCAAAGAGAGATACTGGATAAATGACTTACTGTGTTCCGGAAAGAGCCGATACTGCTTGTCCAGGATAAACCTGGGCGCCTTGAATCTCTTTAAATAGGAATATCTTTCCTCGCCGTCCCGGTAAACCAGGTTGAAAAGCAGATCCTCTTTATAAACTCCGGCCCATAACAGGTCTTGCCCCAGAAATAACCTGGCGGCCGGACTAATTATCCTGTAAATGCCATCCTTGAAAATAATCATAACCTTGTCATATTCTGAACAGGTAAAGGTGAATTCCTCTTCACCATCCACATGATAACCAAAAAAGCCGCTATCGCGGCTGTAGGACATAGTCAGATTCGGCAGGGCAGCCTCCCGGATCTCAACCCCCTGAAAAGAACGGGTCTCTGTCCGGCGGGGATAAAGATGGCCATATTTTTCCAGGATATGGTCAATGAATTTACGGGCATATCCCACAACATCCTTCAAATCCTTTTCTATCTTCCGGAGCTTCTTTTCTATCTCGCTTATCTCTTTCTGTTTCTTATTGATATCATACCTGGAAATCCTTCTGATGTGAATCTCCAGAAGCCGGTCTATATCTTTCCTGGTAACATCTCGAATCAACCTGCCCCGAAAGGGCTTGAGAGCCTGCTCCACGGTGGAAATCACCATTTTAAGGCTTGAACATTCCTCTATTTCTTTATAAAGACGCTCTTCTATGAATATCTGCTCCAGGATATGGGCCTGCAGATCTTCCCTAAACCTGTCCCGTTCAATGATCAACTCCTTTCTTAAGTCATCAACCAGCTTCCAGGTATTAAAACGCAAAACCTCGGAGACCGTGGTATTTTCCGGCCTGTTACCGCGGATAACCGTAAGGTTGGCGCTGATGGTGACCTCACAGTCAGTAAAGGCATACAGAGGCTTGATCATGTCCCGGGCATAGAAATTCTTAGGGAGCTTGATCTCTATTTCCACCTCTTCGGCAGTATAGTCATGCAGGGAGCCAATTTTAATCCTGCCGGTCTTCATGGCCTTTTCCAGGGATTCCATCAGGGAATGCGTGGTGGTGGAGTAAGGCACCTCTCTAATAATGATCGTCTTGTCATCCTTTACCTCGAGGTTGGCCCGGCACCTGACCCGGCCATTGCCGTCCTGGTAATCAGACACGTCCACAATCCCTCCCTGGGGAAAATCAGGGTAGATTTGAAAATCTTCGTCGTTCAAAATTTTTTTCTGGGCCTTCAGCAGTTCGCAGAAGTTATGGGGAAGTATCCGGGTGGCCATACCAACCGCAATCCCCTCTACTCCCTGGAGAAGAAGAAACGGCAGCTTGGCCGGCAGGCACACCGGTTCCTGCAGCCTGCCATCATATGAGGCCACATATTGCGTGAGATCCCGTTTAAGCAGGGTCTCCCTGGCCAAAGGAGAGAGGCGGCATTCGATATACCTGGCAGCGGAGGCATTATCCCCGGTGAAGATATTACCAAAATTCCCTTGGCGGTCGATGAGATACCCTTTGTTAGCCAGATTAACCAGGGCGTTGAAGATGGACTGATCTCCATGGGGATGAAGTTTCATGGTCTCACCCACCACATTGGCCACTTTGTGAAAGCGTCCGTCATCCATATTGGCCAGAGTCTGGACAATCCTCCTCTGCACCGGTTTCAGGCCATCGACAATATCCGGTATGGCCCTTTCCCTGATCACATAGGAGGTGTAACTCAGAAAATTATTGTCAAAAAGCCTTTCCAGTTCTCCGTAATCTGTATCCATATTCACGGCTCAGGGTTCAGGTTAAATTCACAGTTCATAATTCGAAACCAGGTGTTCCATAATGTAATACTTCCGGTCCGGAGTATTCTTGCCCATATAAAAACTCAAAAGCCTGGTTACTTCACCAAGACGGTCTATATTTACCTGGCTCAACCTCATATCATTACTGATAAACTGTTTGAACTCAACAGGGGATATCTCCCCCAGGCCCTTGAAACGGGTGACCTCTACCTTGCTTGTCCCCCGGCCCTTATCTCGCAGCCTTTTCTCTTCAATCTCTCTTTCAGCAGGAGTATAACAATAGACAGTTTCCTGTTTATTTCTGACCCGGTAAATAGGGGTTTCCAATATAAAGATATGACCGCGTTTTACCAGATTCTCAAAATAGTGGAGAAAAAAAGTTAACAAAAGATTCCTGATATGGAGACCGTCAACATCGGCATCAGTGGCCAGAATAATACGGTCATAACGCAACCCGCCCGATGATTGCTCAATATTAAGGGCCTTCATCAGGTTATACATCTCTTCATTCTTGTAGAGTAGGGCCAAATCCTGGCCATAGACGTTCATAGGCTTGCCCTTAAGAGAAAAAACCGCCTGATACCTGGAATCCCGGGCACTGACAATGGAACCGGAAGCGGACTGACCTTCGGTTATAAAGATCATATTCTCCTGACCCGGTTTGGAAGGCCTGGACCTGGAAGAATGATACTTACAGTCTTTAAGCTGGGGAACACGCACTGCCACCTTTTTGGCCCTGGTTCTGGCCTCCCGGCGTACAGACTGCAGCTCCCGGCGCACTTTGGCATTACGCTGGACCTTATTTATGATCAGTTCTGCCTTATCACTTTCCTTGTAGAGATAATCACGGACAAATTCCTTTATCCGGCTGACGATTTTACCTCTTATTTCAGTATTACCCAGCTTATTCTTGGTCTGAGATTCAAAAACAGGATCCTTTAACTTGACCGCTACTGCTCCTACTATTCCTTCCCGGACGTCAGGGCCGGAAAATTTCTTGCCGCAGAACTCGTTTACTCCCTTGAGTATTCCCTCCCGGAAGGCGGATAGATGAGTACCGCCCTCATTGGTATAAGTCCCATTGACAAACGAGAAATAGTTTTCACCGTAACCATCAGTATGACAGAAGGTGCATTCCAGAAAATCGTCTTTCAAGTAAAAGGGGGTATAGAGCTTCCCTTCCCCGATTTCATTGGTCAGGAGATCAAGCAGGCCATTGGCGGAATATATTCGTTCATCTTCCAGATAAAGACTGAGACCGGCGTTGAGATAGGCATAGCGCCACAATCTCTTGCGGATAAAATCAGGATCAAAAGAAAAATCAGGGAACATGGCCCGGTCCGGGGTAAACTCAATCAAGACCCCGTTTTTTTCCTCCAACGTCCCTTGCTCACTGTCTTGCAAACGCCCCTGTTCAAAATATGCCCGGTTAAAAAAACCGTCCCGGAAAGAAGTAACCACGAACTTCTCAGAAAGGGCGTTAACCGCTTTGCTCCCTACACCGTTCAAGCCCACGGAAAACTGAAAAACTTCGGTATTGTACTTGGCACCGGTATTGATAACCGAAACACAGTCCGCCAGCTTGCCCAGGGGGATTCCCCGTCCGTAATCCCGAACCCTGACCTTACCATCTCCAATCAGGGAAATATCTATCCTCTTGCCGGCTCCCATGATAAATTCATCCACGGCATTGTCGATAACCTCCTTAAGCATAATATAGATGCCGTCATCAGGATGAGAACCGTTGCCGAGACGACCGATATACATCCCGGGCCTCAAGCGGATATGTTCAAGAGAACTCAGGGTCTTGATTTTTGATTCATTATAGACAGATTCATCTTTCATATAACTTACTTAACTTCTCAATTAACTCTGACAACCTCCTGAGATCATACCTGAAGTTGCTTCCAACCGCACTTTCGGTACTCCATGACGATTTGCGATACCCATGCCTGATTAGAAAGCTCGCTGAATCTTTACTCCATGTCCCTAATATGTTAACTTATTATAGCTGCCTGCTTCGACTAATCCGCAATTATTATACGGATATCCTTGCCTGACAAGACCAGATAATATATCACATCATAATGACATTTACATTAAACTTTGCCTTATTTTAAGCTATACAATTATTATGAACCCGGAACTGGAAAATAAATATTTACGTGATCTGATCCAGCTTCAGAAAAGAATTGGTACTAAAAAAAATATTGACCAGCTTTTACCCTTACTGGGTAACGAAATCTCTTCTTTTTTACAAGCCGAAAGAACTACCGTTTTTTTGCTTGATTGGGACAGGATGGAATTGAAGACAAAATTTGCCCAATCATTGGAAAACAAAAAAATTGATATCAAACTGAAAATCGGACTTGTCGGCCTCTGTCTGCTGACCAGAAAAATAATCAACATTTCCAACGCCTATAACGATCCACGCTTTAATCCTGAATTTGATAATATTACCGATTTCAGAACAGAAAGCCTTCTGATTGTTCCCATAAAAGATGAAAAAATGTCTTAAAGCGGCATCCCGCCTCCTGGAATATGACTTTTTGAACTCCCTGGAGGAAAATGACCTGAATGAGATTATCAGGGAAATCCGGGAGACAGTCTATTGCGAAAGGGGATCTTTGTTATATATAGACAGGGATAAAGGAATGATTTATCCCAGAATAACTGAAGGAATGAATGCCGTCCCCCTGCAGTTAAATCTGAATCTCGGGATAGCCGGGCTCGTGGCTTTAAAGGGAGAAATATTGTAAAACATACAGTAAGGCCTTTGAATTATACCTTGCAAAGGATTTTAACTCGGCTTATGAGGGTTTTGGCAAGGCCTTGTCTATCAAGGCCAATGACCCCGCCTCTCTTGAAATGCGCCGCCGTCTCGAAAATCTCGATCCAGACAAGCTGCCCGCTGACTGGGATGGCTCCATCCGTCTGACCAGTAAATAATAATTTACTTCCGACCGCATCTTCAATATCTTATCATCTTATCCCGATGCCTTACAGTGATTGCTGTTCTACATTTAAACTGAACCAGTACCCCCCCCTGCTTCTTAAAGCGGCCAAGCCGGAAACTATCAGCTTATAACAAGTGGCGATCTGATTTTTAACAAACCAGCATGGCTGGACCAGGCAGGCCAGTCACAACGAATAATGAAAATCTGGAGCTTCGGCATGGCAAATCAGTGCCCTGTTCGATTTTCGGATAAAAGGTGCTAATTCAAACAACAAATACCCTTGATTCGTAATTATTATAAGGATATCCTTGACTGACAGGACCAAATAATATATCACATCACAATGATATTAAATGAAGTTCTTGAGGCAGGCAACAGGATTAAATTGTTGCCGCCCCAAACTGAAAACCGGAAAACAAAAAATAATGAATAAACAACTGGAAACCGACAGTATCATCTGGAATCTGGCTGATCTTTACCAGGGAACGAATGACCCGGTGATCGATAACGAGATTAAATCTCTGGCCAAAGAGGCCGAGGATATCCGCAGCTCTTATGAAGGGCGGGTAAATGAACTGGGGCCAGAAGAGTTGAACAACCTGGTCTCGCGTCTGGAAAATCTTGCCGCCGGGCTGACCAGAATATCCACCTTTGCCTTCCTGAACTTCTCTACCCAAACAGGTAATCCGGAGGCCGGGGCCTTTCTTCAAAAAATAGAAGAGGCGGCGAGCCAAATCAGTACAAAAACCGTTTTCTTTGAACTGGAATGGAACAAGATTAAGCAGAAAAATGCCGAACAGTTGTTCCAGGCCGAAGAACTTCAACACTACCGGCATTATTTGGAAAAGCTCCGGGCCTATGCCGACCATATGCTTTCCCGGGCAGAAGAAACCCTGCTCCTGGAGATTGCTCCAGTGGGAGCTTCCAGTTGGACCAAACTCTTCGAAAAAATATTGGGGCACATTAAGTTCGGTGAAAAGGGACGCAGCGAGGAAGAAGTGCTGGCCGATCTCCACAGTGCCGATCATGAAGTAAGAAAACAGGCCGCCGCTGAAATGACCGAAGGGCTCAAGGGACAGTTCCACGTACTCACCCATATCTTCAATACCATCCTGGCGGATAAGATGATCTCCGACCGCCTGCGCTCTTATCCTTCCTGGATAAGAGCAATGAATATTCATAACGAAGTCAGGGAAAGCACGGTGGAGACCCTAACTGCTGCCGTAACCGGCAGATATGACCTGGTTCAACGCTATTATCATCTCAAAAAAAAGCTTACAGGAATCAAGGAACTCAAGGATTACGACCGTTACGCCCCACTGCCCAATCTCCCGGACAACCTGATTTCCTGGCCGGAATGCAAGGATATGATAATTACCAGTTTCAGGCGCTTTTCCCCGAAAATGGCTGAAATTGCCTCCCTCTTTTTTGACCGTAACTGGATACACGCTCCTGTCCAGGAGGGTAAAAAAGGAGGGGCCTTTGCACACCCGTGTGTACCTGATGTCCATCCCTACGTCATGGTCAACTACTCCGGCAGCCTGAGAGATGTCTCCACAGTAGCCCACGAACTGGGGCATGGAGTCCACCAGTATCTGGCTGCCTCCCGGGGCCATTTCAACAGCGATACCCCGCTGGTACTGGCAGAGACCGCCTCGGTCTTTGCCGAACTTATTGTCTTCCATGATCAGTTAGCCCGGATTTCCGGTAAAGAAAAAAAGCGGGCCTTTATCTGTCAGAAATTGGAATCCATCTTTGCTACTGTTTTCCGCCAAATCTCCATGAACCGCTTTGAAGATCTGATCCACCACAGAAGGAGAGAGGCCGGAGAACTTTCCGAGGAAGCCTTTGGTGAATTATGGCTGGAAAGCCAGAAGGAGATGTTTGGTGATTCACTGACCCTGACCAGCGACTACAGGGTCTGGTGGTCATACATCCCCCACTTCCTGCAGGCCCCGGGCTATGTCTATTCTTACGCCTTCGGGGAGCTACTGGTCCTCTCCCTTTACAAGATCTACCAAGAGGAAGGAACTCCTTTTATTGAGAAATATATCCATCTTCTCAAACAGGGCGGAAGCCGTTCTCCCTATGAACTTGTAACGCCTTTCGGGATCGATCTGGATGAGCCTGCTTTCTGGCAGGGCGGACTTGCGGTTATAGACGACTTACTAAAAAAAATTGAAAAAGAATAATTAGTTAAGAGATGAAAAAGCATCATCTCCTTCTTCCAGTCCTTTTAACAGGCCTGCTGCTCATCATCATCATCATCATGGTCGGTATCCCTTACCTTGTCAGCAAAGATTCCACAAGGCAGGCGGTTACTGAGAAAATTAAAAAGACATACAATATTAAACTTAAGACGGACAATCTGCAATGGAGCTGGCTGCCCGTCCCTCATCTGGAAAGTTACGGCTCAAGACTTACCTATCAACAGGGCCTTACCTGTAATCTCCACCAATTAAAGGTATACCCGGACTGGAAGAGTATATTTTCAGGCAGAATTCAAGCCCGGCGTATCGAGATCCAGCAGCCCCATTTTATTATCAAACCAACCCTGTTCAGGCAGGGTTTACCTGAAATACCCCGGCTGCCGGTTACAGATATCATAATGCAAAAGGCGTCGCTACGCCTTGATTCTCCGGTAGTAAATAATTTTCCCGCACTTACCCTTGATCTCAGCCGGGGCGAGTTTAAGCTGAAACATTCGGTGGCAAGACTCTACCTGAGCATCGAAGCTGTAACCTCCTGTTCTGAAAAAGTATTCCTTAAAGGCTGGTACAACCCTTTAACCAGACACTACTCAGTCTCAGCCAGTCTCAAAAATTTTCATCTCCACAAGCTGATTAGTTTCAGCTCCGGACCTTTTTCACCGCTGGCTTCAGAAGTGGATATGGAATGGTCCTGCAGCGGGGCCTTGGGATCCGGTTTTGAGGTATCCTTCAGAGGCAACCTCCCGGCCTTTACTCTCCGGCGCGGCGAAGAACAGTCCCCTCCTGATACCAGACAGACAGGCATCCGCTTCCGGAAAGCAGATTTTGACTTCAAAAAAAACCGGCAGGGGATCTTCTTCAAGGCCCGTGATATCTCCCTGGCAAAACCGGTTCTCTCTCTTGCCGGAAGAGTAAACCGGCTGACAGCAGAGAAAAAACCTGTTTACCAGCTTGATCTCAGGGGCCGGAAAATAGACCTGAAAGGAGTCCGCCGGAGTCTTTTAAATATGCTGGATGACAATAAAATTACCCGGCAGGTCTGTGATATTGTCCGGGGAGGCAAAGCAGCTGAAGCAACCTATAAATTCAAGGGTCCGGCTTCAGATTTTAAGAATCTGGAAAACATGCGGATTAGCGTGGATGTGGATACCTCTGAAATCCGGGTCCCCGGTACCAATCTGGATCTTGACCAGACAAAAGGTCCCATTCTTATTGAAAACGGTGAACTGACCGGGGAGGGACTTGAGACCAGCCTGGGCAACAGTTCAGGCAGTAACGCCCGCCTGGCCCTGGGACTTACTCCTGATAACGATCTATTTAAGCTGGAAATAGACCTTGATGCCGACATTGCCGAACTGCCGGATATCCTCCACCATCTTATAGAAAAACAACTCTTCCGGCAGGAGGTCAAGAAATTCAAGGGCCGGGGCCAGGCCAGGGCACATCTGTCCATAGGAAACAGTCTTACAGATTTTCAGACCAGGGTTGACCTGAAAGACGGTACCGGTGCAACTATCAATTATGACCGCCTCGATCAGCCAATTACTTTTAAAAACGGCTTGATAAAAGTGGTAAACCAGGAAATAAAAGTAAGGGACTGCACCATACAAATCGGCCACCACCACTTCTCGGATATCTCCGGCGCGGTATTCTGGACGAATGGAAAACCCCGTATGGATATCGGCAAACTGGAAGCCGAAATCGATGCAACCGATTTTCTGAACTATCTCAGGCGGTATTCAAAGATAAAAAATACCATTGACCCTCATCTGGAATCTATTGAAGGCAGGGTAGGTATAACAGGCTCAAAGCTGTCCGGTCCCTTTGCCAGTCCTGAAAAATGGGATTACCTGCTCAATCTCCAGCTGAAAGACACAGGAATTGTCACCCCCCATCTGGCAGGCAGGGTAGATATAAAAAAGGCCCGGGTCCAACTTAAAAAGGATCAAATAACCCTTGACAATACCGATCTGATCTACCGGCAGAGCCCGATTTCCATGAAAGCCAGGCTTAACCATGAACTGTTTGAAAAGTGGCAAGGCTATCTGGAGTTGTCGGGGACCCTTGAGCCCCTATTGGCCGAATGGTTAAAGGATAAAAAAGGACTGCCGCCATCCCTTCTGCCCCTTACTCCCTGTCAATTTGATAATTTCAGGATAAACCTGGAACCTGATAAGCTGGGACTCAAAGGCGCGATATCCAGAGAAGATCGGAACAAAGAGATTGTCCGGATGGATATGGAACTGGAGAAAAAAAAATCTGATATTAAAAAATTATATATACAGTACACAACTGCCACTGATAGGGCCGCCTTTAATTTACAGAAACATCCTGACCAGGGCAGAATATCTCTGAGCTGGCAAGGGAGCCTGCAGGCAGATACCCTGACAGCCCTATTTAAAAAGCCGCCATTTACAAAAGCCGGCCTGCAGGGTGATTTTCAGGCTGTCTTCTCTCCTGAAACCGGAAATGTCGAGGCCGAGGGTTACCTGAAGATCAGGAATCTCCAATGGCGCAGCTATCTCCCCGGAACTATAATCAAAAAATTAACAATTAAAGGTAAAGGGCCGCTTATCAAAATAGAAGACTTGGATTTCGATTACCATGGGGAAGAAGCTGAAATCAACGGAACCATCGATACCAGGGACAGGCAGCCAGTAATAAGTCTATTTCTCTCTTCGGATTTCCTCTCCCGGAAAAATATTGCCGAATTTGCAGAAGAAGCCCTACCCTTGTGGGAAAAGGCCTCGAGAATTTTCAGCCAGGGGGGAAGCGAAGTAAAGCCGAGCTATAAAATATACCTGAACTGCGAAACTTTCCTGTTTTCAGCCCCGGAAAATAAAAAAGGCTGGGAGGGAGACTTAAGACTAACCCCTTTAAAGGGCCGTATCCATAGCGATGAGCAGGATATCGAACTCAATCTCCAGGATTGCGGGCTGTGTGGCCTGGTACTGAATGGCACACTGTTATATCAGGACGGGCAGCTCCGGCTCCTGGAAATCAACGGCTCTACGCCGGACAACCAGACCACATATTTTGAGAACACCCTGCCCTGTCTGGGCATCAAAGACAGTGCAATTAAGGGATCTTTCATAATCGACTTTTCTACGAAAAAAGAAAAAAACAAGTACAGCAAGGGCGAAATCAACATTTATTCCGACAACGGCAAGATATTAAAATGGGGCCTGTTGGCCAAAATATTTCAGGTTGTTAATATAACCGAACTGGGCAACCTTTTAAAAGGCGGTGGTTTTAACTATGACAAGCTTACCGGCAAAGGCCATATCAGTAACAATAAACTGATTATGGACAAGGCCGAACTTAAAGGTCAAGGGCTTGACCTGCTCGCCCGGGGAGAAATTGATCTTCAGAAGATGTCGATGGACGTAACTGTTTTTCTGGTACCCTTTAAAACCATTGACGCAATACTCCACAACATACCGCTGGTCGGCAGACTTATCCAGGGAAGAGGAGGACACATTATCACTATTCCCATAGGGGTGAAAGGAGACCTGACAAATCCGGCTGTTACCAACCTGCCACCTAAAGCAGTCGGACAAGGGGCAATAAACTTTATCATGGACACCATATCCTTTCCTCTGGACATTATACCTGGTCAGACAAAAGAATAAAAACAACATGTTAAACACAGTAGACAATCAAGGGGCATATAAATTATGATTTTGAAAATAACAGGACTTATCTTAGCAGTAATCGGCGGAATTGTAAGCATTGTTTTCTGGATACCCGGACTCATCAACAAACAGCGCCTTAAAGAGATTATGGGCAAAAGTTATGGTCTGGTCTACTTCATTTATTTTACCAACGGTCCCTTTCTATTATTTATCGGCCTGCTGTTAATGCTTTACCTCAGCAACCTGCAACACCCTTAGCTGCAGATTACTGATCATGAATCCTGAGCCCGGCATTACCTGCCAGGGCCGGTCGCTCAAAAAACAAATTTCTGTCACCCTCCTCTGTCCCCTATCATCTGCAGCAGGAGATCCGGCCGGTCGGTGATGATCCCGTCCACCCCCATCTCCAGGTACCTCGCCATGTCCTCTTCCCTGTTCACGGTCCAGACCTGAACCAGAAGCCCCTTGTTCCGAGCCCGGCGCATGAATTCCGGAGTGGCCAGCTCAAAGGGGCCGGATCGTTCCGGGATCTGCAGCACCTGGAACTCCGGACTATAAAGCCAGGCTAAATGGAGCCGGTGAAGAATATAGAACCAGCGCACTTCGCTCTTGGAAGCCCCGGTAACAGCCCGGGGCAGTTCCCGGCGCAGACGGTCCAGGACACCCCTATGGAATGAAGAGACCACGGTCCTGTCCAGCCGCTCGAACTCCAGAAGCATCTCTGCCAGGATTCCCGCGATCTCCGGCTGGTCGGGTTTTATCTCTATACACAGCAGGGTCCGGGGAAATTCCTGCAGGACTTCCCGCAGGGCGGGGATTTCAAGGCCCCGTCCCCGCCAGGGATATTCACCGGGCCGGTCAGGGCAGGTAAAACTGTATCCCGCATCCAGGCTCTTGAGTTCCTTCAAATCCATCTCCGCTACCCGGCCTCGGCCCCGGGTGGTCCTCTCCACCGTGAAATCGTGGATAACCACCAGTTCCCCATCCCGGCTCATGTGCACATCCAGCTCCAGGCCCTGCACACCCAGCTCCAGAGCGTGCTTAAAGGCGGGCATGGTATTTTCCGGCCTGAGACGGGAACCACCCCGGTGGGCGATCACCGTAGTACCCAGGTCTTCGGTGAAAGCGGCAGAGCCCTGCCGATCCGGAACCTTCCCGCAACAGGAAATCATCAGTATGGTCAAGCCGGACAGAACCAGTCTCTGGCAGGGCGTCTTGTTCATGGCTCGTTTCTCTCTTA
This sequence comes from Desulfobia sp., assembly GCA_046497465.1. Taxonomy (GTDB): domain Bacteria; phylum Desulfobacterota; class Desulfobulbia; order Desulfobulbales; family SURF-16; genus JAWLDV01. Next base: position 78,760 of record JAWOFO010000040.1, read on the forward strand.
CCGGAAAGCCATTGAATGACCTTCTAATTTATCTGCAGCTATTTTCAACCCCGCTTGAATTGCTCATTGATCCGCTGCGAAGCACAGTCCGGCAAAAGCGGCCTTGGCATCCCCGTCTTTTTCATACCAGAGCGAGGACGAACCTTTTTCGAACTTAGTGGTACGCTCGATCTCCGAAAGGAAAATGGCCTGTCCATCCAGCATAGGATAAGGCTCGGCTGCCTCCACCAACCGTGCTCCGCCATGATGCTGTTTTTTACCTCTATTCCTTTTAAAGGCATTGCCCTGGTAATGATATCTGAATTGTCTCTGGCCAGTAAATTCATGTAATTATCCTGAAGAGTAAAAATTAGGATCATCCGGATAATGAAGTACCTGGAATAAAAATAATTGAAAAAGGACATGGCAAGAGACATTGTTTATTGTCAAAGCAAACAACTTAAAAGGAGATCTCTGCCATGTCCACGTCAATATTGTACCATGCTTCCAATCTCAAAGGTATTGAATTTGAATCAGCAAATTACCTGGGCAATGCTATTATCTTTTCAGCGGCAATGACTGATAAATTCACCAAATGCCCAGTTTGCGGCTGCCGCTATGCTACTTACAAAGGCAATAAAACTCGGTGGCTTAAAATAGGGCCTCTTGGCAGAAAACAGGCTCTCTTAAAATTATTACTACATCGCCTGCAGTGCATTGATTGTAAAAAAAATCTGGTGGCCGAAATTACCATTTATGGCCGGCAAACATCGCTATACCCGGTCCTTTGCCCTGATTGCTCTTGACCTTCTTCATTTTGGCACGATCAAAGATGTGGCTCAGTATCTCAACATTGGCCGGGACCTTATAAAAGATATCCATAAAACAAAACTCCAAAGCCTTTACCGCAAGATGCCAATAAATAAGATCAAATACCTGGGCATCGATGAGTTCGGCATTCACAAGGGCATAAGTATATGACCATTTTTATTGATCTGCAGGAAGGCAGAATTATCCACGCTGTTGAAGGACGATCAAAATATAAATCAAGTTATTGATACCTTGCGCCGGTAACAACATGGAAAAGGGGCTTCCGTATATGCTTTGGGGGAAGGCGGACGCCGACTGGGGTGCCTTTACGCTCACAGTTGACAGGGTGGAGGGCTTGCCGCGATTAAATTCATTGCGAGGTGAAAGTATAGAGAGATACGGTTATTCGTCAATGCATTGATTCTGGGTGGTTATAGCGTCCCAGATACGGTCGGCGGTCTCCTCTTTGGACAGAAGAGGAAGTTCCGTCACCTGCTCTTTACGGTCCACAAGTATCACTCTATTGGTATCTCCTGCAAAACCGGCGTCCTCAGCCAGGATATTGTTCACGACAACAAGATCAAGGCCCTTGCTGGCCAGCTTTCTTTTTCCCTCCTCTATAAGGTTGGCAGACTCCGCAGCAAAACCGATGAGTAATGCCCGGATCCCGCCTTCTTTTTTCAGACTGCCGAGCCTGGCAAGAATATCCTGATTCACCTGCAGTTCCAGAGTATCAACCTTCTCTGACTTTTTTATCTTGTCAGCAGAGAAACTGCTGGGCCGAAAATCAGAGACAGCCGCCGCCTTGACAATAAAATCAGCCTCACTGCAGCGGCTCATAACCTCCTCATGCATCTCATCCGCCGTCCGGACAGGTACAAGCTTTACTCCCGGAGGACAGGAAAGACAGGTGGGCCCGCTGACCAGAATAACCTCCGCCCCCCGTCTCCAGGCAGTACGGGCCAGGGAATATCCCATCTTCCCGGAAGACCTGTTACTCAGGAAACGAACCGGATCAAGGGGTTCTTCCGTAGGACCGGCTGTAACCAGAGCGGATCTACCGGCCAGGTCCTGTCTGCTCATTGTTCTGGCCGCAATCTCCCGGATATCCCGCCATTCCGGCAGCCTGCCCGGACCTTCCCCGCCGCAGGCCATGGCCCCGTGTCCCGGTTGAACAACTTCGTAATTCCAGTCCTTGAGCCTCCCCATATTGAACTGGGTAGCGGGATGAATATACATATTACTGTTCATGGCAGGGCAGACTATCACCTTGGCCCGGCTTGCCAGAATCACGGCAGAAATCAGATCATCGGCCAGACCGTGAGCCAGTCTGGCCATGGTATTGGCGGTTGCCGGAGCCACCAGGATCAGGTCATGATCACGGGCCAGCTTGATATGAGGAATCTCGTGCGCCCCTTCTTCGGCAAAAATCTCTGAATAAACCCTGTTGCCGGAAAGGGCCGCAGGTGTATGAGGGGCGATAAATCGTCCCGCCGACCTGGTCATCAGGACCGTAACTTCTGCCCCTTCCTTTTTAAAAAGGCGAATCCAGTCGCATACTTTATAGGCGGCAATACCACCTGAGATACAAAGCAGAATTTTTCTGCCGTTAAACGCTAAAGGAGAACAAACCATCAACTATTCTTTTCAGCAATGTAGAGGGTCACCTGGATGCTGCGGCTAAAACCCGGGTCCACTATGGATATCATGCAGGTCTTGGATGGTTTGGTAAATATCAGCAGACTCTTCTTGGTCTTGACTGATCCAGAAAGAACCCAGCCCTGGCTGGGCATGGTATTTTCAAAAAAGGTGATCAGGGAATTGGTTTCGGCCCGGCCTGAAAAGTGAAGAACACCCCCATTAAAATCCTTGGACTTGATATACATACTCTTATCCCTATCAAACTCCATGATATTTGGAATAAGTATCTCTTTAAAGTCCTTGGGATGGTATGGTGAGCTTGCCTCTTCAGACTCTGAAAGGGAAGCCTGTTTCATATCTCCGGAACTATTTGCACCAGTCAAAATGCCGCAACCCTGGCTGGCCAGTATTAAAAAAGTTGCGCCGCACACCGCAAGCACCTGTAGTACCTTTTTTCTTTTCATAGCTTATCTCTCCCTTTTAATTAAGTTGCTCTTCTCTTATTTTTTCCTTAATATAAGTTGTTTTATAAGGTTTTCAGAATAAACTGGTCAAGCTCCTTTCTTGTTGACTGTTGATTTCTATGTAAAGGATGACCGACAGCCACCACCGCCATAAGGTCATGGCGCTTATCTACTCCAAGGACCTTATTAACCTGATCCTTTTTGTTAAGAATCTCTCCCAGCCAGACAGCTCCCAAGCCCAAGGCCTCGGCGGCAAGCAGCATATTCTGGATACAGGCCCCGACAGCCTGATGATCTTTAACCTCATCATACATCGCTTCCTGATCAACAAAAACAGCAACAAGGGCCTGGGCTGCCTGGACAATATGACTGTAGTGCGTGGCAGTGCTGAGTTTCTCCTTGATTGCCGGATCCCCGATAATCACAAACCGCCAGGGTTGATTATTAAGTCCCGAAGGAGCCCAGGTCCCGGCTCTTACAATCTCGCGCAGGTTCCCTAAACCGACCTGCTCATCAGTATATTCCCTGATACTGCGCCGTCTATATATTGCCTCCAGAACAGGTTGTGACATAGGACTTTCCCTCTAAAAACAGGATGAGCAATAAAAGTGTCAAACGGCACCAATAGGTGCCAGCCACAAACAACTTAATTTCCAATTTCTAATAAAGGATCTATTATGGTAATATATATATGATCAAAAATATCCAATAAACAGAATTCAGGCTAACCTTACACCAAAAACTCTATAAATGTCAAAAAAGAAAAAAAGAGAGCCCCTGCCTATTTTAAGCAATGGATATTCACTGGTTGACACCCACTGTCATCTGGACATGAAGCCCTTTAAGCCCGACCTGGATAAGGTGATATCCCGGGCGGCTAAAGCGGGGGTTACAAAGATAATCACCATTGGTATTGATCCGGCCAGTTCCCGCAAGGCAGTGGAGCTGGCTGGCCAATACTCAGGGGTCTATGCCTCTATCGGGATTCATCCTCACCATGCCGGGGACTTCAGCCCGGAAATAGCGGATACCTTCAAGGTCCTGGCCCAAAACAGCAAGGTAATAGGGTACGGAGAGATAGGGATGGATCTGGTTAAAAATTACTCTCCTGAAAATGTTCAGAAAAAAGCCTTTGAGAAACAGATAAAACTGGCTACCGAACTCGGACTGCCAATCATTATTCATGACCGGGAAACCCATGAAATCATCTACAACACACTTAAAGAAAGATCACCATTACCGGCCGGGGGCATAATCCACTGTTATTCAGGTGATGCTGCCTGGGCTGAAAAATTCATGGAACTCGGCTTCTTCATCTCCATCCCTGGAGTAGTAACCTTTAAAAAGGCTGAAGATCTTCGGGAAGCTGTTCGCCAGATTCCCCTTTCTTGCCTGCTGGTGGAAACCGACGGCCCTTTTCTCGCTCCCGAGCCTTATCGGGACAAGCGTAACGAACCGGTATACGTCCTGTATACCGCCCGGAAAGTTGCGGAAATAAAGGGGATCACCCTTGAAGAGGTGGCTGAAATCACTACAGCCAACGCCCATAAACTTTTTAAACTGGACCATAACTAAATTCAAGTTATGATGAAAGACTTACAGCCCAATCAAAATGGAAAATATCCAAAAAAATCTCCGATCGATACAGCAAAGAATAAATAAAGCCGCGGAAAGATCGGGACATGATCCAGGCTCCATTCGCCTGGTGGCGGTCAGCAAGAGGCATGATTCAGAAGCGGTACAACGGGCCCTGGAGGCAGGACAACTTGTTTTCGGGGAAAACTACCTCCAGGAAGCCAGGGAAAAAATCGAAAAAATCGGGCCGGAACCCGGCCTCAAATGGCACTTTATCGGTCACCTCCAGTCCAACAAGGCCAAACAGGCCGCTCTTCTCTTTGATATGATAGAAACGGTAGACCGCTTGAAACTGGCCAAGGCCCTGGACCGTTATGCCGGTGAGGCCGGCCGCAAGCTGTCTATACTCGTCCAGATTAATATCGGCGGGGAAGAACAGAAAGCCGGGGTCAGTCCGCAGGAGGCAGAGCAGCTCATCAGCAATATCAGTGAATATCCCAACCTCCGAATCCAGGGACTCATGACCATGCCGCCCTGGCGCAGTGACCCTGAAGAAGTCCGGCCCTGGTTCAGGAAACTGAGACTGATGGCCGAAGACTTCCGCAGTAAAGGCTGCCTTGCTGAAAAAGACAAGCTGGAACTTTCCATGGGAATGAGTCACGATTTCGAAACAGCCATTGAGGAAGGGGCCACTCTGGTACGGGTAGGAACAGCTATTTTTGGCCCTCGTCCCTGAATCTCAAGAGATTACGAATCACCGGCAAGCCTGTCAGCACCCTTTTTCAGACAGTAAACTACCAGTCCGGATGACAACAACAGAGAGAAAACAGCCCAGCATATGAGCCCCATGATTTCGTAACCGACCAGCGCCTCGCCGGTCAGCCATTTCCTGGTAACCAGATAAGAGGGATAGGCTCCGGTCAGAAGCACAGTCCCCTCCAGGGTAAGCGAGGTCAACAGGAAAGCAAGCGCGCCCCAGCCGCCGATGGCGGCAGCCTTGCTCTCTGCTTTAAAATCAGCATATAGGGCGCCAAACCCCAGGGCGAGGGCAGTTATTATCGGGATCAACACCGTAACAGTTAATACTGAGATCCACCAAATAGGCCCCTGTATCTCTAAAAGATAATCAGAAACCAGGACCAGGATCAGGGCCAACAGGGTCAGAGGTATACTGTAAAAGATAAACTTCATCAGCATAAACCGGCTTACGCTCAAAGGGGAAGAACGGATAAGGAAAAAGGCACCCGTTTCCGCACCGATAGAAGGAAAAACAAACCTGGCGGCCAGGGAGGTGATGATAAAACCGGTAAGCCCGATATTAAGGAAGGAGATCAGGTTGGTAAGATATTCTTCATCCCAGAAGCCGCGATCCACCGGCAGCACCTTGAAATTATAGAGATAGACCACTACCAGGGCCCCGATCATAAAAAGCTGGGACCATTCAGAGGAATCACGCAAAAAGGTCTTGAACTCTTTCTTAAGCAGCCATCTACTGACAGAAGGCAGATATCTATGCCTGCCCCCGAACTTCCTGTAACCGCCAAACGACTCCTGAGCCTTGGAATAGCCGGAGAAAAACAGGGCCTCCATCAACCATTCCCCACAGAAAAAGAGACTAAGAGGGGTAACAGCCAGAAGGGCCAGCAAAAGCCAATCTATCTCCCTCAGCCTGAGGTAAAGAGCCAGGAAATCAGCCGCCCATCCTCCAGGCACAAAAGGTCCGGCCGGGCCGGAAATACCAGAGAGATAGTTGATAAAGTTGCCGAAACTCTCGGGATTGGCAAGTTCTTCAGGCCTGATCAGGCGGATGATTACATACAGAAATATCGCAAAACAAAGAGACAGATAAAAGACAATATCCTTGGTATTTCTGGCCGGAAAGAAATTAACCAGAATAATGATAATAATCAGGCCCATTCCTACGGCAGTGAGGGCAACAGCCACCAGGGCAAAAAACATGAAAGGCAGGTAGAGTACCCCGCCCCTGAAAATCTGGCCAAAAGCGATGAACACCGGCAGGGAAAAAAGGACCATCATCCAGGAGGTCTGGGCGGTAATGGTAATAAAGCGCATGAAATAAAGAAATCCCGGGGGCACGGGAGCGCTGAAGACGATCTCGTTGTCCTGGGAAAGAAAAAGGGCGGAGACAGCTGATACCATACAGGAAAAAACCAACATGGCAAAGATGATTATCCAGGCCGTCTGAAATATCTTGAAACTCAGAATAATCCCCAGCTGGCTCTGGCTGTGAAAATAACCCACGGTTTTAAGGGACACCAGGTAGATGATAACACAGAGGACAAGACAGAAAACCGACACGGCAAGAGCCTTCAGGGGCGGCCTGCCCTCTCCGGGGAAAAAACGGTTACGAAGCGAATACCAGAAGGGTTTAAGGAGGATCAGCCGCATATATCAATCATCCCGCAGAGACTTGATTATTTCACTGAGTTCAGGCGTACCGGTTAACTGAAGAAAAATTTCCTCCAGCCCGGTATCGTGCAGCCGGGCCTCCTGACGCAGGGCATCAAGGGTTCCCTGTGCCCTGATACCTCCCTTGAGAATAATAGCTATATAATCACAGAGTTCCTCGGCAATCTCAAGAGAATGGGTAGAAAGAAAGATACCGCCGCCCCGCCTGGCATGCTCCCGGAAAAGTTCCTTGACAATCCTGGCGCTTTTAGGGTCAAGTCCCACCATCGGTTCATCTACAATGATCAGGGACGGATCAGGCAGAAAAGCGGCGGTTATGATCAGCTTCTGGCACATGCCGTGGGAAAAGCTTTCAATAAGATGATAACGCCACTCCTCTAGATCAAAGAGTCCCAAGAGCCGATTACTCTGTTCATAATACCTTTTTTCCGACACTCCATAAAGGCTGGCCATGAACTGGAGGAATTCCTCGCCGGTCAGTTTTTCATAGAGATAGGGCCGGTCCGGAATATAACCGGTTTTCTGCTTGCAGCGGGCGGGCTCAAGGGCCAGATCGTGCCCGGAAATCCTGACCGAGCCACTGTTCGGCTTCAAAAGTCCGGCCACCATTTTGATGGTTGTGGTCTTACCAGCTCCATTCGGTCCCAGGAAACCGACAATCTGCCCGGATTTTACTGAGAGGTTAATCCGATCAACCGCCTGAAAAGTACCGAATTGTTTACTGAGCCCCTGAATGCTGAGGATATCCTGTTCCCTGACCGTCATTTTATCTTGTATTCTCAACTCAATTTTCCGGCTTAAGAAAAATAACAGGATTTCATGCGGTTAGCATACCAACCACTAAACACCACTGTCTAACGGGAAATTTTTACGTTGTATCATATTGATATAATATCTAATCCAGAACCTCGATCTTCAACCTGCCAAGTAGCGAGCCTATCTTAACCTGTTCTTCAAGACCTCCCTGAATGAACTTTATATGACTGAGATCAGCCGGTACCTGATTTTTAGTGCTGTCCAGACTCAACCACCTCTGATCCAGACAGACCTCGTTCCAGGCATGATAGTAAAACGCCCCGTTCTGGAAGGTAACGCCGGATGCTATCCTGGCAGGGATCCCCATACTTCTGGCCAGGGCGGCAAAAAGGACGGCATGCTCATTGCAGTCCCCTTTCCCGGCGGCCAGGGTGGTAACCGCATCCGGAATGCCGATAACCGGTTTTTTATCCAGATAGTGGTAGACCCACCCAGTAAGAGTTTTTACCTGATCAACAGGGGCCTGTTGCTCAGCAGAAATAATTTTTACTGCCTGTTCTCTGATCTTGGAATGGTCTGACTGAATATAAGGTGTGGCCTGCAGGTACTTTTTTTTATCCTTGCAGGCAGAGGCATCCTTTCCAGGAATAGATTCCTTTTTTATAGTAAGAACAACGGTGTCCGGCTGAATGGAAGATTCGTCATCCGCCTTACCGTAACCTGCCGAAGGCACGGTAAAAAACTGGCGCCCGCCCTGCAGGTTAAAGCCGACCTCCTCCGGAAGATGCAGACGGTAACGAATCAGGGTGCTATCCTCCAGGTCGGGCATCTTTCCTATAAGGGGAGCAGAAACCGAACTCAGCAGCTCTGTATCAGCCTTCTTGATATCCTTGGCCTGAAACTCAGGTTCGGCAATAAAGGTAAATCCGGCCGATGACTCTTCCTTAACCACGTCCCCCTTATCATCCAGCCAGCTGTTTACCCGTATACCGGCAAAAGATTCCCGGAAACGGTGAAGATTGCGGACCCTGCCGTTAACCACCACTTTTTCTCTACCCTGATAGGTTACGGTAGTATTTTGCAGAGACAGGGTAAAGGGATCAAAGTAAGGTATCCTGATCTTGTCCCCTTGTTCCAGGGACTCGGCCAGAAGATAAGCCCGGCGGTTAGTTGATATAAAAGGCGGGGAGTTCATCTGAAGACTGCGGCTTATGGTATCCTTGCCGGTATTTATCTCCAGATGGAGATTTTTACCATCCACCTCTCCTTCTATGGTGGTACGGTAAAAAATGGAATCAAGCCGGAAAGAGAAGCCCTTAAGAAGATATCCGGAAGTAAGGAGAGCTTCTCCCTCCAGTTTGACCGGATGTTTGCGATCAAGGATATTCAGGACAAAATAAGCCTCCTGCCTGAGATGGATATCACCTTTTTCCGTGTCAGTAAAACGATTCCTGACAAAACCGATCCGTTCATCCTGAAAATAAACCCCCAGAAAGCTCTCTTCCTTGGCCCGGGCCAGGACCTTCGCCTCCTCCACCTGCAGAGATCCCATAAAGTAATCCCGTTTCAACAAAAGGCCGAACAAGACGATCCAGATAACAATCAGGCCGATCTTTATTGAGGTAAAAAACCTCTTTCTTCGTAATTGCCGGTTTGTCAAGTTTGGATTCAGGTATCAGGTGTTGCTTGAAATCAACTCTTCTATTTCACCTTCTCTGGGAAAACGCTTCAGCTTTTTTTTGGAAAAGATCTCCTTGCCATCCACCTCAATTTTATAAACCCCTCCTGAACCGGGAATCAACTCTACGTCAGCCCCGAACTTTTCCCGGATTTCAGCTTCCAGCCCGGAAGCCTTGGGTTTATAGTTTCACTGTGCACAATAGGTGATCTCTACCTTCATTTTTTCCTCCATATAATAAAAAATCTGACTGTAACCCGGCTTCAGCATCTAGTTCAGAATATCGAGCCTGGTATAGTCCAGTCTCAGGGTTCTGGAACCGTAACGGTTGAAATGGACTCTTACCTTACCGGGCTCGTAAACAAAAGTTACCTGACCCTCTCCGAAAAAAGAATGCCTGACCCTGTCCCCTTTTTGAATATCTTTTGCAGATGATGACAAAATGGACACATCTTTCGGTTTTGCCGAATTCAGAGGCCGTTGTTTTTCAATCTGACCTTTTATGTAGGGCTCCAGGAGGCCTCCCGGCAACTCGGCCAGAAAAGGAGTAAGAGAAAAAGAGTGTGTAAACCGGTCCCTGTTACCAGCCTGACGAGGATAGGTAAAGTAGAGGGCTGATTTTGCCCTGGTGGCGGCAACATAGAGGAGACGCCTCTCTTCTTCAAACTGGGCAGGGTCTGTTGCCGCATAGGGAGAGGGGAACCTGTTTTCAGCAAGACCTATAATAAAAACGGTATCCCATTCCAGGCCCTTGGCAGAGTGGATAGTGGAGAGAACCAGGGTATCCGCATCTGTCTTTCTGCCAGGACTCATACCTGACTCCGGGGGATCCAGGCTGACATAATCCAGAAAAGACTGCATGTCTTCATAGTCACTGATAATAGCACGCAGGTGCTCAAGATCCTGCCTCCGGCGGGGATAATCGTCATGATAAATCTCCTCCAGAACAGGATTATAATAATCCAGGGCAATGTCAAACTGGGCGGCAGGTTCCCGGCATAAGGAGAGTTCCCTGAGCATGGCAACCAGTCTCGCCAGGGGTTCCTGCCATGCCTTTCCTGCTTTGTATTCCGCCAGAACCTGCAGGGGATCTCCGGCGTTCTTCAATGATTCGCTTATCTTTATCGCTGTCTTGGCTCCTACCTTGGGAAGCTGCAGCAGGATACGGTTCCAGGAGAGCTGATCCTCCTGATTGACCATAACCCGGAAATAGGCAAGTATATCTCTCATATGGGCTGATTCGGTAAGTTTGAGGCCTCCCCTTTTTTCAAAATTAATACCCTTATTATTCAACTCCAGTTCCAGTTTATAGGAATGAAAAGCAGATCGGAAAAGTACGGCAATCTCTCCCAGGGGCTTACCTTCCTGGTACAGTTCCCTTATCCGGCCTGATACAAAACCGGCCTCACTCTTCTCGTCGTCAGCCCGGTAGAGTATAGGGGGTCTCCCCTCGCTTATGGAGCTGAACAGGTTCTTGCGATATCCTTCCCGACTTGCTGTTATAATGGGATTAGTGACATCAAGTATATACTGGCTGCTGCGGTAGTTCTTTTCCAGGCGGATTATCCTGGTCTCTGAAAAATGGCGGGGAAAATCCATGATATTGTAAAAATCAGCGCCCCGGAAACTGTAAATAGACTGGCTGTCATCGCCAACCACCATAACATTACTGTGATCAGAAGCTATCAACCTGATTATCTCAGCCTGGATATGATTAGTGTCCTGATACTCATCCGCCATGATATAACGGTAGCGGCTGGAGATCTCACACCGGACTTCTTCATTATCAGCCAGTATATCCCGGAGATTGACCAGCAGATCATCGTAGTCCATCAGGTTATGCTCCACCTTGAAATTCTCGTAGTGCTTATTTATCCGCAGGATATCAGGCAAAAATTCACTGAGATGCTCATACTGCTCAAAAACAAGGGTCTCCAGGTCCAAGGCCTTGTTAACCGAACCGCTCAGCATATTAAGTATAACCCTCTTGCCGGGAAATTTCCTGCCGCTGCCTCCCAGGTCCAGGGAAGACTTAAGGAGTTTAATTACTCCTTCTGCCTCACCCCGGTCCAGGATGGTAAAATTTGGGGGATAACCTTTATAATGGCTGTAACGGCGAAGCAATACGTTGGCCACACTGTGAAAAGTCCCTCCTGTAACACCCTGACAGGATTGATTCATCAGCATCATGGCCCTGCCGGTCATTTCCTGCGCCGCCTTACGGGTGAAGGTAAGTAGAAGGATCTGCCCGGAAGAAATGCCCTGCTCTACCATATAGGCCATACGATAAACCAGGGTGCGGGTCTTCCCGGTCCCGGCCCCGGCGATAACCAGGACAGGTCCCTCTATGGTAGTGGCTGCCTCCTTCTGGGCAGGATTAAGCCCGGAGTCTGTTACTGATGGAATCATAATATGTTATAATGACAATCATTCTAAATCTTAAAAACTCAACTTCCCGACTTAATTTTTTTATATGATATAGCGTGAAAATTTACCGTCAAACAGTGGTATTTAGCGGTGGATATGTCTATTCAGGAACATTGTGCAGTGTTTGTTAGTGGCTTTTGGCGAAGCGAAACGTTAAAAATTTCAACTGTCCGAGCGAGGTACGAGTGAGTTTTGAAATTTTAGTGAAGCGAGCCTTAGAGCCACTCAAACACGAAGCCTTTCCTGAATAGACATGCCAGCCTCATGAAATCCTGCTATTTTTCTTAAATCGGAAAGTTGAGTTAAAAAGATATCACCCCTATTAGGTTTTAGCAAACGTGAACCAAAAAATGTAAACCCGGAACGGTTACTGCAACTCTTTATTTTTAATTCACAGGTTAATCCCCGATTAACGTTGCAAACAAAAAAAACCATGATAAATTCTGATCAAAAAATCGATCCGTGATTCTGATTCTATCTGTAAAAGTAAATATTAAAAATGAGAACCTATGTCTGATAAAATAAAAAGTATTTTTACCAAAGAAGTCTGTGCCAGACTGTTTCCTGCTGAACGTGCGGACGAATTCTTTAATGCCATGTTCGGTGACGCCTCCGAGGGTTCCTATGACATCGCCCTGAAATTTCAGGGACATGCCCCGGATAAAAAAGAACTCCGCTTTGTGCTTGAACTGAATGAACGCCCCGGAAAATGCCTGGCCTGTAACCTTACCTACGGTCTTCCCGAAGTATTCAACCGACATCCCGTAATCAACATTAAAGGATTGGCAGATGATATTGATAAGGAGTTGGGTGACAATCTCCGGGTTAAAGACTGGTACTTAGGCAGTACCTCTGTAATTTCCAAAAAAACTCACGCTATTCCCCTGACTATAAAAACTGACTAGAGCTGTAAATTTCACGTAACAGCCCGGGCAGTTTTTCAAAATAACGCCCCACATCACAGGGATTATGGGCATCGGATCCCGGAGTAAGTCTTATACCCATATTCATGGCCATCTTGAGCATCTCAGGTGCGGGATACGGTTTACCCCTTTGGGGAAAGCCGGAGGTATTCACCTCAAGGGCCATCCCTTTTTCAATCATAATCTTGAAAATATCCCGAACCGTATCATAATTTTTCTGGGCAAACACCGCATCATTATGATGGCGCATTACCGCATCAAGGTGACAGACCACATCAGCATCTATCTGTTTAACCGCCTCCAGCAGACCTCTGAGGTACTCATCTACTACTCTGCTTGCACCTTTTTCAGCAAGCAGTTCGATGTTGCTTGTCTTACGGCTCACCATGTTGACATGACGGCCGCTATCCAGCTTTAAATAGTGATAGGAAAGACCGACTCTATCCCAGGAAAAAGTATTGAGAAATGACCTTATTTTCTCGGGATGCTCAGGGTTGTATCCTGCTTCCACTCCTATGCCTATTGCTATCCGGCCTTCATATTTTTTCTGCAGCCGTTGGAGCTCCTGCTGGTAAAACCTGAAATCCTCGGGGCTCAGCCAGGTGGTTTCAAAATATGAGATAGCTGTTTCAAAATGCTCCAGAAAAACAATGCCAGCCAGTCCCCGCTTTAAGGCAGCCTGGACATAATCCTCAATCTCCCCTTCGGCATGGCCGCACAACCTGGTATGAACATGACCGTCCGTACCAGTATCAATTAAATCAAATCCCGGACTTACCAATGCCCAATCCTCAATGCTCACTGATAATCTTTTCTGACCAGGACTTCCCTGGGCTTGGCCCCGTCCGCCGATCCAATAACCCCCTCTCTTTCCATAGTCTCAATAATGCGCGCCGCCCGGTTATAGCCTATGCGCAGCCGGCGCTGTATCATGGAAATAGAAGCCTGGCCGGTATCACAGACAATCTCCAGCGCTTCATCATACTTATCATCATATTCCTCTCCTCCGCGGTCACCTTCAGAAATCTCCTCCTCTTCCACGCTCTTGATCACTGTCTCGTCATACTTAGCTGTCCCCTGTTCCTTGAGAAATTTGACTATTCGCTCCGACTCCTTCTCCGAGATAAAGGCGCCATGTATTCGCTGCAACCTGGCACCCCCCGGGGGAAGAAAAAGCATATCTCCGGCGCCGAGCAGATATTCGGCTCCACTGCCGTCCAGGATTGTCCGGGAATCCACTTTGGAGGAAACCTTGAAAGATATCCTGGTGGGAAAGTTGGCCTTTATCAGGCCGGTGAGAACATCCACGGACGGCCGTTGAGTGGCCAGGATCAGATGCATCCCTGCGGCTCTTGCCTTCTGGGCCAATCTGGCTACGGAGGTCTCCACCTCACTTGAGGAAACTATCATCAGGTCAGCGAGTTCATCAATAACAATAACAATATAAGGAAGCTTTTCTTCAGCAATCTTGTTGTAGTTGGCAAAACTTTTGACCTTCATTTCCTCCAGCATACTGTACCGCCGTTCCATCTCCTTTACTGCCCATTGCAGAGCCCGGCTTGCCATTCTGGGATCTGATACCACCGGATGAAGCAGATGGGGAATATCCTCATAACCGGAAAGCTCTATCCGTTTAGGATCAACAAGCAGGAGGCGTACCTCATCCGGAGTAGCCTTAAACAGCATACTGCAGATAATGGAATTAATGGCTACACTTTTACCAGTCCCGGTAGCTCCGGCGATGAGCAGATGGGGCATTTTACTGAGATCAGCAATAACCGGGTTCCCTACAACATCCATACCAAGGGCAAGGGTCAATCTTGACCGACTATTCCGGTAATTTTCGGTGGCCAGAATATCTCTTATGTGAACAATCTCACGGTCCGGATTGGCAATTTCAATGCCTAGGGCAGCTTTACCGGGGATAGAGCCGACAATCCTGACACTGGAGGTTTTCAGGGCAAGGGCTACATCGTCCGCCAGGTTAATAACCTTACTTATCTTAACACCGGGGGCCGGGGCAAACTCATAGGTGGTTACTACCGGTCCCGGGGAAATACCGGTAACATGTCCATCCACCCCAAAACTGCTCAGGGTTTCCTCCAGCTTATTGCTGACCTCAAGATAATGCTCCCGGTCAACCTTTTGCTCATTTTTTCCCGGCTTATCAAGAATATGCAGACCGGGTAACCGGTACATGCCTCCAGCAATCTGCACTGGCTGGAAATCTTTTTCTTCCGGCTCAGGTACTTTACGGACCGGTTCATTAACCTTTGGTACTGCAAGGTGATGAACAACCGGCTCTTCTCTTGTTTTGTCAACTTTTCCGGTCTTTCTCTCCTTATTTGAAAATTTTCCACTCTTTAGCAGCAGCTTGACTCTACTGAAGAAAAAATAAAATGTATTAAAAATTTTTCCTCCCCATTGATAAAGAGAAAGATTAAGAACGGCCATAACAGAAAGGAGAAAAAGGGCCAGAAAGATAAGAATCGCTCCTGCACAGCCCAGGTAAGCTGAACTGAGGCTGAAAAGAAAATCACCCAGGTAGCCGCCCAGGGGATAGGTATTGCCCAGTACAGTTAAAGTAGAAGAATTAAAAGCACCTGAAAGGGCGGAACTGGCCAAAAACAGGCCGGTAACTCCAGCCACCACAAAAGGAAATCTCTGCATGGAGACAGCAGCCGAAAAAGAAATGAAACCCAGGACAAGCAAAAAAACAGGGGCCCAGAAAGAGCTGATCCCCAAAAAACTGAAAAACAGGGCTGCCAGAAAACCGCCTACCGTTCCCCCCAGATTGTCTGCCGAGGCCTGTTGGTCTACAGGCATACTAAAACTTATCAGGCAGAGAAACAGAAAAAGGCCGGAGACAAAGGAAACTATACCTGTTACTTCCTGCCTGGTTGTGGGAGATTTGTTTTTTCCTGGCATATGAGAAAGGGTACAGGTGCAGGATGTGAGGTGCCTTAAAACTTAAACCTTACACCTTATTACTTACTTCTTCAAGTATAGCATCAAGTATACCGTTGATAAAGGAGGCACTGTCATCCGAGCCATAACGCTTGGCAATTTCCACGGCTTCGTTTATGGCGACAGAACCGGGGACCTCATCCCTGTAAAGTATTTCACAGACGGCTATCCTCAAAAGATTGCGGTCAATAACAGCCATCCGGAAGATCCTCCAATGCCGGGAATGCCTATTCAGGACCTCATCCAGCTCCTCCCGGTGTTCCTTTATACAGGCTACCAGTTCCTCGGCATAAGGGACCGATCTGGCACTTACCTCAAAATGGGATTTAATTATCTCGATACCGCCGCCTTCCGTATCCCCCCCCTGATCCATCTGATACAGACACTGAAGAGCAAGTTCACGTGACTTGCGGCGCAATCCCATTATAATTTATTGAAAAGATTGACCATTTCAATTGCGGCAGCCGCTGACTCAGAGCCTTTGTTCCCGGCTTTAGAGCCTGCCCTTTCAATAGCCTGTTCCATGGTATCAGTAGTCAGCACACCATAAAGAACAGGGATCTCGCTTTCCATACCGGCCTGGGCTATTCCCTTGGCCGATTCGTTAGCAACAAAATCAAAATGAGGAGTAGCCCCCCTGATGACCACACCCAGACAGATTACAGCATGATAGCGGCGCGAATTCACCATCTTACGGGCTACCAAAGGAATCTCGTAGGCCCCCGGCACTCTGGCCACTTCAATATCATTATCCTCGGCCCCGGAACGTAACAGAGTATCAAGGGCCCCGTCCAATAGACGTTCCGCCATAAAAGAATTAAAACGGGACACGATGATTCCGAATTTTTTCCCTTCGGCACTTAGACTGCCTTCCAGATACTGCGGCATAATTCACTCCTGTTTATATGGTATTAGGTAAAGGGCACAGGCTACTTAACGCCTTACGCCTTTAACCTTTTTCATGTATTTTCCAGCAGATGACCCATTTTATTTTTTTTACAGCGAAGATAACCGATATTGTCCGGAAGGGGGTCCATTTCTATTCTCAACCGATCCGTCACCTTTATGCCATAGCCCTCCAAACCAACAATCTTTTTGGGGTTATTGGTCATTATACGCATCTTTCTTACCCCTAAATCACGAAGAATCTGGGCCCCTATTCCATAATCACGCAAGTCAGCCTTAAAACCCAACTTATGATTGGCCTCAACAGTATCATAACCCTGATCCTGCAAGGCGTAAGCCTTTAACTTGTTAATAAGTCCGATTCCCCGGCCCTCCTGGTGTATATAAAGGATAATGCCCCGGCCTTCCTTTTCCACCATACGCATGGCACGTTGAAGCTGACCGCCACAGTCACAGCGAGTGGAGCCAAAAACGTCTCCGGTCAGACACTCGGAATGCACCCGGACCAGAATATCTTCTTCGGAATCTATTTCTCCCTTAACCAGAGCCAAATGTTTATGGTCATCCACGTCATTGGTATAGGCGATTGCCCGGAACTCTCCGCCGTAGCAGGTTGGCAGCCTGGTCTCAGCAACCCGGTGAACAAGACATTCATTTTTAATTCTATAGGCGATAATATCCGCCACCGTAATAATCTTGAGATTGTGTTCTTTGGCAAAAATCTCCAGATCAGGCATACGGGCCATGGTCCCGTCATCCTTCATTATTTCACAGATAACCCCGGACGGGTTTAGGCCAGATAGCCTGGCCAGGTCAACAGAACCCTCGGTCTGGCCAGTCCTGACTAAAACTCCGCCGCGACGGGCACGCAATGGGAAAACATGGCCTGGAGAAACCAGGTCATCCGGCTTAACATCAGGTGCTACCGCGGTCTGAATAGTATGGGCCCGGTCTGCGACGGAAATCCCCGTAGTTACCCCTTCTCTGGCCTCAATGCTCAAAGTGAAAGCCGTTTTAAAGGGTGACTGGTTGTCATGGACCATAAGGGGTATCTGCAATTTATTCAGATGAGCGGGGGTCAGGGAAAGACAGATAAGCCCCCGGCCATGAGTAGCCATGAAATTAATTGTTTCAGGGGTTACCTTCTCCGCAGCCATACAGAGGTCCCCTTCATTCTCCCGGTCTTCATCATCAACCAGAATGACCATTTTACCTGCCCTGATATCTTCCAGGGCCTCATCTATTGTACTGATAGCCATATTTCGTTACCTCTATAAAAATCAAAGATCGAAGTAAAAGATTCAGATGACTTTGATTATTAAAATCAATTACTTATATTTATCTTTGATTTTTTAATTTATTATTTTTCATTTATAAACCCGTGCTCAGCAAGAAAAGCAGGGTTGATTTTAGAAATTTTATTTTTCTTATCACTGTCATGCGGAGTGATAAGTTTCTCCACATACTTGCCGATCATATCCACCTCAATATTGACCAGCTCTCCTCTGCGCCGCTCCAGGAGAGTAGTCCTGGACAGGGTATGGGGAATTACGGTTACAGAAAAAAATTTTTCGTTGCATTGGTTAACCGTAAGGCTGATTCCATCAACAGCAACCCCGCCTTTCTCAACCAGATAGCGTTCCAGGCCAGACGGCACCTTAAAATAAAACTTTATAAAATCGCCTTCACTTACCCTGTCCAGGACCTCGGTAGTGCTATCCACATGACCGCTGACCAAATGCCCCCCCAGACGATCGGAAAGACGCAGGGCCCGCTCAAGATTCATTTTACTGCCGATTAAAAGCCCTCCCAGGTTGGTCCGGTAAAGACTCTCAGAAGAAACATCAACCCTGAAAAAACGGCCTGATATCTCTCTGGCGGTGAGACACACTCCATTACAGGCGATGGATTCACCGATCTCCGGATCACTCAGCTCAAAGTCAGCCTCGACCCCGAAAATCATAGCCCCGCCCGAGTTAACCTTCTCCCTCAAAGACCCTCTGCCCTGAACAATACCGGTAAACATTTCTTAAAATTATAAAGTAAACCTGAAGATTGAACTGTATACTAACATTATTAACTCCTAATTCCTGGAAAGTTCCACCATCAAATCTCCTCCGAATCGACGGCATCGTTCAATCCTGAATCTCCGGGGATTATCCCTAGAAGTCAAAGCCAGGTCAGCAATAAAGGGCACTGCTTCTCCCCCTAAAAAAAAGGGGGCAAAAAAAAGAATGACCCGGTCAACCAGATCCTGTTTTAAAAGACTGGCATGAACTTTGCCGCCACCTTCAACCAGAACACTGTTTATACCTTCATCGGCCAGATATTGCATAACAGAACGAGGCTCCAGATACCCATCTTCATCCAGATTACTCCGGATAATCTTTGCTCCCGCCTTCTCAAGTTCTCTGGCCTTTATCTCATCCGGTTCAGGACCACAAAAAATCCAGGTATCAGCTGCCGATTTACCTTTTAACATTCGGGCCCGGGGTGAAAGGCGCAGATTAGTATCCAGCACAAGCCGCAGAGGATCACGTGATTTTTTATGACCCAATCTAACATTAAGGCAGGGATCATCAATTACTGCAGTCGAACTGCCGACCATTATTGCATCCAATCTGTCTCTCAGCCGGTGAACCTCAAGCCGGGCGGATTCCCCGGTAATCCAGCAATTTTTACCGGTGCCGGGAGCGATACGGCCATCCATGGTAACGCCCCCCTTTAATATTATCCAAGGCAGACCGGTGGTTATCATTTTTTCAAAAGGCAGGTTGAGATTACGACACTTGTCCTCCAGAACACCAATGGTCACGGAAACACCCTTAGATTTAAGATAAGCACAACCCTGTCCCGAGACAAGGGGATTGGGGTCGGTCATACCGGCTACGACTCTGCTGATACCACTTTCAAGTATCGCCTTGGTACAGGGCGGAGTCCGCCCCGTATGATTACAGGGTTCAAGGGTTACATATATAACCGCATTACGGGCCTGTTCCCCGGCCTTTCTCAGGGCAACGATTTCTGCGTGGGGACTGCCTGCTCCGGCATGCCAGCCCCTAGCAATAACCTTGCCCTCTTTGACAATAACCGCTCCTACACAAGGATTGGGGGAGGTGCGTCCCATACCTTTTTTAGCTTCCCTGAGAGCAATCTGCATATAGGCTTGATCAGGGTCGATTGCTTCCTTGCTCATCCTTATTGTTCAAGAGAAGTTTTAACTCATCCATAAACTCGTTTATATCCTTAAAATGACGATAAACCGAGGCAAAGCGGACATAAGCAACCTCATCCGTATCCCGCAGCATTTCCATAATCCGGGCCCCAACCAGCCGGACAGACACCTCTTTCTCTCCCATATCCTGAAACTGTTGCTCAAGCCTCTCCACAAAATTCTCAATCTGGGATATGGAAACCGGCCTTTTTTCGCAGGCCTTTCGCAAGCCATTCAAAATTTTATCACGATCCCAGGGCTCCCGGCGGCCGTCTTTTTTAACCATCATAGGAACAGTTACTTCGAGACGTTCATAGGTTGTAAAACGGCTGCCGCAGGAAAGGCATGCCCGGCGGCGGCGGGTAATTGTATAATCCTTGTTAAGGCGGGAATCAACAACCTTGTTTTCCAGATGACCACAATATGGACATTTCATAACAGGATAAAAAAAGGAAAAGAAATTATTCGTTTACTTTAATCAGAGGGATATTAGCCTCAGTCAAAAGGGAAGAGGAAAGGGGATCAGTATATCCCTCTTTATAGTAGATAGCCTCAATCCGGGCATTAATCAACATCTTACTGCATATGGAACAAGGCATGTTAGTACAGAAGACAGTGGCGTTACGGACACTGATGCCGTGAAGGGCAGCCTGAATAATAGCATTTTGTTCGGCATGAAGTCCCCGGCAGAGTTCATGTCTCTCTCCAGAAGGCACATAGTTCTCATCCCGGAGACAGCCCACTTCACGGCAGTGTTTTATTCCGAAGGGCGCACCGTTGTAACCCGTGGAAATAATATGTTTATCCCGCACCAGTACCGCTCCGACCTTGCGCCTCATACAGGTGGAACGTTGGGCTACAAGGTCGGCTATAGCCATGAAATATTCAAGCCAAGAGGGCCTATCCACTTATTCAAACCCGGCATGAAGCGGAAAACCACTGCAGAACCCTCTTATTTCCCTATTTATGGCATCCAGCTCCTTTTTATTCTCTTTATTCTCCACCGCACGATTGATCCATTCAGCGATCTGCTCCATTTCCTTTTCTTTCATACCCCTGGTAGTCGTTGCAGGGGTACCCAGACGAATACCACTGGTTACAAAACGACTACGGCTATCAAAAGGTACTGCATTCTTGTTAACCGTAATTCCGGCCTGTTCCAGGACATCTTCAGTCTCTTTGCCGCTTATATTCTTATTATTCAAATCAATAAGGAGCAGATGATTGTCAGTGCCGCCGGAAACAATCCTGAATCCCAGATCATTTAAAGCCCGGCCAAGGGCCTGGGCGTTCCTGACCACCTGCTGCTGATAGTTTTTAAATCTATCATTCATGGCATCCTTGAAACTTACCGCCTTGGCCGCTATAATATGAATCAGTGGCCCCCCCTGAATACCCGGAAAAATCTGACTGTTCAATTTCTTGCCATACTCTTCACCAGCCAGAATCAAACCACCCCTGGGGCCCCTCATGGTCTTATGGGTCGTGCTGGTTACAAACTGGGCGTGAGGTACCGGAGTTGGATGAACCTCTGCGGCAATCAAGCCGGCGATGTGGGCCATATCAACCAGAAGCAGGGCATCGATTTCATCAGCTATTCTGCGAAAAACGGCAAAATCAAGTTCCCGGGGATAGGCACTGGCTCCGGCCACTATCATCTTGGGACGCTCCTCCCTTGCAATACGGAAAACTTCCTCCATATCTATCTGCTCGGTCTCCCGGTTAACTCCGTAAAAGGCGACTTCATAGAACTGCCCGGAAAAGTTCACCGGACTGCCATGGGTAAGATGGCCTCCATGGGCGAGATCCATTCCCAGAATTTTATCACCGGGTTTAAGACAGGCAAAATAAACACCCATATTGGCCTGGCTCCCGGAATGGGGCTGGACATTGGCGTACTCCGCCCCGAAAAGCTCTTTGGCGCGGGAAATGGCCAGGGATTCCACCTGATCGGCATACTGACAGCCTCCATAGTAACGCTTGCCAGGATAACCTTCGGCATACTTGTTGGTAAATACGGAACCAACTACTTCCATAACCTCGGGACTGGTTATATTCTCGGAAGCTATCAGTTCTATCTGATTGGTCTGACGGTTATACTCTTCCTGTATTGCCTGATAGACATCCGGATCTTTCAGTTTTAACTTTGACATAATAGTATCCTGTTTGGATTTTGAAAGGTTTAAAGTTTATCAGAACATCTCCAGTCGCTTTAAATGTCTCCCATAGTTAAAATCAGTCAAAAGCCAGGTCCGGACAATCTCTATAGCCAGGCCGGGTCCTATTACCCTGGCTCCCAGACAAAGAATATTGGCATCATTGTGCTGGCGACTCAGTCTGGCAGTATATAATTCATGGCATAAAGCGGCGCGTATTTTCTTATTCCTGTTTGCAGACATGGACATGCCGATCCCGGTCCCGCAAATAAGAATACCGCGGTCACATTCACCGCCTGCCACCAGCTCACAGACATTCCTGGCAAACATAGGGTAATCAACTGAATCCAGGGAATCAGTGCCCTGATCATTGACCTCATGACCAAGGGCCAAGAGATCCTCGAAAACCAATTTTTTCAACTCAAATCCGCCGTGATCACTTCCCAGTGCTACTTTCATCTCAACTCTCAAATAATAAGAAACACAGTGACACTTAGTGCGAATATCCTGTTGGTATAATTACCAATCGCACAAAAACACGAAGAATAGTAATAAAATAGTATTTTTCGTGAGTTTGAAGCTAGTGCCAGAAAAAAACAGATCTATTGAAGTGTATACCCGTATATTACAAGAAATGTCGCTGTAGTGATAATAAAATTGTTTTTCCCTTTAATTGCTGATTCGTAATTCCCTCAAGCACGGTCATAACGTCTCATGGCAATAACAGCATTAGTCCCGCCAAAACCAAAGGAATTTGAAATAGCTGCCCTGATCTCGGTATCCCTGGCACTTCCTGGAACATAATCCAGATCACACTCATCGTCCGGATTTTCCAAGTTAATAGTTGGGGGTACGACTTGATCATATATGGCCTGTGCAGTAAAAACCGCTTCAATACCACCAGCCCCACCAAGCATATGGCCGGTCATTGATTTTGTAGAACTGATATTAATCTTACCGGCCCAGTCACCAAAAACGGTCTTGATTGCCCGGGTCTCGACCACATCGTTTAAAGCAGTAGAAGTACCATGAGCATTAATATAGTCAACTTCATCAATATTTATTTTACCGCCCTGCAGAGCCATCTGCATACAACGAACCGCGCCGTTACCGTCTTCCGGCGGGGCAGCCATATGATAGCCGTCTCCACTGAGGCCATAGCCCACCAACTCGGCATAAATCTTTGCCCCCCTTGCTCTGGCCTTTTCCAGCTCCTCAAGAATAAGCATGCCCGCACCTTCAGCGATAATAAACCCGTCTCTGTCCCGATCAAAAGGTCGGGAAGCTTTTTCCGGTTCATCATTACGCCGGGAAAGGGCCTTCATATTATCAAAACCACCTATAGCTAAAGGACAGACGGTGGCCTCACTGCCACCGGTTATGGCTGCATCGCAGACACCATTCTTGATCAACTGATAAGCCTCACCAACAGCGTGAGTTCCGGCCGCGCAAGCTGTGGTAACAGAGAGGTTGGGTCCCCGGGCCTCTTTAACAATAGAGATCTGCCCGGCTCCCATATTAGGAATCACCATAGGAATAAAAAAAGGGGTAATTTTTCTGGGACCCCGTTCCAAGGCAATTTTGTGATACTTTTCAATGGTAGTAAGACCGCCAAGACCACATCCGGTTATCACTCCAACCCTGGGGCTATTTTCCTCGGTGATAGTAAAACCGCTGTCATTCAGGGCCATTTCCGCTCCGGCAATAGCGTATTGGACAAAATAATCCAGATGTTTGGCAAACTTGGGATCAAAGTAGTCCTTTGACTCAAAATCCCTTACCTCGGCAGCGATCTGAACAGCATAGTTGCTGGCATCAAACTTACTGATCTTAGAGACGCCACTTTTACCGGCACACAAATTTCCCCAAGTCTTTTCAGCGCCGGTTCCCAGAGGGGTTACCAGTCCAACACCTGTTACCACGACTCTTCTATGCATTTTCAATCAATTCACGTTAGGCTTAAAATCGCCCTGATCCGAATCAGGAACAAAATTTTTGCCAATGGTTTTATCTTATGGCCTCAAGTATATTTTTACGAAACCGCTTAATGGTATCATTCCAGGGAGTTAATATGATCAATGGCATCCTGAACCTTCAGTATTTTTTCCGCCACTTCATCGGGTATCTCAGTATCAAAGGCCTCTTCCATAGCCATGACAAGTTCAACCAGATCCAGTGAATCAGCACCCAGATCATCAACAAATGAGGCTGAAGGAACGACCTTGGACTTATCTACACTCAACTGTTCAGCAATAATATCAATAAGTTTATCCTCTTTGGACATAATCAATATCTCCTCATGGTACGAATTATGAATTTTAGGTACTTTTCAAATTGTTCCGATATCGGTTCTTAATTTCTAATCTCTAAATTAATTAAGAACTTATCCCATATACATGCCGCCATTAACATGGATAACCTGGCCGGTTATATAACGACCGTCCGCTGAAACCAGATAAGCCACAGCTCCGGCCACATCTTCCACGCTCCCGAGGGAGGCCAGAGGAATTTCCGCCAAAATTTTTTCCTTTACTTCGTCTGAAAGCCCCCTGGTCATCTCCGTATCAATATAGCCGGGGGCCACTCCATTCACTGTAATATTCCGTGAGGCCAACTCCCTGGCAACTGACCTGGTGAGTCCCATAAGACCGGACTTTGCCGCCCCGTAGTTCGCCTGACCACTGTTACCGGTGAATCCAACAACAGAAGTGATATTGACGATTCTGCCCCGGCGCTGTTTCATCATAGGTCGACTAACCGCCTTGATACAGTTAAATGCCCCCCTAAGATTAGTATCAAGCACGTCATTCCAGGTCTTTTCTTTCATGGTTGCCACCAGGCCGTCTCTGGTAATCCCGGCGTTGTTTACCAGGATATCAATCCTGCCGTAATTATCAAGTATCTGTTTAAAAGCCTTTTGGACATCAGCACTGTCTGCAACATTAAAGCGGACAGCCTCGGCATCACCCCCCTGTTCCTTAATAGCAACAACTGTTTCTTCCGCTCTTTCAGGGTTGCTGACATAGTTGACTATGATCCGGGACACCGCTGTCGCAAGCCGCAGACTCACCGCTCTGCCTATTCCCCGGCTGCCGCCGGTAACCACTGCTAACTTTTTTTCACCGCCACTATTTTTTGCTTCCTGATTAAACAATTTAGGTCTCTCTATCTCTCAATTTTAAGGTATTAAATCAGGATCTCCCGTAGAAGGATATATATTGCTCCTGGTTAATGCACATCCCTGGTTATTTTGGCTTTAAGCTTAATTTTTTCTATAAGTTTAGGAAGAATCTCAAATACATCCCCTACCAGGCCGTAAGTAGCTATATCAAAAATAGGAGCCTCCGGATCACGATTGATGGCAATAATTGTGTCCGCTGACTGCATACCAATAAGATGCTGAATGGCCCCTGATATGCCACAGGCGATATAGATCTTGGGACTAACGGTCTTCCCTGTCTGTCCTACCTGATGGGGATAGGAAACCCAACCACTGTCAACAGCGGCCCGGGAGGCAGCTACCGCACCACCCAGAACCTCGGCCAGCTCCTCCACCAGCTTGAATCCCTTTTCATTATCAAGACCACGACCGCCGGCCACCACAATATCAGCCTCGTTAAGATTGACCAGATCTGTCTCAAGAGAAACGAAACGGTTTACCTTGATCTTTGACTTAAGCCTTTCCGGCTCGACAGCGACCCTTACTATCTCGCCGCTCCGACCCGGATCGGCTTCCAGCGGCTTCATGACCAAAGGCCGGACCGTTGCCATCTGGGGCCTTGTTTTGGAAGACAGGATAGTTGCCATAATATTGCCGCCAAAGGCGGGCCTGCTTTGCAACAGGGCCCCATCTTCTTCCTGAATTTCAAGCTGGGTGCAGTCCGCGGTCAGGCCGGTACACAAAGATGTTGCCACCCTCGGAATAAATGATCTGCCTATGGCCGTAGCTCCGGCCAGAATAATTTCTGGTTTGTGGTTCCGGGCCAGATCCTCCAGAATATTGGCATAAACATCATCATTAAACTGGCTGAAAACCGGATCTTCCACAACATATACGTTATCAGCCCCGTAAGATATGAGTTGCTGCGGCAGGTCACCGATATCATCAGCAAACACGACCACCGAAAGACTGCTTCCCCGGGCATCAGCAAGTCTCCGACCCACACCCAGGAGTTCAAAGGTCACCGGTGCTGCTCTGCCATTCCTGTACTCACCAAAAACCCAGACCCCGGTCCATTTTGCCAGATCATCACCAGATTTTTCCTGACTGTCTTGACCTTCAATATACAGGGCCCCTGTTTCACAGACATCCACACAGACGCCGCATAACGCGCAGTTCTCATTTACTTCCGCCAGACCATCGACCACATGTATGGCATCAAAAGCGCAGTTCTGTTCACAGAGTCCGCAACCTGTACAGACATCTATATCAATATGCAACATTTGGATTCAATCAGAAATTAAGAATTAATCGTAAGACAGGATCTCCGCGAGCTGCTGGACCTGCTCATCCACCGTACCTTCAATCATTCTTCTCTCGCCTCTGTGCATATCAGGAACAAAAACCCTGGAAACCCAGGTGGGGGAACCGCTGAGGCCCAGATATCTGCTGTCAGCTCCTATATCCTCACTACTCAGCACAGGTATTTCCATCTTTCTGGCTTTCATTTTTCCTTTCAAAGAAGGAAAGCGCGGCTTATTTATCTCTTTTACCACCGTTAAAAGCACAGGAATTTCTACTTCGACCTCATCATAACCATCGTCCATCATCCTTTCCAGGATAAATTTCCCATCCAAAAATGACTTGACCCTGCGGACATTGGCAACATGGGGCATGTCCATCCGGACGGCAAGCCCCGGTCCCACCTGAGCGGTATCTCCATCAATGGCCTGCCTGCCACAGAGAACGAGATCAGCACCTCCTGCCTTTTCTATCGCCCTGGCAAGGGTATAGGTAGTTGCCAAGGTATCCGAACCTGCAAAAGCCCGGTCACAGACAAGGTAAGCCTCATCTGCCCCCCGGGCGACAGCCTCGCGCAGTGCCTCTTCTGCCTGGGGAGGTCCCATGGAAATTACCGTAACTGTACCGGTCTGTTCTTCCCTTAAACGAACTCCCTCTTCCAGGGCGTGTAGATCAAAAGGGTTGATTATAGCCTCAACACCTTCCCGGGACAGGGTATTTGTTTCAGGATCAAGCCGCACATCCTTGGCATCAGGAACCTGTTTTATGCAGACTACTATCTTCATGAGTTACCGGCATACTCCTTGTTTAATTCCTGGCCCACCACATTACGCTGAATCTGGTTAGTCCCTTCATAAATCTGAAGGATCTTGGCATCCCGCATCATCTTTTCAACCGGATAATCCCGCATATAACCGTAACCGCCCATTACCTGGACCGCATCAGTGGCGACTTTCATAGCCATGTCCGTGGCAAATATCTTGCACATGGAGGAAACTTTGGACATCTCTCTGGGATGGGAATCTATATGCCGGGCGGCATTATAAACCAGGGAACGGGCTGCTTCCACGTTAATAGCCATATCCGCCAGCATATGTTGCACTGCTTGAAAACTGATGATGGGTTTGCCGAACTGCACTCTCTGCTTGGCATAAGGGACAACTTCATCCAGTGCCGCCTGTCCCAGTCCGACCCCGAGAATGGCAATGCCCGGCCTGGACATGTCAAGGGTCTTCATAACAGTTATAAAACCGGTGCCCAGCCGCCCTATAATTCTGTCCCCGGGTATACGGCAGTCCTTGAATATAAGTTCCCTGGTAGAAGAGGCCCGGATACCCATCTTTTTCTCTTTTTCCCCATAAGAAAAGCCGGGATCACCGTCTTCCAGTACAAATATAGAGGCACCCCGGGGGCCCTTATTCTTGTCGGTAATGGCGATTACGGTATAGATCTCGGCCTCACCGGCGTTGGTTATCCATTGCTTGGTCCCGTTTAGGACCCACTCATCTCCATCCAACACCGCCGTTGTCTTGATAGCTCCGGCATCACTGCCGGCACCGGCCTCAGTGAGCCCGAAAGCCGCTCTTCTCTTACCGTTGGCAATCTGGGGCAGATACTTCGCCTTCATCTCCTCACTGCCTGCTAAAAGAATGGGAAGTGCCCCAAGCCCGCTGGCAGCAAAAGCTGTGGCAACTCCGGTACATCCCCGGCCGAACTGTTCCAGGGCAAGAACCATCTCGAACATTCCGCCCCCGAAACCACCGTACTCTTCGGGTATATAAAGACCAAAGAGGTCAACTTCCGCTACAGCATCAAGAATTTCTGTAGGATACTCTTCTAATTCATCTAATTGCGCCCGCTGAGGAATAATGAGTTCGTCGGTTATCTGGCTCGCTGAATCGACAACCATCTGTTGTTCTTCTGTCAAAAAATAATCCACGTTTTATCCCTTTAATTAAGAATTGCAAATCAAAAATTACCGTTACCGGCAATTTGATTTATAGAAGATTACCTTCAATCCCTATCTCCTAATTCAAATACCACCTAAACAAAGAAGCACCCCAGGTAAACCCGCCGCCAAAGGCACAGAGGAGAATCAGGTCATTCTCGTGAATGAGGTCGTCCCGGTTAGCCTGGTCAAGAGCAATAGGAATACTGGCTGCCGAAGTATTACCATATTTATCGACATTTATATATAGTTTTTCTTTATCCAAGCTCAACCGTTCTGCCAGGTTCTGCAAAATACGTATATTTGCCTGGTGGGGAATAATCAGATCCACCTCCTCAAGTCTAACACCGGAAGCATCCAGGACAGCATATACCGCATCCTGAAGAGCCCTTACTGCGTACCTGAAAACCTCATGACCCTCCATTCTTATACAGGAGCCTTCCTCCACCTCCGCGGAGAGACCAGGATTCATACCACGGGACGGACTCATGTAAAGTAAATGATGGAGTCTGCCGTCCGAAAATAGCGTAGAAGTCATCCCGCCTTTTTCATTATGGCTGCCAGTTACCACTACCGCTCCGGCCCCATCACCAAACAGAACACAGGTAGTTCTGTCCTCCCACTGAGTCCGGTTTGACAGGGTCTCTGCCCCGATAACCAGAATTTTTAAAGAGGGATCAGCCAGAATATATTTCTCTGCCATATCCAGGGCATACAGAAATCCGGAACAGGCTGCATTGATATCGAAAGCAAAGGCGGCCCTTGCTCCGAGCTTTTTCTGTACCAGACAGGCGGTTGAGGGCATACCAACATCCGGGGTAATTGTACCCAGAATAATAATATCAACTTCATCCGGATCAAGACCAGCCATATCCAGAGCATGTCTGGAAGCGGCAGCTCCCAAGTCAGAAGTATTCTCCTCCTTACCGGCTATATATCTCGTCCTAATCCCGGTCCGAGTAATAATCCAATCGTTGGAAGTATCTACTAATTTCTCCAAATCCTCATTGGTAAGAATACGTTCCGGTACAGCAGAACCGGTACCTATAATAACAATGCCGGACATGACAGTTCAGCCCTTCCTGTATTCATCGCCATGCAGCATGGTTAAAATGTGATCATTAACTTTATTACTCACTAATTCAAATGCTTCCTGAATAGCATTTTTAATTGCAGTTCGCTCTGATTTACCATGACATATCAGGCTGATACCATTCATACCCAGAAGAGGGGCACCGCCGTATTCGGCATAATCAATTCTCTTTTTAAAATTTTTAAAAGCATTTTTGGCAAAAAGACAACCCATCTTGGCGCTGACAGATCCTTTGATTTCGTCTTTTAACATCTTGAATAAGACTTCAGCCAGCCCTTCACTCAACTTAAGGCAGATATTGCCGACAAAACCGTCACAGACTATAACATCAACATTCCCCTGAAAAGTATCGCCACCTTCCACGTTACCAATGAAATTAAGGCTGCTGGCCTGTAAAAGCTTACGGGCCTCCTTAACCAGATGATTTCCCTTGCCTATCTCTTTACCTATGCTCAACATCCCGACCCGAGGCCTGGGATTACCGAACATAATTGAATAATAGGCGGCCGACATAATCCCGAATTCCAGAAGATGCTGGGGCCGGCAATCGACATTAGCGCCAACATCCATCATTACCACCGGCTCCTGCAGGGTTGGGAAAACACTGGCAATACCAGGTCTGGCTATATTGTTCAGCCGCCCCAGATACTTGATTGCTGAAGCAAGTACCGCCCCGGAATTACCGGCACTTACCACAGCATCAATCTTGCCATCTTTCTGAAGCTCAAACAGTACAGCAATAGAGGAATCTTTTTTGTTGCGAAGAGCCTCGGAAGGCGAGTCAGCCATGGTAACAACCTGAGAGGCCGGAATGATATCAATCAAGTCTACAGCCTTCCGGCTGGCACCAGCAAGTGCTTCTCTTATTAGCGGCTCATCACCGGCTACAGCAATTCGCACTCCAGTCTGTTCAGCAGCCTGCACCGCCCCGGCAAGCAATTCGGCGGGACCGAAGTCACTGCCCATTGCATCAAGGCCGATTATCACTCCTTTACCCTTATGGCTTGAGCTCACTAGTATTCAAGTTTTTCATCACCCAGCTCAATCACGGTGCGTCCCTTGTAGGAACCACAGTCAGAACAGAGCCGATGAGAAAGTTTAGGCTCACCACATTGATCACATTTTACGACATTTGGTTTGCTCAGCTTGTCATGAGCACGGCGCTTTCTTGTTCTTGAGTGGGAATGTCTTCTTTTTGGTAAAGCCATTTCTTTTTCTCCAATCTCGATTACGATCTAAAAATACAGTTAATTAGTATTACTGTAAATTCTCAATAAGTCCCGGCAAGATCTAAATTCAATTTTTTTCTGAGGGAACCACGATCATTGAGAAAAAATGTTTAGGCATTTAGGCTGTTAGGGCTTAACCTAAAAACCTAAAACGCTAAAAAGCTACAACTCAACACCTGCGATCAACAGCGTTCCCTTGTAGATAGATACACCTCATGTTATTGAGAAAATACCTATTACTAACAGATTCATAATACTTCGGTACTTCCTGATTACTAACTCTTTTTAATCCGGGCCAGTATCTTGAATGGGGAATCACCCTCCTTCTCACATTGACATTTTTCCGGATATAAATTCAGATTAACACCACATTTATCACAGAGCCCCCGGCAATCAGGGGAACAGAGTCTCTTCATCGGCATAGACAGTAATACCTGCTGCCGGAAAAAATAATGCAGGTCAAGCTCAGGCTTATCCAAATAAACGGTTTCTATCTCGGTTTTCCTGCAACAATGGTCTTGTTCCGGGATATCACCGGTTTTCCGAACCTCGGCATAGACATTAAACTCGAGGTTAAGGGGCAATCTAAACTTCTCAAGACATCTGTCACATACCAAAACGGCCACTGCCCTATAATGGCCTTCCACCATAATACTACCGGATTTTTGTTTCCAGCAGAAAGCTGTGGCAAATACCGGTCTGTCAAAATCAAATTCTGAGGGCAGCCAGGAAGTGTCATCAAGCTGCACGTTCAGGCCATTCTCTGCTATCTGGTCAAAATCGAATTTCAACTCTTACTTACCATAGCTAAAAATTACAACAAAACAGGTTAATTTAAATAAATTTGGGTTAATGTCAAGATATTTCCTCGAGCTGCAGTGAAAAGTCAAGATTGAAGTGAAAAGTGGTCAGATAACAAACAGGCTGGTTACAGAATATCAGCTATTCTGGTGGTTGATCCTTGCAGCCGCCTACCGGTGACCCTAAGGCAACTGAAAAGAATTTTCACCCCTAGGGAGGGATTATTCCGGATAATCTGCCTTGCTCTGTCATAAGATAAAAGCAGGGCTCGCGACTCTTCCATAGCTCCAAGACTAACATCAGCCGGAAGACCTCCGGCAAGCCCGCGTTCTCCGAAAATAGCCCCCTTTTCCAGAACGGCCACAAGAGTTGATCTGCCGCTGAAATCATTGGCTTTCCTCACCGAAAGCTTACCGGTGAGAAGAAAACCCAGGTATGGCGACCGCTCCCCCTCACTGTTTATAACTGTGCCGACTGGGAATACTTGTAGATCCAGGTAGGGAGCCAGATCCCCGAACTCCTCCCGGGTAATGGAAGAAATAAATCTGGCAAAGAGTTGCCAGGATACTTCTCTGTTCTCGAAATTAACCGCTTCAGCACTCATCAGCAATCCTGAGCCTTCTCACTCTTCAATCATATTAAAACGCCTTTGAATGTAAGCATCCCGCATAGCTAGATAAGGATCAAAGGTTGAGACCAGGAAATCCTCATAATCACCAATCCTCAGAGAAGTGTTATTTATATACCTGCCTGAAAAGAATAGCCCTCTCAGGTATAAACTGCTGGTCGATGCCATATAGGTACCTGGCCTCAAAAAAAAATCTCCGGTCATGCCCACGGTATCCCTTAAAGTGGAGGGGCCCATAAACGGCCAGCACAAATAAAAACCGTTACCTATACCGTAATAACCTATAGTCTGCCCCAGATCCTCCTTGCCTGGAGAGTTCAGGGCAAAAACATCCCTGGCCGCATCTGACAGACCGAGTATGCCTACAGTGCTGTTAATAAAAAAACGGCAGGCCTCCACGAAACCGTCTTTGAATTTTCCCTGCAGAAAATCATTGGACATATGAACTGGTGCCTCCAGGTTATTAAAACAATTACGAAAAGATATACGAAAATCCCGGGGCACCGCCTTCCCGTAAGCACTGGCTACCGGCTTAAGGAACCAGAAGTACAGTTTATCATTGAATTTAAAAAAAATGCGATTCGCCGGTTCCAGCGGGTCCTTGATAGTTGCCGCATCTTCCTCCATAAAGTCGTCATACCAGTCGGAATATTCCGGAAAATCAGGACCTGACATTTGACCGTCATCCTGCTCTCCTGCCCTGACCTGACTGGAAACAAGACAAAAGAACAGCAGGGTCAGGGAAAAAATAAAAAAAATACTGATGACTGATATGTATCTGCCGCCCCCGGGCCCGACTTTAACTGGCATTCCTCGTAATTCCGGTTTCGCAGTTATAACCATTACTCTGCTCCGGGCTCTGTTCCTATCTTATCCCGTAACCTGTTGATAAGCTCGGGATAACCACCCCGATCCATTATCTGATCAAACTGTTTACGATAATTGCTTATAAGGCTGACACCTTCCACAACTATATCATAGATCCTCCATTCATCATCAATCCTGATGAGACGGTAATCTATAGGGACCTCCTGTTGATCCTTTCTGACAATACTATAAACAATAGCCCGGTCCCCTCTTTTCCGCTGCTCATAAAAACGGGCATCACTTTTAACGGAATAACTCCTCAGCCTATTGATATAGGTATCTTTCAAAAGCTGCAGAAAAAGTGAAGTAAACTCTTCCCTCTGTTCATCACTGATATCCCGCCAATGCCTGCCCAGAGAACGCTGAGCAATCACTTCGGGATTAAGCCTTTCATCAATAAGCGGAACTATCCTCTGCTTCTGCTGTTCCCATTCTTTTTCAACATCCCCTTCCTCCAGGATATCGATGATTCTGTTGACCGTGCTTTCCAACTGAGATAAAGGAATTTCGTCCTCTGCGAGTATCTGCTTCGGAGCTATCGTCCCGTAAAAGAAAGCAGAGCAACAAAAGAATATAAACATACATATGATCCTGCCGAGATAAACCTTCATTGCCTTTGCCCCTGATTAATAAAATTATATCTTGCCGAAAACATACTTGCTGACCAGTTCTTCAAGGTCTACAGCTGATTCGGTATCAAAGATTAAATCGCCTTCCTTCAGATAATTCATGGCCCCACCCTGACTTATCCGGACATACTTATCACCGATGATTCCCTGGGTTTTAATGGAGGCCATGGCATCCTCGGTAACCTTTATATCCCTAGGCAGATAAAGCCTGGCCATTGCCCGGAAATCATCGGTCAGGGTAATTTTATCCACCCTGCCTACCTGAACCCCGGCAATGGTAACCACTGCCCCCTCTTTAAGGCCGGCCACGTTTTGGAATTCAGCCTCGAGGGTGTAATGATCTCCTCTGGTCAGCCAGGGAAATTCACCAAACTGCATGGAAATATAGGCAAACACCAAAAAACCTGCAATCAGAAAAAGACCAACAATTAATTCTGCAGTTATTTTTCTCATAAGTTCTTTTCCATTTCTCTGCTTAAGTAAACCTTACCCATTGTTTCTCTGGCAAATTCACTGATCTCCGGATCAGTGCTCAACTGGATCTCTTCAGGGTTATCAAAAACCAAAAAATCGTTCTCATTTAAAAGAACAACCACATCAGCCAGATTAAAGATCTTGGGTATATCATGACTGACTATTATTGAAGTATAGCCGAATTCATCCTGGGTCTTAGACATCAACCGGTAAATATCAAGAGTTATCTGGGGATCAAGCCCGGTGGTCGGCTCATCAAACAGCATTATTTCAGGAGAAAGCATCAGGGCCCGGGCCAGCCCGACCCTTTTCACCATACCACCGCTCAACTGGGCCGGATACTTGCTCCCGTGCCCATCCAGTTCAAGCTGGGACAGCATGCTGTTTACCCGATCATCTATGGCTTTCTTGTCTAAAGATGACCTTTCCCTCAAAGGCAGGGCCACGTTATCATAGACACTCAGAGAGTCAAGAAGGGCTGCCCCCTGAAACAGTACACCGAATCTCTGTCTGATATCTTTAAGCCTCCGGGACGACATACCGACAATATTTCTACCGCCCACCAGCACCTCCCCGGCATCAGGCTGCAGCAGGCCCAAAATCAACTTCAGAGCAACACTCTTACCCTTGCCGCTACCACCGGCAATTACCGTGCTCCGGCCTTTTTTAAAGGAGATATCAACATCCTTCAAAACCTGCTGGCTACCGAAGGCCTTGCTGACCCCTTTAAATTCTATGACGGTTTCGGTCATTCTTTCAAATTCCTACATCATAATTGCAGTGATCAGATAATCCCAGATCAGAACCGAGATGGAGGCCAGTACCACCGCCCCGGTGGTAGCCTTGCTGACGCCTTCCGCCCCGAAGCCTCCCTGCCTGGACTGATGAACATAATAGCCCCGGCCCGTACAGATCCAAACCATAAGAAGGGCGAAGACAAAGGATTTAATCACTCCCAGTCTAAGATCAGCATTAACCACGCTCTGTTCGATCCCGGAAAAAAAGGCACCGGGATTAACTCCCAGGAGAATGACTCCGGCAAAATAACCGCCGCCTATACCGACTATATTGAAAAACTGGACCAGAACTGGTATGGAAATTAAGGTGGCCAGGAACTTGGGAGTAATCAGGAAACGGAAAGGATCAACTGCCAGACATTCCAGGGCGTCCAGCTGTTCGGAATTGCGCATTATCCCGATTTCAGCACACATGGCTGAACCGGCCCGGCCGATTACCATCAAAGCAGTCAACACAGGGCCCAGCTCCCGAATAAGGCTTAAGGAGACAGCAGAGCCGAGCATGCCCTCAGAGCCAAACTGCCTCAGACTGTAATAACCCTGGAGCCCAAGAACCATGCCGGTAAAAACGGCAGTAAAAAAAATCACCGTGAGCGAATCAACTCCGATCATTTTGACCTGCCTTACCATCTCCCGAAAACGAAAGGGGCGGGCAAAAATACCCAGAATGGCGAAGATCAGGAAAAAACCCATTCTGCCGGTGTCGCGAATATAATAAAGAGCGGAATCACCAAGTTTTTCTATATAAGTCAACATCTTGATTTAAATTCATGAATCCTTAAAAACATGCAATTTGACCTTATAGCCCTCAACTGCCGCTACAGCCACTCCTGCCTAAGCCTTTTTTATCTCCAAAGGTTATTGCAGAACAAAATTCCGGACTGTCAGACCCGGATAAAACAGTTCACCATCAATGAACCCTGTTATGACATCCTGTTACACTTAGCTGAACTTGATTCAGACATCATGTTCTTTTCAGTATATATCTGGAATTCCCAGATTATCAGCAGATTAATTAAAGACCTCTCCTTAGTCAAGCCAAATCTTGCCATTGTCCTGGGCGGTCCCCAGGCCGCAACTCTCGGCAGAGAAGAATTACCTCCTCAATGCAGCACGGTCACGGGAGCAGTGGAAGGTCTTTCATCAGCCTTTTACCACGACCTGCAGGACAGGAAATTGGCAGATCATTACGAGGCGGAAAAACATCCTCCTTTCCCCTTCCCGTATACGGACAATGATCTTTCAAAAGAACTTGCCAACCGAAACATATACTATGAATCATCCCGGGGTTGTCCCTTCTCCTGCAGCTACTGCCTTTCTGCAACAGAATCCGGAGTGCAGAGTAAGGAAATCGCCGAAGTTAAAAAAGAGCTGGACCACATCCTTGCTCACGGCCCCGGAATCGTCCGTTTTGTGGACCGTACATTCAACCACTCAACAAAAAGAAGCCTGGCTCTCTGGCGCTATTTGAGGGATAAAAAAGGGGATACGGTGTTTCACTTTGAGATTGCCCCGGATCTCTTCACTGAAGAGATGTTTTCCTTCCTGGAAACCGTCCGGACGGAAAAATTCCAGTTTGAAATCGGAATCCAGTCCACCAATCCGGCCACACTTAAGGCGATCAACCGGCTGAACGACCCAAAAAAATCCCTGGCCAACATCAAACGCCTGGCGGCAATGGACAACATCCATCTCCATGTTGATCTCATCCTGGGCCTTCCCTTTGACGATATCAATACCTTCCGAAGGTCATTCAACCAGATTTTCCAAAGCCCGGCCCATTACATCCAGATGGGCCTGCTCAAACTCCTGCCCCATACCCCGATTCGAAAAAAAGCCAAAAAATTTGGGCTCCAGTACTGTCACCAACCACCCTACCAGATCCTGGCTACCAGATGGCTCCCCCATCAGGAACTGAGAAGACTCTACTGGTTCGGCCGGGCCGTGGAAGCCTTTTACAACAAGAACTACTTTGACTCTTTCTTCAGTTATATCAAAAAAAAAGAAGAAGGATTCGAGTTTTTTTCAAAACTGCTTGACCTCTGTCTGGCTGAAAACTTTTTCCGGTTCGCCAAGACACAGGACTTTATGACGAAACTGCTGCTTAAGTTGACCGAAAAAAGAGAGGACAGGGAGATTATCCGGGAAATACTGTGCTACGACTGGCTGCGCACCGGCAAACGCTGCCTGCCTGATTCCCTAGCTACCGGAGACCTGAAGACGGAACAGAAAAAACTGAGGAACACCCTCCCCTCTGATTATCCCCCGCTTTACACCAGAAAAACCAGAAACGCCTTTTTCAAAAAAAGCATCTTCGTGCCTTTTTCAGGCAGGGCCTTGCAGGAACTGGGAATAACAGAGAGGCCGGAAATGGATTATACAGGGATTTGCCCGACAGCAACCTGCCTTTACCCCGATCCGCGTTACGGCCAAATACGTTCAAGAGTTGTCTGTTTCCTGCCGGAACCGGAGAAAACAGTAAAAAGACTGCAGCAGACTGTGATTTTTTAACAGATACACCAGCCAAATAATTTCCCTGATCTCAAACCTAAGCCCCCAGACCGCCATAAATTGTCAACGAGAAGTAATGGCTTCTCTAACTACGGCAGCTGCTACGGTCTCAACTTATATAGCCAGATTTATCTTGACTGAACTATTTGAAACGGTTATGAAATAAATTTAAAAACATTAAAGGGAAAGTGCAGATACATTTTGCTCCTTCCGGGCCAATTGCTAAAAAAAACAATTTCTTAACATTTTTTATCATTATTACCTATGCAACAAGGAGGCAGATCATGAAAGCAATAATGGCAACGATTCAGGGAGTTCTTTTTTCGGCCCTGCCGGCCTTTGCGACTGAGGAGGCGGGGCAAGGCCACAACGGCCCATATGACCACAGCGGTCTGTTGGTCTGGGTGTTTCTCGGCCTTTGCGTCCTGATAATATTGGCCCAGGCTGGCGCCGCTCATAGGCCATGGAACAAGCCCCAAAAGGGACAAAGTAAGAGCTGAATGGGCAAGCGCGGATCTTCGCGGGCTGTCGCGAAATCCTGACAATAATATGCCGAATTCCTGCGGCCGCCCGGCTACAGGAGAGACTAAGGAGGAAACACCGTGGAGAGTAAATCAAGAGTTTTTTTGTTGTTGTTCTTTACGTTCTGCACCAGCTTCGCCCTGCTGGTCGGGGCATCGCTGGCCTCGGCCTGGGAAAGCGCGGAATGCCAGGGCTGTCATGGTGAAGCCGCTATGGTCGGAAACGATCTGGTAGTCAACGCCGAGGTCTTTGCCACCACTCCGCACGCCGAAATGGGCTGCCCGAGCTGCCACATGGTAAGCAACTCCCACCCTGACGGCGAGCCGGTGAAGAAACTCGGCTGCCCCATGTGCCACAGCAAAGCCGCCGAAGAATACTCCGGCGGTATTCACGCCGAAATAGCCGCCTGTATCGACTGTCATGATCCGCACAGCGCCCTTGGCGCTGCATCGGTTTCCGGCTACGCCATGAATCAGATGTGCACCAACTGTCACGCCCCGGATACAACAGCCAAAAGTCACGCTGAGTGGCTGCCGTGGTTGCCCCAGACCGAAGTACACCTTGGAACGGTACCGTGTGTTACCTGCCATACCAACAGCAAAGAGATGGCAATAACCTGGTACATTTCCAACTACAAGGTTCCTGACGGCGAATTCACCCCGGTATCCTACGAAGAACTCGCAGAGAGGGCCAACAACGGTGAAGTGCCGCAAATCATCGATACCAACAACAATGGCCGTATCAGTATAAATGAGTTGAGTACCTTTAACACCGCCGACGAATACCGTAAGCTGCATCTGGCGGGAATGATGATCCCGGAAGAATTCAGCCATGACTTTGCTATGCCGGAGAACCGCTGGGACTGTACCTTCTGCCACGCTTCCGGTCCTGATGCACTGCAGACCAGCTTCGTGGCCTTCCCCGAGGCCGACGGTACCCTGCAGCGCTTACCAGTGGAAGAGGGAGCGGTGCTCGATGCACTCTATGCCACGCCGAATTTCTACGTAATAGGTGCCACGCGCAACCCGATCCTGAACTGGATAGGCGGAATAATCCTGGTTGGCGGACTGCTCATGCCACTTGGGCATGGCACACTCAGACTGCTGACCATGAAAAACAGAAGACACTGAAAAAAATCCTGGTAAAACCAACTCACGCAGCAATCAGAAGATAAGGAGACTTTGTCATGGCACAAAAAAAATACATCTACCTGCAACCTACCCCGGTGCGCACCTGGCACTGGATCAACGCCTTCGGTTTTGTGGTCCTTATTCTTTCGGGAATCCAGATCCGCTTTCCCGAATATGTTAATATCTTCGGCAGTTACAAGGCGGCAATCGAGCTGCACAATACCGCCGGTATCGTCATCTCAATCAATTTCTGTCTCTGGCTGATCTATTACCTGTTCATCAGCCGCACACTGGTAAAGACCTATGTGCCTACTACAGATGACATACGCTACGGGCTGGTGCGCCAGTCAATATTCTACTTCTTCAACTACTTTCTCGGCAAACCCAATCCCCATCATCCCACACCAGATGATAAATTCAATCCTTTGCAAAAATCAGCATACCTGGCGATCATGTTAATCATGATGCCCCTGTTGATCC
Organism: Desulfobia sp.; assembly: GCA_046497465.1. GTDB lineage: Bacteria > Desulfobacterota > Desulfobulbia > Desulfobulbales > SURF-16 > JAWLDV01. The sequence continues at coordinate 118,257 of JAWOFO010000040.1, forward strand.
TCTCCGGCATCGTGCTGCTGAACATCGGCTCTCTGAGCGGACTGGTGCTGGCGCTAGGCGGGCTCAAGATTGTGGTGGCGGCGCATTTTCTGCTGGCCTGCTGCCTGTGCGCTTTCATGTTCACCCATATCTACCTGGCTACTCTGGGAGAGACACCTATTGCTCATTTCAAGCCCATGTGGTACGGTTGGGAAGAAGTACACGAAGATAAAGAGCACTAGGCACCTTAATTCCCGCTGCTCCAGTCGGGCAGGCTCATCAGGGGCCTGCCCGTTTTTTTTCGATAGAAGCGGTGTACATACAGGAAAAGTTCTCCTTTTTTTGAATTTCGGATTATATAAACATCTTTAGTATCATAAAAATACCGCTGCAGTACCATTTGAAAAGGGACAATCATTGAAACTCCGCACTTGCGTAAATCCAGGGGGAAATTTTACCTATACCATTCATAAACCATCTATCCAGGCCACAAACTACCGCCAGCAAAAGTACATTATGCCCCTGGGACGTTGCGGCAAAGAAGTGATTTATAATAAAAACAATTTTCCACAAAACAATATCCAGATGAAAGAGGGTGCCCCGGTTTATGAAATCGCCAATCCCTTTCCTTTCAAGGGGGCCAGTTTCATAAACTCACCCTGGGCGGAAAAAGCAGCCCGGAACCCTGAATCAATTTGTCTGCCCAAGCCCCCTTCTTGTTCTTTCTCTAAAACAATAAAGCAATGGCTCAATTCTACCGGCGAAAATAAAGAGGATATAGAAGACCTCTTTCAGAAACTGCCGGAACCTGTTCTTCTATCTCTTGCCACAACATCGAATGACCCTGACGATCTATGCCGGCTTGCCAGATTATCAGGCGACTTCGATTTCAACGATTCAGGTGATCCCCAAGGCCTGATCTATACAAAAAATGACCAAGGCCAATATCAGAACAAAATTCATCACCGGCAACTGTTTGAGGCGGTGGCCAATAATCCTGCCCTGCCTGATCAGTATAAAAGAGTTATGGTCCTGAATCCTGGAGCCCAGGGCGGCAGTGAAATCGTCGGAGAATACCTGGACAACAGTCACGTATTTGAATATCTGCGCCGCAACTCCTATATCCCTTGGGGACATTATGCCGCCAATATGGCCCATGATAAAGTACGTTACAGTATCGAGGATTTAAAACCTGCCGACCTCAAGGGAATGCGCCATCTATACTATCAAAGAACTTTCAGCAGGTTAGCTGAGACTGCTGGCTTCCAGCTGCCGCGGACAGGTGGCCTTCTGACCTGCGCCGAGCTGGAAGAACTAAGAGAAAAAATACTTAACTATCTGAAACAAGGTAATAAAATTTTCTTCAACTCAACTCTCTGGGGCTGGAACTACGGCTTTGACTTCGCGCCTACCGGTAACAGGCTTCATGCTTCCCATCAACAGATACACCAACAATTCGCCCTCACTCCGGACAATCTGACTCTATATGAAAACGGCGAAACAACCGGGAAAGGCAATTACCAGAGTTACAGTTGCGGTGACTTGATCAGAGATTTTCTGGACCTTTACCGCCGGGAAACCGACAGCCGCTTTTTTGACGATTACCAGGCCTGTATCCGGAACAATCAAAGAATGGACGGCAGAGATGACCGGCAGGCCTCATTGATCATCCATGAAGATGAACATGTCATTCTCTTTGTCCCCAAGGCTCAAACTTCCCAATGGGAACTTCAGTTGATGACCAAAAACCAAATCGGCAATATCCTGGAAGCCGGTCCTGAGGTACGCCAGTCCCTTGATCGTGGAATACTCTCAGCGGTTGGCATACTCTCAGGTCTTGGAGCCAGAATGATTACTTCTATAGAATACTCCAAGAGACTGGACGATCCCGGCCGTGACCAACGGCTTATCTATGCCTTTCTACCCATACTGCCTCATTCCCCCGGGGCTTTTAGCGAGGCCCAGCTTCGCTGGATAATGGGGCACTTTCCCGAAGACTTTGCCACCGCCTGCCGGGCCCAGTTCGAAATTCAGTTGAAAACCTGCTGAGAATACCCTAAACATGGACAGGCCCTACGGTTGCCATGTTTTTAGTTCCGGGTTAATCGCTTTTGTCATGGCAGGCTTTTTTTATTATGCGTTTACCAGCACTTAATCTGCCCACGCTCAGGGCGGCCAGTATGAAATTGCCATCACTTTTCTCTCTTGCGAATTCCAATATAAATGTATAAATTATAATTTTATCTGCTGATACCACCCCCGGAAAGATGTTTAACATACGGTAAATTCTCTATAAATCTTGGCAAAATCCGAAATCAATAACTTCTTAAAAATCCACGATCACCTGAAAAAAGGTCTTTTAAAAACTTACAGCCTCAACATATACGATCTAGAGCGCCCTATGGGTTGGGGCCTAAACTTATTGAAAAGGTACAGCCGGAGCGCCAGTCATAAATCCTAACTATAAACTGAAAGCTATGAACTATAAACAACCTTATTACGGAAAATGGGGAGGCTGTTACATCCCCGAAATACTCCATGAAACTTTTCAGGAGTTGAGTCAAGCATTTATATCTGCCCGGAATGATCCCTTATTCTGGACAGAATTCCAGGAACTGATGTCTACTTACTCCTGCCGCCCTACTCCTCTGACTTATGCCGATAATCTCAGCCGTCATTTCGGCGGGGCAGAGATCTTTATTAAAAGAGAAGATCTCAACCATACCGGAGCCCATAAGGCAAATAATGTTATGGGACAGGGCTTACTGGTCAAGCGAATGAACAAAAAACGGGTTATTGCCGAGACCGGGGCCGGGCAGCACGGCGTGGCAACCGCCACCATGGCCGCCAAATTCGGCCTGGAATGCACTATCTATATGGGAGAAGAGGATGTCCACCGCCAAAGACCTAATGTTTTCTGGATGCAAAAACTGGGTGCCGAGGTTATTACGGTTAGCTCCGGCTCAAGGATCCTTAAAGATGCTATAAACGAAGCCTTCCGCGACTGGGTAAGTAATATGGCTGATACCCACTATGTCATGGGAACAGTCTGCGGCCCTCATCCTTTTCCCGCCATGGTGGCTTGGTTTCAATCGATTATCGGCCAGGAAACCAGAGAACAGTTTATGGCCCTAAAAAACACCCTGCCTGCAAGGGTATACGCCTGTGTAGGAGGGGGATCGAATGCCACCGGGATATTCCAGGGTTTTTTAAATGAACCGGCTGTAGAACTGGTAGGGATTGAGGCCGGGGGCAGAGGCCTCAACAGCGGCGCCCACGCTTCCCGACTTACAGGTAAAGACGGATCTGCCGGGGTGGCCCAGGGTTATAAGACCATGTTTCTTCAGGATGATAACGGTCAAATGAAGACCACCCATTCCGTAGCAGCAGGCCTGGACTATGTAGGTGTATCACCGATACTGACCGACCTATGGCAACAAGGGAAGATTAGGTTCGAGGCTGCCACGGACAGGGAGGTTATGGAGGCCCTGAAACTGACTATGACCAGAGAGGGACTTATACCTGCCCTTGAATCATCCCATGCCTTTGTTCAGGCCTTCAAAGAGGTTGGCTCCATGACCCCTGAAGAGGCCGTGATCATTAACATGTCCGGCCGGGGTGATAAAGACATATTTACTATTGCCGATGCCTTTGCCGATCCCTCCTGGAAAAAATTCATTATCAGTAAAGGAGAAGAGTATGGGGCTTGAAAATTATATCAAAAAAAGCCTGAAAAATAGAGGTATCCTGGTTATGACCCATATCGTCCTGGGATACCCTTCTCTTTCGGCCAACGAGGAAATTATAGGGGAAATGATAGCCGGCGGAGTTAATCTTATTGAGATGCAGATCCCTTTTTCCGAACCTGTGGCAGACGGTCCGGTTATTGTCAAGGCCAACCAGTCAGCCATTGCCAAGGGTATCAGGGTAAGCAGCTGTTTTGACTTTGCTGCCCGCATTACCAGAAAATATGATATCCCCTTTCTCTTTATGACCTACTACAATATAATCTTTAAGTACGGTCCGGAAAACTTTTTAAAAAAAACAAAAGGCTGCGGGATTCAGGGCTTGATTATTCCGGACCTGCCGCCGGAGGAAGGGGAAGATTTTTTTGCCGCCTGCCGCAGCCACGGGATCGATCCTATTATGATCTTCTCCCCCACTTCTTCTCTGGAGCGCATGAAGTACCTATCCGGCCACGGACAGGGGTTTATCTACTGTATCGCCCGCCGGGGTGTCACTGGCCACCAGACCTCCTTTGACAAGGAATTCAACACTTATATCCAGAGATGCCGGGAGGCAACAACCCTGCCTCTGGCCGTAGGTTTCGGGATCAAAAGCAAAGAGGATATGGCTTACCTTAAAGGTAAAGCAGATATCGGGGTAATAGGCACCAAAACCATCAAACTAGTGGAACAGAAAGGAGTACAAGCGGTAAGTCCTTTTATGAGATCGTTAAACGTACTTGTATTATAAGTTTTGCTGAAACAATAGTCTTCGGGATATTTAATCTTTCATTGCTGCAAATACCACCTATAAGTATCCTCAAGTCCCTGCCGCAGTCCGATCTCGGGATACCAGCCCAGACTGTTGATCCGGGAAGTATCAAGCAACTTCCTGGGAGTGCCGTCGGGTTTGGTACGGTCATAAACCACCTCTCCTTCATAACCGACAATCTCCTTTACCATCTCCGCGACCTGGGCGATACCGATATTCTTGCCGGTACCTATATTCAGAAAAGGCGGGACAGGACTATCAGAGCCGCCACTGGACCGGCAAGGATCAAGCCCCATAACAAAAAGACAGGCGCCTGCCATGTCATCTACATGCAGAAACTCCCGATAGGCCCCACCTGTACCCCAGAGAAGGACCTGTGGATATCCGCCCTTTTTTAATTCGTTATCCGTTGATAAAGCCATACTGTCCCTGATATCCGCCGGGATAGTCCCATAGATCTCTTCATCATGCTTAATTCCGGCTATATCACCTGATCTGGCCAATTTTGCCAAATGGAACTTGCGAATAAGGGCAGCTATCACATGACTGTTCTCCAGATGAAAATTATCAAAAGGTCCGTAGAGATTAGCGGGCATGACAGCCCGGAATAAAGTGTTATACTGGCGGTTATAGGATTCACACATCTTTATCCCTGAAATCTTGGCAATAGCGTAAGGTTCATTAGTAGGCTCCAGGGTACCGGTCAAAAGATGCTCCTCCTTCATGGGCTGGGGAGCATATTTGGGATAGACGCAGGAACTTCCCAGAAAAAGCAGTCTCTTTATCCCAACCTGATAAGCCTGATGAATAACATTGGCCTGTATCATCGTATTTATATAGATAAATTCAGCAGGATAATCATTATTGGCCTGAATACCGCCCACCCTGGCTGCTGCCAGTACTACCAGGTCTATATCTTCTGAACGGAAAAATTCCCGGACCGCCTGCTGGTCAGTGAGATCCAGCTCGGCATGACTCCGGGTTATGATGTTACTGAATCCCAGGGCCTGAAGCCGCCTGAGAATAGCCGCCCCTACCATACCCCGATGGCCGGCCACATAGATACATTCATTCTGATTAAGCAATACTTACTTCCACTTTTTATTACAGAAACAAACAGGAATTGCCCCCGGTAATTACCCTACTTCAGCTTTAGGCCGGAGGCCACTAATACTTCTTGAATATCGATTCTCCTGTAGGAATATCAGGTGAAGGAAAATCACGGGGCTCTGTCCCGGGCCTTATCATGCAGTTACGACCGATAACAGTCTTTTCAGGGATCACAGTCTCTTTACCCACCAAGGTGATCCCTGTATAAAGATGCTTAGGATATAACTTATTGGGAATAGTTAGGTCTTCACCGTAGCCGACTACCACCTCCCTTTCCACTACAACCTGCTTATCCAGAATAGCCAGGTCAACCAAGCTGTTTTCTTTAACCACACAATCATGAAAAAGAATTGAGTCCCGTACCCTGGCTCCCGGCTTGACATGAACACCGGGACTTAAAACCGAATGGCTCACCTCTCCTTCAATAACAGAACCAGCCGAAATCATGGAGTTAGTTACCCTGCTGTCCTTAAAAAATCTCCCCGGCGGCCGGTCCGCACTGCCCCTGACATTCTCTTCCATACTGGCCCTGACTGCCCAGTCCTGAGGAGAAATCCCGGAGTCTTCTCTTAACAGGTCCATATTGGCCTGCCAGTAGGCCTGCACCGTACCTACATCCCGCCAATAGCCATGAAAAGGATAGGCAAAGATTTCGTCACTTTCAATGGCCAGGGGCAGAAGGTGCTTGCCGAAATCTATAATTTTCTTTTCCCGGGCCAGTATATCTAAAAGATATTGGGTACTAAAAACATAGATTCCCATGGAAGCCAGATCAGTGCGGGGAATTTCAGGCTTCTCCTCCCACTCGATTATCCTGTTGCTGTCATCGGTGATGGCGGTACCGAACTGATGAATCTCGCTCTTATCCACCACCATCATACCAACCGTTACATCCGCCCGCTTGCCACGGTGAAAATCTATCATCTCGGAATAATCCATCTGGTAGATATGGTCACCGGAGAGAAGCAGAAGTTCCCGGGAGGGATGAGCCCTGATAAAATCAATATTCTGGCGGACAGCATCTGCTGTTCCCTTGTACCAGTCAGAATCGCTGGAGCCGGTACGGGGAGGTAGGATCTTGACTCCGCGGGTCCGTCCGGTAAAATCCCAGGCCTCGCCTGTGCCCAGATGCCGCATCAGGGACAGGGGCTTATACTGGGTGAGCACTCCCGCCTGGGTAAAACCGGAATTCATCACGTTGGAAAGACTGAAGTCTATTATCCGGTAAATACCACCGAAAGGCACCGCTGGTTTAGCCCTGGTATGGACCAGGTTGTTCAGTCTGCTGCCTACCCCTCCGGCAAGAATCAAAACCAGAGTATTATCATTACGTTCGCCATTCATCGTATGGTCTCCCCGCGCTTAATTTCCTGGGAAAACTTTTCCTGGCCCAGTTTGGGATAAATGGTGCAATCGGAGCCAATCCTGCTCCCTGCCGGAATATAATTATTCCAGCCTATGGTGGTAATTTCACTGCCGTTCTTTGGAAAAGGGCTGCCGATAACCGCATTCCTGCCTATAGTATTATTTACATCACTGATGACTTTATCAATCCGGGCCCTCTCGCCAATAACATTATCAAAAAAAAGAATAGAGTCTTTGACTCTGGCGTTTGGTTTTATATGCGCCCCTGGAAAAAGAATAGAATTCTCCACCTCACCCTCCACCAGGCAGCCGTTGTAAATAAGACTGTTCGAGATGGAAGCAGATGGCCCGGTCTTAAGAGGCTGGCAGTCCCGAATGTCGCGATGCTCAAGATTGGTTCGGATCCCCCAGGCCTCCAGATCTATGGGTGAATCAGGAACAAGAAGATCCATATTGGTCTGCCAGTACTCTCTGATCGTCCTGGTGTATCCCCAGTAACCAGTGAACTTGTGACCATAAACCCGGTAGCCCTTGGCCATCATGGAAGGGATTATACTCCGTCCGAATTCATGGGAAATGTCTGCAGCGGCATTCTCCTGCAACATTTCGATTAATACTTTGGGGTTAAAACAGTACAGGGTCAAAGAGGCCCAGTTGCACTCCGCTGAATCCGGCTTTTCCTGATAATTCACCACCCGGCCACCAAACTCTCCATCCTCATCATCCACATCAGCAACCCCGAAACGATGGGCCTCTTCCAGAGGGACCCAGACGCAGGACATGGTTAAGTCAGCCCCCTTTTGCCGATGATAGTTAATCAGGGGCCGGTAATCCATCTGGTATACGTGATCACCGGAAAGAATCAAGACTTCTTCCGGCTGGTGATATTCAATAAAATCAATATTTCGAAATACTGCATCAACAGGACCCTTATACCAAGAAGTACTGACATAGTCCGATGACGGAGAAGGAGGCAGAATGAAAACCCCCCGGTATCTGCCCATCATATCCCAGGCGGCCCCAATACCAATATGGTTAATCAGAGAAAAACTGCGGAACTGACTTAAAATAGCAACCAGTTCAAGCCCGGAGTGCATAAGGTTGCTTAAGGCAAAATCAATAATCCGGTAAACACCGCCAAAGGGTACTGCGGACTTGGGACGATAATGGGTGAGGACATTAAGTTCATCCACCCTGCCCCCGGCCAGAATCATTGCCAATGTGCTGATGGGCTTATATTTCGGCATAATACTACCTCGCCTTATAGTTATCTATCTTGTCATGAATGAAGAATCCCAGATTATCTTCCGAATATCCCGCATCCTCCAGACTATTAATTTTTATCTCGGCCCGGGCCGCATCACGATGACCACCGGCATTCCCCAATTCTCCAAAAAGCCGGGAAGCCATGTTACCCGCATTATATCTGAATCCGGCATTTCTGATAATAATAATAAGCTTACGGCCATAAGTTCCATAGACGATACTCCAGGTAACCTCAGCCATTTTTACAAAAAAATCAGCGATTATCACCAAATTATCAGGATCTTTTACCTCCCCCATATTAATAACAGCCCGGTCTTTGGAGAATACCAGATTATCTATAGCCTTTCTGAAAAATGTAAGTGATTTTTTGGTTAAAACAGCTGATTCTATCTTTTTAACCATATTGAGATTAGCATACTGATAGAGATAACGAAATGCCTTAATATCATAATCCGTTGTTGGCCGGGCAAAATTATCGGTATCCGTCTTTATGCCATAAAAAAGAGCGGTGGCCAGACGGGCCGAAGGTTTAATCCCGGCTGATTTAAGATACTGGGTCATAATAGTGGAAGTAGAGCCATACTCTGGACGAATATCTACGTACTCGGCATCGAAACGCTTGGCTACAGGGTGATGATCTATAATTATATCGAATCGGAACTTGCTGTACCTGGGATCGTGATGAGGCTGAGAGTCAATTATGGCCCACTTGCTGATTTTTTTTATATCAATCTTATTTATATAGTGATGGTCAATTTGTAATGAACGCACCATAGTCAAATTATCCGAACGCTTTATGACATTAATGCGGCAGATAACTATTTTTTTAAGCCGCCGCCAGAAAAGACGCTTCAGGGCCAGAGCACTGGCCAGGGCATCAGGGTCTGCATTAACAATGATCCCCAGAGTATCTTCAGGACCGGCAACCTCGAGCAACCTTCTGTATCTTTCCACAGAAGAAAGTGACTTTGAAACAGTCTTTCCGGTTTTTATTACTGATCTTTTGTCGTACATCTTCTATATCTTTCTTAATGTTTGTCAGTGGCTACTGTTCTAAAAACAATGGTGCTATCATAAAACAAACAGAGAAAGCAAGACCTATTTTACTCATCTTGGCAAAAATATTGGCCTGTTTAAGATTATTTTATTTGATATAACTTTAATCTTATAATTATTTTAATTAATTACTTAATAAAATAAGGTGCTAAAGATCCTATAAAAAAAATAAATGTAAACCTGTGACGCCGCAGCCTTATTCATAGTTCCTCAGCATCTCCTTTAAGAAAGGCAGGAAGTCATCACGCAAATCCTGACGTTCCAAGGCAAAAGCAATATTGGCCATTGCAAATCCGATCTTGGAACCACAGTCAAACCTGATGCCGTCGAAGTTAAAAGCAAATATAGGCTGCTCTGTCAACAGTTCAGCCATGGCATCGGTAAGCTGGATCTCACCGCCGGCCCCGACTTTATGTTTTCCAAGAATTTCGAATATCCGGGGCATCAGTATATAACGGCCTATAACAGCGAGATTTGAAGGGGCCTTATCAGGTTCCGGTTTTTCTACAAGCCCCTTTACCCTGCATACTCCGTCAACCACTTCATCCTTGTCTATAATACCGTATTTGGAGGTTTGATCTTCTTCAACCTCCATTACCGCTACCATAGAGGCCCTTAACCGGTCAAACTCCTTAATCATCTGGGAGAGTACTGTTTCCTTGTTCTGAACAAGGTCATCAGCAAGCAGGACGGCAAAAGGCTCGTCTCCCACAATATCGCGGGCACACCAAATGGCATGTCCCAATCCCAGGGGTTCGTTCTGACGGGTATAGACAATTGTCCCTGTTTCCGGCACAACAGATTCAATAACCTTGACAAGCTCCTCTTTACCACGATCCATTAAGGTGCGCTCCAGGCTGGGGGAAACATCAAAATGATCCTCAATAGAGGCCTTACCGCTGCCGGTCACAAAAACAATCTGTTCAATGCCTGCTTCACTGGCTTCTTCTACGGCATACTGAATAAGAGGCTTATCAACAACTGGCAGCATCTCTTTTGCCATTGCCTTGGTAGCAGGCAGAAAACGGGTTCCTAAACCCGCCACCGGAAAGACCGCTTTTTTTATTTTCATTTCAATTTCTCCTGATAGTTCTCAGTTTTTAAACCAATAAACCAAATTTTAAGTAAACTTTGCTCAGGGCCTAAGACTCCTCACACCTCAAGTTTTTACGCTTGACTATATTTCATAACCTCTGCTAAATTACAAGTATACTGCTTCAGGATATAACCACTAAACCAGCCCATGCAAGAACTTTTTCAAAGAAGGTAATTCAAAAAAGACAAAAAAAGGAAAGATGAACAGTCCCAGATACTACTTGATTATGATGGCCGTTTATCTACTGATCGTGGGAGCAGTATGCGGCCTGCTCTTTACCCCGCTTAAGTCGGCCTTCATGGCCAACTGGGCCTTCAACCTTGTTATTCTGGGCGCCCTCCTTATAGGTATAATCCTGAATCTGCGGCAGGTTGCAGTACTTGGCCCGGAAATCAACTGGATGAAGATATTCAGAACCGGTCAGGCCGGAATTTCCGTTGCTGAGAGTCCCACCCTTCTCAAACCTCTGGCCAAACATCTATCCGGTATGCATCGAGACCGATTCAGTCTTTCAGCCCATTCGCTTCGTACAGTCCTGGAAGGGATAAGAGACAGACTTGACGAGTCCCGCGAAATTTCCCGCTACATGACCAGCCTGCTTGTCTTTCTCGGTCTGCTGGGGACTTTCTGGGGCCTGCTGGATACCATAGGGGCAGTGGGTAAGGTCATTGAAGGCCTGGAAGTGGGTAACGAAAATTTTGCCCTGGTCTTCAAGACTCTCAAATCAGGCCTTCAGCAGCCCCTGGCCGGTATGGGTACTGCTTTCAGCTCCTCTCTTTTTGGTCTGGGAGGCTCGCTGATCCTTGGCTTTCTCGATCTCCAGGCCGGTCATGCCCAGAACCGCTTCTTTAATGAACTGGAGGAATGGCTCTCCGGGGTTACCCAGCTCATCGACGAAAGCCCCGGTAATGAATCCTTGAAATAGACCATGGCTGGCTTAAAACGTAGGTTATCCCCATTTGCCAGCGCCTGGCCCGGTTTTGTTGACGTGCTCTCAGCCCTTCTCATGGTGGTGATTTTTGTCCTCCTGATCTTCACCTTCTCCCAGTCTCTTTTAAGCAATATTCTTAGCAAACAGCAGTCCGAACTGGGATCACTTCACAAGAAAATAGCGGAAATCTCCAGGGAACTAGGCCTTGAACGGGAACAAAATCAAGCATTAAGGCAAAGAGTGGTCAATCTCTCCGGTATAATAGACAGCTTGACCTCAGAAAAAAAGGACCTCAGACAAAAGGTAAAAAATCTAGAAGTACAAAATAAACAGGATAAGTCCAGAATAAAAAATCAGTTAGCTGCCATTGCCAGCCTGCAACAGGATATAAACGGCCTTCGCTCCTTAAAACAGGAATTAGAAAAAGAGATTGAAAATCTAGCTGCTTCACTTGATAAGGAAAAAGACTTGACTAAAAAGCTCAGGGACCGTTCCAAAGCACTTCAGGCAGAACTAGCCAATGAAAAAGAAACTACTCTACTGGCCCAAAAGAAAATAGAAAAAAAAGATATTCGGATCCAGATCCTTCAGGAACTGGTCAATGAACAGGAGAAAGCCCTCAAAGAAGAGAAAAGCCTTAAAGCCGGGGCAAGGCTCCAGGTATCACTGTTGAATCAAAAGATCTCCCACCTGCAAAGCCAACTTGAAAAGATAGGCAGGGCCCTAGGCAGGGTAAAAGAAGAAAAAGAAAATCAGAAGGCGGAAATAAAAGACTTAAAAAAACGTCTTAACATTGCCCTGGCCAGGCGGGTTAATCGTCTGCAGGAATACCGTTCCGAATTTTTCGGCCGCTTAAAAAAAATTCTGGGTGAAAATCCGAATATAAGTGTCAAAGGAGATCGTTTTCTCTTGCAGGCAGAATTGCTGTTTGCCTCAGGTTCGGCCAAGTTGGGAAAAGACGGCAAAGAGCAGCTGGCCAGGCTGGCCAAAATGGTGATTAAACTAATTGAAAAATTGCCTTCTGATATCGAATGGATACTGCGCATAGATGGTCATACCGACTGTCAGTCTATTAATTCTGATCTCTTTGCCTCAAACTGGGAACTTTCCACGGACAGAGCCCTGTCGGTTATCCACTATCTGGCCGAACAAGGAATACCTGAAAACCGGATGGCGGCTGCAGGCTTCAGTAAATACCATCCTGTAAATCAGGCCGATAACCCGGAGGCCTACCGACAGAACCGCCGCATAGAGATCACTCTGACTTCAAGATAGAACTTCAAGATAGAATTGTTAAGTGGGAGAGGTTCCTCCCACTTTTTACTGTCACTTAAGGAGGGGTCAATGCCGGGCATTACTTTAAAGTCCTGCTGAATCTCGCAGCACATCTGCTTTATCAGTTTTCTCCCAGGTAAACTCCTCTCTTTCTCGGCCAAAATGACCGTAGACCGAGGTCTTCAAATAAATGGGCCTGAGAAGATCAAGCTGCTGAACAATCGCCTTAGGTCTCATGTCAAAATGTTCTCTGATCAGCTTGACGATTTTATCCTCCTCCATCTTACCGGTACCAAAGGTGTTAATATTTACTGAAACCGGATTGGAGATACCGATGGCATAGGCGATCTGGACTTCGCATTCATCGGCAATCCCTGAGGCCACAATATTTTTAGCTATATATCTGCCCATATAAGAAGATGAACGATCCACCTTGGAAGGATCCTTTCCGGAAAAAGCACCACCGCCGTGGGAGCCTGTTCCGCCATAAGTATCAACAATGATCTTCCGGCCGGTCATTCCACAGTCACCAACAGGGCCACCAATAACAAAACGGCCGGTAGGATTGATGAATATCTGGGTATCCTTATCCATCATTTCCGCCGGAAGAATGGGCTTGATTATCTCCTCCCTGATTCCTTCCTTAATGTCCTCATAATCTACTTCCGGGCTATGCTGACTGGAAATAACAACCGCCTCTATCCTTTTGGGCTTTTTGTTTTCATATTCAATGGTAACCTGGCTTTTGGCGTCGGGCCGCAACCAGGGAAGAAGTCCTGATTTACGGACCTCAGCCTGTCGTTTGACCAGTCGATGGGCATAGGTAATGGGCATAGGCATCAGAACACGAGTCTCATTACAGGCGTAACCGAACATAAGCCCCTGATCACCGGCACCCTGGTCTAAATCAATTCCACTACCTTCATCAACTCCTTGGGCAATATCAGCCGACTGCTTGTCAATACTGGTCAGAATAGCACAGGATTGCCAGTCGAATCCCATCTCGGAGGAATTGTAGCCGATGTCCCTTATAACGTCGCGGACAACAGCAGGAATATCAACATAGGCGTTGGTGGTAATCTCGCCGGCTACAATAGCCATACCAGTAGTTACCAAGGTCTCACAGGCAACCCTGGAAAATTTGTCATTTTCCAGGATATTATCCAGCACAGCATCAGAGATCTGATCAGCAACTTTGTCGGGGTGACCTTCAGAAACCGACTCTGATGTAAATAAAAAGTTAGTCATATTATTTCCTCTTACTATATTTGGTTGTTAATAGTTTACCTTAATTAAATCTGAATCCAGGTCGAAATTACTTCCTTTTACCATCCCGTATATTTCAAAATAATGAGAATTCCCCCCTGAATTTAAAAATTATCAAGCCTGTGCCGGACTTGATCCAGTGTTTACAGACAAAAGAAAGCCGACTTGTTTAAACTGTACAAGACGGCATCTGACCCGGTAAATGCGGTTAAAGTTAAAGTTCCCTTAATCTAAATCTCAACTTTCCGATTGTTAGGGAGTCTGTAAACTAATTTAAGAGATTAAATATCATATGATAACATAATTTTTCAAATCCTGCAAGAAAGTATCATAATTAACCTGTAACTGAAGAATGATTAAGAATTATGATAAAGTATGTAGCTGGATAATCCATCAACCAGCGGCAGTCAGTTACTTAGCCGAATTCAGACGGGCAGACAGGCCTGAACGACGGCTGGTCCCTCTTCCCACAGTCTCCCTGAAAACCCGGGGAGAAGACCAGATCTCGACAGAACAGCGGGCTCTGGTAATTCCGGTATATAATAATTCTCTGGTGAAAATGGCCGAACTAGTATCAGAAAGAATAAGTAAGATATGATCATATTCGGATCCCTGGCTTTTATGGACTGTCATGGCAAAAGCAGCCTCATGTTCAGGTAACTGCAGGGGATTGATACCTTCCTGACGATCCGGGAAAAAACAACGCAGTTCTCCGCCTCTTGCCGGATCCCGACAAACAATCCCGGTATCTCCATTATAAAGCTCCCTTTTATAGTCATTCTTGGAAACCATTAACGGCCGGCCATGATAAAAAACTCGTTGTAAATTCTGATCACCAGACTTCTCAAGTAAACGGTTTATATTTATCGCCCCGAAAGGTCCCCGGCGCAGACCACACAAAATAACAAAACGATTCATCTCTGAAAGGACCTCTTTGGGATGAAAAATTCCAGTTAAACGTCGGGAATGTCCCTCTGTGCGAGAAACTATCTCCCGGTTAATCAGAGAATACGGAAAAAGGTCAAGGTTGAGCCAGCTCACTCCGGGCTGATCATGCGAAACCAGCAGAACAGTGGCCTCCTCTTCCCTGCCCCGTTTAACCAAGTCACTTAAAAGACCTATACCACTGTCCCCGGCAAACCTGTAATTCTCCTGGAGTTCAACCAGGCAGTCAGACCTGGGGTCATCAGAATCAGCCGGAAGGCGGCCCACCCGGCAGACCTGGGCTAAATCCGAGCATTTCGGGGTAAAGGAGCAGGTATTCCCCTGGCAGATATCGGCAAAAACCGCGCCGGGCTGAACTGAAGCAAGCTGATAACGATCTCCCAGCAGAACCAAAGAGCACCTTTCAGGGATAGCAGCCATTAGTTCAGCCATAAGGGGCAGATCCACCATGGAAGCCTCATCAATAATAACAGCATCCGCGGTTAGCTGGTTATCCCTGTCAAACTTCAGCCTGCCCCTCACCTTTCCCAGAAGACGATGAATGGTGCAGGCTTTCTCTGGAAAGGCCTCCAGGACTATAGGGTCTGCCGGCAGACTGGACCTTGCCTTAACCAGTGAATCCTGAAGACGGGCTGCAGCTTTACCAGTCGGAGCTCCCAGACAAATACGCCTTGCCGGATTCTGCTCCAGCAGTAAGGCGATAATACGCGCCACTGTAGTAGTTTTACCTGTCCCCGGACCGCCGCTGATAACAGTAAAACGACCGGTTAAAACCAGGAAAGCCGCGACCTTCTGCCAGTCAACCCCGGGGTTGCTTTCTGACTCGGCCGGGAAAAAACGACTGAGACCGGTTCGCAGCTTATCCAGATCAAGGCCAGCGACATATCTGCCCCGGCGAGAGTTGATAAAATCAGCTACCTGCCGCTCATGTTCGTAATAACGATGAAAATAGAGAAGATGGGAATCAAGAATAAGGGGGGTATATTCCCCGGGGCCACCCACTACACCGCTGTTTTTAAGAGTATCTTGCCATTGCTGCAGGGAAGGGACCGACAGCTGATTACCTTCGGCTGAAACCCATTCCCTTCCGGCCAGTTCCCGAAGATCAAGACAAACATGCCCCTCTTCAAGCTTTTCTCCCGCCTTTTTTACCGCTATCTCCAGTTCTTGAGAGGGATTATCGGCAAAACGCCAAAGCATCTCAGTAATATAGGGGCTAAGAAAATAATTCATTCTTTCTGGTTCAAGATTTTCAGTCCAGGGTCAAGACCATTAAATTAACAATCCGCAATATTTTGATTAAAAATAGCAACCAAATCCCTGATCAGAAAATCAGGGGGTAGATCGTAATATACGCCAAATTTTGATCCCAGGTCAGGCTCCATTCCTCGTAAAAAAAGATAGTAGACGCCGCCGAAATGTTCCTGATAACGATACCGTGGTAAACGCGATTTGAGATATTGATGCAGGGCAACCGTATAGATCAGATACTGGAGAATATACCGTTCTCCGGTCATGACCCGTTCCAGCTTCTGGGCCTGGTAATCCTTTAGTTCAACCCCCAGGTAGTTGGTTTTCCAGTCCACAATATAGTAGCGGCCCTTCCAGAAAAAAATAAGGTCGATATAGCCCTTCATAAAGCCGCGTATTTCCGGGAAACCAAGTCCGGCCATTTCTCCGTATATACCACCATGATTGCCAAGAACTCTGGAAACAAGCTCACCTGACAGAGGGCTTAAAGGAAAATAAAACCCCATTTCAGAAAGCCTTGTCTCTTGATCCAGGTCCTTAAGCTTAAGATTATTACCATCCAATGGCGTAGTTACCGTCTTTTTCAGAAGTTTCCTGACCGGGTCCCGCCAATCAGGATCATAACCATAATCTCTTAGCTTCTGATCCACAAGGAAAGCCGAAGAATTCCCCAGGCCTATCTCTAATGAATAATCATCAGTAATGCCCCTGAAATCCAGATTCTCCAGAAGATCATGAAAAAAATTCCCGGCTTTTGCCCCTCCCGGGAAAAAATCCATTTCCTCTCCGGATTGCCGCATCTCCCCGTATTGCCGCTCCCGGTTCCTTTTGTCCTGACCCGCCATATAACTGAAACTGGCAATCCGGAAATCCGCAGGTACGTTACCTCTAAAAACAGGTCGGGGCAACTGGGCATCCTGATCAAACCGGGTCCTCAGGAAACACTCATCTCCGGGCAGGGGACCTATCTCAATTTCACCCCTGGACTGTTCTACCAGCGGCTTTAAATCAGCAAATATATCTTCATCACTCATACACTTCAGATCTCTGCCGGCAGAGTCGGGTAAGCCGTGCAGCAGCCAGGCCAGGGCCGAATTCCGGGTAGTATTAAAAGGTCCCCAGACCAGATAGCAACGGTTAATAGCCCGGGTCAGTGCTACATAAAGAATCCGTAATTCTTCAGCCAGAGATTCCCGGCGGGCAGCTTCCAGGTGAACGGCCCAATCAGCCGAACCTATATCAAGGCAGGGTCTGTAATCTTCACTACTGTGAAAAAGAACATCTTCCTGTTTTACCGGCTCCATGGTCCCCCAGGAAAAAGGACAGAATACCACTGGATACTGGAGACCCTTGGACGTGTGGATGGTTATGATCCGAACCTTTTCTTCATCGCTTTCCAGACGCATCTGACGTTCTTCCGGAATTTCTGCTTCACCTGATTGCCTGTTCTCTGACAAGTAGCGAAGAACTGAGGTAATGCCTTTATGATGTTCCCGGGTGTAACGTTCCAGGATCTCTCCCAGATGCAGGACATTGGTGAGCCGCCGTTCCCCGTCAAAAAAACGCAGGAGATGACTCCGCAGACCTTCCCTTTCCAGGAAAAACCTGAACATGGGCATAAATCCCCGATACTGCCAGAGGTCATGGTACTCCAGGAAACGCAGGGACCAATCTTCCAGCCCCTCCTCGCCGGCTTCCAGACCGGCTATTGTTGCCACAGTTTCAGGGAAAAGTCCGGTAGCCAAAGCTGAACGGATGGCTGTTTCATTAAAAGGATCCGCCATTGCCTGCAGAACAAATTCCAGCTCCTCTGCCTCCCGAGTCTTAAAAAGATCACCGCCTACCTGGATAACTCCACCCACTCCGACTTCTTTAAGCCCGTCCCTTACCAGAAGGGCCTCCTTGTTCTTACGAACCAGTACGGCTATATCCCCGGCCCTCAAAAATCGGCCGCCTATGGTAATATCCCCGTTGCGTCCCCGTCTTAAAAGAGAACAGATCTCAGAAGACAGGGCGGTGACAATACTTTTAACCGCCGCCTTTTTATTGATAAGCCTGTTATCTCCATCAGTCCGGGTCCCGAGCCAGAGCTTAAAAGAGGCTTCAGAAACTCCGTTAACAAGAAGTAGATCCCTGTCCTCTTTTTCTGCCGGATATACCGGGGAAAAAGGGATTTCTTTAAAAAGAAAGGGATAATCCTGCCGGCTGAAAACGGTGTTCAACGCCCGTATCAGACCGGGCTCGGAGCGGAAGTTAACTGTGAGGTTTTCCCTGGAAAAGGCGGACCTGACAGCTTTCAAATAGGAGAAGACATCAGCCCCCCGGAAGCTGTAGATCGCTTGTTTGGGATCTCCGATGATATAGAGCAGAGTGGAACTGTTTCCCTGATAGACCCGGGAAAAAATCTGATACTGCAGAGGATCGGTATCCTGAAATTCGTCTATCAGGGCTGCTTTATACTTCCTGCGGATTAAAGAGGCGAGCCTTTCACTCCCCTGTTCAAAACCTGCGGCGGCTTCATCCTCCAAAGCCCGGGCTAAATAAAGCAAGAGGTCATCATAGGATATTAGTCCGGATTTTTCTTTCCGTACGGCAAACTCCCTGTCCACGAAATCCAGGGCCTCAACCCTTAGAGCAACCACCAGAAATTCATAAATTTCTTCCAGATCACTCCAGTGCTCAATCAACTCTTCGCAGGTATCAAAAAAGAAGTGCTGGGGAACTTCTTGATTCTTCCTGGTTTTCTCAGTCAGGAAGGAGCGGGATAATTTCCTCAGTGCCTCGGGCAACTTCTGGAAATAAAAGGATATATCTGAAAATAAAAGATCGAGCTCGGCAAAACACTTCCTTAAACTCTTGGCAAATGCCTTGTGCAGAACGTCACTCCCTGTTAGTAACTCCCTGATCTCCTTCCCATCCCGCTGCCACAGAATTCGGGCCTCGGCTATAATATCATAAACTCCTTTCTCTTTTTTACTGAGCTCCCCCCCATCCAGGAGTTCCTTAAGCCTCTGCCGGTCAATTTCCGGTATAATCTGCAGCCCGGCTCTGAGCTTTCCGGCCAGCCGGATTAAATTTTCCGGCTGGAGTCTGTTGCCAGCAAAGGCAAGCAGGCCGGGAGTGACCCGTTTGGAAGTCAGGCGCCAGTAATCCAGGACAACTTCTCTTAAGAGCGGCTGGATATCGGTTTCTACTTCCAGGTCAAAGGCGGTACCGGTTTCCAGGGAATTCTCCTGCAGTATACGCTGACAAAAACCATGGATGGTAAATATGGCCGCCTCGTCAAAATTGACCAAGGCCTCATAGAGACCGGCTTCAGCCTTCTGCCGGTCAGCAACAGTGGCGATCAGCTGAATAATAAAAGGATCCTCAGAAGATCCCCCCTGTAAGACAGCTAGACATTCAGCCAGTCTTGCCCTTATCCTGGTTCTGAGATCACCGGTGGCAGCTCTGGTATAAGTCACCACCAGTATCTCACCTGCCTCCAGCCCCTTCTCCAGGATCAGGCGCAGGAAAAGACCGGAAAGGGTATAAGTCTTACCGGTACCGGCACTGGCGTCAAGCAGATGAAAGCCGCTCAGGGGTATCTTCAGGATGTCGAAGTATGATCCAGAGTTCATGATCTAGAGTTCAGAGCATAAGAGCTTGGTCTCGGGGTTACTTGAGTCTTATGCCGCATTTGAATGTTCATATATAGGTCTGAAAATTTTCAGGGCCAATTCCTGGAACTCCCTGCCAAGGGGATTCTCCTGCTGATAACGGAAGTTTAACCAGGGATCACTGCCTTCTCCGGGTATCCGCTCATTGCCCTGCCATTCTTCTTCCGCTTTTTTCCAGGCTTGGTCGATCCTTTCAAACAGCATCTCTCGGGCAAAAATGTGTGAAGTTTCACTGAAAAAAGGCAGGGGCCGACGATTATTTTCCCGATACAGATCAAGAATTTCCGCCAGTATCGCCCTGGCTCCAGAGACTCTGGCAAAGGCAACCTGCCTGTCTTTACCAATAACCAGACTTGCAGGTGACAATCTGCGATCTTCTTCAGCCAGAATACATAAAATCAGATGACGCAGCCAGGCCCTCAGAATATCCTTGCCCTTGAGTCGGGCAGGACGGGCCTGAATAAACCCGTTCTGCCTGAGCTCAGTAAGGATGCCCTCCAGGTGGTAAGAACCGCAGGCCACCTTAAAATCCAGGGGTTCTAAACGAGGAGACTCGTGATCCTGTAAACGCCTGCGGAACTCCATCACTTCGGCCTTCAGGCCGGCCAAGGCAAATTTGCCCGCTTCGCCGGGAGGCAGTAGTCCCCGGGCCCGAAAAAGATCTTCTGTCCCAAAATTTGTCGACTGTACAGATTCAGATCGAAGCAGCTCTACTCCAAGTTGATAGTAATTCAGGCCCTCAAGCTTCAAGGGTTCTTCGTCCCTGGCTAAAGAGTCATCCTGACGGAGATCTATGCCCAAGCGACTGCGGCAGAAATAGCGGACAGGGTGAATAAAAAAATCGGTCAACTCTTCCAGGGTCAATGTAATTAACGCATCCAGCCTCTCCGGGATTTTGTGTTTCAGCTCCGGCCCCGGTAATAAGGGGAGATCCTGCCAAAAATTAAAATCATGGCCTTCATCTTCCCTCTTTAATGACTGCCGGGCAGTTTCCCAGTCGGTCAGGGAATAGCTGTATAAACTGCCGCCAGGCTGAAAATAACCGGGATGGAAGGGTTGAAGGCGATGCCTAGTAATGAAATCCGCGGCATACCGGTGCCCCTGTTTCCCGGCGGTAAGCCGGGCCAGATAATCCAGAAACTCGTCAACCAGAACTGAGACAGGTTTATCACTGTCATCGTAAACAGACTGGCCCACATAACTTATATAAAACTGCTCCCGGGCCGATACCAAGGCTTCCAGAAAAAGATAGCGGTCATCAAGACGACGGCTTCGATCTCCGGTCCGGGGATTCTCGGCAATCAAATCAAAATTAATCCTCGACTGGGCGCGGGGGAAAGAGCCGTCATTCATGCCCAGCAGACAGACTACCTTGAAGGGTACGGCCCGCATGGGTAGAAGTGAACAGAAGGTTACCCCGCCGCCCAGATAACCGGAACCAGAAGTCTTATCCCCGAGTTTTCTTTCTAATAGTTCTCTGATTACCTCAAGGGGAAGTTCCTCCTCAAAAGATAACTCTCCGCCCTGCCGGCCTACCTCTCTTACTGTATTGCGAATGGCCTGCAAGTATTCCTCTTCCTCCTGATTGACAGTGAAACACCGGTCCAAGATCTCTTCAAGACTGGCAGCCCATTCCACAAGGGTTTGCTGCCTTTCCAGCCTGTTTACCCCGGTAAAAATAGCGGTTACGGCCTCGAGTGTTTTAGCCAGCAGCCCCATATCCCCTTCTTCCATTTCAACAAAAGGAGCCAGGGATTTAAATACCCCTTCTCCTGACATGCAGACACCGAGGAGAAGGCGGTCAAGCCCGCTGCGCCAGCAATATTCGTCGAACGGAGGTAAACCCAGGCTCTGCAAATGTCCTTTGTCCCTGCCCCAGCGAATGGATACCCTGTTTATCCAGCCCTTTACCACTCCCAGATCATCTTCAGATAAGTCAAATCGCTCTCTAACCTGACGGGCATAGAGAATATCCAGAATCCGGCTGACCTCAAAACGACTGCCGGCCAAGTCTAAAAAACTCAGGAAAAGAGGGAGCAGGGGGTTTTCCAAATGCTGCCCTTGATCTCCAATACTATAAGGTATATATCTTTCACTATTGTGGACGGCACCAAAAACCGCTTCCACCAGGGGACTGTATATATTGATATCAGGGGCCATGACTACAATGTCCCGGGGTTGCAGATCAGGATCATTCTCAAAAAGCTTGAGAAGGTGGTTATGCAGAACCTCGACTTCCCGCATAGGGCTGTGGCAGGAATTAACAACAATGGAGTCGTCAACTTCAACACTAGCCTCATCGCTCTCCGAGAGTTCCAGGATGTCCCGCTGCAATACGGCAAGCAGTGTACCATCACCAGGGTCATCAAAAATCTCCAGCTCATCCGTCTCTAATTCCTGGAGCAGGGCCAGAAAATCACGACCCAGATGTCCCATGGAGGCAAGCAGCGAATTCCCCTTTTCCAGATAAAGTTCATCTGCACTCTTCTGCTTTTTTTTAACCTGCCGAGCTATTCCGCCTGCATCCATAATATGTCCCCACCAGTGACGGCAGGGATTGATCAGAAAGAAATTTATCTCGGTCTGGCTACCCAAACCTTCAAAAATAGAAAGATGAAAAGGAGGAAGATATGATATGCCGAAAACGGAAATCCGCGCCGGTAAAAGATGAGAGACATCATGGTGACGAAGACAGGCTAACAGGTTGTCCTTAAGGGCTGCCCGGTGGCTCTGCTGATAACGGCGTCCGAGCTGGTACCATAGTTCAGCCTGCCAGTGCCTTCTTTGACCATTATCCCAGTCAGCAATAAAATCCGGCCGGAAAATGATGTACTGGTCAAAAAGGTCTGCTATCTTAAAAGCAAGCCGATAACGTTTCAGAGTGTTTGTCTGGTAACTCCTAAGAGGAACAAACAAGGGGTGGTCCATCAGTTCGGCCAGCAAGGTCATAATCTGCCAGACCGCTTTTTCACGCTCATAAAGACTTATACAGTCCTGCCCGGGGATTAATTTCCTGGTAATATCAATGATAAACTGATTGGGAAAAGGGAAATCCCCATTGGCCCATATATGCAAACGCTCAGCCAGTTTCATTGTCAACCAGCGGGCCATGCCGCGGCTTTGAACCACTATAGTCTCCGGAGTGAAAACAGGAATGGGGTGTTTTTCAATAATATCAGCCAGATAGTCAGCTAGGTGCTCGGAGCGATTACCTGTATAAAGATTGAATCCCATCGGGAATTACGAATTATGAATTACGATTTATGTCTTTTTGGTCTTATTAAAGCAGCTTTCTCGGCAAAGAATGAAGGCTCTGCCCCTCCTGTGGAGATAATACACCCACCCAATGATAAAGTACAAAATTGGATCATCCGGTTAATGGATACCTGAGATTAAAAGGTATAGCTCTCGCCAAGGCGCTGAGGACGCCAAGGATAATAAAGACTTTCTCTGCGTTCCCGGCGCCTTTGCGAGAGAAAATATTACTCTTATTGCACCTGGCTCCACACTACGGCTAACAATAAAATCATATGTGAACATATTTGACAGGTATTGATTTGCCGGATGATCCACAAAATTTCAATAGATATCATTCGCATTCGTAACTTCAAAAATTGTGGACAACAGGAACAAACGGTCTCTATACGAGGGTGTCTGCAGCCAGGACTTATTGAAAACTTACTCGCATTAATCATTCAAGACAGCATCCCAGTCTTTACGCACCGGGTCATAACCTTTGCCGGATATCGCCTCGCAGACCTCCTGAAGTGAACGCTGATCTCCTATGGAGAACTGTTCACCTTCAAGAGCAGGATTACTGTATCCTCCCGGCATAGTACAGGAGCCGGCGGAATAGCGTGTCGGGCCCAGTCCGATTATTCCATTCCGGAAACGCGATTCTTCCCTGGTTGAAACTATTAGTCCGGCATCAGGATCAAAAATCCGCAAAGCAAAAATAAGGTGGGCAAGTTGCTGTTCACCTACCGGAATAAGGGGCTCAAAACCTCCCGCTGCCGGACGAATGCGGGGAAATGAGACAGTGAGAGCTGTCTGCCAAAAATATTTTCTCAAAAAAGCCATGTGCAGCCCCAGAGCAAGACCTTCCAGGCGCCAGTCAGCCAGACCGAGAAGCACTCCTAATCCCACTTCTCTCATGCCGGCTGCTGCCGCCCTTTCCGGGGTAGCTAAACGGTAGTCATAATCAGTTTTACCCCCTCCCAGGTGTACCCTGAAATAGACCTGACGGTTATAGGTTTCCTGATATACTGCCACTCCGGTGATCCCAGCCCGGAATAAGCGCCTGTACTCTTCTTCGCTCAGAGGCTGTACTTCAATGGAAACTGAGGCAAAATAACCTTTAAGGCGCCTGATCAGCTCAGCCAGATAATCGACTCCCAGTTTCTTCGGCGCTTCCCCGGAAACCAGAAGAATATGACTGAAACCCCGCCTGCTTAAAATCAGGGCCTCCTCTTCAGCCTCCTCCAGACTGAGAATTCTCCTCTTTATCCTGTTCCTAGCAGAAAAACCGCAATACAGGCAGCAATTAACGCAGTAGTTGGATAGATACAAGGGGGCGTAGAGCTGGATGGTCCTGCCGAATCGCTTTTCAGTCAGGTCAGCGGACTGCCGGACCAATAGAGGTAATTGAGAATCGGCCGCCGGAGAAAGAAGGGCAGCCAGATCCCTTTCATCAAGCCGTCCTCCCTGCTCTCTTGCCGCACATGCCCGCCTGACATCTTCAGTACTGCTGTCTGAAATAAGATCAGCTAGCTCAGTAAAAAAAGGAGGAGAGAACATTTGTCTCAACGTAAAAACTCAAGGCCGGTATCAGGAGAAGAGGCCCGGGTCTCTCTAACAGCTCGCCCGGCTCCTGACAGCCAGGCTGCCCGGCCTGCTTCCACTGCCTGCGCAAAGGCCAGGGCCATCTGCACGGGATCGCCGGCAATAGATATGGCAGTATTAACCAGTACGGCGTCAGCCCCTATCTCCATAGCCTCAGCAGCATGGGAAGGCAGCCCCAGTCCGGCATCAACTACAACCGGTACTCTGGCCTGCTCAATAATAATCTCAACCTGAAACCTGGTTAATAAGCCCTGATTGGTACCTATTGGTGATCCCAGGGGCATAACAGCATGGGCACCAGCATCCTGAAGACGAAGGGCAAGTATGGGGTCGGCATTGATATACGGCAGGATAACAAAGCCTTCTTTTACCAGTATTTCACAGGCCTTCAAGGTCTCAACAGGATCGGGAAGCAGGGTTTTGGGATCAGGAGTTACTTCCAGTTTCAGCCAATTCCCCGACCCTGAAGCACGGGCAAGCCGGGCCAGTTTTACAGCTTCCTCACTATTCCGGGCTCCCGAAGTATTAGGCAAAAAAAGATACCTGTCCCGGTCCACATATCTCATTATATCATCTTCAGTATTATGGAGATCGACCCGACGCAGGGCAACAGTGACAATCTCGCATCCCGAACTCTCCAGGGCCTCAGCCATCAGTTCAGGAGAAGAAAATTTTCCTGTCCCGCAAAAAAGCCGGGATCCCAACTTCCTGCCTGCTATTATTAATTCTGTATCGTTCATTTCAAAAAAAAGACCACAGGATATTTTGATGCCAATCTTTAATCAATGATCTAATAACTATCCGCCGGGCACAAAACGAATTAATTCCAATTTTGCCCCTTCCGAGATAACCTGTTTGTCGTAGTCTGTCCTGTCAATAATCTGTCCGTTGTATTCAACGACTACCGCAGAAGGATCAAGTTCCAGCTTTTTCAGATAATCAACCAGAGCAAGACCCTCCGGAATATCATGGTATTCGCCATTGCAGGTGATTTTCATTTCCTATAATCTCAATTCCTTAACCTCTTTTCTCATTCACAGGTACGCTCAATAATGAGTTTAACTACCTGGTTGGCCTGGTGATTTGCAGCAATAGCCACCCTGGGGGCCATCAGACTACTGCCGGGACCCACCGCTGATCTGTTATCCCCGACCAGAAAAATATCCGAATAGATTTCTCTGGTGACAATATCATTACTTCTGCCATAACCGGCCAAACCCGAAACACAGACAAAGGGTATTCCCTGTAAACCGGTTAAAGCTACCCTCAGGGCCGAGGCCTTTATTGCAGGCTCGTCAAAACATTCTGCTAAAATATCCACCCCGTGGAAGTATCTGGGTATGGTTTCCTCAATCAACTTTTCCGTAATATATTCACGTTCGAGAAACGGATTTATAGCAGCCAGATTGTCTTCCAATGCCCTGGTCTTGAGTTCTCCGATCTGTGATAGAAAATAAAACTGGCGATTAATATTACTTAACTCAACTATATCATAATCAGCCATAAGCATCTTGCCAACACCTATTCTGGTTAAAGACCCGGCAAGATGACTGCCTACCCCACCCAGGCCCATAATGCCGACGGTGGCTTGCTTAAGGCAATGCTGAACATGAGTGCCATGCCTTTCACTTAGGGCTTCATACATATCCTTTTCAGTAAAGGTCATCGCAATACAAAAAGAGTGAATAATATTGAAATTTTTAACGTTTCGCTTCACCAAGAACCATTAACAAACACTGCACAATGTTTCTGAAAAGGCATGCCAATCGCTAATCACCACTATATGACGGGGAATTTTTACGTTGTATCATATAGTTAAATCAAGTCGAAAAGTTCGAGTTACAAATAAATGAAACCGCAAATAATAAAAAAAGCCCCGGAAATATTCCGGAGCTTCTCATGACGATTTTATTTAAACTTGCTGGATTAAGGTAAGGCTTTTAATTGTCAGCTTAATCTCCGGCTTTTTCATAGTAATTGACCAGTTCCAGAATTGCCATAGGAGCAGCATCACCTAATCGGTTCCCAGTCTGGATTATCCGGGTATAACCACCATTACGTTCCATATACTCATCTCTGAGCTCCTCAAAAAGTTTAGCCACTACCTGTTTATCCTGAATAAACGAAAAGGCTTGCCTTCTGGCATGGAGATCTCCTCTTTTGGCAAGTGTTATCATCTTATCAGCATACCGTCTTGCTTCCTTGGCCTTGGGTATGGTGGTAACTATACGTTCATGCTCCAGCAGTGAAGTTACAATATTTCTCAACATGGCCTTCTTATGTGAAGATCTGCGCCCTAGTCTTTTCCCAGCTTTTCGATGATTCATATCAGGACCTGTTAGTTTTCTGAAGACTCACTGTTATCTCTCTTGTCCGGGGGTATCCAGCCTTCTATATTGACCCCAAGAGTCAGACCGTTCATATCGTATAAAAGATTTTTAATCTCGTTTAATGATTTTCGACCGAAATTCTTGGTCTTCAGCATTTCAGCTTCGGTTTTCTGTACCAATTCACCTATATAACGGATATTGGCATTACGTAAACAGTTGGATGATCTGACCGACAGTTCCAGCTCCTCCACACTTCTGTCCAGATTTTCATCAAGTCTGTTGTCTTTTTCTATACTTTTTACCTGCTCAGGTGGAGGCTCAACATCGCCTTCATCAAAGTTGACAAAAACTGACATCTGATCTTTCAAAATCTTGGCAGAGAAAGCCAGCGCATCCTCAGGACGTACACTGCCGTCGGTAAATATCTCCATGGTAAGTTTATCATAATCAGTCTGTTGACCGACCCTGGCCTGACTGACAACAGAGGTTACCTTCTTAATGGGAGTAAAAACTGCATCTATGGGAATGGATAAATCATCAAGCAGTACCTTTTTCTGTTTTTCTGCAGGAACATAACCTTTTCCCCAGTTAACCTCAAGCTCAGCTACAAAGCCGGCATTGTCGTTGGTGATAGTGCAGATATGCTTTTCCGGATTCATCACTTCGACATATGTACCGGTAATTATGTCTGCCGCGGTTACCGCCCCTTTTCCCGTCTCATCAATACGAACGACTTGAGCCTCGTTGGAAGTCATCTGTAGCCGTATCTCTTTAAGATTTAAAATTATCTCGGTTACATCTTCCAGGATGCCGGAAACCGTGGAAAACTCATGCAGGGTACCTTCTATCTTGACAGCAGTGATAGCTACACCCTGAATAGAGGAAAGCAGAATCCGTCGCAGGCTGTTGCCCATAGTAGTGGCAAAACCTCTTTCCAAAGGTTGGCAGATGAATTTGCCGTAACTGTCATCATGAGTATCAGGATCAACAATAAGCCTGTCTGGCTTAATCAGATCACGCCAATTGTGATATATGGCGATATTATCTTCCTGCTTGTTTGTTGATTCATTTGCCATTATAAATATTTTTCCTCGAGAATATATTTGAAACCCTGATATTGTGGCTATAATTAAATACAGTAAATTCTGTAATATAAACCAAAATTTTCGGATTACTTGGAATAAAGTTCAACGATAAGTTGCTCTTGTATGGGCATAGTTATGTCCTCTCGAGCAGGCAGGCTACTGACCGCGCCTTTATAATTATCCTGATCAAGCTCAAGCCAGGAGGGCGTCCCTCGTCTTGCCACCGACTCAAGGCTTTCTTTAATATTGGCAACAGACCGGCTTTTCTCTTTGATGGTTATAACATCATTCACTTTAATCAGGTAGGAAGGAATATTAACCTTTTTACCATTAACCAGGACATGATTATGACGTACTGTCTGTCGTGCCTGATTTCTTGAAGAGGCGAATCCTAACCGGAAAACCGTGTTGTCCAGTCTACGCTCCAGCAACTGAAGAAGATGCTCGCCGGTTATCCCCTTCGTACGATCAGCCATTTTAAAATATCTCTTAAACTGGCTCTCCAGGACTCCATAAATACGGCGGACTTTCTGCTTTTCTCTCAACTGGACCGAGTAATCAGATTCTTTTCTTTTTCTTGCCGCGCCATGTTGTCCTGGTGGAAATGCCCTTCTTTCAAATGAACACTTATCTGAATAACATCTGTCTCCCTTAAGAAACAGTTTTATTTTTTCCCTACGACATTGCCTGCAGAGAGCGCCTCTATATCTGGCCAATTGAATCCTCCATCTGTCTTTTTAATGATTCCATGCTAACTGTTAACGCTTATAACTCATTTGGCATATCACTCCTGGACTAAAAGGGTAAAAGTATCGTTTTAAACTCTCCGTCTCTTAGGAGGCTTACAACCATTATGAGGAATAGGAGTGATGTCGCTTATCCTTGATACTTCCAGGCCGACATTCTGTAAATTTCTAATAGCAGCATCTCTACCGGGACCAGGGCCTTTCACCCTGACGTTGACCTTTACCATACCATTTTCCATGGCCTTTTTGGCTGCAACCTGAACAGCGTTCTGAGCGGCATAGGGAGTACTTTTCCTGGAGCCTTTAAAACCCAGCATTCCGGAACTGGCCCATGAAATCAGGTTGCCCTGTTTATCTGTAAAAGAAACGAGGGTATTGTTAAATGTTGATTTAATATGAACCGTCCCTTCAGGAACATTCTTCTTTTCTTTCCGTTTTGCCCTTCTCTTAGGTTTAGCCATTCATCAACTCCTGATAAAAATATAAATAGAAACTATTTTTTTCTTGCTCCAGATACACGTCTGGGCCCTTTTCTGGTCCTTGCATTTGTTTTGGTACGTTGTCCTCGACAGGGCAACCTCTTCCGATGTCTCAGACCGCGATAACAACCCAGGTCCATCAAGCGCTTTATATCCATAGCTGTTAAACGCCGATTTTCCCCTTCCACGGTATACTCATTATCGATAATCTTACGGATATTAGAGATTTCATTATCATCCAGTTCTGATGAATTTTTCTTAAAATCAACCCCTGCCTTGGTAAGAATTTCTTTGGATTTAGTATTACCTATACCGTAAATATAGGTCAGCGCAATATCAATATGTTTATTCTTGGGTAAATCTACACCTGCTATGCGAGCCAAGATATTCCTCCTCAATGAAGTAAAGAGTAATTGTCCGGTTTATCCCTGTCTTTGTTTATGTTTTTTAACTTTACAGGATACCCTGACTATCCCTTTACGTTTATAGACGCGACATGAACTGCAAATTTTTTTTACTGATGACCTCACCTTCATACATGCCCTCTTAATCTGTAATCTATCTATTCTTTTTATTTTTTGCCCTGTATGTTACCCGGCCCCGGGTCAGATCATAGGGAGACAGTTGTACTGTTACCCTGTCACCGGGCAAAATTTTAATAAAATGCATCCGCATTTTACCTGATATATGAGCAAGAACTCTGTGTCCATTATCAAGTTCTACCCTGAACATGGCATTAGGCAGCGGCTCAATTATCACTCCTTCAACTTCTATAGATTCTTCTTTAGCCATTTATTCCTTCTTAATATTGTGCCTGTCACTGTAATGTCTATTCAGTGCCTTCACTGAGGATCAAGGGCCCGTTCTCTGTGACGGCAACTGAATGTTCAAAGTGAGCTGACGGCTTTCCATCTTTAGTTACCACTGTCCAGCCGTCTTTTAAGACTTTAACTTCATGGCTGCCCAGGTTTACCATGGGTTCTATGGCAATAGTCATACCGGCCATCAGTTTAGGGCTTCTACCTTTTTTATAATAATTGGGTATTTCGGGAGGCTCATGGAGGGACTGACCAACACCGTGACCCACGAAATCCCTGACCACCCCGAAATTATATTTTTCCACATAACCTTCTACAGCCCTGGAAATATCGCTTATCCGGTTACCGACCTTAACTTGCTCTATGCCTTCATATAAAGAATTTCTGGTTACTGATATCAGCTCATTAACTTCTGGGCTTACTGTCCCTATAATTACCGTGATTGCAGCGTCACCGTGAAATCCCTTATATTTAACGCCAAAATCAATACTGACAATATCTCCATCCTTAAGCTTGACCTTCTTGGAAGCAATCCCGTGTACCACCTCTTCATTCAAAGAGATACATATATTACCCGGAAACCCCTTATAACCCTTAAATGCAGGGACAGCATTCTGTTTTCGAGCATTTTTTTCAGCCCAACGATCAATCTGCTGAGTTGTTACCCCGGGCTCCATTCTCTCTTTAAGCATCGCCAGAGTGCCGGCTACAATCTGATTGGCTTCCCGGAGTATTTCAACTTCAGCCGGGGTCTTCAGGATGATAGATGAACTCATCGACTTTATACCTGTTTATCTCTTCTTACCGCCGCCCCTTGATTTAAGAAAGCCATCATAGTTACGAGCGATGGAATGTGACTCTATCTGCGATAGAGTATCAATCCCGACCCCAACAACTATCAATAAGGCTGTACCGCCAAAATAAAAAGGGACATTTATCTTATTTATGAGTACTGTCGGAAGAACACAGACGGCGCTTACATATATAGCACCTATAACTGTCAGGCGCACTATTATTTTATCTATGAAATCCGCTGTCTTTTTACCAGGTCTTATCCCGGGGATAAATCCACCATTTTTCTTTAAATTTTCAGCAACATCCACTGGATTAAAAGTAACTGCCGTATAAAAAAAACAGAAAAACACTATAAAACCTACATAGATAAGTGTATGTAAAGGACTGCCCCACGCAAGATATCCCGTGATCTTTTGAACCCAGTCAAATTCGATAAATCTTCCTATCGTTGCCGGAAACATCATTATGGACGAGGCAAAGATAGGAGGTATTACTCCGGACATATTAACCTTTAAGGGTAAATGACTTCTTTGCCCTCCGTACACCTGCCTTCCTACCATCCTTTTGGCATACTGGATAGGAATACGCCTTTGGGCGGTCTCGAAGAAAATAATGATCCATATTACTCCGGCCATCATTACCAAAAGAATGGGCAAAAATATGAGAGTCATATCTCCTGTACCAACCATCTTAAAAGTATTAACAATAGCTGCTGGCATCCTGGCAACAATTCCGGCAAAAATAATAAGAGATATACCGTTGCCTATACCTCTTTCAGTAATCTGTTCACCTAGCCACATAATAAAGGCTGTTCCAGAAGTAAGGGTAAGCATGGTCATAAAACGGAAACCCCAACCGGGATCGATTACAATAGGATCTGTTCCAGCTGGAGGAGCCATACCTTCCAACCCCATACTGATCATCATACTCTGAATAAGACTTAAGCCTACTGTGGCATATCGAGTATACTGAGTTATTTTACGCTGCCCCGCCTCACCTTCCTTTTTAAGAGCCTCCAGCTGCGGGACTACAACGGTCAGAAGTTGAAAAATAATAGAGGCGGATATATAGGGCATTATCCCTAGGGCAAAAATAGAAAAATTCTCCAGGGCTCCGCCGGAAAACATGTTGAACATGCCAAAGAGGGTGCCGGCCTGTTGTTCAAAAAAAACGGCCAAGGCTTCGCCATTTATACCGGGCGTAGGGATCTGTACCCCTGCCCGATATACTGCGAACATCATTAAGACAAAGATAATCCTCCGCCTGAGCTCTGGTATCTTTGCTATATTCTGGAGACCGCCTGCCATTTTCAGGAAACTTTTATATGCCTAGACCCTGTTTCTTCTATCTTACCGCCTGCAGCTTCTATCTTTTCCCTGGCTTTACGGCTCGCCTTATCAACTACTATATTCAAGGCATGATCCACATCACCATCGCCCAGTAATTTAACCGCCTTATTCTTATCCTTAACAAGTCCGGAATTCCTGAGAACCTCTTTGTTGATAGTAGCGCCTGATTCAAAACGTTCTAACTGCCTGACATTAAGCAATGAGTATTCCTTCTTGAATGTATTATAAAAGCCCCGTTTAGGTAATCGGCGCTGTAATGGCATCTGTCCTCCTTCGAATCCAGGATTTAGGCCACTACCCGATCTGGATCTGTAACCATTATGGCCTCTTCCAGCAGTCTTACCATGCCCTGAGCCATTTCCGCGGCCCAGCCTTTTCTTGGATCTCTTAGAACCTTTTCGGGGGGAAAGATTACTTAAATTTATCATAGGATTTCTCCAATACTATATAAACTCTATAACGATAAACTCTATAACGACACTTCGGATGGACACAATGTTGGTACAAACGCAGCCCACCCAAAGACAAATATCCACAAAGAATAATAACTAAACAAAATCCTTTGTGGCTTTATGAATCTGTGCGAAAAAATTCGATAGCAGATAAACAGAACATTCTTCAAAGGTAAGCTAAGCCGGCAGTTCTCTTGGATCCTTACCTCTTAGTCTGCAGACTTGCTCCCGGTTACAGAGACCCTGAAGTCCGTTCAAGGTTGCTTTGACCAGATTATGCGGATTATGGGATCCCAGGCATTTGGTAAGAATATTGCTTACGCCTGCAACTTCAAGGACTGCGCGTACTGCACCACCTGCTATCACACCGGTTCCTTCTGAAGCAGGTTTAAGCATTACTTTACCAGCACCATGCTTTCCATTTATCTCGTGGGGAATTGTAGTCTCGCTTATAGCAACCTTAATCATACTTTTTCGGGCCTTTTCAACCCCCTTGCGAATGGCTTCAGGTACTTGATTGGCTTTACCAAGTCCGTAACCGACCATGCCATTTCCGTCACCTACAACAACAATAGCACTAAAGCTGAATCTCCTGCCGCCTTTGACCACGGTTGCAACCCTGTTGATGTAAACAATCTTTTCTATCAGTTGGTCATCTGATTTTTCTGCCTGCAAGTTAGCCAAAATAATAATCTCCCATGCTTAATGCTAAAATTCGAGTCCGCCCTCTCTGGCTCCTCTGGATAATTCCTTAACTCTGCCATGATACGGATAACCCCCACGATCAAAAATAACTTTATCAATACCCCTGGATTTACTCATAGAGGCAATCAGTTCTCCCACCTTAAAGGCTTTGGCTGTTTTCCCTTTATCTTCTTCTTTTTTAATCGACTCGTTCAGAGTTGAACAGGCCGCTAATGTTTTGCCGGTGTCATCATCAATTATCTGGGCATAAATATGTTTTGAACTTTTAAAAACATGGAACCGCGGCCTGAAAGAACTCCCGCTGATCTTTTTCCTTATGCGTTTTATACGATTCTGACGAGCTATCTTTTTTGGATTTGTCTTAGCCATTATCTGTTTATACCAGTAATTATTACAGTTTATTTCTTAGCCCCTGCCTTGCCAGCTTTACGTATTATATGTTCATCCTTATAGCGAATACCTTTGCCCTTGTAGGGTTCAGGTTTCCTTATATTGCGTATACTGGCCGAAGTTTGTCCTAAAAGCTCTTTGTCGATAGATTCAAATGTGATAGTGGTCTGATCAACAGACGCTGTAACCCCTTCAGGTAGAAGATATTCAACCGGATTAGAATAACCCACATGCAGTACCAGCTTGTTTCCCTGAACCTTAGCCCTGTAGCCCACCCCTTCTATAACCAGTTTCCTGTTAAACATCTTTTCTGTTCCCACTATCATGTTGTAGATCAGAGAACGAGTCAGACCGCTGTAGGCTTTGGTCTTTTTACTATTATCAAGACACTTGACATAAATATATCCATTTTCCTGTTCAAGTCTTATCTCAGGTCTGATTTCACGCTCAAGTCTGCCTTTGGGTCCACTGACCATGACCAGGTTATCCTTGAGGTCAACCTTTACTGTAGATGGGATCGGTATTGGTTTATCGCCTATTCTGGGCATTCTTGTCTACTCCATAACCATAGTAATAAAAAATGTAATGAGCTCACCGGAAGACTGAAATCCCTGGTAAAATTCCCGGCGGTAAAAGTCTACCAGACTTTACAGATAAGTTCTCCTCCCAGTCCAAACTTCCTGGCCTGTGCATCAGTGACCACACCTTTTGAGGTAGACAGAATTGCAATACCCAAGCCATACAGTACCCTGGGTATATTGCTTGCCTTTACATAGACCCGGCAGCTGGGTTTGCTTATTCTTTTGATCTCATTAATAACCTTGGTTTTATCTTTATCATATTTGAGATAAATTTTAAGTATATTCTGTTTGTTGTCTTTGATAATACTGTAATTAATAATATAACCTTCTTTCTTAAGAATATCTGCTATATCTCTTTTCATATTGGACAAAGGAATTTCGACTGCCTCGTGTTGAACCATCACTGCATTTTTTATTCTGGTCAACATATCTGCCAGAGGATCGCTCATGGACATCAAACCACTCCTTGTAGTTACTTTCTTTATGATCTTTAAAAAGCTGCTAGGAAAAATTTAAGTAATAAGATCTCGTTCCTGGTTGACTACCAGCTCGACTTGGTGATGCCTGTTATTTCTCCATTTAAAGCCAGAGATCTGAAACAGAGTCTGCATATCCCGAATTTCCGTAAAAAACCCCGCCTTCTACCACACATAGGACACCTGTTATATGCCCTTACCCTGAACTTGGGCTTACGCTTACTCTTCACCAGTAAAGCTTTTCTAGACAAAATTTTCCTCCTGCCTGCGCCTATTTTTTAAAGGGCATACCAAGTTTTTTTAATAAAGACCGCCCTTCTTTATCGGTTCGGGCGTTAGTGACAATAGTAATATTAAAACCTTTGATCTTGTCGATCTTATCATAGTTAATCTCAGGAAAAATAATATGCTCCTTAATACCAAGAGAATAGTTACCATGACCATCAAAGGCCTTTGGACTCACTCCCTGAAAGTCACGAACTCTGGGCAGAGCAATCTGCACCAGTTTACTGTAGAAGTAATACATCTTTTTTTTGCGCAAAGTCACCCGACAGCCTATAGGCATCCCTTCTCTAAGTTTAAAACCGGCTATAGATTTCCTCGCTCTGGTTACGACTGCTTTCTGACCGGATATAAGAGTTAATTCTTTTGTGGCACTATCAATTATTTTACTGTTTTGCACTGCTTCGCCCAGACCCATATTAAGGACGATCTTTAAGATCTTCGGCACCTCCATTACATTGGAATAGTTAAATTCCTCCATCAGAAGCGGCAGACACTCTTTTTTATAATATTCTGCTAAATTTGACATTACTGCCTCCGGGATAATTAAAGTACAAGTACTCAGGAACCTGGTTCAACTGTTTCCCCACATTTTATGCAGACCCTTGCCTTTGTACCATCTCCGAGCAGGTGTTTTTTAATTCTTACGGTCTGCGCACAGCCAGGACAGATAAGCATAAGGTTGGAAACGTGAATGGGCATCTCCATGTCAATTATGCCGCCCTGCTGATTTTGTTGATTAGGTTTTAAGTGGCGTTTGGCTATATTGATCCTTTCAACTTTAGCCCTGTTTTCAAGAGGATACATTTTTATAACCTTACCCACCCGGCCTTTATCCTTGCCAGCTATTACTTCGACCTTGTCATTAAGTTTAAGATAATTCCTGCCTGCTTTCATCTTATTTCCCTATCTGCTGTAATCTGTATCCGCCTTTAGTCTTTAGTAATACCCTTAAATTCAAAGACCGTTTTACAGGACTTGACATTTCAGTAACTGTTTGTCTAAAAAATTTTATTACTTGTTATATCCACTAATCGTAAAGTCCTAAAGAACTTCCGGTGCCAGAGAAACTATTTTCATGTATCCCTTATTCCGCAATTCACGAGCTATGGGCCCAAAAATCCGCGTACCCATTGGATCCCCGGTACGAGTGAGAAGTACTGCTGAGTTATCATCAAACCGCAGTGTAGTATGTTCGGGACGCTTGATTTCCTTTTTAGTTCTGACTATAACTGCTTGATAAATATCGCCTTTTTTTACCTTAACATTTGGCAGGGCTTCTTTAACTGAAACAGTGATAATATCTCCAATACTGGCATATCTCCGCTTTGATCCACCTAGTATCTTAATACAGGAGAGTTTTTTAGCCCCGGAATTGTCTGCTACGTTTAAAATTGACTCGCTCTGTATCATATGACACCAATCTGTTGTATTGTTTTGCCTTAATATAATTTTTACACGAAAAACCTATTAAATTCCGGTCGACTTTTATTTGTCTGTTTTAAATATAACAGGATAAAAAAAGGCTTATACTGCTTCCTCGGTAACTTTCAGCAATCGCCATCTTTTTCTCTTACTCAAGGGGCGGCATTCTTCGATTAATACACGATCTCCTATTTTACAGATATCTTCTTCATCGTGTACCATAAATTTATTACGGCGACGTATATATTTGTCGTAGAGTTTATGCTTTACCAGCATATCCGTTCTTACGACAATACTCTTGTTCATCTTGTCGCTGATGACAATCCCGCTCCTTGTCTTCCTTTTATTTTTAGATTCTGCCATCCCTATTTCCTATCGTACTTGATCACGAAAATGTCGGACATACTTACACCGCCAGTTTCTCATTTATAACAGTTTTAATACGTGCTATATCCTTACGAACTGTTTTGAGTTTAGCAGTATTCTCCAACGGTCTTATTCCATGCTGGAATCTCAACTTAGCATACTCTTCCGCCAAGGTGGCAAGCTGCGACTCCAGTCCTTCAACTGTTTTAGATCTCAAATCCTTGGCCTTCATAAAGTCTCGCCTCTAGAGATAACTTTGGTTGCAAAAGGAAGCTTGTTGCCGGCCAGGGTTAGAGCCCTTTTTGCCCTTTCTTCATCTACGCCTCCTAATTCATAAAGTATCCTTCCTACCTTAACAGGGGCTATCCAGTATTCCGGTGAACCTTTTCCTTTTCCCATTCTAGTCTCAGCAGGCTGCTTAGTGACAGGCTTATCAGGAAATACTCTGATCCAGATCTTGCCGCCTCTTCTGATCTTTCTATTAATAGCAATTCGAGCGGCTTCAATCTGCCTTGATGTCATTTTTCCGGATTCAACCGCTTTAAGGGCATAGTCGCCAAAAACTATGAAACTCCCCCGCTGGGCGTTACCTTTTATGCGCCCCTTCATCTGTTTTCTATGTTTGATCTTTTTGGGACTTAACATAGCCTATTCCTTTATAGTTTTCCCGCAATTTCAGGATGATACCAATTTATTCTTATCAACCGTGTCTTCAGCATCTTCATCCTGCAGAACTTCCCCGTTAAATATCCAGACCTTAACCCCTATTATCCCATAAGTAGTTCGGGCTTCGGCAACACCGTAATCGATATCAGCTCTGAGAGTGTGAAGCGGAACCCTTCCCTCCTTGTACCACTCCCTTCGGGCCATCTCGGCTCCACCAAGTCTACCAGAACAGCAAATTTTAACACCTTTGGCTCCAAATTTCAAAGAAATATTTACAGCCTTTTTCATTGCCCTTCTAAAGGCCACCCGTCTTTCTAATTGTAAAGCTAC